>CAVRSW010000017.1:0-10243 GCA_963723945.1 uncultured Actinomycetota bacterium
CGCGCTGGTCGGGCAGGCGCCGGAGGGCTGGCAGGCCCGCCCCCTCGACCTCGACCGCGACGGTGTGACCGTCGTCTGAGCGGGGAGCGCGCCGAGCGGGTGGGGTGTGTGCGGAGCGGTGAGGGTGCGCGCGACCGCGAAGCGACCATGGGGACCGTCGTCTGAGCGGGGAGCGCGCCGAGCGGGTGGGGTGTGCGGAGCGGTGAGGGTGCGCGCGACCGCGAAGAGACGATGGGGACCGTCGTCTGAGCGGGGAGCGCGCCGAGCGGGTGGGGTGTGCGGAGCGGTGAGGGTGCGCGCGACCGCGAAGCGACCACCAGAAGGGTCGGCTGACGCGCGGGGACGTGGTTCGTGCCACGTCTGCCGACCGCGGTGCTACCCTGAGGCTGCGCCGACTGTCTCGGCGTACACCTGCCACGGACTTCTGGCAGTCCCTGACATCTCGTCACAGACCTCCAGTCGCCCGCGGGTGTGACCCTTCCTCGCCCGGCACGGCCCGCCGTGCCCGCACCGATGCGCTCCCAGAGCCACGTCGGGCGACACCGAGGAAGTCTGACCGCAGCCTGATCCGTCCGCGGATCGGCTCTGATACGTGGGAAGGACCTCACGTGACCGAGACCCTCGACTCCACCACGACCGCTCCGGAGACCGGCGCGTCCGCACCGAAGAAGCGCAGTGGTGGACTCAACTCGATGCTGATCGCAGACCTGAAGTCGATGGCCGGCGGCCTGGGCATCTCCGGTGCCGGCTCGATGAAGAAGGCCGAGCTGGTCAGCGCGATCAAGGCCGCCCAGTCGGGTGGCCAGTCGGGTGGCCAGTCGGGTGGCCAGTCTGCTGGCAAGTCCGGCAGGTCCGGCTCGTCGAGCCGTGCCGCCGGGCAGACCGGGGGCAGCAGCAAGGCACGTGACCAGCGTGACCAGCAGCCCGACCGGGACCGTGCCTCCCGTGAGGACCAGCGTCCCGAGCAGCGCTCCGACGACCGGGGCCACGACGACCGGGGCCACGACGACCGGGGCCACGACGACCGGAGCCAGGACGGCCAGCACCACCAGGGCGGCCGTGACCGCGACCGGCAGCAGAGCCAGCAGCACCACAACAAGAGCGACGGCCAGAAGGGCGACGGCCAGAAGAAGGACGGTCAGAGCGACGGCCAGGGGGACAGGACCCAGTCCCGCCAGGACCAGTCCCAACGCCAGGACGACCGCTCCGGCAACAGCCGCAGCAGCCGGCGTCGTCGCGGCCGCGACCGCGGCCGCCCGACCACCAGCAGCGGCAGCGGGCAGCGCAACGAGCCCGACACCACCGTCCTCGACGACGACGTGCTGCTCCCCGCGGCCGGCATCCTCGACGTGCTCGACAACTACGCGTTCGTCCGGACCAGCGGCTACCTGCCGGGCTCCGAGGACGTCTACCTCTCGCTGTCGATGGTGCGGAGATTCGGCCTCCGTCGCGGCGACGCCGTCGTCGGCCAGGTGCGCCAGCCCCGGGAGGGCGAGCGCAAGGAGAAGTTCAACCCGATGGTCCGCATCGACAGCGTCAACGGTGCCGACCCCGAGGCTGCCCGGACCCGGGTCGAGTTCGCCAAGCTCACCCCGCTCTACCCGAGCGAGCGGCTGCGCCTGGAGACCGAGCCGACCAACCTGATCGGCCGCGTCATCGACCTCGCCTCCCCGATCGGCAAGGGCCAGCGTGGCCTGATCGTGTCGCCCTCCAAGGCCGGCAAGACGATGATCATGCAGTCGATCGCAAACTCGATCACCACCAACAACCCCGAGTGCCACCTGATGGTCGTCCTCGTCGACGAGCGGCCCGAGGAGGTCACCGACTTCGAGCGCTCGGTCAAGGGCGAGGTCATCTCCTCGACCTTCGACCGCCCGGCCAGTGACCACACCACCGTCGCCGAGCTCGCCATCGAGCGCGCCAAGCGGCTGGTGGAGCTCGGCCACGACGTCGTCGTCCTGCTCGACGGCATCACCCGGCTCGGCCGCGCGTACAACCTGGCCGCCCCGGCCAGCGGCCGGATCCTCTCCGGTGGCGTCGACTCCGCGGCGCTCTACCCGCCGAAGCGGTTCTTCGGCGCCGCGCGCAACATCGAGAACGGCGGCTCGCTGACCATCCTCGCGACCGCCCTCATCGAGAGCGGATCGAAGATGGACGAGGTGATCTTCGAGGAGTTCAAGGGCACCGGCAACATGGAGATCCGGCTCCGCCGCGACTTCGCCGACAAGCGCCTGTTCCCGGCCATCGACGCCGTGCAGTCCGGCACCCGCCGTGAGGAGCTGCTGATGTCGAAGGACGAGATGGCGATCGTCTGGAAGCTGCGCCGGCTGCTGGCGGCCCTCGACGGCCAGCAGGCGCTCGAGCTGCTGCTGGAGCGGTTGAAGAAGTCGCAGACCAACATCGAGTTCCTGATGCAGGTGCAGAAGACGACCCCGGGCAGCCAGGGCGACTGAGCCCTGACCCAGCCAACTCTCGCAAGTACGCACCTGTCGGCCCCCCGGCAGATAGGCTGCGTCAGACCCCCCAGGAGGAGTAGCCGTGGCCAGGATCCTTGTTGCCGACGACGACGTCGACATCCGTGAGCTCGTGGAGTTCAAGCTCTCGACGATGGGCCACGACATCGTGGCCGTGGGCGACGGCGCCGCGGCCATCGACGCCTGCATGGCGCAGAAGCCGGACCTCGCGGTCCTCGACGTCATGATGCCGGGCGTCTCCGGCCTCGACGCGATCCGCGCGATCCGTGCGGAGCCCAACCTCGCCGACCTCCCGGTGATCCTGCTGACCGCGAGGGCACAGGAGTCCGACGTCGAGACCGGCTTCGACTCCGGTGCCGACGACTACATCACCAAGCCGTTCAGCCCGCGCGAGCTGGCCTCCCGGGTGCAGGCACTGTTGTCCCGTTCGCGATGACGCTCGGTCACATCGGCTACTGGGCCGCTGTGACCGTCGGTCTCGGGTGCCTCGTCGTCGTCATCTCCCTGGTCGTGGTCCGGCTGCACGCTGACGCCGACGAGCGACGTACCCGGGAGCTGCGGACACCGCTGTGGCGGGTCGTGCTCACGCTCGGTGCCGGTGAGCCCGACGAGGTCGAGGCCGCCACCGAACGGCTGCTGTCGCTGTCGGCGGACGAGCGCTCGGCCATCGAGGACGACACGTTCGCGCTGGTGCCGAAGCTGCGGGGCGAGTCCCGGCAGCGGGTGCGCGAGGTGCTGCGGGCGTGGGGGTCGGTCGACCAGGCCCGCAACTCCACCACCAGCCCGTCGCCGGTCCGGCGCGCCCGTGGCTACTACCGGCTGGGGGTGCTGGCGCTGCCCGAGCGGCAGGACGACGTGCTGGCGGGGCTCCACGACCGCGACTTCACGGCCCGCCGTACCGCGATGCTGGCGCTCGCGAGCTTCCCCGAGCACGACGTGATCGAGCAGATGTTGCTGGCCGCGACCGACGAGCCGCGGCTGCGCCACGACTTCCTCGCCGCCGTCGACCAGATCGGCGGCCCCGCCGCCGCGGTGATGGTCGAGCACCTCCGCGCCCCGACGTCCGAGAACCCCGCCCGGGAGCGGCGGCTGGCGGCGGAGGCCGTCGGCCTGGTCGGCGAGATCGACGCCGTGTCGTCGCTGGAGGTCTGCCTGATCGAGGACGACGACGAGCTGCTGATCGCGGCGCTGCAGGCCTTGGGCGAGCTCGGGTCGCCGAGCTCGATCATCGCGGTGACCGCCCAGCTGGGCGCGACCGCGCGCGACGTCCGGCAGGCGGCCATGGAGGCTGCCGGCAAGATCGGTGGGCCCTCCGGGATGATGCTGCTCGCGATCGGCCTCGGCGACGAGGACGTCGAGGTGGCGCGGACCGCCGCGGGTGCGCTGCGGCGTGCCGGCGGCGCGGGCCAGTCGATCCTGGGCTCGAGCGACGCGCCGGTCGCGCGCGAGGCGCTGGCGCTCTCCGCGCTGGCGGTGTCCGCGTGAGCGACACGATCCTCCAGGGCACCATCTTCTGGCTCACGATCGGGATCGCCGTCTACTCGGTCCTGATCAACCTCAGCTTCCTCGTGCTCACGGCCCTGGCCATGAGCGACCTGGCCGGCTACCGCCGCCGCCTCGACTACGCCGGGTACGACCAGTGGTTCCTCGACCCCAACTCGCGCGGCGTCTCGGTGCTGATGCCCGCGTACAACGAGTCGGCCACCATCGTGCAGTCGGTGCAGGCGATGATCTCGCTGCGCTACCCCGACTTCGAGGTCGTGGTGATCGACGACGGCTCCGGCGACGACACCCGCGAGAAGCTGATCCGCGAGTTCGACATGGCGCCGGTGCCGCTCGTGCCCAGCGGCCACATCCCGATGAAGGGCGTCATCGAGCAGACCTACGTGAGCCGCCGTGGCGCCCACAACCTGGCGCTGGTCGCCAAGTCCAACGGCGGCAAGGCCGACGCGCTCAACGCGGGGATCAACTACTCCCGCAAGGAGCTCGTCTGCATGGTCGACGCCGACTCGCTGCTCGACCCGCAGGCGCTGCTCAACGTGGCCCGCCCCTTCGCCGACAACCCGGGCCGGGTCGTCGCCGCCGGCGGCGTCGTGCGGGTCGCCAACGGCTCCCGCGTCGAGCGGGGTCGCGTCACCTCGCTGCGGATGCCGCGGCGGTGGCTGAGCCGGATCGCCGTGGTGGAGTACCTCCGGGCGTTCCTGATCGGCCGCTCCGGGTGGTCCCGGCTCGGTGGGCTGCTGATCATCTCCGGCGCGTTCGGCGTCTTCCGCAAGGACGTGCTGCAGGCCGTCGAGGGGATGTCGGTCAACAGCATCGGGGAGGACGCCGAGCTGGTCGTCCGGATCCACCGGCTGCTCGGGGACGAGGGACGCGAGGGCCAGGTGGTCTTCGTCCCGGAGCCGGTCGCCTGGACCGAGGTGCCGGAGACCCGCGCAGTCCTGCGCAAGCAGCGCCGGCGCTGGCACCGCGGTCTCGCCGAGATCTTCCTGCGGCACAAGTCGATGATGTTCCGCCCGCGGTACGGCGTCATCGGCACCGTCACGATGCCGTGGTTCTTCCTGTTCGAGCTGATCGCCCCGGCCGTGGAGGTGTTCGGACTGCTGTGGTTCGCGCTGCTGATGGCGCTGCTGCTCACCGACCAGTGGTTCCCTCAGTTCGAGGGCCTGGTCAACCCCGAGATCGTGGTGCTGCTGCTGACCGCGTCGATCCTGTTCGCGGTGTTCGTGACGCTCGCCTCGCTGCTCGCCGAGGAGCTCTCGTTCCGCCGCTACCGGGGCCTGCCCGACCTGCTCCGCGCGATCTGGGCCGCCGTCGAGGAGAACCTCGGCTACCGCCAGCTCAACGCCTTCTGGCGGCTCGGCGGGCTGGTGGAGGCGCTGCGCGGGACCCGGCACGACTGGGGCGAGATGACCCGCAAGGGATTCGACCAGGAGGCGTGATGGCGGTCGTGTCGCTCGGTGCTGAGCAGGTGCGCGAGGCGGTCCCGATGGTGGCCGCCGTCGCGGCGGTGCGCCAGGGGTTCGTCGACCTGGCGGCGGGCCACTTCGAGATGCCGACCCGGACCGCGCTGCGCGACGGCCAGCTCCTCGACATGGCGTGCCACCACCGGCCCTCGGGCACCGCCGTCTTCAAGCTGCTGAGCCTCAACTTCGCCGGCCGGGAGCCCGCGATCCTCGGCTCGGTGGTGTGGAGCGACGTCGAGGGGAGCGACCAGCTCGTCGCCGACGCCACCGAGGTGACCACGATCCGCACCGGCGCGGTGTCCGGCGTCGCGACCGACCTGCTGGCGCCGGCGGATGCCCGGCGACTGGTCGTCGTCGGCACCGGGGCGCAGGCCGCCGACCAGGTCCGCGCGGTCCACGCCGTACGACCCCTGGGACAGCTGGTGCTCGTCGGCCGCGACCGCGGCCGCGCCGACGCCCTGGCCGCGCGGCTCGCCGACGAGCTGCCGGGTGTCGACGTCGACGCGACGACCGACCTGGAGTCGGCCCTCGGCGACGCCGAGATCGTCTGCTGCTCGACCACCGCCACCGAGCCGCTGTTCGCCCTCGACGCACTGCCCGCCCGGGTCCACGTCAACGCCATCGGCTCCTACCGGCCCACGATGCGCGAGCTGCCCGACGAGCTGCTCGGCGACGGGCTGGTGGTCGTCGACGAGCTGGGCGCGATCCTCGAGGAGGCCGGCGAGGTGCGGCACGCCCTCGACGCCGGCGTGCTCGGTGTCGACGACCTGCTCGAGCTCGGCGTCGCCCTGACCGACGGCGTCGCCCCGACTCCGCGTACGACCTTCAAGTCGGTCGGCGTCGCGATGCAGGACTGGGCGATCGGCCGGCTGCTCGCCGACGCGTTCCTGGACTGACGCCCAGGGGAATGCCGCGATTGCGTCGATCGTTGTCACGGGTGGCAGACTGATGCCACGTTCCGGTTCCGGTTCACGTCGTGCTGCCCACGACGACCCGGCGACCACGAGAGAGGACACCATGCAGAAGGACATCCACCCCGACTACGTCGAGACCACGGTCACCTGCACCTGTGGCGCGACGTTCACCACGCGCAGCACCGCCACCGCGGGCGTCATCCACGCCGACGTGTGCTCGCAGTGCCACCCGTTCTACACGGGCAAGCAGAAGATCCTCGACACCGGCGGCCGCGTCGCCCGGTTCGAGAAGCGCTACGCCCAGGCGGGCCAGAACAAGAAGTAGCCCGCTCGCCCGCACCGGTCACCCCAGGGTGGCCGGTGCTGTGCATTTCTGCCCCTGCCCTCCGCGCCGCACTGTGAGGAGACACCGTGTTCGAGGCCGTCGAGTCGCTCGTCACCGAGCGCCACGAGCTCGAGCAGAAGCTGGCGGACCCGGCGACCCACGCCGACCAGACCCTCGCGAAGCGACTCAACCAGCGCTACGCCGAGGTCTCCTCGGTCGTGCGGGCCTGGGAGGAGTGGCGCGGGCTGGGCGGCGACCTCGAGGCGGCGCGCGAGCTCGCGGCCGACGAGCCCGACTTCGCCGCGGAGGCGACCTCGTTGGAGGCGCGGCTCGAGGTGGCCGCCGAGCGGCTGCGCCACCTGCTGGTCCCTCGAGAGCCGGCCGACTCCAAGGACGCGATCCTCGAGGTGAAGTCCGGCGAGGGCGGCGAGGAGTCGGCGCTGTTCGCGGGCGACCTGCTCCGCATGTACACGCGCTTCGCCGAGGGCCGCGGCTGGGCCACGGAGGTGCTCGACGCCACCGAGTCCGACCTCGGCGGCTACAAGTCCGTCACCGTCGCGGTGAAGGCTCGCGGTGCCAGCGCGCCCGGCGAGGCGCCGTACGCCCTGCTGAAGTTCGAGGGCGGCGTCCACCGGGTGCAGCGGGTGCCGGTCACCGAGTCCCAGGGCCGGGTCCACACCAGCGCGGCGGGTGTGCTGGTGCTGCCTGAGGCCGAGCCGGTCGACGTCACCATCGACGACCACGACCTGCGCATCGACGTCTTCCGCAGCAGCGGTCCGGGCGGGCAGAGCGTCAACACCACCGACTCCGCCGTGCGGATCACCCACCTGCCGACCGGCATCGTGGTGAGCTGCCAGAACGAGAAGAGCCAGCTGCAGAACCGCGAGCAGGCGATGCGGATCCTGCGCTCGCGGCTGCTCGCGGCCGCCCAGGACGAGGCGGACGCCGCGGCAGGGGAGGCCCGGCGCAGCCAGGTCCGGACCGTCGACCGCTCGGAGCGGATCCGCACCTACAACTTCCCCGAGAACCGGATCTCCGACCACCGGACCGGCTACAAGTCCCACAATCTCGACCAGGTCCTCGACGGCGACCTGGGCCCGGTCCTCGACTCCTGCGTCCAGGCCGACCTCGAGGCCCGGCTGGCCGCCCTCGAGTCGTGACCCTGCGGCTGCTGCGACGCGACGCGGCCGAGCGGCTGCGCGCCGCCGGGGTCGCCTCGCCCGAGCGTGACGCCGACGAGCTGCTGGCCCACGTGCTCGGGACCGGGCTCGGCCGGCTCGCGCTGGTGGACGACGTGACCGCCGAGCAGCGGGCAGCGTACGACGCGCTGCTGGCGCGGCGCGCGGCCCGGGAGCCGCTGCAGCACCTGATCGGGACCGCCGGCTTCCGCCACGTCGAGCTCGTCGTCGGGCCGGGGGTGTTCGTCCCGCGCCCGGAGACCGAGCTGCTGGCCGGCTGGGCCGTCGACCGGGCGCGTGAGCTGACCGAACCGGTGGTGGTGGACCTCTGCACCGGCTCCGGCGCCATCGCCCGGGCGGTGGCCGACGAGGTGCCGGGCGCGCGGGTCCATGCCGTCGAGCTCGACCCGTCGGCGTACGCCTGGGCCGAGCGCAACCTCGCCGGGACCGGGGTCGACCTCCGGCTGGGCGACATGGCGACGGCGTTCGACGACCTGGCCGGCACCGTCGACGTGGTCACCTGCAACCCGCCGTACATCCCGCTCGACGCGTGGGAGTCGGTGGCGGCCGAGGCACGCGACCACGACCCCCACCTCGCGCTGTTCTCGGGCGACGACGGTCTCGACGCGCTGCGGGTGCTGGCGCGGCGGGCCGCGGTGCTGCTGCGGCCCGGCGGCCGGGTGGGCGCCGAGCACGCCGACGTGCAGGGGGAGTCGGCCCCGGCCCTGTTCGTGGCCACCGGCCGCTACCAGGAGGTCCGCGACCACCGGGACCTGGCCGGGCGTCCGCGCCACGTGACGGCCCGGCTGGCACCCGTGAGCGAGTCCGGAGCCCGCGGCGACCGCCGGCGCCGCACCTACCGTTAGATTGCGGGCGCAGGCCGAGCGAACCAGAGGAGCATGAGCACCGTGACCGACGCCGAACGCCTCCCCACCGGATCCGAGGACGAGCGCGAGGCTGCCGTCGCCGCCGCCACCCGGGCCGTGCAGCGGGGCGAGCTGGTCGTCATCCCGACCGACACCGTCTACGGGATCGCCGCCGACGCGTTCGACCCCGAGGCGGTCACGGACCTGCTCGAGGCCAAGGGCCGCGGCCGCGAGATGCCGCCGCCGGTGCTGGTCAGCGCCGCCACCACCCTCGACGCTCTGGCGACCGGCCTGCCCGGCTACGCGCGCGCGCTGATCGAGGAGTTCTGGCCCGGGCCGCTGACGCTGGTCTGCCGCCAGCAGCCGTCGCTGCAGTGGGACCTCGGCGACACCCGCGGCACGGTCGCCATCCGGATGCCCGACCACGACGTCGCCCTGGCCGTGCTCGAGCGCACCGGTCCGCTCGCGGTCAGCTCGGCCAACCTCACCGGCCGGCCCGCGGCGCTGGACGCCGACGCCGCCGAGGAGATGCTCGGCGACGAGGTGTCGGTGATCGTGGACGCCGGCCCGGTGACCGGGGGAGAGGCCTCCACGATCATCGACGTCACCGGCGACCAGGGACGGATCCTGCGCCGCGGGGCGCTGGGGCTGGAGCAGCTCAACGCCGTGCTCGAACCGCTCGGGGCGACGCTGACCGACGAGGGCTGAACCCGTGCGCGAGTACCTCCTGGTCTTCCTGGTGGCCGCCGCGGTCACCTACCTGCTGACCGTGCTGGCCCGCGAGATCGCGCTGCGCACCGGCGCGGTGGCCGAGGTGCGCGACCGGGACGTCCATGCCGAGCCGATCCCCTACCTCGGCGGGCTCGCAATGCTCGGCGGCCTGGTCGCGGCGTACGCCGTGGCGCGCGAGCTGCCGTTCCTGTCGACGCAGAACCCGTTCGGCTTCGCGGACGCCGGTGCGGTGCTGCTGGCCGGCGGGCTGGTGTGCGGGGTCGGGGTGCTCGACGACCTGTTCGAGCTGGACGCCCTGACCAAGCTGGGCGGCCAGGTGATCGCCGTCGCCTTCCTCATCTACTCCGGCATCCAGTTCATCTTCATCCCGACACCCACCGGTTACCAGTACACGATCGACCAGGCCCAGGGGGCCTTGCTGACGGCCCTGGTCGTCATCGGCACCATCAACGCGGTCAACTTCGTCGACGGCCTCGACGGCCTGGCCGCCGGGGTGGTGGGGATCGGGGCCGCGGCGTTCTTCGTGTTCAGCTACCAGCTGGCCAACCTCAACGGGATCACGCTGGCCACCACCGGGGCGTTCCTGAGCGCCGCCCTCGCCGGCGTCTGCGCGGGGTTCATGCCCCACAACTTCCATCCAGCGCGGCTGTTCATGGGCGACAGCGGGTCGATGCTCCTGGGTCTGGTGCTCTCGGCGAGCGCGTTGACCATCACCACCCAGTTCCAGGGGTCCGAGATCACGCGCGGGGGTGCCGGTTCCGACGTCAACCCGATCGCGTTCTTCCTGC
>CAVRSW010000018.1:0-88380 GCA_963723945.1 uncultured Actinomycetota bacterium
GGCCGCCAGCACCAGGATGATGCCGGTCACCGAGACGACGAAGTAGAAGCCCGCAGGGAACTGGTCGAAGACGCCGGCGGCGATCTGCGAGATCACCGGGTGCTGCTCGTAGCCCGCCGGGAGCGCGCCGCCCGAGGCCGTCCGGAGCCGCTCGAGCTCGTGCGGGTCGACGAACCGGATCCCCATCTGGTTGGCCAGCACGATCACGCTCATCATCATCGAGATCGCGATCAGGCCGAGCATCAGCAGCGTGGTGGCGGCATTCCGGCTCTTGGGCCTGCGGAACGCGGGGACGCCGTTGGAGATCGCCTCGACGCCGGTCAGCGCGGCACAGCCGGAGGAGAACGCGCGGGCCAGCAGGAACAGCAGCGCCACCTGGGAGAGCGGCTGCTCCCAGCCGGTGGCCGGCTCGATCTGCAGCTGGGCGCTCTCCGCCTGCGGCAGGTCGCCGAGCAGCAGCTGCAGCAGACCGAGGCCGCACATGCCCAGGATCGCGAACATGAAGAGGTAGGTCGGCACCGCGAAGAGGGTGCCCGACTCCCGTACGCCACGCAGGTTGAGCGCCGTCAGCACCGCCACCGCGATCACCGCCACCAGCGCCTCGTGGCCGATGAGCGACGGGATCGCTCCGGCCGCGTACTGGGACGCCGAGGAGATCGACACCGCCACGGTCATCACGTAGTCGACGAGCAGGGCGCTCGCGACGGTGATGCCCGCGTTGCGGCCGAGGTTTTCGGTCGCCACCTCGTAGTCGCCGCCACCGGACGGGTAGGCGTGCACGGTCTGCCGGTAGGACGCGACCACCGTCAGCATCACCACGGCGACCGCGATGCCGATCTTCCACGACCAGACGTAGGTCGACGCGCCGGCGACCGCCAGCATGATGAAGATCTCGTCCGGGGCGTACGCGACCGACGACAGCGCGTCGCTGGCGAACACCGGGAGCGCGACCCGCTTGGGCAGCAGAGTCTCACCCAGCTGGGAGCTTCGCAGCTTGCGCCCGAGCAGGATCCGCTTGGAGACGTCGCCGACACCCACGAGCGGCAAGGCTAGACCCTGGCGGCGCGGACGGAGGTATCGACTGGGATACGGTGTGCGCGTGCACGTCGTGATCATGGGTTGTGGCCGTGTCGGCTCGACGTTGGCCCGCAGCCTCGAGGATCGCAACCACACCGTCTCGGTCATCGACAGCGAGCCCGACTCGTTCCGCCGGCTGGGCCCCTCCTTCAACGGTGACAAGGTCACCGGCTACGGCTTCGACCAGGAGGTCCTGCAGAAGGCGGGCATCCGTCGCGCCGACGGCTTCTGCGCGGTCTCCAGCGGCGACAACTCCAACATCATCGCCGCGCGTGTCGCCCGCGAGACCTTCGGGATCGAGAACGTCGTGGCCCGGATCTACGACCCCGGGCGCGCCGAGGTCTACCAGCGGCTGGGGATCACGACGGTCGCGACCGTGAAGTGGACCGCCGACCAGGTGCTCCGCCGGCTGCTGCCCGCCGGTGCCGAGCCCGACTTCCGCGACCCCTCGGGCACCATCCGGGTCGACCAGGTCCCGGTGCCCGAGACCTGGATCGGCCAGCGCACCGTCGCCTTCCAGGACCAGACGAGGTCGCGCATCGCGTGGATCGACCGCCTCGGCGAGGGGATGCTCCCGTCCCGCGAGACCGTGATCCAGGAGGGCGACCTTCTCCACCTGGTGATGCGCGAGGAGAACGCCTCGCACGCCTACTCCACCTTCGACGCCGGACCCGAGGAGGAGTGACATGCGCGTCGCCATCGCCGGTGCGGGAGCAGTCGGTCGCTCGATCGCCCGCGAGCTGATCACCAACGGCCACCAGGTGCTGCTCATCGACAAGAGCCCGTCGGCCATCCGGCCCGAGCGGGTCCCGGACGCCGAGTGGCTGCTCGCCGACTCGTGCGAGCTGTCCTCGCTGGAGGAGGCCGAGCTCGACCGGTGCGACGTCGTGATCGCCTCGACCGGCGACGACAAGGCCAACCTGGTCACCTCGCTGCTGGCCAAGACCGAGTTCGGCGTGCCGCGTACGGTCGGCCGGGTCAACCACCCCAACAACGAGTGGCTCTTCAGCGAGGCCTGGGGCGTCGACGTCAACGTGTCGACCCCGCGGATCATGTCGGCGCTGGTCGAGGAGGCCGTCACGATCGGCGACCTGGTCCGGCTGTTCACGTTCCGCCAGGGCAACGCCAACCTGGTCGAGCTGACGCTGCCCGACGACTCGCCGTACGTCGGCAAGCCCTCGGGGCTGATCCCGTTCCCCGAGAACTGCGCGCTGGTGACCATCCTGCGCGACGGGCAGGTCTACACGCCCGACCACGAGCAGCCGGTGGAGTCCGGCGACGAGCTGCTGTTCGTGGTCAGCGCCGACAAGGAGGAGGAGCTCGAGCGGCTCCTCGCCCCCTCGCACCACGGCGGCTGACGCCGGGTCAGGGAGCCGGACTGCTGCCCGAGACCGGGGTGTGGTTGCGCGCCAGCAGCCACACCATCGCCGCGAGCGCGGCGACCTGCAGCGGCCAGCCGAGCGCGATCTTGAGCACCCCGAGGGCCGCCACCGCGGCGTCGGCGTCGAGGGCGCCGCTACGGCCGCTGAGCCAGATCGGCGCCTGCACCGCGACGCGCACGATGCAGGGCAGCACCAGCAGCCACGTGAGCCGGGTGCAGAGCCGGACCACCTGCTTGTCCTCGTGCCAGGCGGTCGGGTCACCGGTGACGCTGCCGACCATGAAGCCGACGACCGGCCAGCCGATCAGGCAGGTGAGCGAGAGCAGCACGGCGTAGCCGGTGTTGTAGAGGATGCCGGGCAGGAAGTACGCGAGCGCCTGCTCGTCCTCGCTGGCGCCGCCGCGGGCGGACATCGCCACGAAGAGCCAGCCGATGCCGATGCCGAACAGCGCGTTGACGACGAACTGCACGGTCGAGCGCTGCACCAGCCGTACGGCGAGCAGCACCAGCGCGGCCGACACGCTCACCACCAGGGCGGTGCGCAGGTCGCGCGTCGTGATCCAGAGCACGGTGAACACCAGCGTCGGGACTGCGGCCTCGATCATGCCGCGCCGTCCCCCGAGCGCCTTGGACAGCTGGCCGCGGACCAGCTGCTCGACGGACTCGACGTCGGCGGTCGGGGGCGGGTCCTGGCGCCGCTGCTGCTCGTCGGTCATCAGGGCAGCAGCTCGTAGCGCGGGTTGTACATCAGCCGGGTCCCCTCGTGCCGGCCGATCCGGCCGGTGGCCCGCAACGACCGTCCCGGCGCCACGCCCACGATCCGGCGACGGCCCAGGAAGATCAGGGTGAGCGCGTCCGAGCCGTCGAAGAGCTCGGCCTCGAGGGCGGGGACGCCGCCGCGGGGCCGGAGGGTGACGGTGCGCAGCACGCCCCGGACGGTCACCGGCTGCCGGTCGGGGGCCTCGCCGATGGAGACCTCGCCGTGGTCGCGCTGGTCGCGCCGCAGCTCCTCGGCGTGCATCTCCTCGCTGCTGGCCGTCCAGCGCCGCAGGCCCCGGCGGAGCCGCCCCTCCCCGGCCATGTCAGGACGGCCCGGCGCCGCCGGGCGGCGTCACCCGGCGGGCCTGGTCCGGCAGCACGACCGGGAGCGGGTCGCCGACCGGCATCGCGTGGTCGCCACGGCGTACGGCGATCCCGCGCAGCGTCTCCTCCCACGTGGTCGCGGTCTCGGCGTCGACCGCCGGCTTGCCGAGGAAGGTCGCCCGCAGCATCCACCGCGAGCCGTTGATGCCGATGATGCGCGACGGCTGCTCGCCCGTCCGGCCGTCGGAGCCCTGCACGGTCAGTCGGCACGACAGCTCGGTGCCGAAGCTGCCCTCCTGCTCGGTCGCGGTGCCACCGCGGCGCGCCATGTCGGCGGCCAGCTGGGGCCGGACCTCGCTCCACAGGTCACCGTTGCGGGGCGCGGAGAAGGCGCGCAGCTCCAGCGCGCCGTCGGCGCCTGCGAGCAGCACCGCCTGCACCTGCTGGGTGCGCTCGTCGACCTGGATCCGCAGCTCGGCACCCTGGACCGGCGGGATCAGCAGCGAGCCGAGGTCGACCCGCTCGACACCGTCGTCGCCGAGGTCCTCCGCGTCGTAGGGACCGGCGGGTGCGGTCGGCTGCCCCTCGGACCCCGTCACCGCGTCGGCCGCGGTGTCGTCGGGAGTCCCGTCGGCGGGTGCCTCGGGGCGGGACTTGCGGCCGAACCTCACTGATCCTCCGATGTGCGCGCGTGGGAGGCGAATCCTCCGGTAGAACCGTAGCCCCCCTCCCCACGCACCGAGGAGGGGAGGACGTCGACCTCGACGAACCGGGCACGCTCGAACCGCTGCACCACCAGCTGGGCCACCCGGTCACCGCGCCGGAGCTCCACCGGCTGGCTCGGGTCGAGGTTGATCAGCATCACCTTGATCTCGCCCCGGTATCCGGCGTCGACGGTGCCGGGTGCGTTGACGATGGAGAGGCCGTGGCGTGCCGCGAGCCCGGATCGCGGGTGGACCAGCCCGACGAAGCCGTCGGGCAGCGCGAGCGCGACCCCGGTCGGCACCAGCGCCCGCTCCCCCGGCGCCAGCGTCAGGTCGACCGCGGTCACCAGGTCGGCGCCTGCGTCGCCGGGGTGGGCGTACGCCGGGGGCGGCAGGTCGGGGTCGAGCCGCTGCAGCAGCACCTCGAGCTCGGCGGGGGTCTGCGGCGCGGCCGGGTGCGCGGAAGGGGGTGTCTCGGGAACCACGGGCCGTGACCCTACCGGCCGGCGTCCTCGGGTCCACTTCTACGATGCACCCCGTGGAGAACGCCGTGGCGCTGCCCTACTCGGAGCGGCTGACCGTGCCGCTGCGGTGGTGGGCCCAGGGGACGATGCTGGCGGCCAGCCTGTGGCTCGCCCTCGTCGTCGCGCTCCCCGGGGTGCTCGCCTGGAGCATCTCCGCGGTGGCGATGGCGCTGGTGGTCGGCCTGCTGCTGGCCTACGGATCGGCTCGGGTGATGGTGGGCGACGGCGAGCTCCACGTCGGTCGCGCCCGCATCGGCGCCGAGCACCTCGGTCGGGCGACCCCGCTCGACGCGGACGCCACCCGCCGGATGGCCGGGGTCGATGCCGACGCGCGGGCCCACCTGCTGCTGCGCCCCTACCTCAAGCGCGCGGTCCGGGTCGAGATCACCGACCCGGCCGACCCGACGCCGTACTGGCTGGTCAGCACCCGGCACCCCGACCGGCTGGCCGAGGCGGTCACCACCCTCACCCGCTCGGGGGCGGCGGGCTGAGGGCCCATGTCCTAGGGTCGTGCCATGGCCAAGGAGAAGGACAAGGACAGCTCGAAGGTGTGGACGCTGCTGTCGCTCGTGTCGGTGCTCGGCGCCGCGGCGGTGGCGAAGAAGGCGCTGCAAGGCTCCTGGAAGGCGGCCACCGGCAAGAACCCACCCGCCAACCCGGCCGATCCCGACGTGGACGTCATGGAGGCGGTCGCCTGGGCGGCCGTGAGCGGCGCCCTGATCGGGCTGGCGCGGATGTTCGCCGCCCGCCGGGCCGCGGGCTACTACGCCAAGTCGACCGGTCACCTGCCGCCGGGCCTGCAGCAGGGCGACGACGAGGACAGCGGCGTCACCCCCTGACCTGATGCGCCCGGAGCCCGGGCCGCAGGTGACGTGGACAGCACGACGGGCGCCCCCCGAGGGGGCGCCCGTCGTCGTGTCGTGGCTCAGGCGCAGTCCACGCAGAGCATCCGCTTCTCGTCCGCCAGCTGGGTCCGGTGCCGGACCAGGAAGCAGCTCATGCAGGTGAACTCGTCCTCCTGCTTGGGCTTCACCTCGACGGCCAGCTCCTCGTGCGACAGGTCGGCACCGGGGAGCTCGAACGACTCGGCGGCCTCGGCCTCGTCCTCGTCGACCTTGCCGGAGTTCTTGTCGTGGCGACGCGCCTTGAGCTCTTCGATGCTCTCCTCTGACTGGTCTTCCTCGTTCTTGCGAGGTGCGTCGTAGTCCGTCGCCATCGCTCTCTCCACTCCCCTGGTACTCGCCGGGCTCGCCGCCGTCGCGGCCGCTGATCGTCTGTGTGGTCGGCGCGGCAGATTGTGCACCATGCGTCCAAGCGGACGCACACCGGATTCCGACGTGTGACCCCAACCCGCGGCGGGAGGCTGCTATTCCCGCCCCGGGAGCAGGAACCCGCACTCGGTGAGCAGCGTCACGAAGTCGTCCCAACCGGACTCCGGGGCGGCCACGATGACGGCCGGCCGGCCCCACGCGTCGATCTGCTCGCCGAGGGTCCCGGGGAGCAGCGCGAACCGTGCCCCGGCCTCGGTCGCGACCAGCGACCCCGCCGCGTGGTCCCACAGGTTGGGCCCCTCCTCGACGTAGCCGTCGGCGCTGCCCTCGGCCACGTGGCACAGGTCGAGGGCGCACGAGCCCATCCGGCGTACGTCGCGGACGCGCGGCAGCATCCGGGCCACGCGCTCGGCCTGCCCGGCCCGGACGTCGGCGCGGTAGCCGAAGCCGGTGAGCACCAGCCGTTCGGCGACTGGCGGCGCCGGACGGACCCGGAGCGGCCGCCCGTCGCGGGTGGAGCCTGCGCCCCGGGCGGCCGCGTACTCGACGCCGGTGGCGGCGTTGACCACCGCGCCGGCCACCACCTCGCCGTCGACCTCCGCCGCGACGGAGACGGCGTACTCGGGGATCCCGTAGAGGAAGTTGACCGTGCCGTCGATCGGGTCGACGATCCAGCGCACCCCGCTGCCGCCGTGGTGGTCGTCGCCCTCCTCGCCCATCACCGAGTCGTCGGGCCGTGCCGCCAGCAGCAGCCGGCGCACCAGCTCCTCGCTCTCGCGGTCGGTGTCGGTCACGACGTCCACCGTGCTCGACTTGGTGTCGGCGACCCTGACCTCGCCACCGCCCCGCTCGTGGACCAGCGCGGCCGCCTGCCGGGCCACGTCGAGCGCCAGGTCGCGCAGCTCGGTCGGGCGGGCCGTCACACGCCCACCCCGCCGATGGTGGCGCGCTGCGCCCGTGGGTTGGGGCAGCAGGTGCCGGGGCAGCGGTCGTGCGCGGCGGGCATCCTGCCGGTCGTGGCGCGGACCGGCTGCTCGCCGCGCTCGACGGCGGCCCGCTCGACCAGGAGGTCGCGCACCAGGGCCACGAAGCGCGGGTCGACACCGGGGGTCGCGGCACGGACCGCCGGGAGGTCGAGCTCGGCCGCGGTGGCGAGCGCCTCGGTGTCGAGGTCGTAGATGACCTCCATGTGGTCGGAGACGAATCCGATCGGGACGATGACCACCCCGGCCGTCCCGTCCTTGGCCAGCCGGCGGAGGTGGTCGTTGACGTCCGGCTCCAGCCACGGCATCGAGGGAGGTCCGGACCGCGAGCAGTAGACGAGGTCGTGGGGCGGCCGGTGTCCGGTCTCGAGCCGGACCCGCTCGACGACCTCGGCCATCGCCGCGCGGTGCTGGGCGACGTACGCGCCGCCGTGGGGGCCGCTCCCCTCGGCCATCGACTCGGGGATCGAGTGGGTGACGAACACCAGGCGGGCGTCGTCGCGGACCCGCACGGGAAGCTCGGCGAGGGCGGCGAGAGTCGCGTCGACGACGGACTCGAGGAAGCCCGGGTGGTTGAAGTAGTGGCGCAGCCGGTCCAGCCGGGGCGCCCCGGCCACCTCGCCGCCCATCTCGCCCACCGCCTCGGCGAGGTCCTCGCGGTACTGCCGGCACCCCGAGTACGACGAGTAGGCGCTGGTCACGAAGCAGGCCGCCCGGGTGACCCCGTCGGCGGCCATCTCCCGGAGCACGTCGGCGAGGTAGGGGTCCCAGTTGCGGTTGCCCCAGTAGACCGGCAGGTCGATCCCGGCGCCGGCGAGGTCCTCACGGATCGCGCCCAGCAGGGCGCGGTTCTGGTCGTTGATGGGCGAGCGGCCACCGAACAGGTGGTAGTGCTCGCCGACCTCGGCCAGCCGCTCCCGCGGGATGTTCCTGCCACGCGTGACGTTCTCCAGGAACGGGAGGACGTCGTCGGGGGCCTCGGGCCCGCCGAAGCTCACGAGCAGCAGGGCGTCGTACGGGGCGACCTCGGGGCTCATGCAGGCCATCGTATGGAGGCCGCAGCGGGGCCCGGTCGGCGGCAACGGCGGGCGCCGCACCGAATGGGACCCGCGCGGCGTCGAGCCGTAGGCTCGGCGCGTCATGCTGAGCTCGTACGGTCGCATCCTGCGCGTCCCCGGCGGGTGGCGGATGAGCCTGGCAGGACTGGCCGGACGACTCCCCATCTCGATGATGAGCCTCGGCATCGTGCTGCTGGTGCAGGCCGCCACCGGCTCCTACGGCCTCGCGGGCGCCGTGTCGGCGGTCTACGTCGTCGCCAACGCGACGTTCGCGATCGTGCAGGGCCAGCAGCTCGACCGGCTCGGGCAGTCCCGCGTCCTGCCGCCCCTGGTGCTGGTGTACGCCGCCGCCACCGGGCTGCTCGTGGCCTCGGTGTCGGCGGGGTGGCCCGGGTGGGTCGTGTGGCCGCTGGCGGCGGTCGCCGGTGCCGGCCTCCCCACCATGGGCACCTGCGTCCGGGCGCGCTGGAGCCACGTGCTGCGCGGCCGGCCGGCCGACCTGCAGACAGCCTTCGCCCTCGAGGCCGTCGTCGACGAGTCGGTCTTCATCCTCGGGCCGATCCTGGTGACCGTGCTGGCCACGGCGGTGGACCCCGCGCTGGGACTCGGCACGGCGGTCGTCGCCGGCCTCGTCGGCACCCTCGCCCTCGTCGCCCAGCGCGGCACCGAGCCGCCACCGGCCCCGCCGCGGGCCCGCACCTCGGCCCGGGAGCCGCTTCCCTGGCGGACGCTGCTGCCGCTGCTCGGGGTGCAGGCCTCGCTGGGCTGCCTGTTCGGGGCCGCCGAGGTGGTGACCGTCGCGTTCGCCGACGAGCAGGGCAGCCGGGCACTTGCGGGGCCGCTGCTGGCGCTCTGGGCGCTGGGCAGCCTGGTGGCCGGCGTCGTCACCGGCGCCGTCGCGTGGCAGCGCGGGCCCGGCGTACGGGTCCGGCTGGGCGCGATCGGCATGGGACTGGCCATGGCCCCGCTGCCGCTGATCGGGACGTTCCCGGTGATGGCCCTGGTGCTGCTGCTCGGCGGGTTCGCGATCGCGCCGACCCTGATCGCCTCCACCTCCCTCGTCGAGCGGACGGTGCCGCCCAGCCGGCTGACGGAGGGGATGGCGATGCTCCACACCGGCATCGTGGCCGGGGTCGCGCCGGGCGCCGCGCTGGCGGGGGCCGTGGTCGACAGCAGCGGTGCCAGCGGCGGCTACCTCGTGATGGTCGGCGGTGGCGTGGCTGCCGCCCTGGTCGCCCAGCTGCTGCCCAGGTCCGAGCCCGCCCGCGGCGCCGCCGTCGCGCCGTAGGCTCGTCCGGTGGAGTGGCGCAGCTGGTCCGGGCTGGCCTCGGCCCTGCCCCGGGAGGTGTACGCCCCGCGGTCGGCCGAGGACGTGGTGGCGGCCGTGCGTGCTGCCCGCGCGGCCGGGCGTACCGCCAAGATGGTCGGCACCGGCCACAGCTTCACCGCCGTCGCGGTCGCCGACGACACGATGCTGCTGCCCGGCGCCCTCTCCGGGATCGTCTCCATCGACCGCGACGCGATGACGGTCACCGCGCTCCCCGGCACCCCGCTCCACGTCCTCAACACGCGGCTGGCGGAGCTCGGCCTGACGCTGCACAACATGGGTGACATCGCCGAGCAGACGATCGCGGGCGCGATCTCGACCGGCACCCACGGCAGCGGCGGGCGGGTCGCGTCGCTCTCGGCGCAGGTGCGCGGGCTGGAGCTGGTGACCGGCACCGGCGAGCTGCTCCGCACCACCGTCCAGGAGCACCCCGACGTGCTCGACGTCGCCCGGCTCGGCCTCGGCGCCCTCGGCATCCTCACCGCCGTCACCCTCGCCGTGGAGCCCCTGTTCCTGCTGCGCGCGCACGAGCGCCCGGTCTCCTGGGACGAGGCGATCGGCTCCCTCGACGAGCTCGTGGCCGGCCACGACCACGTGGACGCGTACTGGTTCCCCCACACCGACCGGATGCAGGTCAAGACCGACGACCGGCTCGCCTTCCCGGTCGAGCAGGCCGAGCCGCTCCCGCGCTGGCGGGCCTGGCTGGACGACGACCTGCTCGCCAACCGGCTCTTCGACCGGCTGGTGCGGCTCGGGCGGGCGTGGCCGGCCACGGTCGCGCCGATCAACCGGTTCGCCGCCCGGGCGCTCGCCGAACGGACCTACACCGACATCCCGCACCGGGTCTTCACGACGCCGCGCCACGTCCGCTTCCGCGAGATGGAGTACGCCGTGCCTCGCGAGGCGGGCCTGGCCGCGCTGCGCGAGCTCCGGCGCGCGGTCGAGGCGTCGGACTGGCGGATCGGGTTCCCGGTCGAGATCCGCTTCGTGCCGTCCGACGACGTGCCGCTGTCCCCGGCGTACGGGCGCGAGGTCACCTACCTGGCGGTGCACACGCCGGTGGCGGTCGACCACCACGCGTTCTTCGCCGGGGTGGAGCCGATCCTGCGCGACCACGGCGGGCGACCCCACTGGGGCAAGCTCCACACCCTGGGTGCGGAGGACCTGGCGACGCTGCACCCGCGGTTCGCCGACTTCCTGGCGATGCGCGACCGGCTCGATCCCGACCGGGTCTTCGGCAACGCCCACCTGCGGCACGTCCTGGGCGACTGAGGCGTCACACGCTGGCGGGTCCCGAGGGCAGCGGCGCCTGCCACTGCCGCCACATGGCGAGCAGCCGCCAGGCCAGGCAGACGCCCCCGCCCACCAGGGCGCTGACCACCACCGGCAGGCCCAGCTCCTCGCCGGTCACCGCGAGCGCCGCCCCGGCCAGCGCCGGGGTCGCGTAGAGCTCGCCGCGGAACACGACCGGCACCCGCCCGGTCAGCAGGTCGCGCAGCATCCCGCCGCCGATCCCCGTCACCATGCCCATCAGTGCGGCCGGCAGCGGTCCGAGGCCGTACTCGAGGGCCTTCAGCGCCCCGGTCACGCAGAACAGCGCCAGCCCGAAGGCGTCGAAGACGGTCACCGGTCGCTCCACCCGGCCCACGACGGGGTGGAAGAAGAAGGTCAGCAACCCGGCGGCGACCGGCACCATCAGGTAGCGCCAGTCCTCGAGCGCGGCCGGCGGGGTCGCGTCGATCAGGACGTCGCGCAGCAGTCCCCCGCCGAGCCCGGTCGCGCCGGCGAGGACCAGCACCCCGAAGACGTCGAGCTCCTTGCGGACCGCGACCAGCGCACCGGAGATGGCGAACACGAAGATCCCGGCCAGGTCGAACACGACGAGGGTGGGCGAGGACACCCCCGGAGGTTAGTCCCGGGGACGGGGCCGAGGATGCACGGGCACACCGGTGCGCCGAGCCCGGTGATCCCCGCCGCTGGCGTAGTCTCGCTCCATCCGGAGACCGACCCAGGACAGGAAGAAGCGCACCGCCGATGGTCCACCTCACGCTCGCGGGACTGAGCGATGACGGCAAGCGTCTGCTCCTGGTCAGCGACCAGGGCGTCGAGTTCACCCTCGACGCCGACGAACGTCTCCGGGCCGCGCTCCGCGGCGACCATGCTCGACTCGGCCAGTTGGAGATCACGATGGACTCAACCCTGCGCCCCCGCGACATCCAGGCCCGGATCCGGGCAGGGGAGTCGCCCGAGGCGGTGGCCCAGGCGGCGCAGACCAGCGTCGACAAGATCATGCCGTTCGCGGCACCGGTGATGGCCGAGCGGCAGCACGTCGCCCAGCGCGCCCAGCGCTCGTCGGTACGCCGTACCGGCCAGACCGGCGGCGCCCGGACGCTCGGCGACGCGGTCGCGGCCCACCTGCGCGGCTCCAACGTCGACCCCGACGGCGTCGAGTGGGACGCCGCGCGTCGCGAGGACGGCCGGTGGGCACTCACGGCCGAGTTCGCGACCCCCGCCCGCAGCGGGATCGCCGAGTTCACCTACGACGCCCCCGGCAACTACGTGGTGGCCGACAACGACGACGCGGGCTGGCTGCTCGGCGACCTGCGCGAGCCGGCCGCCGCACCCCGCCCCGGCGACGACCTGACCCGCGCCCGGGCCCGACGGCTCTCCGCCGTCTCCGACTCCGAGCTGCCCCTGGGCGACGACGCGATCTCGATGGTGACCGACGAGACCGCCACCGTCGGCACCGAGCAGCCGGTCGAGGCCTACCTCGACGACCAGCCGCCGGTCGAGTCGCCTGCGGCCCGGGAGTCGGCGCCAGCGGACCCCGTCGAGCCGGCGGACCCCGTCGAGCCGGCCGACCCGGTCGACGAGGTCGACGACACCGACCAGGACGCGACCGACTCCGAGGAGGACCCGGCTCCCGAGCCGGCGCGCAAGAAGCCCGCCAAGAAGCGTGGCCGCGCCTCGGTGCCGAGCTGGGACGAGATCATGTTCGGCGGATCGAGCGGCTCCGACCGGGGCTGACCGCCCGCTGCGCGGTGGATCGTGGTCACCGGGTGACCGGGTTCCACCGCGGACCGGTGGACACCTACGACTGCGACAGGTGAGCAGCTCGGTCCCGACCGTGTCGGTGCGGCGCTACCAGTCGGTACCCTCCGGACATGTCGTACTTCGTCACCGGTGCCACCGGCTTCATCGGCCGCTACCTGGTCGAGGAGCTGCTCGACCACCGCGAGGGCGACGTCCACGTCCTGGTGCGCGAGGCGTCGCTCCCGCGGCTGCAGCGGATGATCGAGCGCTGGCAGACCTCGCGCGTGAAGCCCGTCGTCGGTGACCTCGGCGCCGACCGGCTCGGGGTGGACGGCGAGTGGATCGCCCAGCACCGTGACTCGGTCGACCACGTCTTCCACCTGGCCGCGATCTACGACATGACCGCGGACGACGCGACCAACGAGGCCCTGAACGTCGAGGGCACCAGGCAGGCGCTCGCGCTCGCCGCCGCCCTCGACGCCGGCTGCTTCCACCAGGTCTCCTCGGTCGCGGCCGCGGGTGACTTCCGGGGCCACTTCGACGAGTCGAAGTTCGCCGAGGGCCAGCACCTGCCATCCCCGTACCACCGGACGAAGTACGAGTCCGAGCAGCTGGTCCGCGAGCAGACCGACGTCCCGTGGCGGGTCTACCGCCCGTCGATCGTGGTCGGCGACAGCCAGACCGGGGCCATGGACAAGGTCGACGGCCCGTACTACTTCTTCCCGATGATGAAGGCGCTGCGCGACCGGCTCCCGGCCTGGCTGCCGCTCGTCGGGGCCGACCTCGGCGACACCAACGTGGTGCCGGTCGACTACGTGGCCAAGGCGATGGACCACCTGGCCCACCTGCCCGACCGCGACGGGGAGGCCTTCCACCTGGTCAACCCGGAGCCGCAGCCGGTCACCGAGATGATCAACGTGTTCTGTGCCGCCGCCGGCGCCCCGCGGTTCGCCACCCCGGTCGACCGCAGCCTCACCACGGCCGGCCCGCTCGGGCTGGTCCCCCGCGCGCTGCGCCCACTCTCCCTGCTGAACGCCGCGGTCCGCTCCGGCGCCGGCCGGGCGGTGCTCGACCAGACCATCGGCCGGGTGGGCGTCCCCGCCGAGGTGCTGGCGCACACCAGCTTCACCGCCACGTTCGACTCCCGGCGTACCGAGCAGGCCCTGGCCGGGTCCGGGATCGGCGTCCCCGACCTGGAGTCGTACGCGCGCACGCTCTGGAGCTTCTGGGAGGCCCACCTCGACACCTCCACCGGCCGCGACCGGTCGGCCCGCGCCGCCCTGCAGGGCAAGTACGTCGTGATCACCGGGGCGTCGTCCGGGATCGGCCAGGTGACGGCGCTCAAGGTGGCGCAGGCCGGGGGCACGCCCGTCCTGGTCGCCCGCGGCAAGGACAAGCTCGAGGAGACCCGGGCTGCGATCGAGGACCGCGGCGGCACCGCCCTCGTGTTCCCGTGCGACCTCTCGGACCTCGAGGCGATCGACCGGCTCTGCGAGCAGATCACCACCGAGCTGCCGTCGGTCGACTTCGTCGTCAACAACGCCGGACGCTCGATCCGCCGGTCGCTGAAGCTCTCCCAGGACCGGTTCCACGACTTCGAGCGGACCATGCAGCTGAACTACTTCGGCGCGATCCGGCTGGTCATGGGGCTGCTCCCGGCGATGCGGCGACAGCAGCGCGGCCACATCGTCAACATCTCCTCGATCGGCGTGCAGACCAACCCGCCGCGGTTCTCGGCGTACGTCGCGTCCAAGTCGGCGCTGGACTCGTGGAGCAACGTGGTCGCCTCCGAGCTGGTCGGCGACGGGATCACCTTCACGAGCATCCACATGCCGCTGGTGCGGACGCCGATGATCGCGCCGACCAAGCTCTACGACAAGTTCCCCACGATCAGCCCGGCCCAGGCCGCCGACCTGGTGATCGACGCGATGGTGGACCGGCCGCACGAGATCAACACGCTGCTCGGCAACGCCGGCGCCGTCGCGCACACCGTGATGCCGAAGACCGCCTTCCGGATCCTCAACATGGCCTACCACGTCTTCCCCGACTCGGCCGCCGCCAAGGGCGACCCGGGCTCCCCCGGCTCCCGCGAGTCCGAGCAGATCATGCTCGCCCGGGTGTTCAGGGGTGTGCACTGGTAGGTCGGTGGGGGGCCGGCGGTTTCCCCGCCCAAGCGGGGAAACCGAGACATCCAGTGGGTTGCAACAGCCAGCAGGTCAACGACTCGCCCAGCAGGTCCGGGAGTCTCGTACGCGGAGGGCGGCTCAGCCGGACTCGACCGGACGTGACTCGTCGGCGACCCACTCCGACCAGCTGCCCGGGAACAGCGCGCCCCGGACGCCGGCCACCTCCAGCGCGAGCAGGTCGTGGCAGGCGGTGACCCCGCTGCCGCAGTACGCCGCCACGTCGACGCCGTCGGTGACCCCGACCCGCTCGTAGACCTCGCGCAGCTCCTCGGCCGTCCGGAACAGGCCCGACCCGTCGAGGTTGTCGGTGGTCGGGACGTTGACGGCGCCGGGGACCCGGCCCGCGACCGGGTCGACCGGTTCGGTGTCGCCGCGGTAGCGCTCCGGGGCGCGGGCGTCGACCAGCACCGCCACGCCCATCGCCGAGCGCGGGTCGACGACCGGCATCGCACCGGGCGCACCGTCGAGGTCGCCGGCGGCCCGCGGCGTCTCCGGGCCCGTCTCCGCCCGGCCGCCCTCGGCCAGCCACGCCGGCCAGCCGCCGTCGAGCACCCGTACGTCGTCGTGGCCGTAGTGGCGCAGCAGCCACCAGCACCGTGCCGCCGCCCGGCCCTCCCAGTCGTCGTAGACGACGACCGGGCGCGCGTGCCGGACGCCGACCCGACGCATCGCGGCGAGGAAGGTGTCGGGCTCGGGCAGCGGGTGCCGGCCGCGGGGACCGGGCTCGCCGGCGAGGTCGGCGTCGAGGTCGACGTACGCCGCACCGGGGACGTGACCGGCCTCGAACTCCGGACGGCCGGGGGGACCGTCCAGCCGGTAGCGCACGTCGAGGACGGTCACCCGCCCCGCACTCCGGAGCAGGTGGGACGCCGGGATCAGCGGACCGTCCGTGCTCACTCGCCGACCCCCCGCACGACGCGGGCCGGGTTGCCCACGGCGACCACGTCGGCCGGCAGGTCACGGGTGACGACCGCCCCCGCCCCCACGACCGTGTTGTCGCCGATGCTCACGCCGGCCAGGACGATCGCACCACCGCCCAGCCAGACGTTGTCACCGATCGTGATCGGCGCCGCCGCCTCCCACTTCTGACGCCTCGGCTCGGGTGCCACCGGGTGCGTGGGCGTCAGCAGCTGGACGTGGGGGCCGATCTGGACGTCGTCCCCGATCGAGATCGCCGCGACGTCGAGCGCGACGAAGCCGAAGTTGGCGAAGCAGCGGGCACCGATCGAGAGGTGGCTCCCGTAGTCGACGTGGAAGGGGGGCCGGATCTCCGTGCCCTCGCCCACGGACCCCAACAGCGACTCCAGCAGGCGGCGGCGCTGCGGCGCCTGCCGCGCCGACGTGGCGTTGTAGGCGTCCATCAGGTCCAGGGCCGCGCTGCTCGCCTCGGCCAGCTCCGGGTCGTCCGCGAGGTAGGGGTCCCCGGCGAGCATCCGCTCCCGCATCGACCGACCCTCGGGATCCGGGAACGCGGTGTCCGACATGCCGCCACCCTACGGAGCACCCGCCCGGCGGTAGGGACGGCCCTCCCGGCGTGACAGGATGTCGCCCCGTGGCGGAACTGCACTTCTTCACCGGAACCATGGACTCGGGCAAGAGCACGCTGGCCCTGCAGACCAACCACAACCATGCCGCGCGCGGCAGGGTCGGGCGGATCTTCACCACCCACGACCGGGCGGGCGAGGCCACGCTCTCGAGCCGGCTCGGGCTGACCCACGCGGCGATCGAGGTGGCGCGCGACTTCGACTTCTGGCGCTACGTCGTCGACTCGCTGACCCAGGGCGGCCGGATCGACTACCTGATCTGCGACGAGGCGCAGTTCTACACGCGCGACCAGGTGGACCAGCTGGCCAAGGTGGTCGACGAGCTGCAGGTCGACGTGTTCGCGTTCGGCATCCTCACCGACTTCCGGAGCCAGCTGTTCGAGGGCAGCGGGAGGCTGGTGGAGCTCGCCGACCGGATGAACGTGCTCCAGGTCGAGGCGCTGTGCTGGTGCGGCAAGCG
The DNA here is from genome assembly GCA_963723945.1 of uncultured Actinomycetota bacterium. GTDB lineage: Bacteria > Actinomycetota > Actinomycetes > Propionibacteriales > Nocardioidaceae > Nocardioides. The sequence continues at coordinate 16,632 of CAVRSW010000018.1, forward strand.
GGCCACCCACAACGCGCGCACGGAGAACGGCGTGATGGTGACCGAGGGCGAGGTGATCGTCGTCGGGGACGTCGAGAACCCCGCCGAGGAGCCCGCCGACGTGGCGTACGAGGTGCTCTGCCGGCAGCACCACCGCAGGCGGCTCACGGCCGCGCGGGCCCAGGCGGTCAGCCTCGCACCGGAGCCGCTGCCGTTCGGCTGAGTGCCACTGTTACCGAAAACTGGACGAAATCCACGTGACAGCCCCCCGGAGCGGAACCATGCGCTCGGGGGACGGGACGTTCCGCGTCCCGCGCAACTGGGGGGTTCACACATGAGGAAGACGTACCAGGTGCTGGCCAACGCCATCGCCGTGCTCGTCGTGGTCCAGGCCGGTGCCATCGCGTGGGCGTTCTTCGGGCTGACCAACGAGATCAGCCAGAACGGCCTGGTGATCAACAAGGCGTGCCTGGAGAGCGAGGCGGGCTGCGGTGGCGGGTTCACCGCAGAGTGGGGATTCGCCATCCACATGTTCTTCAACGGGACGATCCTGATCCCGCTGGTGACGCTGCTGCTGCTGATCATCTCGTTCTTCGCCAAGGTCCGTGGCGGTGTCGTCCTGGCGCTGTCGCTCGTGGGGCTGGTCGTGCTGCAGGTCATCCTGCTGCCGATGCTCTCGCGCGAGGTCGGTTCCGGCTTCGGGGCGCTGCACGGGGTCAACGCCCTGGTGATGATGGGGGTCGCGATGATGGCCGGACGCCGTGCGGCCACGCCGCACGGTCTCGGCCACCGAGGTGCCGCCCACCGCGGCCACCGTCTGACGCGTGGCGTTGCGCGGTCGTACGAGGCTGTGGCTCGCCTCGGCGGCCACGGCTGCCCTGGTGCTGCCGCTGGCCTGGTTCTGGCAGGCCAGCCGGCTGCCCGACGTCTACGACCTGGCGGCGATGGGCGAGCCGGACTGGGGCGGCGGCCCGCGCCCAGCACTCCCACCAGGGGACGCCCGTCGCCGAGCTGACGGTCGACCCCGACCGCCCCGCCGACGTCTCCGAGACCTCACGGTCCGGCAGGAGGGGGTGGGCTACACCGTCAACGGCAGCTCGCCCGGCCCGTTGCTGGAGGCGCAGGTCGGCGACCTGGTCGAGGTCACCCTCGTCAACACGAACGTCGCCGGCGGTACGACCCTGCACTGGCACGGGGTCGATGTGCCCAACGCAGCTGACGGGATCGCGGGCGTCACCCAGGACGCGGTCGGTCCCGGCGAGGAGTTCACCTACCGCTTCGTGGCCGACCAGGCCGGCACCTTCTGGTACCACTCCCACGAGATCTCCCACGAGCAGGTGCGCCAGGGCCTCCTGGGCGCGTTCGTGGTCCATCCGGCAGATCCGGCTCCCGGGGTCGCCGAGCACGTCGCCGTCCTCCACGAGTACGACCGGGGACCCGCCCTCAACGGCCGGGCCGGCACCGAGACGGTCCGGGCCGAGCCGGGCGACGAGGTGCGGGTGCGGGTGGTCAACACCGACAACGGCCTGGCCCCGGTGTGGGTGACCGGGGCGCCCTACCGGGTGCTCGCCGTCGACGGCACGGAGGTCAACCAGCCGGACGACGTCTCGGGCCGCTCGGTGGCCGTCCCGGGCGGTAGCCGGGTCGACCTCGGCATCACCGTCCCCGAGGGAGGCGCGCGCGTCGAGCTCGGCGGTACCACCCGGCTGGTCCTCGGCGAGGACCCCGGCGGGGAGACGGTGGCCCCCGCGGACGAGCTCGACCTGCTGGCGTACGGCGCTCCCGCCGCCCTCGGCCTCGACCCCGCCGCGGCCGACCGGCACTTCGACTACCGCATCGGGAAGCGGCCGGGGTTCCTCGACGGACGGCCCGGCATGTGGTGGACCGTCAACGGGAAGCTGTTCCCCGACGTGCCGATGTACATGGTCAGCGAGGGTGACGTCGTCGTGTTCGACATCGAGAACCGCAGCGACGACGCCCACCCGATGCACCTCCACGGACACCATGCGGTCGTGGTGTCGCGCGACGGCGTGCCGGCGACGGGGAGCCCGTGGTGGGTCGACTCACTGGAGGTCAGGCCCGGCGAGACCTTCCGGATCGCCTTCGTCGCGGACAACCCCGGCGTGTGGATGGACCACTGCCACAACCTGCCGCACGCCGCGGAGGGGCTGGCCGCCCACCTGATGTACGAGGGCGTCGCCTCCTCCTTCCGCGTCGGAGGGGACCACCACAACCAGCCCGAGTGAGTCCTCAGCAGACGATCAGGGGCACCAGCATCTCGGCCGGCGTGAGAGACCCGTGGAGGCCGACCAGCGTCGCCTCGTAGGGGAAGGCGTCGGAGTCGAGCACCGCCGTGTCGCCGGTGCAGGCGACGACGACGTCGCCGAGCCGTGGGCGGACCGACGCCCCGACCGCGCCGAACCAGCCGCGGCCGATCGCCTCGTCGCGGGTCAGCACCAGGGCCCGGTCGCCGAGGCACTCGCGCCAGGTCGCCACCACGTCGGCGACCGCCCCGCCCCGGGCGTAGAGGTGGCGGAACCGCGCCTCGCCGCCGATCAGCGCGAGACCGTCGCGGAGCTCGTGGTGGTCGGCCACGTCGATCCGGCTCTCCGGGCGGGAGTCGACCATCCCGTGGTCGGCGACGACGGCGAGCCGTACCTGCGGCGGCAGCGTCTCGCGCAGCTGCTCGGCCTCGGCGTCGACCATCGCGAGCTGCTGCCGCCAGGCGCTCGAGTCGACGCCGAACCGGTGACCCGTCCAGTCGAGGTCGCCGTCGTACATGTAGGTCAGCGAGGGCCGCTGTGCCGACGAGGCCACGACGGCGGCGATCCGTTCACCCACGCGGTCGGCGCCGACGAACTCCGCGCCCCGGTGGGCGGCGATCGTGAGCCCGCTCCCCCGGAACTCCCGCTTGTTGACCGCGGTGACCGACACCCCGGCGCTCACGAGCCGGGCGAACGCGGTCGGGTGGGGCTGCCACTCGACGGGGTCGACGGACTTGCTCCACGCGAGCGCGTTGAGCAGGTCGTCGGTGCCGGGGATCCGCGACGTGAAGCCCACCAGCCCGTGGGCACCGGGCGGCAGGGCGGTGCCGAACGAGGTCAGGCTGGTCGCCGTCGTCGACGGCACACCGGCGGTCATCCGGCTGTCGGAGTGGTCGAGCAGGGAGGCCAGCCACGGCGCGTCATGGCGGTGGCGACGGAGCAGCTCGGCGCCGAGACCGTCGACCAGGAACACGACGTACGACGGCGCGTCGGGGAGCAGCAGGCCGGCCGGCGCCGGTCCGATCGGACGACCCAGCGCGGCGGCCACTGCGGGGACGAGGTCGGTCAGGGCATGGTCGCCGTAGGCGGGCGCGACGAAGTCCGCGACGCTCCCGAGACTCGCGGGCTCGCTCACGCGGTCCGGGTGCGGGACGACAGCGACTCGGCGAAGGCCAGCAGCCGCTCGACGCCGTCGGCGCCCTCGGCGGCGGCCGAGACCCGGATCGAGAAGTCGTCGGCCGTGACGCTCCCGGTGTAGCCGTGGTCGGCGTCGCACTCGGGGTCCTGGCAGCCCGCGGGCTCGAGGTCGACCCGGCTGACCGCGCCCCAGCCGATGGTGAGCATCGCCTCGGCAGGCTTGCTCGGCCCGGTCGCTGGGCTGGTCACCATCCGGGTCACCACCACCGACTTCACCGCCGACAGCGCGATCGCCTCGGTGGAGGTCGAGGTGTAGGGCTCGGGGAGCAGGTCGTCGCCCGCGTGCTCGTCGGTGTGGGCCAACACCAGCCGGCTCGGCGTCAGCACCACGACGGTGAGGTGACGGCGTACCTCGTCACGCTCGAAGGTCGGCTCGTGGTGGACGAAGAACGACATGACGTCCTCGCCGGCCAGCGCCCCGGCGACCCCGTCGGCAACCACCTCTGGGTAGTAGCCCGTGCGCTCGATGGCGGAGCGGAGCTCGTGGGCGCGGTCGACGTCGGTGGCGCGGGAACGCATGGGCGCAGTCTGTCACGGCCCACCACCCCGCGGGACTCCGGCGATCCTCCTCCACATCCGGGCCGGTCGGGGCAGGACGGGGTCGGGCCTCAGCCGCCCGGCTGGGTGTCGCCCGGGACGCTCGGCATCCGGCGGGCGAACCAGTCGGTGCGCGAGTCGGCGACCGGGTCGACCCGGACGCTGGCGCGCAGCACCGAGGCCTCGACCGGACCGGCGAGCACCAGCGGCAGCTCGAGGACGCTGACCTGGGGCAGGTCGTGCTGGAGCTCGGCGACCCGCAGGATCAGCCTCTCGACCTGCCCGACGTCGACCACCTCGGACCCGCGGTAACCGAAGAGCATGGGTGAGGCCTTGATCTCGCGCACCATCGCGGCGGCGTCGCGCTCGCCGATGGGCGGGATCCGGTAGGCCCGGTCGCCGAGCAGCTCGGTCATCGGACCGGCGATGCCGAACGAGACCACCGGCCCGAACAGCGGGTCCTCGAGGCTCCCGATCGCCACGGGCACGCCCGGTGGGGCGTTCTGCTGGACCACGAAGCCGGCGTTGTCGGTGCTGGTGATCAGCGCGTTCAGCGACGCCCAGGCGTCGGCCATCTCCTCCGGGGTGTCGATGTTGCGCCACACGTGGGCCAGGTCCGGGCGCTCGCGCAAGTGGCCGGCCGTGGCCTTGAGGACGACGTCCCAGCCGAGCTCCCGGCCGGCTTGCTGCGCCTCCTCGAGGGTGGTCGCCGACCGCTCCCCCCAGACCGGGATCCCGTAGGCGCCCAGCAGGTCCACCACCTCGTCCTCGGTGAGCTCCCCACCCTCGGGGTGGCGACGCAGCGCCGTCGAGACCACGCGCCGGGCGGCACCGACGTCGACGTCGGAGGGGTCGAGGCTGGCGCCGTCGGGGGTGCGCAGCCACACGGCGTAGCCGACGACGTGGGCCAGCGCCCGGACGGCGGCCTCGACCCCGGGGTAGGACGGCACCGAGCCCCGGCCGGCGGCCTGTCCGGCGACGTCGGGGACGCGCAGCAGCTCGGGCACCCCCTCGGCACCGAGGAACGAGGAGACCAGCGGCTTGTCGGACTGCTCCCCCACTGCGGCGAGGACGTTGGCGACGTCCTCGCCCGAGACGTTGAGCGGCGGGATGTAGACCGCGACCACGGCGTCGACGTCGGGGTCGTCGATCGCCGAGTCGAGGGCGTCCTCGAAGTCCTCGGCGGTGGCCTCGGCGCCGAGCGCCACGGAGCGGTTCACGACGAGGCCGACCTCGGCGGCGGCGTCGGTGGCCAGCAGCCCGAGCGCGTCGGAGTTGCCGACGACGGCGACCCGGCGTCCCCGGGGCAGCGGCTGGTGGGCCAGCAGCTGGGCGACGTCGAACATCTCCTCGAGGGTGTCGACCTGGATCACCCCGGCCTGCCGGAACATCGCGTCGACCGCCTGCGTCGGAGCCGCGATCTTGCGCACCATCTGCCCCATCGGGACGCCCTGGGTGGTGCGGCCGGACCGCACCGCGATGATCGGCTTGCGCAGCGACACCCTGCGGGCGATCCGGGAGAACTTGCGTGGGTTGCCGATCGACTCCAGGTAGAGCAGCACCACCTCGGTGGCGTCGTCCTCCTCCCAGTACTGCAGGAGGTCGTTGCCGGAGACGTCCGCGCGGTTGCCGGCGCTGATGAACGTGGAGAGGCCGAGGCCACGGTTGTTGACCTTCTCGAGGATCGCCGAGCCCAGCGCCCCGGACTGGCAGAAGAAGCCGGCCCGGCCACCCGGCGGCATCACCGTCGAGAGCGAGGCGTTGAGCGAGATCGCGGGGTCGGTGTTGATGACGCCGAGGCAGTTGGGGCCGATCAGCCGGAGCCCGTACGAGCGGGAGAGGCCCAGCAGCCGGCGCTGCCGCTGCCGTCCCGCCTCGCCGGTCTCGGCGAACCCGGCCGAGATCACGACCAGGCCGTGGACGCCCTTGGCGGCGCAGTCGAGCACGACGTCCTCGACCACCTCGGCCGGGACGGCCACGATCGCCACGTCGACGTCGTCGGGGATCTCGTTGACCGAGGAGTACGCCGGGAGGCCGGAGACCGCCTCGGAGGTCTGGTTGACGGCGTAGACCCGGCCGGTGAAGTTGCCGGTGACCAGGTTGCGGACCAGGGCGGCCCCGATCGTGTCCTGGCGGCGGCTGGCGCCGATCACGGCCACCGAGCGCGGCCGGAAGAACCGCACGATCGAGGCGGCCTCGGCGCGGTGCTCGCGCGAGCTCATCACGCCGACCGAGGTGTCGGTCGGGTCGATGGGGAACTCCAGGATCATGACGCCGTCCTCGTAGCCGCTGGCCACGCGGTAGCCGGCGTCCCGGAAGGTCCGGATCATCTTCTGGTTGTCGGGGAGCACCTCGGCGACGAACTTCTCGACGCCCCGCTCCCGGCCGGCCTGGGCGAGGTGCTCGAGGAGCAGCTGGGCGATGCCGCGGCCCTGGTGGCGGTCCTCGACGAGGAAGGCGACCTCGGCCTCGCCGGGACGCACGATGTCGTAGCGGCCGACCGCGATCAGCTGGCCACCGACGAGCATCACGAACGCGACCCGCTCGCGGTGGTCGACGTGGGTGAACCGGTGGACGTCCCGGTCGGACAGCGTCGGCATCGGCGAGAAGAATCGGTAGTACTTCGACTCGTCGGAGACCCGCGAGTAGAAGTCGACCAGCAGCTCGGTGTCCTCGGGCCGGATCGGGCGCAGCTGGGCAGTCCGGCCGTCGCGCAGCAGGACGTCGGCGTCCCAGTGCCGCGGCGGCGGGACGATCTCCACGCTCCCCTGGTCGACCTCGGACATGGCCCCGAATGTATCGCTCCCCGGTGACGCGGCGGTGAACGCGTCGAACCCACCGGTCACACCGTCGTCGTACCCGGCGATCCTGCTGCGGAATGGGTCGTCGGGCGACGTTTCTGCCGGGTACGACGGAGCGGCCGGGGTGGCGACGCCGATCGGTGGGGGGCGCAGGGGACAATGACCGCCATGGCACGCAGGACGACGAAGCAACCGCCCCCGGAGGACTTCGAGGAGCACATCCTCGACACCGACATCAAGGACGAGATGCAGACGTCGTTCCTGGAGTACGCCTACTCGGTGATCTACTCGCGGGCGCTGCCGGACGCACGCGACGGGCTCAAGCCCGTCCAGCGCCGGATCCTCTACACGATGAGCGACATGAACCTGCGTCCCGACCGTGGGCACGTGAAGTCGGCCCGCGTGGTTGGCGAGGTCATGGGCCGGCTGCACCCCCACGGCGACGGCGCGATCTACGACGCCCTGGTGCGCCAGGCCCAGTCGTGGACGATGCGGCTCCCCATGGTCGACGGGCACGGCAACTTCGGCTCGCCCGACGACTCCCCCGCCGCCATGCGCTACACCGAGTGCCGGATGGCGCCGCCGGCGGTGGCGATGACCGACTCCCTCGAGGAGGAGACGGTCGACTTCAAGCCCAACTACGACAGCCGCGAGACCGAGCCGGTCGTGCTGCCGGCCGCGATCCCCAACCTGATCGTCAACGGCACCACCGGCATCGCGGTCGGCATGGCCACCAACATCGCCCCCCACAACCTGGTCGAGGTGGTGCAGGCGCTCCGGCACCTGATCAGCCACCCCGACGCGACCGTCGACGACCTGATGCGGTTCATCCCCGGCCCGGACCTTCCCACCGGCGGCAAGATCGTGGGCCTCGACGGCATCCGCGACGCCTACGAGACCGGCAAGGGCAGCTTCCGGATGCGCGCGACCGCCCGCGTCGAGAACGTGGGCCGTCGCAAGGGCATCGTCGTGACCGAGCTCCCGTACGGCGTGGGCACCGAGCGGGTGATCGAACGGATCAAGCTGCTGGTCCAGGGCAAGAAGGTCCAGGGCATCGCCGACATCAAGGACCTCACCGACCGCGAGCACGGACTGCGGCTGGTGATCGAGGTCAAGAACGGCTTCGTCCCGGAGGCACTGCTCGAGCAGCTCTACAAGCAGACGCCGATGGAGGACTCGTTCGGCATCAACACCGTCGCGCTGGTCGACGGCCAGCCCCGGACGCTGGGCCTCAAGCAGCTGCTCGACGTCTTCCTGGGCCACCGCTACGACGTCGTACGCCGGCGCTCGCAGTTCCGCCGCGACAAGAAGGCCGAGCGGCTCCACCTGGTCGACGGGCTGCTCGTCGCGCTGCTCGACATCGACGAGGTCATCCAGGTGATCCGCACCTCCGACGACACCGCGACGGCGCGCGAGCGGCTGATCAGCGTCTTCGACCTCTCCCAGCCGCAGGCGGACTACATCCTCGAGATGCAGCTGCGGCGGCTGACGAGGTTCAGCCGGATCGAGCTGGAGAAGGAGCAGGAGGCGCTCAAGCGGGAGATCGAGGAGCTCGACGCGATCCTCGCCGACACCGAGCTGCTGCGCACGGTCGTCGCCGACGAGCTGGCGGAGGTCGCCCGGACGTACGGCACGCCGCGCCGGACGGTGTTGCTCCAGTCGGCCGGGTCCGCGGCGGTCACCGCGGCCGCCGCCCCGATCGAGCTGGCCGACGACCCGTGCTTCACCTACCTGTCCGCGAGCGGCCTGCTGGCCCGCTCGGGCAGCGACGACCTCCCGGGTCAGGGTGAGTCCCGCGCCAACCACGACGTGATCGTGTCGGCGGTCCGCACGACGGTGCGCGGCGAGGTCGGTGTGATCACCTCGCACGGTCGCTGCCTGCGGCTCTCCGTGCTCGACCTGCCGGGGCTCCCGCCGTCGGCCAACGACCCCAACCTGCAGGGCGGGCTGCCGCTCACCGAGATGCTGTCGCTGGCCCCGGGCGAGAGGGCCCTGGCGCTGACCTCCCTGGCCGCCGAAGGCCCGGGACTGGCCCTCGGCACCCGGCAGGGCGTGGTCAAGCGGGTCAACCCGGAGGTGCTCGCCCGCGACGAGTGGGACGTCGTCACGCTCAAGGACGGCGACGAGGTCGTCGGAGCCGTGGAGCTGGCGACCGGCGACGAGACGCTGTGCTTCGTCACCGCCGAGGCGCAGCTGCTCCACTACCCCGCCTCGCTGGTCCGGCCGCAGGGTCGTTCGGGCGGTGGCATGGCGGGCGTCAAGCTCGGTGCCGGCGACCGGGTGGTGTCGTTCACCGCGCTCGACCCGGCGACCTCGGTGCTGGTCACGGCGTCCGGCTCCAGCACCGCCCTGCCCGGCACCGAGCCGGGCGCGGTCAAGGTCACCCCGTTCGCCGACTACCCCGCCAAGGGTCGGGCCACCGGCGGCGTGCGCTGCCACCGGTTCCTGAAGGGCGAGGACACGCTGGTGTTCGCCTGGGCCGGTGCGGCTCCGGCGCGGGCCGCCGCGAGCAGCGGCGCCCCGGTCGAGCTGCCGGCCGCCGACGGCCGGCGCGACGGGTCCGGACTGCCCGGCACGCAGCCGATCGCGGCCTGCGCCGGGCCGGTCGCCGTACGACTGGCGGCGACCGCCCGTGTGGGAGGCTGACCGCATGTCCCGCCGCCTGGCGCCGCTGCTGGCTGCCGCCCTGCTGGCGCTGGGCGGGTGCAGCGGGGACGAGGCGGCCTCCGACGACGGGCCGACGCCCGAGGAGGTCATGGCCGACGCCAAGAAGACCCTCGACGAGACCAGCGGGGTGGCGATCACCCTCGCCGGCGAGGACCTGCCCGAGGGGGTCACGGCGATCCGCCGGGCCGAGGGTGTCGGCACCCACGACCCCGCGTTCGACGGCACCCTGACCGTGGTCCTCTCCGGCACCGACTTCGACGTGCCGGTGGTGGCGGTCGACGGCAAGGTCTTCGCCCAGATCCCGCTCACCCCGGGCTGGTCCGACGTCGACCCCGGCGACTACGGCGCCCCCGACCCGGCCCAGCTGATGAGCACCGAGAGCGGCCTGTCGTCGCTGCTGACCGGGACGACGGGGCTCACCGCCGGGGAGAGCGTGCGGGGAGGCGAGGACAACCGCGAGGTGCTCACCGAGTACACCGGCGGCAGCGTCCCGGGCGACGTCGTCGACGGCGTCATCCCGAGCGCGTCGGGCGACTTCGACGCCTCCTACACCGTCACCGACGAGGGCGAGCTCCGCACCGCCCGGCTGACCGGGGTCTTCTACCCCGACACCGAGCCGATGACGTACGTGATCGGCTTCGCCGACTACGGCTCGTCCCCCGACATCACCGCGCCATGACCCGGCCGGCGGGGCCGGCGGGTGCGAGCACGGGTCCGGCCACGGGGAGGCCCCGGCTGCTGCTGGGGCTGGCCGCCGTCGCCGTCGCCTTCGCCGCGGCGGACACCTACGTCGTGGTGCTCGCGCTCCCGGAGATGATGGGGGCGGTCGGCATCCCGATCGACCAGCTCCAGCGAGCCGCCCCGATCGTGTCCGGCTTCCTGCTCGGCTACGTCGCGATGCTCCCCATGATCGGCCGGATCGCCGACCTGCGCGGCCGGGTCCCGGTCCTGGTCGCGGCGCTGGTGCTGTTCGCCGTCGGGTCGCTGGTGACCACCCTGGCCTACGACATGCCGAGCATGGTCGCGGGCCGGTTCCTGCAGGGCGTCGGCGGTGGCGGGCTGGTCCCGGCGACGCTCGCCCTGGTGGCCGACCTCTACCCCGTCGAGCGTCGCGGCGTGCCCCTCGGGATCGTCTCGGCCGTGCAGGAGCTCGGGAGCGTGGTCGGCCCGCTGTTCGGCGCGGTGGTGCTGGCGCTCGCCGACTGGCGGGGCATCTTCGCGATCAACCTGGTGGTCGGGCTGGTGCTGGCGGCGGCGATCCGTGCGAGTGCCCCCACCGACGGCGTACGACGCGGCGAGCGGCCCGACCTGGTGGGCGCCGGGCTGCTGCTGCTCACCCTCGTGGCCGGGGCGCTGGTCTTCACCCAGCCGGCGCCGCTGATGCGCGACCTCACCTGGGGCCAGCTGTTCATCCCGGTGGTCGGCAGCAGCCGGTGGCTGACGCCGCTCGGGCTGGTCGCATTGGCCGCGTTCGCGCTGTTCCTCGTCCGCTGCGTGACGGCCGCGCGGCCGCTGGTCGACCTGCGCGGCTGGGGGCGGTCGGCGCGCGAGGCCGATCTGGTCGGCTCGGCCCTGCTCGCGGTCGCGCTGGGCGGTGTGATCCTGGCGTTCGCCACGGCGGACCCCCGGGTCCAGGTCTTCTCCGACCAGGGACTCTGGTACCTCCTCGGCGCCGTCGTCGCCGGCGTCGTCCTGGTGCTCCACCTGCGTCGTGCGGCGGCGCCGCTGGTGCCGCGCGGCGCCCTGCGGCGTACGCCGGCGTGGGGGGCGGTGCTGGTCAGCTTCTTCGTCGGGGCCGCCCTCATCGCGGCGCTCATCGACATCCCGTTGTTCGCGCGCACCACGATCCACGGCGACTCCCAGCTGATGGCCGCGCTGGTGCTGGTGCGGTTCCTCGTGGCGCTGCCGGTCGGCGCCGTGCTCGGCGGTTACCTGGTCCGCAGCCTCCCCTCGGGTCCGGTGACGGCCGTGGGCATGGTCTGCGCCGCCGGGGGCTTCGTGCTGATGAGCCGCTGGGGGCTCACCTCGCTGGAGGACTGGACGTCGACCCTCGCGCTGCTGCTGGGCGGGTTCGGCTTCGGGCTGGCCCTCGCGCCCGTCAACGCCGCCGTGCTGGCCTCGACCGACGACGACGTCCACGGCCTCGCGTCCGCCCTGGTCGTGGTCGCGCGGATGGTCGGGATGCTGGTGGGCGTCTCGGCGCTCACCACGCTGGGGCTGCGTCGCTACTACGCCGAGCAGGCCGACCTGCCGGACGTGCGCGACGTCTGCGACGGCTCGAGCCGCTGCGACGCCTTCACGCTGCTGCTCAAGCAGGCCGGCATCGCCCAGGAGCAGACCGTCTTCCTCGGCGCCGCCGGGTGCGCGCTGGTGGCGGCGGTGCTGGCGCTGGTGCTGTTCCGCGGCGCGGCGACGCGCGGTGTCCGGGCCCTGCCGTGATGTGATGGCGCCGTGCCTGAGACCAACATCCTCGTCCTGCTCGTGCTGGTGATCGGCCTGCCGCTGGTCGTGTGGGCGGGCGTACGGATGCTGCGCGACCGCCGCGACCGCTAGTCCGCCAGCACCCCTCACCGGCCCGCTGGCGTGACGGCGACGTCAGCGCGGAGACGTACGGCGTCGCTCTGCCACCCACTCGCCGGCGAACGTCAGCACGACGACGCCCAGCACGATGCCCATCGCCCCGGCGAACGCCCCCGCACCCTGCAGTGCGGCGAACGCGGTCACGACGAGCAGCAGCACCAGCAGCGGCAGCATGGGGACGAACCGGCGGTGGTAGACCCGTGCCGCCGCCCCCATCCCCGACAGGTCCTTCTTGCGGGCCCGTCGGGCCAGCCGGAAGCTCCACACGACGAGGACCACCGCCGCGACGACGATCAGCAGCTTGGCCATCGCGTCAGTCCGGCCCGGTCGTGGGCGTCACGCGTCGAGCGCCTCGACGTCGACCTCGTAGGCCCCCTGCACGATGAACTCCTTGCGGGGCGCCACGTCGGAGCCCATCAGCAGGTCGAAGACCCGCGCCGCCTCGTCGGCGTCGTCGACGGTGATCCGGCGCAGCGTGCGGTGGCGCGGGTCCATCGTCGTCTCGGCCAGCTGGTCGGCGTCCATCTCGCCGAGTCCCTTGTAGCGCTGCACCGGGTCCTTCCAGCGCACACCCTTCTTGGTCAGCTCGGCCAGCTTCCGCTGCAGCTCGTCGTCGGAGTAGGTGTAGACGTACTTGTCCATGCCCTTCTTGGGGTTGGACAGCTCGATCCGGTGCAGCGGAGGCACGGCCGAGTAGACCCGTCCGGCCTCGACGAGGTCGCGCATGTACTTGAAGAACAGCGTGGCCAGCAGCGTCCGGATGTGGGCGCCGTCGGAGTCGGCGTCCGCCATGAAGATCACCCGGCCGTAGCGCCGCGCCTCGACGTCGAACTCGCGCCCGGAGCCCGCGCCGACGACCTGCAGGATCGAGGCGCACTCCGCGTTCTTGAGCATGTCGGCCACCGAGGCCTTCTGGACGTTGAGGATCTTGCCGCGGATCGGCAGCAGCGCCTGGAACTCGGAGTTGCGGGCGAGCTTGGCGGTGCCGAGCGCGGAGTCGCCCTCGACGATGAACAGCTCGGTGCGCTCGTTGTCGGTCGCCCGGCAGTCGGCCAGCTTGGAGGGCAGCGCCGAGGACTCCAGGGCGTTCTTGCGGCGCTGGGTCTCCTTGTGCTGACGCAGCGTCACCCGGGTCTTGGCGGCGCCGGCCACCTTCTCCATCAGCCGCTTGGCCTGGGCCTTCTCGGCCCGCTTGGTGGAGGTGAGGAACTTCTTCAGCTCGCCCGCCACCACCTTGCGCACGACGGAGCGCGCCGCGGGGGTGCCGAGGATCTCCTTGGTCTGCCCCTCGAACTGCGGCTCGGCGAGCCGGACCGTCACCACCGCCGTCATCCCCTCGAGGACGTCGTCCTTGATGACGTCGTCGTCGTTGACCTTGAGCGCCTTGGTGGCCCGCATCGCGTCGTTGAACGTCTTGGTGAGCGCGGCCTCGAAGCCGCTGACGTGGGTGCCGCCCTTGGGGGTGGCGATCACGTTGACGAACGACCGCATCTCGGTGTCGTAGCCGGTGCCCCAGCGGCAGGCGACGTCGACCACCAGCTCGCGCTCGACCTCCTGCGGCGTCATGTGGCCCTGGTCGTCGAGCAGCGGCACGGTCTCGGTGAAGGTGTCCGAGCCCTGGAGCCGCAGCACCTCGGTCACCGGCTCGTCGTGGGCGAGGAACTCCACGAACTCGGCGATGCCGCCGTCGTGGCGGAACTTCTCCTCGACCGGGCCCGCGCCGTCGGGCCCGGTGCCCCGCTGGTCACGGATCACCAGCTCCAGCCCCGGGACGATGAAGGAGGTCTGCCGGGCGCGGCCGAGCAGCCCCTCGAACTCGAAGGCGGCGTCCTGGGTGAAGATCTGCCGGTCGGGCCAGAACCGGACCCGGGTGCCGGTCTTCCCCTTGGCGACCCGCTTGCCCTTGCGGGTCAGTCCGGACCTCGCGGTGAACCCCCCGGTCGGGCCGTCCGCGTCGAAGACGCCGGGGACGCCGCGGCGGAAGCTGAGCCCCTGCTGGGCCGGGGAGCGGTCGACGTCGATGTCCATCCGCGACGAGAGCGCGTTGACCACCGAGAGGCCGACACCGTGCAGGCCGCCGGTGGCGACGTAGGAGCCGCCGCCGAACTTGCCGCCGGCGTGCAGCTTGGTCGCGACCACCTCGACGCCCGGGAGGCCGGTGCGCGGCTCCTTGTCGGTCGGGATTCCGCGCCCGTCGTCGTGCACCTCGACGGAGTCGTCGGCGTGGAGGGTCACCTCGACCCGGTGGGCGGAGCCCGCCAGCGCCTCGTCCACACCGTTGTCGATGATCTCCCACAGGCAGTGCATCAGGCCACGGGTGTCCGTGGAGCCGATGTACATGCCCGGACGCTTGCGCACGGCCTCGAGACCTTCGAGGACCAGGAGGTGCGCTGCGTTGTAGGTGTTGTCGGCGATGGTGCTGCTCCGTCTGCCTGGGTCGGGTGCCGCGGAGACCATCCGCGGCCGGGTGCTGTTCCGAATCTACCTGCGACACGCCGTACGCCGACGCAGGCACGCCTGCCCGGGCCGGTGCGCGGGCAGGTCTACGGTGGATCCACGGCACGACCGCGGAATCCACGGCTGGGAAACAATCGGCCATCGGTTCGGAAGTTTTGCACCCGTGGAGCCCGCATCAGCGTCACACTCATCACCACAGCAGGACCGCACCGCAGGGCCAAGGGTCGATGCTTCGCGGCAGGCGGGTTCTCGGGGCCCGGACCACCCGCTCGCGCAGGTCGTCTCACGTGATTGGATCAGGACGTGTCACGGGACACGCGGAGCCGGGAATCTTTGGATCCCGTCGCTACGTTGACCCCGTACCACCCGGGCACCTACGTACCGAGAAATGAGGCCGACGTGAACACTGCCCTTGCCCCTGGCGCCTCCGCGCTCAGTGCTGCAGACCGCTGCGACCGCTGCGGGGCCCAGGCCTACCTCCGCGTCGAGCTCCAGACGGGCGGCGAGCTGCTGTTCTGCGCCCACCACGCGCGCGAGCACGGCGAGCGCCTCCGCGAGGTGGCCGCGGCCGTGCACGACGAGACCCACAAGCTGGTCGAGACCCCGGCCACCGCGCCCGACGACGAGCTCTGACCCGACGACTTCGCGGCCCCGGACCCTCGTGGTCCGGGGCCGTCGTCGTCCCCGGGCGCGTCCGCCCCGCTGTGGCAGGGTGACGCCGTGACCGCGTTCGAGATCGTCGTCGCCCTCGCGATCGCCGTCGGCCTGGTCGGCATGGTGGTGCCGCTGCTGCCGGGGACGTTGCTGGTCGCCGCGGCGATCCTGGTCTGGGCGCTCGACACGGGGGGCAGCACGGCGTGGACCGTCGCCGCCGTCGCGGCCGTCCTGCTCCTCGCCGGCGCGCTGCTCAAGTACCTGCTGCCCGGTCGCCGGCTCACCGAGGCCGGAGTCCCGCGCCGGACGCTGTGGACCGGCGCCGCGCTGGGCGTGGTGGGGTTCTTCGTCGTCCCCGTCGTCGGCCTGCCCCTCGGCTTCGTGCTCGGGGTCCACCTTGCCGAGCGCGCCCGGGTCGGCGGGCAGGAAGCCGGGGCGTCCACCGTGGCCGCGCTGCGCGCCGTCGGGTTGAGCATCGCCATCGAGGTGCTCGTCGGGATGCTGGCGGCGGTCGCCTGGGTCGCCGGCGTCGCGGCGACGTGATCGCGGTCGCGCTCGCGCTGGTCTCCGCCCTCGCGTACGGCCTCTCCGACTTCGTCGGCGGCGTGCTGTCGAAGCGGGCCAGCCCCTGGAGCGTAGCCTTCGTCGGCCAGCTCGCCGGCGCGGCCATCGTGCTCGCGCTGACCGCCGCGACCACGGGGTCGCCGACCTCGGCCGACCTGCTGTGGGCGGTCGTGGCCGGGGTCGGCAACGGGCTCGGTACGGCGTTCCTCTACCGCGGATTCGCCGCGGGCCGGATGGGCGTGGTCGCGCCGGTCTCCGGGGTCGGTGCGGCACTGGTGCCGGTCGCGGTCGGACTGCTCGGCGGCGAGCGTCCCGGCAGCCTGGTGTGGCTCGGCATCCTGGCCGCGCTGCCGGGCATCTGGCTGGTCGCGCGCGAGCCCGGGCGGAGGGACGACGCCGAGCCGGAGCCGACGGCGGCCGGAGTCGCCGACGGTGTCGTGGCCGGACTCGGGTTCGGCTCGCTCTTCGCCGCGCTCGCGCAGATCCCCGACGCGGCGGGCTTCCTCCCGCTGGCGCTCAACCAGCTGGTGGCTGCCGCGGTCGTGGTACTCGCCGCCACCCTGCTCCGGGCGGGCTGGGTCCCCCGGAGCCGCTCGGCCGCGGCCGGCGCGGCCACGGGCGCCCTCGGGGCCCTCGCGACGGGGGCCTTCCTGCTGGCCAGCCAGCAGGGCCCGCTCACGGTCACGTCCGTGCTCGCCTCGCTCTACCCGGCGGTGACCGTGGTCCTGGCCGCCACCGTGCTCCGCGAGCGCGTGCACCGCACCCAGGCCGTCGGACTGGTGCTGTGCGGGGTGGCGGTGGCGTTCGTGGCCGCCGGCTGACGCCGCGTACTGTTCCCACCATGAGCGACAGCCAGCAGCCGCCGGCCGGTCCCGGGACGCCTCACGACACGACGCGCGAGAACACCACCCCCGACCCGGCACCGACCAGGCCCGACACCACGGACGCGAAGGACCAGGCGCCGACCAGGTCCGCCCAGCGCGAGGCCGACCCGCTGCGGGGATCCCGGACCAGCGGCGTGTGGCTGGCGGTCGTGGCCGGCGGGATCATCCTGGTGCTGCTGATCATCTTCATCGCCCAGAACACCGAGCCGACCACCATCCAGTTCCTCGGCTGGGAGGGCGAGACGCCGCTGGCCGTCGCGCTGCTGATCGGCACCGTCGCGGGGCTGTTCCTGGCGGCCCTCGCCGGCAGCCTCCGGATCCTGCAGCTGCGCCGGCGGGTCCGGCGCGACAAGCGCTGACGTTCCCGACCACTAGAACACCTGTTCGAATACACTCGCCGGCATGGCCGGTGGGATGAGTCGACGTACGTCCGCCTCGCTCGCTGCCCGAGTGGCCGGCACGCCCACGCCCGCGCCACACGCATCGCCGCCGCCTGTCAAGCACTGCTGGGTCACCGGCCCGTCGGGTCGGCTGCCCGGCCTGCTGCTCGCCTGGCGGCAGGGCGCCGACGGCTGGCAGGGCCGGGTGGTCCACCCGGTCCTCGAGCCGGCCGGGTGGGCGCTGGTCGAGGAGTGGCTCCCCGCCGGCATGCTCGAGGCGGCGGCCTGAGCCGCCCCGAGCGGGGCGTGGCTCAGGCCGCAGGATCGCCTGCGGCGACCCACTCGGTGAAGTCGCGGCGACCGATCAGCCAGTCGGTCACGGGGTGGGAGCCGTCGGCGACGTCCAGCATCCGCATGCCGACCCGGATCTCGTCGGCCCGGTGGAAGCAGCCGCGGCGCGCGGTGAGCACGAGCACGTCGCGACGCCACCGGTAGTCGGCGCCGTAGCGGCAGCTGACCGGGCGGTCGCCCACGAACTCCCAGTCGCGCATCCGCCACATCACGAAGTCGCTGCCGCTGAACAGCGGCAGGCCCACGGCCCGTTCGGGTCCCCGGGCGTCCGGGTCGCTGTCGACGTACACCGTCAGGCCGGCCTGTGCCCGCTTGCGCAGGTTGGGGAAGGACACCTTCACCTCGACCCTGCGGTCGGTGTGGTCGACCCGCACCGTACGGATGTCGGTGAGGGAGGCGGAGGCGTCGGGGCCGTCGTCGACGACGGTCGTCGCCGCCTGGGCCGGGACGGTCGCGAGCATCGCCGCGGCAGCGGTGGCGGCGGCGAGGACGCGGAGGGAGCGACGGGCGGAGCGCGTGGTCATGGGTGTTCTCCTTCGTGGGCACGGGTCGCGGCACCACCCCGGGGCATGGGCCGTCACCCCACTAGACGCCGACCCGGCCGGACAGGTTGCCAGCGTCTCGTACCGTGACCCCATGTCGGGGGTACGCCGCTGCGTCCTGGCCGGAGCCGCGCTCCTGCTGGCGGGCTGCGGCGCCGACTCACCCGCGCCCCGGGCCGACCGGCCGGCCTCCTCGTCGCGGACCCCGGCCGAGCGGTCGTCGCCCGTACCCGCCGCTCCGGCGCCGACGCTGCACGAGCAGCCACCGACGACGCGGCTGCTGGTCGTCGGCGACATCATGCTGGGCCGGGGGGTGGCGGTCCCCGGGGCGCCGGTGAGCCCGTTGCGCTTCATGGCCGACCGCATCGGGTCGGCCGACCTGGCGGTCGGCAACCTGGAGAGCACGCTCTCCGACGCCGGGCCGCCCCAGCAGCCGGGCGACGACTCGTTCGCCGCGCCGCCCGGCACCCTGCCCGGGCTGGAGCGGCTGGGCTTCGACGCGATGTCGCTGGCCAACAACCACCTCGGCGACTTCGGCGTGCCGGTGATGCTCGACACGGTCGACCGGATCCGGGCCAGCCGGATCGTGCCGTTCGGCGCGGGCGCCGGCCTGGCCGCCGCGAGCCGGCCGGCGGTGCTCGAGCACGACGGGGTCCGGTTCGGCTTCCTCGGCTTCAACGCGATCGGCGAGACCCCGAGGGCCATGCCCGGCTCGCCGGGGGCGCTGTCGGTGCGGATGCCCCCGCGGACCGGGCCGCTGCAGCAGCCCGACCTCGACCACGTGACCGGCATCGTGGAGCGGCTCGACCGCAGGGTCGACGTCGTGGTGGTGCTCCCCCATTGGGGCGACCAGTACGTCCATGCGCCCGAGCCGGTCCAGTCCCTGGTCGGCCGGGCGCTGGTGCGGGCCGGGGCCGACCTCGTCGTCGGGGGGCACCCCCACGTCGTGCAGGGGCTGGAGCCGGTGGGCGAGGCGGTGCTGGCCCACTCCCTGGGCAACTTCGTCTTCGACATGGACTTCCTCGACGACACCCTGGAGGGCGTCACCCTCGCCGCCACCTTCCGGGGCGACCGGCTGGTCGACGTCGAGCTGGGTCCCTACCGGATGGGCACCGACTTCGCCCCGCGGCCGGTCGCCGGCGCCGCGGCAGGGGCCATCCTGGCCGACGTGCGCGACCACAGCCGGGGCCGGTTCCGCGACCCGGCAGCGCTGCGCTGAGGCTCCGGCAGCCAGGTCACGGCGCCAGCCAGGCCAGCAACAGCCGACCCGTGCGCTCGAGCTGGGCCGGGTCGACGACGGCCGGCCGGTCCCGCGGCGAGTGGTAGGCGGCGTACGCCGTGGAGCCGAGGCGGGCACCCGGCAGCCCCGCCCGGACGAAGGACCAGTGGTCGCTGCTGCGCTGGAACCGGTCGCCGTACGCCGGCACCCCGGCACGCCGGGCGGCGTCGAGCAGCGACTGCTGCACGGGGTCGGAGTCCTCCGCCGACCCGACCGGCACGGAGCCGCCGACCCCGACCCGGTCGAGGGACACCATCCCCCGCAGCGCCCGCCGCTGGGCGGGCGTCATGGCGGCGACGTACGCGCGAGAGCCGTAGTGGTGGTCGTCGTCGGTCGGTCCGCGAGGCTCCTCGGCCCCGAAGGCGACCCAGACCACGGGCAGCCGGGTCCGCCCTTCCGCAGCAGCGGCCGCCGCCGCGAGCACCACGCCGACGCCCGAGGCGTTGTCCTCCGCACCGGGTGCCTGCGGCACCGTGTCGAGGTGGGCGCCCACGACCAGGTGCGGGGCAGCGGGATCGAACCCCTCGGGGGTCGCCACGACGTTGACCGACTCCCCCGGCGGCACCGGGACGCCCCACGACACCCCGCCCGGCACGTCGAACGACTGGCGGCGGACCCGGTAGCCGAGCCGCTCGAAGTAGCCGGCCGTCCAGGTCACGGCCGCGCGGAACGCCGGGCCGGTGCCGTGCCGCGGCCCGATCGTGCCGGCCAGGTAGTGCACGACGGCGTCCGCCTGGCCGGGGTCGAAGTCGCGCGGCCGGACGTCGGGGCGCGGCCGGGTCCGGGGCCGGTCCTCTGGAGGCGTCGTCCTGGTGCCCGGGCTGTCGGTCGGCGACGATGCGGGGGCGCTCCTCAGCGGTGGTTCCGCCTCCCGCTCCGCGGGTCCGGTGCAGCCCGTCGCCAGCAGCCCCGGCAACAGCAGGGCGGTCCACGCCGGCGCACGGCTCACTCGACGCAGAACTCGTTGCCCTCCGGGTCCTGCATCACCACCAGGTCGTCGCCCTCGCGCAGCACGCTCGCGCCGAGGCCGCGCAGCCGGACGACCTCGTCCGGGATCGTCCCGGGTGCCCGGAGGTCGAAGTGGACCCGGTTCTTGGCGCTCTTGGGCTCGGGCACGCGGACGAACCACATGTTCGGCCCGCCCCAGCCCGGGGCCTCGACGAACACCCGGTCGTCGGTCGCGTCCTCGTCGACGTTCGAGCCGAGGGCCTCGGCCCAGAACGCCGCGACCAGCCGCGGGTCGGCGCAGTCGACGGTGACGAACTTGATGAAGCTGGGCACCCGTCCAGCGTACGGCGGATCGGGCGACCCCGTGCGTGTCCGCGGCGCGCGCTCACGGACCCCGAGCAGCGCCGGATCGCTCGCGGTCCGAGCACGAACGAGGGCCGGGCGTTGAGCCCGGCCCTCGTCCTCCGCACAGCGCTGCTAGGACGTCACTCGACCTCGATGGTCATCATGCCGTTGCGGTTGGTCTGGAGGACCCGGATCGTGGTGCCCGTGCCCGCGACCTTGACGCTCCCCAGCGGGTTCGCCGGGTCGTAGTAGGCGTTGGGGTCGGTGTCGTCGAACACCTTCACCGCCGGCTTCCTGACGACACCGAGGGTGGTCATCCCGGCCGCGGTCTCGCGGTGCAGGCTGAGCGGGTCGGTGGCCTCGAGGCCGAAGCTGGCGTCGTAGGTCTGGATCCGGTTGCGGGCCACCGTGTTGTCGGACCACCGCAGCGCCGCCGGGTGGGCGTCGACCGGCAGCACGAGCCCGGCACCCGGGTGGCGGTTCACGGTGTTGCGGGTGTACGCGGTGTTCCAGTAGTTGATCGAGAGCCCGTCCTGGTACGGGAAGTGCTCGACCCGGTCCGGCTGCGTGAGGCCCCACCCGAAGTTGTACGGCCCCTGCTGCAGGGTCTTGTCGTAGCCGAGGTACTGACGGTTCTCCGCGATGTAGTAGCGGCCCTTGCCCTGGGCGTCCTGCGGGAGCTGGACGATGACGGCCTGCGCCTTCTTGGTGGCGTGGTACGACGGGCCGAGCTCGTGGGTCGACTCGGTCCCGGTGCGGGCGACCTCGTAGTCGAGCCACCCGAGCTGCAGCTTCTCCCAGGCGCCCATGTGGTTGGGCGTCGTGCCGATGGTGCCCTGACCGTGGCCGAGCCACGACCCGGAGCTCATGAGGGTCCAGAAGCCGGTGCCGTTCTCGCCGCCGCTGGTGTCGTAGAGGTCCGGCAGACCGAGGTCGTGGGCGTACTCGTGGGCGAACACCCCGAGGCCGCCGTTCTCCGGCTCGGTCGTGTAGTCGCGGATCCAGAAGCCGGTGTCGCCGATCTCGATGCCGCCGTTCTTCGCGTACTCCTCGGGACCCGCTCCGTCCTGGTACGAGCCGTTCTGGTTGACCGCCCAGCGGTGGGCCCAGATCGCCCAGCTCGGGGCGCCCGCCGACTCGTCCTCACCGGCGTGGACCGCCTGGTAGTGGTCGATGTAGCCGTCCGACTCCTGGAAGTCACCGTCGTCGTCGTAGTCGAAGCGGTCCCACCGGTCGAAGTCGGCCAGGTACGCCTTGATCTCGGCGTCGGTCCTGCCGGCCGCCTGCTGCTGCTCGTACCAGGCCTCGGCTCCGTCGTCGATGAACCGGGTCATGTCGGCCTGGCTCTCGGTCTCGCCGTAGCTGGCCTCGTTGTGCGGGACCTGCACCCAGTCGCTGACGTCGCCGCCCACGGTGTAGCGGCCGCTCGACAGCTCCTCGTAGACGCTCTTGAACGACTCGCCCTCGGCGCCGAACATCATGTCGAGGAAGTGCTGCCGGTCGAAGTCGTCGGTCCAGTAGGTGCTGTTGTCCCGGGACCGGTCCGGCGCGGGGATCTCGTTGTGCTGGGGGCCGGCCGGCGCCGCGGGGAACCGCGGGTCCTGCTGGTCGGAGAACTCGACCAGGAAGGTCAGCACGTTGTCACTGGCCTGCTGGCCGTACTGTGCCCACTGGCCCGGGGCCACGCGGACGGCCTTCGAGCCGCCGCGCTCCTGGACCTCGCGCTCGCCGCTGACCACCAGCTCGGTGGCCTTCTGGGTGAGCTCGCGCCGCTCGGCCTCCAGGGCGTCGGTGCGGTCGTCAGCCTTCTCCTCCGCAGCGGAGCTGGGAGCACCGTCGGACGGCGGGGTGGCCGTCGCCGGGATCGTGAACGCGGTCGCAGCCAGGGCAGCGGTGGCTGCTCCTGCCGCGACCGTCAGGGGACGTCGTGACATGAGGGGGTCTCCTCCCGAGAGATGACGGCCGGTGTGCCGTCGTGTGAGGGAACGGGCGTCACCAGCCCGTCGCACGTGGTGCGCTCACACCCCAACACAGGAGGCGGGACAAGTCAGCACGTGACACGCCTTGACTTCACCGGCGAGACGCCGTAACAGGCGTGCGGTGGCGCGCAGCATGAGCGAGCGATCCCCGCCGCTCGATGTGAGCGACAGGGAATCGCACGCTTCCCCCGTACCGCTGTCCCCCGCAGCAACGGGTCCTGCCTCTACCATGCTCGAAAGCCGGTGACGATGGGGAAACACCGGGTCAACAACTCGGTGACAAGTCGTCGACACGCCGGTTCCACCGCGATTGTGCCGTTTCGGAGGATGCACATCGCCTGCGACCTGCCTACGCTTTCACGTTGGGAGGGAACGGGGTATCCGGCGCCGCCGCGTCCCCCGCACGGGGCGTCGTACGACCGCGGACCCGTCCAGGCCCCCGTCGCCGGGTCTGCCTGGTGGCGGGGGTCCTCCGCGGTGTCCCGCCCCGGACGGCGTCCCCAAGATTTCCCGAAGCATCCGTGCGTACCGTCATCAGCAGGGAGGGACCAGGGGGCGGCACGATCGCTTCCCCCGAGCGAGGCGCCGCGCAACCACGGGCCGTCCCGCGGCCTCCGTCATCCCATCGATGACGGGGGCCGCATCGCCGTGCCACATCCAGTCGCAGCGGGGATCATGACGCGCGCAGCGCCGACGAGGCACCGCACCAGTCCCCACCAGGCGACGGCCGCCGCCGGCGGCCTCAGTCGAGGTAGTCGCGCAGCACCTGCGAGCGGCTCGGGTGCCGGAGCTTGGACATCGTCTTGGACTCGATCTGGCGGATCCGCTCGCGGGTCACGCCGTAGACCTTGCCGATCTCGTCGAGGGTCTTGGGCTGGCCGTCGGTGAGGCCGAAGCGCATCGACACCACGCCCGCCTCGCGCTCGGAGAGCGTGTCGAGGACGGCGTGGAGCTGCTCCTGGAGCAACGTGAACGACACGGCGTCGGCCGGGACGATCGCCTCGGAGTCCTCGATCAGGTCGCCGAACTCGGAGTCGCCGTCCTCACCGAGCGGGGTGTGGAGCGAGATCGGCTCGCGGCCGTACTTCTGGACCTCGATGACCTTCTCGGGGGTCATGTCCAGCTCGAGCGCGAGCTCCTCGGGCGTCGGCTCGCGGCCGAGGTCCTGCAGCATCTGACGCTGCACGCGGGCGAGCTTGTTGATGACCTCGACCATGTGGACCGGGATCCGGATGGTGCGGGCCTGGTCGGCCATCGCGCGGGTGATCGCCTGCCGGATCCACCAGGTCGCGTACGTCGAGAACTTGTAGCCCTTGGTGTAGTCGAACTTCTCGACCGCGCGGATCAGGCCGAGGTTGCCCTCCTGGATCAGGTCGAGGAAGAGCATGCCGCGGCCGGTGTAGCGCTTGGCCAGCGAGACGACGAGACGCAGGTTGGCCTCGAGCAGGTGGTTCTTGGCGCGACGGCCGTCCTCGGCGATCCACTCGAGCTCCTCGAGCACCTTGGGCGTGATCTTGCCGCCCTTGGCGAGCTTCTCCTCGCTGAAGAGGCCGGCCTCGATCCGCTTGGCGAGCTCGACCTCCATCTCGGCGTTGAGGAGCGGGACCTTGCCGATCTGCTTGAGGTAGTCCTTGACCGGGTCGGCGGTCGCGCCGGCGACCGTGACCTGCTGCTCGGGCTCGCCGGTGTCGTCGGTGTCCGAGACGACGAAGGTGGCCTCCTTCTCGTCCTCCTTGATGGACGGGTCGGTGGCGACGTCCTTCTCGAACTGCTCGTCGGGCAGGTCGGGCAGCACCTTCTTGCCGTCGGGGCCGACCACGGCCGCGCCCTTGGCGGCCGCCGTCTTGGTGGCGGCCTTCTTGGCAGCGGCGGGCTTCGCCGCCGTCTTGGCGGGCGACTTGGCCGCAGCCTTGGCCGGCGCCTTCTTGGCAGCGGACTTCTTGGTGGCGGTGCTCGCACTGGTCGTACGGCGCGTCGAGGTCGCCGCGACCACGGCGCGGCCGGCAGCCGGAATGCTCACCGAGATGCCGTTGCCGCTCAGGTGGGCCAGCAGCGCCTTGAGGTGCCGCGGTTCGACACCGGCGTCCTCACTGGCCTGGCGTACGTCCTCCGGCGTGATGGTCCCGGTCGGGCGACCCTGCTCGATGAGAGCCAGCACGGCGGGGTGGGCCAGCACCTCTGCAGGGATGGACTTGCGTGCGTTCGAGGACACGAACACCTCTCGTCAGGGGCAACGGGCGCGGCAGGGCCCGGAGTCGTCAAGAGCCGCTCGGGTCATTCTGCCACGCACCTCGGCACGGCTCGAACCGGGAGGGGCTCAGCCGCCCGCCTTGGCGGCTGCCTTCATCTGCTTCTTGTGGTCGCGCACCTTCTGCAGCGACTCGGCGTCGACCACGTCGGCCACCGAGCGGAAGCCGTCGTCGGAGTAGGCACCGACCTGCTGCTCCCACCCGTCGGGCCGTACGCCCAGCTGCTTGGCCAGCAGCGCCACGAAGATCTGCGCCTTCTGCTTCCCGAACCCGGGCAGCGCCTGGACCCGCTTCATCAGCTCGCGGGCGTCGCTCGCCTCGGTCCAGATCCGCGAGGCGTCCCCGCCGTAGTCCTGCTCGACGATCCGGGCCACCTCCTGCAGCCGCGCCGCCATCGAGCCCGGGAACCGGTGGATCGCCGGCGGGGTCGCGCACAGCGCCGCGAACTCCTCCGGGTCAGCCGTCGCGATCGCGGCCGGCTCGAACGACCCGAACCGGTCCAGCACCTTCGCCGGCCCGCGGAACGCGTGCTCCATGGGGTACTGCTGGTCGAGCATCATGCCGATCAGCAGCGCGAACGAGGAGTCGCTGAGGACCTGGTCCGCATGGTCGTCCTGCGTGATCCGGATCGACATCGTCAGGCGTCGGCCTTCACCGCGAGCACCGGGCACTTGGCGTCGAGGAGGATCCGCTGCGCGTTGCTGCCGAGGATCAGCTTGCCGACCGGCGAGCGGCGGCGCAGCCCGATCACGATCAGCTCGGCGTCGGCGTCGTCGGCGATGCCGATGAGGTCCTCGGCGGGCTCGAAGCCGCGCACCAGCTTGCGGACCTCGTGGTCGATGCCGGCGGCGTCCAGCCTGGCCTTGACGGCGTCCATGTCCTTGTCGGCGCTCGAGGAGCGCTCCGGGTCATAGTCACCACCGCCCCGGTGGGAGTTGACCACCACGACCCGCGCACCGCGGAGCTTGGCCTCCTCGATGGCCCGGTCCACTGCGGCTTCACCCTCCGGCTTGGGCACGTAGCCCACCACGACGGTTCCCATCGACTCCTCCTCGTTCCCGGGGCTGACGCCCCTCACCGGGCACGCTACCGAACTCGCGACCAGTGGGCACCTGTGGAGGCCGGACCCGCGACGGCGCGGCATCCGGCAGGGTGACCGGGTGCCCCTGCTGCTCGCGACCGCCGACGCCGCCGCACTGCGGCTGCCGCGCGCTGCGGTCCGTGCCCACGCCGCGACCGAGCGGCGCCGCCGCTACGCGCCGCTGGTCCACGTGGGGCTCCCCGGGATCCGCGAGCTGACCGTCGCGGCCCACCCGGCGACGACCGACCACGGGCTGCGCTGCGACATCGTGGCGGCGATGCTGGCCGCCACCGAGGGACGACACCTGGTGTGGCTGACGCGGCCCGGCGAGCTCACCATCCACGACGTCGACGCGGTGTGGCTCGCCGCGTCACTGGCGGCGTACGACGAGGCGGGGCGCGACCTGACCTGGGTCGCGGTCACCCGCAGGGGCTGGTGGGACCCGCGCAGCGGCGTACGCCGGACCTGGCAGCGGGTGCGGGTGTGAGCGCGGGGCGTGTCTGCCTCCTCGGCCGCCCCGAGCGGGCCGTGGGAGGGGTGGCGGCGCCCTAGTCCCAGGTGTGGACCGGGTTGTTGGTGTGCATGTGCTCGCGGTACTCCTCGAGCGTCGTCCGCAGTGCGTCGTAGCGGTCGAGGTCGGACCGGGCGTGCATCCGGCGGGCGAACCACTCCGAGCCGTTGACGCCGGCGAGACAGCGGCCCTCGATGATCTCGAGGAAGCGCTCGGCCTCCGCGTCGGGGACGCCCCAGGTCTGCAGCCCCTGTCGGGCCATCGGCAGCAGCTTGCGCAGCACCAGCTCGGTGACGCGGACCTGGCCCACGCCCGGCCAGTAGACCTGGCTGTCGATGCCGTGCTCGGCCGCGACGTGGAAGTTCTCCTCCGCGGCGGAGAACGACATCTGCGACCACAGCGGTCGCTCGCTCTCGGCGAGGTGGCGGACCAGGCCGAAGTAGAAGGCCGCGTTGGCCATCATGTCGGCGACCGTCGGCCCGGCGCCCAGGCAGCGGTTCTCGACCCGCAGGTGGGGCACCCCACCCGCGATGTCGTAGACCGGCCGGTTCCAGCGGTAGACCGTGCCGTTGTGGAGCCGCAGCTCGGACAGATGCGGGACGCCCCCGGCCTCGAGCACCTCGAGCGGGTCCTCGTCCTCGGTGATGGGGAGCAGCGCCGGGAAGTAGCGCACGTTCTCCTCGAACAGGTCGAACACCGAGTTGATCCACCGCTCGCCGAACCACACCCGCGGCCGGACGCCCTGGGCCTTCAGCTCCTCGCTGCGGGTGTCGGTGGCCTGCTCGAACAGCGGGATCCGGGTCTCGCGCCACAGCTCCTTGCCGAGCAGGTAGGGCGAGTTGGCCCCCAGGGCGATCTGGATCGCCGTGATCGCCTGCGAGGCGTTCCAGTAGTCGGCGAACTGCTCCGGCGAGGTCTGCACGTGGATCTGGAAGCTGGTGCAGGCGGCCTCGGGCACGATCGAGTCGGCGGTCGTCGCCAGCCGCTCGGGGCCGCCGATCACGATGGAGATGTCCTCGCCGCGGGCCGCCATGATCTGCTCGCTGAGCAGGCGGTAGCGCGGGTTGGGCGTGATGCTGTCGAGGCCGAGGTGTCCCTCGGCCAGGGTCGGCAGGATCCCGATCATCACCATGTGGGCACCGACCTCGGACGACTTCTGCTCGGCGTCGTTGAGGCTGCTCCGCAGGGTCTGCTCGAACGTGGTCAGGCCCCCCTCGCGCAGCCTGGCCGGCGGCACGTTGATCTCGAGGTTGAACTGGCCGAGCTCGGTGACGAAGTCGGGGTCGGCGATCCGCTCGAGCGCCTCGGTGTTCTTGCAGGCGGGGTCACCGGCCTCGTCGACGAGGTTGAGCTCGACCTCCAGGCCGACCATCGGGTCGTCGGTGTCGAACCGCGCGTCGCGCAGCATCCGTGCGAACACGTCGAGGCACCGGCGTACCTTCTCGCGGTGCCGCGTGCGGTCGGCCCGCGAGAACTCCTGTGCGTCGACCTCTTCGCCCATGAGTCGCAGACTAGGGTCGATCGGCCCCGGGGGCGAGCCTCAGGACGTCGGAGCTGCCCGTGGCCGCATCACCTCCCAGTCGGTCGGGGGGACGGCGGCGACCAGGAGGCCGGCCACCAGCCCGGCCAAGGAGTGGCCCGGGTCGGCCTCACGCGCGCGGTCGACCGCGCACCAGGCGAGCGCACCGTCCCCCGCCACCCAGGCGCACACCGCCAGCACCGCAGCGGGGTGGGAGACGAGGTCCGCCGGGGCGCACCGCACCAGCGCCTCCCAGAACCGGACGTGGTCGCGTGCGGTCGTCCGGCTCACGGACGCCCAGGCCACGTCACGGACCGGGGGCGCCGCGAGCGAGACGAGCAGCCGCGCGGCCACGTCGGTGGGTGGCTGCCCGTCGCGTCCGACCCACTCCGCCAACCTCGCGGCCACCCAGTCCCCCGACGCCGGCTCCACGTCCCGCAGGGCGTCGACCCGGGCGACCGCGGCGGGGTCGGGACGGAGCGTGGCGGCGAGCTCGGTCCGGGAGCCGTGGAGCACGCGGCCCGACCACACCGCCTCGGCGACGAACCGGTGGCTGGAGACGTCGTAGGGCACCCCGGTCGTGGCCCGGCCACCGGGCGCACCCAGCAGCGGGAACCAGCGCCCGCCGTCGACCCGCAGCGCCTCCACGAGCACCGGGCCCCGCCCGGCCGGGCCTCCCCGCCGGAACCGCCGGACCACCGCCCGGGAGAGGTGGTCGTCGGCGGTGTAGAGCAGCAGCACGGCGGACCGGGCACGGTGGCGCGCGGCCGGCTCGAGCAGCAGGTCGACGACCTCGGCGACGCCGCGGCGATCGGGCGGCAGGTCGACCCGCGCGTGGAAGGTCTGTCGGGCGTCGAGGGTGAGCATCACGATCGAGTCGGCCGGCTCGAAGCCGAGCACGACCGGGACCACGGCGAGGAGGTCCTCCGGCGAGCGGGCGGTGAGTGTCGTCATGGGGACCACCGTCCCGGCGTCCACCGACGCCCGCAGCCGTGGGCCGGGCGGGCTGTGGACCAGCGCGCGGGTGCGGCGACTGTGGACGGCAGGTGGCGCGGCGCGGAGCGTGGCGGCCGGTAGGTTGCGGGGCCATGGAGGACCCGTGCGAGACGTAGCGTCGGTGCTCCACCTCGACCTCGACGCCTTCTTCGCCGCGGTCGAGCAGCGCGACAAGCCCTCGCTGCGGGGCAAGCCGGTCGTCGTGGGCGGGGTCGGTGGCCGCGGCGTCGTGTCGACCGCGTCGTACGAGGCCCGGACCTACGGCGTCCGCTCGGCGATGTCCACCCGCGAGGCGCGCTCGCGGTGCCCGCACGCCGCCTACCTCTCCGGCCGCTTCCACGCCTACAACGCGACCAGCCGGGCGGTGATGGCGGCACTGCGCGAGGTCTCGCCGCTGGTGGAGCCGCT
Source organism: uncultured Actinomycetota bacterium (assembly GCA_963723945.1). Taxonomy (GTDB): domain Bacteria; phylum Actinomycetota; class Actinomycetes; order Propionibacteriales; family Nocardioidaceae; genus Nocardioides. Next base: position 45,804 of record CAVRSW010000018.1, read on the forward strand.
CTCCCTCGACGAGGCGTTCGTGGACCTCGCCGCGGCGGACCTGCCCGACCTCGAGGTCGGCACGGTGCGCGAGGTCGGGGAACAGCTGCGCCAGCGGGTCCGGGAGGTCACCGGCGGGCTCACCGCGTCCGTCGGGATCGGCACCTCCAAGTTCATCGCCAAGGTGGCCAGCGACCTCGACAAGCCCGACGGCCTGGTGGTGGTCGCGCCCGGCTCCGAGCAGGACCTGCTCCGCCCGATGCACGTGACCGTGATCCCCGGGGTCGGCCCGGCCACGGCCGAGCGGCTGCGACGGGCCGGGATCCACACCGTCGCCGAGCTCGAGTCGGTCACCCGCGAGGAGCTGGTGCGGCTGCTGGGGAAGGCCCACGGCGCCGGTCTGTACGCATTCGCCCGTGCCGACGACGACCGCGCGGTGATCGCCGAGCGCGAGACCAAGTCGGTCTCCGTCGAGGGCACCTACGACACCGACCTGACCGACCGGCGGCTGATGGAGGGTCTGCTGACCCGGCAGGCGGGCCAGGTCGCCGAGCGGCTCCGCAAGCACGGTCTCTCGGGCCGCACCGTCACCATCAAGGTCCGGCTCCACGACTTCACGACCCTCAACCGGTCGACGACGCTGCCCTCGCCGACCGACCACGCGGCGACCATCGCCCGGCTGGCCCGGTCGCTGCTCTCCGAGCTCGACACCAGCGACGGCGTACGCCTGCTGGGGGTGGGGGTCTCCGGGCTCGCCGACTGGATCCAGGAGGACCTGTTCGGGGACGAGGAGGACGAGGCGCCGGACGAGGAGGCCACGGCCGAGGCGGAGGCCACGGCGCGCCGCCGGGAGGTGTGGGCGCCCGGGATGGACGTCGTCCACGACGAGCACGGCCGAGGCTGGGTCTGGGGTTCGGGGAAGGGAGTGGTGACGGTCCGGTTCGAGACGGCCGAGACCCCGCCCGGGCCGGTGCGGTCGATGCCCGCCGACGACCCGCGCCTGCGCGCGTGGCGACCCGAGGAGGAGCCGGCAGGCTAGCCTTGGAATAGGTGAGGGGCTCTCGATGGTATGAGCATCAAGAGCCCCTCGGTGTGACCGGTGAGGTGACGTCCGGTCGATCGCACCGGATCTCCGACCCCGTCGTCCCCGTCACCGGGCCGACGCGGCGAACGAGTCGCCGTGTGGGTCGTGCTTCCGATTCGATCCCCGACCTACCGCTGCGCGGCTGGCCGGTGAGAGAGTTCTATGTCCTCGCGGACGGCCCGCGCAAGGGGTTGGCGAAACATTCCCTCAGTCCCACAGGGCCCTCCACAGAAGCGGTCCCCGCGTCCACAGGACAGCCCCGCCCCTCCACAGGATCGGGACCGGGCTGTGGACGGTCAGGCCGGTCGTACGTCCCGCTGGAGGTGCTCCTCCTCGACCACGTAGCCGCACCGCTCGTAGAGGCGACGGGCGTGCTGGTTGTGACCGAACACGTTGAGCCCGAGCCAGCCGTGCCCCGTCCGGCGAGCGAGCAGCGCGGCGCCGACCAGCGCAGCCGCACCGAGGGCCCGGCCGCGGAGCTCCGGATCGATCTCGATGTCGTAGATCCACGCCTGGTCCGGCCACCGGGAGCCGACCCAGAGCACCCCGCAGGCGCGCCCGTCGTGGCGGACGGTGAGGAGATGATGGCCCGGGCTGCGCACGCCGTCGGGGAGCAGCGAAGCGAACGACTCCCGCGCCGCGGTGAGCGCGAGGTCCGGCGACTCCCCCGCCTGCTCGCGCTCCCGGGCGTACTTCCCGACCGCGCTGCCCCGGTACGCCGCCGACTCCTCGTCGGTCATCGGCGCCAGCTCCACGCGGTCGGCGAGCTCCTCGCCCGGCAGCGCCCCGGCGAGGTCGAGCCGCATCGTGGTGGCGGCGAGCCGGAAGCTGCCGTCGTCGACGAACGCCGCGCGCACCGGGTCGTCGGGGACCAGGCCGACGGCAAGCGCCGAGCCGGCCAGCCGGGTGGCCAGCTCCCGCACGGCGGGGACGTCGTCGACGGAGCACAGCACGTCGCGCACCAGGGTCCGGTCGCCGTCGGACGCCAGCCACAGGAAGCCGCCGGCGAGCTCCAGCAGTCGCGACTCCGACAGCTCCTGCAGCACCCGTTCCCGCGCCGCCTCCCGGGCCGCCCGCTCGTCGGTGTCCCGGAACCGGTCGTGCCAGCGGAACTGCCGGTCGGCGAGCTCGCCGACCAGCGGGTGGCCGGGGTCGGTGACCGTCGCGACTGGCTCCACCGGACGCACTCTAGATTGGCGCCATGCCCGACAGCACCTCGTCCTCGACCGCGCAGGCGGTCGACCCCGTCGACCCGCCGGTCGCCGAGCGGCGGCCGGTGACGGCCACCCACCACGGCCGCACCCGGGTCGACGACTACGAGTGGCTGCGCGACAAGGAGGACCCCGCGGTGACGGCGTACCTCACCGCGGAGAACGAGCACACGCAGGCCCGCACCGCCCACCTGGCGGACCTGCGCCAGACCCTCTTCGACGAGATCCGTTCCCGGACCCGTGAGACCGACCTGTCGGTCCCGACCCGCCGGCGCGGCTACTGGTACTACGGCCGGACCTTCGAGGGCCGGGAGTACGGGGCCAGCTGCCGCGTCCCGGTCGCCGACGCCGACGACTGGACTCCCCCGCGCCCGGCCGAGGACTGCGCGCCCGACCAGCCGGCGCTGCCCGGCGAGCAGGTGCTGCTCGACCTCGACGCGCTCGCGGAGGGCCACGACTTCTTCTCGCTGGGCGGCTCGGCGATCACGCTCGACGGCCGGCTGCTCGCCTGGAGCACCGACACCACCGGCGACGAGCGCTACACGATCCGGGTCAAGGACCTCGAGACCGGCGAGCCGCTCGACGACGTCATCAGCGGCGTCCTCGGCGGGGCCACCTGGGCCCCCGACGGACGCTCGTTCTACTACTCGACCATCGACGAGACCTGGCGGCCGGACAAGATCTGGCAGCACCGGCTCGGCACCGCGCAGGCCGACGACGAGCTCGTCCACCACGAGACGGACGGCCGGTTCTGGGTCGGCATCGGCCGTACCCGCAGCGACCGGTTCCTGCAGGTGGTCTCCGGCTCCAAGACCACCACCGAGGTCCGACTGCTGGACGCCCAGGACCCCGACCGCGGCCTGTGGGTCTTCGCCCCGCGCCGCGAGGGCCTGGAGTACGGCGTGGAGCACGCCGTGCTCGGTGGCGAGGACGTGCTGCTGGTGCTCCACAACCACACCGGGCCGGACTTCGAGCTCGGCGTGGCCCCCGTGTCGCCCACGGAGCCCGAGGCCTGGCGCCCGCTGATCGCCCACGACCCCCGGGTCCGGCTCGAGGACGTCGACGCCTTCGCCGGCCACCTGGTCGTCCACCAGCGCAGCGAGGGGCTCACCCAGCTGCGGCTGCTGACGCTGGGGGACGACGGCGTCGACGACGACTTCCTGGTCGAGTTCGACCAGGAGATCTACACCGTCGGCTCGGCGGGCAACCCCGACTACGGCTCCCCCGTCGTCCGGCTCGGCTTCACCTCGATGAGCGTGCCCGCCTCCATCTACGACTACGACGTCGCGGCCCGCGAGCTCACGCTGCTGCGCCGGACCCCGGTCCTGGGCGACTTCGACCCCGCGGACTACGAGGAGCACCGGCTGTGGGCCACCGCACCCGATGGTGAGCGGGTGCCGATCTCGGTGGTCTGCCGGCGCGACGCTCACGCCTCGGGCCCGGTCCCGCTGCTGCTCTACGGCTACGGCTCCTACGAGGCCTCCTCCGACCCCGGCTTCTCGATCCCCCGGCTCTCGATGCTCGACCGCGGTGCCGCCATGGCCATCGCCCACGTCCGGGGCGGCGGCGAGCTCGGCCGCCGCTGGTACGACGACGGCAAGCTCCTCCGCAAGACCAACACCTTCGACGACTTCGTCGCCTGCGCGCAGCACCTCGTCGAGACCGGGTGGACCACGCCCGAGCGGCTGGTCGCCGAGGGAGCGAGCGCCGGCGGGCTGCTGGTGGGGGCCGTCGCCAACCGGGCCCCGGAGGCGTTCGCCGGGATCGTCGCGGCGGTGCCGTTCGTCGACAACCTGACCTCGATGCTCGACGCCTCGCTGCCGCTGACGGTCACCGAGTACGACGAGTGGGGCAACCCGGAGGCGGATCCGCAGGTCTACGACTACCTGGCGTCGTACGCCCCGTACGACAACGTCGCGCCGCTCGACTACCCGCCGATCCTGGCCGAGACCTCCTTCCACGACACCCGGGTGCTCTACGTGGAGCCGGCCAAGTGGGTGGCCCGGCTCCGCGCCACGGCGACCGGACGCCGCGACTTCCTGCTCCGGACGGAGATGTCGGCGGGCCACGGCGGGGTGTCCGGGCGGTACAAGGCCTGGCACGACCGGGCGTTCACGCTGGCCTGGATCCTGGACCGGATGGGGCTCGCCTGACGGCTGCATGCCGGCCGCCGCCGTCGCGGCCCTGAGAAGACCCTGAGATTCCGCCGGAAAGGCAACTTCTGGGGCCTCTCGCCCGTCGTTTCGGGCAAGGACGACGAATCCCGGCCAGGGAATCAGCGCGGTCACTGATTCGTTGAGAGCAGAAGACGGCACCCGGGGTGCCGTCGACGCGACAGGAAGGCGGCTCCACCATGGCGACTCGAACCACCACCGCCGGCACGCGCGAGATCGAGGGCCGCGACAGCGTCGGGCTCTACCTCGACGAGATCGCCCGCAACCCGCTGCTCGACGCCGCCACCGAGGTCGAGCTCGCCAAGACCATCGAGGCCGGCCTGATGGCCCAGCACCTCCTCGACACCGGCCGCGTGGGCCGCGCCAAGGGCGGTGCCCCGATGCGCGCCACCCGCGAGGAGCTGGAGTGGCTGGCCGAGGAGGGCCAGAAGGCGATCGACACCTTCATCACCGCCAACCTGCGGCTGGTCGTCTCGATCGCCCGCAAGTACGGCCGGGCCCAGATGCCGATGCTCGACCTGATCCAGGAGGGCAACACCGGCCTGATCCGCGCGGTCGAGAAGTTCGACTACGCGAAGGGCTACAAGTTCTCCACCTATGCGACCTGGTGGGTGCGGCAGGCGATCACCCGAGGCATCGCCCAGCAGGCCCGGGTGGTCCGGCTCCCGGTCCACGTGGTCGAGGAGCTCAACCAGATCGGCGGCGCCCGCCGTACCCTCGAGCGCCAGCTGGGACGCGACCCCGAGCCCGAGGAGATCGCCCACGAGCTCGACATGGCCGTCGAGCGGGTCATCGACCTGCTCGCCTGGGGTCGGGAGCACGTCAGCCTCGACACCCCGGTCGACGAGGACGGCGACACCTCGCTGGGCGACCTGATGGCGCAGGAGTCCACCCCGGGCCCGGACCTCGAGGTGCTCGACGTCGAGTCCCGCGACCGGCTCAACGCGCTCGTCGGCCGGCTCGACGATCGCTCCGCCGACATCATCCGCTCGCGCTACGGGCTGGTCGACGGCCGCCAGCACAAGCTGGCCGACATCGGCCTCAAGCACGGCATCTCGGCCGAGCGGGTGCGCCAGCTCGAGCGCGAGGCGCTGCAGCGGCTGCGCCGGCTGGGCGACCCCGACCTCGCCGCCTGAACCGGACGGCCCGCGCGGTCGGGGGCCGAGCCGAGGTCAGGCGATCTCGGCTGGTAGGCCACTCCCGACCAGCAGCGGGCTCTCCGGGGCCACCTGGGCGAGCAGCCGTAGCAGCAGCGGCAGCTCCTCCCGGTCCCGTCTCTCGGAGTCCGTCCTGCCGCCGGCCAGCGCCCGGAGGTACCAGGACTGGGTGGTGCGGCTCGGCTCCACGCCGAGCTCGCTGCGCAGCCGCTGGCGGAAGTCGGCGTACTCCTGCAGCGCGTCGCTGCGTGCGTCGAGCTTCACGAGCGCGCGCATCACGACCTGCTCGGCCGCGTCGGAGACCGGTTCGAGGACCTGGGCCTGGCGAGCCAGCACGAGCGCCCGGTCAGCGGCTCCTGCCTCGAGGGCACCGTCGGCCGCCCAGCGCAGTGACTGGGCCAGACCGGTCTTCAGCTCCTCGCGCGCTCCGATCGCGTAGCGCGCGTAGGGACTGCTGGCCACGAGGTCGCCGATCCGCAACGGGACGAGCGCGTCGGTGACGATCTGGAAGGCAGCGCGACTGGTCGCGTTCAGTGCCTGCGTGATCGTCTCGCGCACGTCGGTGAGATCGACCGACACCTCGTCGGTCAGCACGTAGCCGTTGTTCACGGTCCGCACCACCCGACGCGGGACGCCCACCCCCTCGAGGCTGCGCCGGAGCACGGCCACGTAGCTCTCCAGCGTGGCCGCGTACGACGCCGGCGGCCTCTCCTCCCACAGGGCCTCGGCCAGCACGTCCTTGCTGACCGGCCGGTTGTGGTCGACAGCCAGCGCCTCCAGGACCTGACGTGGCTTGATTCCCCCGAAGTTGCTGCGGAAGGCCCGTCCTGGCCCCTCCACCCTGGTAATTCCCCACAAGCGAACCTGATGCATGTGAATCCCCCCTGACGCCCCCAACTGATGTTCGGGACGCTGAGGCGAATACTGCCGGGACGGGTCCCGCTCAGTCATCACCCAGCGGTGGGGTTGGGACCACCCCAATTTGGGGGGGTCGGTCCTGCGTGGACGCAGCGCTCGCCAGGGGCCACTCCACCCGCAGCCGGGTGCCGGGTGCGAGGTCCTCGAGGGCCATGGTGCCCCCCAGTCCACGGACGAGGTCACCGACCAGCTGCAACCCGTAGTGGCCGCGTCGGGAAGCGGCATCGCGTGGGACGCCGACCCCGTCGTCCTCCAGGAGCACCTGGATCCGGGGCTCGCCACCGGTCTGCGACACCATCACCGCCACCGCCACCGACCGGGGGCTCGCGTGACGCACCGCGTTCCTGACGCCCTCCTGCACGACCCGGTGCACGACTCCCGCGGTCCCTCGGTCGACATCCGACAGGGCCGGGTCGACCACGACCGTCCACTCGAGCTCGGGCGGTACCAACCGCTCGACCAGCGACTCCATCGCCGTCGCCAACGGCTCGCTCCCGACGTCCGGGACGAGCAGCTCCCCGAGGAACCCGCGCAGCTTCACCAGCTCCTGGGCCAACAGGTCGGCGATCCGGTCCAGGCGACGCGGCGCGTCCTCATGGGTGCGTTCGGCCAGCGACCGGGACACGCCCATGATGGCGTAGCGCGTGGCTGCCAGGTCCTGGACGACGCCGTCATGGAGGTCGTGGGCCAGCCGACGGCGCTCCTGGTCCACGGCCTGTAGCGAGGTGTTGAGCATCCGGATCCGGCTGCGCCGTCCCGCCTGGATGCGGCGGAGCACCGCGGCAACCGCGGCCAGGGCCAGCCCCTGGAAGAGCAGCAGGGCTGCCACCCCCACGGGCACCACGAGCTGCGCGATCTCACCTCGGGTGGCGCCCAGGGCCGCGGGGTCCACGTACGCCTCGACGACGAGCTCCTCACCGCCTTTCGTGACGATGGGGGTGAAGACCTCGATCTCGTTCCCGAGCAGCCCCGCCGGGTGCACCTCCGCCGGGTGCTCGCCCTCCCCGGCCACGAACCCGGACCCGGCGTCGAACAGTGCCGCCACCTCCGCATCGATTGGGAACTCCTGCCCCCGGAGGACGGAGTGCGTCGACCACACGACCGACCCGCTGTCGTCCCAGACCAGGACCGCGCGTACCCCGCTCCGGCGGGCGTGGGCCTCGATCGACCGGGCGAGCGCCGTGTCGGGTGCGACCCGCGACGGATCCGCCATGTGCACGTCGACCGCCGACGCGAGCGCCTCACCCCTGGCCTGCGCCTCGTCTGCCCGACCTCGCTCGGCCAACCGGTCGGCCACGAACAGCATCGCGACGACCACGACGACGAGCAGGGCGCCGCTGAGGACCGCGAACCGGACGACGGCACGCCGCAGCACCGCCAGGTCCAGACGGTCCTCACGGTGCACGGCCGGTCACCCGGTCGAGTCGGTGTCGAGGAGCCCGCGCTCGTGGGCGGCCACGACCGCCTCGAGCTGGGAGTGGACCTCCAGCTTCGCGAGGAGGGCCTTCACGTAGCTCCGGCAGGTGTTGACCGAGATCCCGAGCTCGCGACTGATGCCCCGCACGTCACGCCCCATCGCCAGCTGCCGCAGCACCTCCATCTCCCGAGGCGTGAGAGGGGAGATCGGCTCGCCGTCCCGGGGCCGCATCATCGACTCGGCCAGTCGCGGCGGCATGGAGAACATCCGTGGCCGCGCACTCAGCACCGTGTCCAGCAGGTCGTCGAGCGCGCCGTCCTTGGGCAGCAGTGCGCTGGCGCCGGCGTGGACCACGTCGGTCATGAGCTTCGGAGTGGGGTAGGCCGTCAGGACCACCACGGCCATGTCGGGCCAACGCTCGATGATCTGCGCGGTGACCTCGACCCCGCTCTCGGTCCCGAGCCTGATGTCCATCACCACGACGTCCGGCTGCTCCCGAGCCACGAGATCGAGGGCGCTCCGGACGTCGCTCGCGCTGCCGACGCAGGTCAGCCGGGGGTGCGCCTCCAGGCCCATCGTGAGCAGCTCGGCGAACGTGCAGTGGTCATCGACCACCACCACGCGTCTTTGTGATACCGGCACACTGTCTGGCACGGTCTCCCCCCCGTCGGCCGAGGCCCCCCAACCTTGACTCGACGGCATCCTACTCCTGCAGCTCGCCGGTCGGCACCCGTTCCGCGGAGCGCCAGCGGGGTGCCCGGACGATCACCCCAGGAGTCGCAGCCCCACCGCCCCGATGCCGACCAGAGCGAGGACGTTCAGCGTGGCCCGCCGCCAGGTGTCGGGGACCCGGGCGAGCAGCAGCACGACCAGCACGACCTCGGCACCGACGCAGACCGCGTCCAGCACTCCCACCGGCTCCACACGAGCTCCGGGGTAGACCGGGATCCCGTTGCCGACGGCGCCCGGCGCCGCTTCCGGTCCGCCGTGCTGACCGTGCTGATGGGGAGCCAGGAACGGGAGGTCGACGGTGCGCGAGGCGACGTACAGGCCGATCAGCGCGACGTGTGCGGCGATGAGGCCCATCAGGTACGACGCCCGCGGGGAGCGCACGACCAGGACGGCAGCGACGACGAGCTGGGCCATCCCGACGAGGAGGAAGAAGACCGGAACCGTCGGCGGCCCCTCCAGGTGCTCGGGCACGACGGCCAGGTGGATCACGCCGGCCAGGGCGGCGGCTCCCCCGGCGGCGAGCCCCGACGCCGCCCGGACGGGCGTATGGGAAGGCAGCGTCGTGGTGCTCACAGCTCGTCCTCCGCTCCCCACCGGGCGCGGTCACTGAACGGGTCGTCGCCCGGGTAGGCGTCGTCGCGGATCTCGAACTGCGCCATCATGTCGTGGTCCTCGTGCACCAGGTTGTGGCAGTGCATCATGTACTTCCCGCGGCCGGAGTCGAACGGGACCAGCACCCTCACCCGCTCGTTCTCCCCGACGTAGACGACGTCCTTCGGACCGCGCTCGTGCGCCATCGGCGGCCGCCCGTTGCGACTGAGGATCCGGAAGTCGACGAAGTGCACGTGGAGCGGGTGGTTCCATCCACCCGAGTCGTTGCGGAACTCCCAGACCTCCACCGTGTCGGTCCTCGGATTCGCCACCACCTTGTCGAAGCCGCTCCTCACGACGTCCTCCCAGGTGGTGCCGTTGATGGTCCACAGCCCGTTCTCGCGCACCAGGTCGAAGACCCGGTTGGCCACCGACTCGCTCTCCTGGACCTTCATCACCCGCATCTGCGGGTTGAGCCTCGTCGGGATCTCGTTGTCCGCCGGGTCGAAGGGCTCGTCGGTGACGTCGAAGGCCATCACCTCGTGGGTGTTGGTGAACCTCTTGTTGTTCTTCGGGCTCCGGTTGCGCAGCTTGACCCGCGCCCCGGGCGCGTACCGCGAGAAGTCGATGATCACCTCGTAGCGCTCCGCCACGCCGTGGCGGAAGCTCGACACGTGCCTCGGGACCGGCATCAGGCCGCCGTCGGTGCCGATGACGGTCATCGGCGACCCGTCGTCGAGGTACCAGCGGTAGGCCCGCGAGACCGAGGCGTTGAGGATCCGGAAGCGGTACTTGCGCCGCGCCACCTTCATCACCGGCCAGGGCCGGCCGTTGACGGCGATCACGTCGCCGTAGAAGCCGTCCTCGCCGCTGCTGTCGAACAGCAGCGAGCCGCTGGACTGGAACATCATGTCGGAGACCGTCAGCGGGACGTCGTACTCGCCGTGCGGGATCGGCAGGCTCTGCTCGAGCGGGTCGATCACGTGGTACTGCCCCGCCAGCCCCTGGTAGACGTTCTGCGCCGTGTGGCCGAGCCCGTGGTCGTGGTACCAGAGGGTGCGCGCCACCTGGGAGTTCGGGTACCGGTAGTCCTTGTACTGACCCGGGTTGCTGATGTCGCTGGCGTAGCCGTCGTACTGCGGCAGTGACGCCGACCCGTGGAGGTGCACCGAGGTCCACGGGACGTAGTCCAGCTCGGGGTGGACCGCCGGCAGGTTGTTGACCATGCGCACGACCGAGGGCCGGCCGCGCGTCACGCGGAACGTGGGCCCGGGCACCATGCCGTTGTAGCCCCACAGCGGTGTCTGGAGCCCGGGCACCACCTCCGCGACGAACGGCTCCATGGTCACCCGGTAGTAGTCGGTGCTGATGGAGCTGCGCACGGGGTACACCACGGGTGGAACTGTGAACGGGATGGTGTAGGGCGCGGGCAGCGCGCTCTCGGCCAGCCGGTTCAACAAGCTCAGCTCGCCCGCCAGGGCGCGCTGCGCCGGCAGGGCCATGGCAGCACCCCCGGCCACCGACAGCTTGAGGACATCGCGACGCGACAAGGACATCTGGACCCCCCTGATCCGATGACAAGGAGGGAGACGATATTCACCTCACCTTGGAGAAAGCCGGTGACGCATGCCCGCGCCGGTCGACCCGGGCCCCCGCAAGGTTTCTCCAAGGCGATCCACCCATGGTGGGGCGCGAACGTGTCGGCGCGGTGCCGTCGCGGGAGGGGGACAAGGGTCATGAAGCAGCACACAGTCGTAGGGGGAACCCGGCTCACCGAGCGGTCGCGTGGCAGGGTCCTCCTGCGCGTGGTCCTGGCGGTGGTCATCACCGTCCTCGGGATGCCGGTCTTCCTGGCCTCGGGGGCCCATGCGGCCCCGGTCGGCCAGGGCTTCAACCTCAACCGCTCGGACCTGAGGTTCATCCTCCGGCAGATCTCCATCTCCGAGGCGCACACCGCCTCCCGAACGCCCGAGGATCCGTGCAGCACGCTGCTCGGCACCGGGGCGAACCAGATCCCCAACGGGAACCAGCAGGGCGTCGACCTGCCCTGGGGCCTGCGGACCGTGGACGGCACCTGCAACAACCTGATCCCCGGCCAGGAGGAGTTCGGCGCAGCCGACACCATCTTCCCGCGGTCGGCGCCGGCGCAGTTCCGCAGCGCCGACGGCGGCACCAGCTACACCCAGAAGGCAGGGACGGTCGTCGACTCCGGCCCCCGCATGGCGAGCAACCTGATCGTGGACCAGACCGCGACCAACCCGGCCGCGGTCGCCGCCGCCGGTGAGGCCCCGGAGGTGTCGGAGGAGGGCACGCTGATCATGCCCAACGTGGCCCCCGACGTGGGCCTCTCCGCGCCGTTCAACTCGATGTTCACGCTCTTCGGGCAGTTCTTCGACCACGGCCTCGACCTGGTCACCAAGGGCGGCGGCACGGTGTTCATGCCGCTGCGGCCCGGCGACCCCCTCTACGAGGAGGGCAGCCCGACCAACTTCATGATCCTCACCCGGGCGACCAACCAGCCCGGCCCCGACGGCATCCTCGGCAACGGCGACGACGTGCAGGAGCACACCAACACCACCACCTCGTTCGTCGACCAGAACCAGACCTACACCTCCCACCCGTCCCACCAGGTCTTCCTGCGCGAGTACATCGCGGACGAGACGACCGGGGCGCCGGTCGACACCGGCCGGCTGATCACGGGCGAGGGCGGCGAGGGCATGGCCACGTGGGAAGGCGTCAAGGCGCAGGCGCTGGAGCGCCTGGGCATCGTCCTGACCGACCGGGACGTCACCAACGTCCCGATGCTGGACACGGACCCGTACGGCAACTTCGTCCCGGGCCCGAACGGGTACCCGCAGATCGTCACCACCGACGGCATGGTCGAGGGCACCCCGGGTGGGACCGCGATCCCGTCCGATGCGGTGCGCACCGGGCACGCGTTCCTGGACGACATCGCCCATCACGCAGCACCGATGGGTGACCGCGACCCGACCAACGGTCCCGGTCCGATCGAGGCGCTGGACGCGGACACCGACCCTGGCACGACCGACGATGGCGACCCGACGACCTACGACGACGAGATGCTCAACGCGCACTTCGTCGCCGGTGACGGCCGGACCAACGAGAACATCGGTCTCACCACGGTGCACCACATCTTCCACTCCGAGCACAACCGACTCGCGCAGAACATCGACGAGCTCATCAACACCACCGAGACCGCCGCGAACATCGCGGCGTGGCACTCCACGGACGGTCCCGCTGGCTGGGACTACGGGCAGCGGCTCTTCCAGGCAGCTCGCTTCGTGACCGAGATGGAGTACCAGCACCTCGTGTTCGAGGAGTTCGCGCGCAAGGTTCAGCCGATGGTGAACCTCTTCGGTGAGGGCGGCACGGGCTACCACCACACGATCGACCCGGCCATCCGGGCCGAGTTCGCCCACGCCGTCTACCGCTTCGGCCACTCCATGCTGACCGAGACGGTGGCGCGGAAGAACGCCGACGGGAGCACCAACGACATCGGGCTCATCGACGCCTTCCTGGACCCGCCCGAGTTCCTCAACGGCGGTACGGCCGGGACATTGACGCCCGACGAGGCCGCCGGCGCCGTCGTGCGCGGCATGTCGCGCCAGGTCGGCAACCAGATCGACGAGTTCGTCACGGAGGCGCTCCGCAACAACCTGCTGGGGCTGCCTCTCGACCTGGCGACGATCAACATGGCGCGGGCCCGCGACACCGGCATGCCGGGTCTCAACGGCGCACGCCGCGCGTTCTTCGAGGAGTCCGGCAACTCCGCTCTCGCGCCGTACCAGAGCTGGGCGGACATGAACTTCTCGCTGCGCAACCCGTGGACGGAGGAGAACCCCGGGACGCTGGTGAACCTCATCGCGGCCTACGGCACGCACGACTCGATCACGGCGGCCACCACGGCAGCTGCGAAGCGCGACGCCGCCACGGCCCTCATGGCGCTCGCAGGTGACCCGGCTCCGGCCGACCCGGCGGCGGCCCAGGACGCCTACGACTTCGTCAACGGCGTCGGCGCGTGGGAGAACGAGAACGGTCTCACCACGACCGGCCTCGAGGACATCGACCTGTGGGTCGGCGGCCTCGCCGAGAAGCCGATGGTCTTCGGGGGCATGCTGGGCGCGACGTTCAACTACGTCTTCGAGACCCAGATGGAGGACCTGCAGGACGGCGACCGGTTCTACTACCTGTCCCGGACAGCCGGCCTCAACCTGCTGACCCAGCTCGAGGGCAACTCGTTCGCCGAGCTGACGATGCGCAACACCGACGTCGAGGGCCTTCCGGCCGACTCGTTCTCGCGACCCGACTTCGTGTTCGAGGTGGGCAACCTCGGCACCACCGGGCCGATCACCGACGACCCGGCGACGGAGTGGAACGAGAGCGCGCTGCTGACCCGGCAGCCCGACGGCACCGTCCGGTACGGCGGTGACGCTCACGTCGTCTTCAACGGCACGGCCGGCCCCGACCGGGTGCGGTCGAGCGAGGGCGACGACACGATCCGCGGCAACGACGGCGCGGACTGGATGCAGGGCGGCGACGGCAACGACAACCACATCGGTGGCCTCGGCGACGACACCCTGGTCGACCTGGCCGGCGACGACGTGCTGAAGGGCGGGGACGGCGACGACGCCCTCTCCTCCGGACAGGGCTTCGGAGGCGACCTCAACCAGGGCGGCCGCGACAAGGACTTCATCGTCGGCGGCAACGACATGACCGAGACCTTCGGAGGACCCGGCGACGACTTCGTCTACGCCGGAGACGCGGAGGACACCGTGTTCGGCGATGACGGCGATGACTGGATCGAGGGCGGCGCGGGCCCGTTCGCCCTGCTGCAGGGCGACAACGGCGCTCCGTTCCAGGACGACCCGAACGAGGCCGGCCACGACGTCATCGATGGCGACGGTGGAGAGCAGGACTACGACAGCGAGGGCGGCGACGACATCATGCTCGCCGGTCCGGGCATCCAGCGGAGCGAGGGCATGCTCGGCTTCGACTGGGTGACCCACCAGGGTGACCCCCTTGCTGCCGACTCCGACATGGACTTCACCGGGCTGCTGCCGCCCAGTGTCGAGACCAACCGCGACCGGTTCGACCTCGTCGAGTCGCTCTCCGGCTGGAGGTTCGACGACGTCCTGCGAGGCGACAGCCTGACCGCCGACGACCGTGGTCCCGACGACCACACGTTGACGACGGCCGGCATCGCCCGGATCGACGGCCTGGCCGGGTTGCTCCCGGCGGGGACCGAGTCCTACAACGCCGGCAACATCATCCTCGGCGGTGCGGGCAACGACCTCATCGAGGGCCGGGGGGGCGACGACATCATCGACGGCGACTCGTGGGTCCACGTCCGGCTCAGTGTGCGCACCGACCCGGCCGACCCGGCCACGGAGATCGGCTCGGCGGAGGGCCTGAACCGGCCGTACCTGGCCGGAAGCACGACCAGGCTGCAGCAGGCCGTCCTGGCCGGCGACGTCGACCCGGGCAACATCGTCATCGTCCGGGAGATCCTCGGCGCGACGAACGCCGCGGACGTCGACACGGCGGCCTTCACCGGACCGAGGGCCGACTACACGATCACCACCGAAGGGGACTTCCTGAGGGTCGTCGACAACGTCGGCACCGACGGGACCGACCTGTTGCGCAACGTGCAGCAGCTGCAGTTCTCCGACGGGACGATCGACCTCGTGTCGGTGCCCAACGCTCCGGTGATCGGCACGGCCACGGCGGGCGACGCCTCGGCCACCGTGCGGTGGAGCGCGGGTACCGGTGGGGCGGCGCAGCCGCCCACCGAGCACCGGATCCAGGTGCTGCGCAACGGCGAGGTCGTGCGCACCGTGAACGGGATCGCCGGAGACGCGACCAGTGCGGTCGTGGGCGCGTTGGACAACGACGTGACCTACACGTTCCGTGTGATCGCGGTGAACGCAGTCGGTGCCAGTGCACCGTCGGCTGAGTCCAACGCCGTGACGCCCGACACCGCGTTCCCGCGGGTCCTGTCGAGCAACCCGGCGGACAACGCGGTGGGAGTGTCCCTCTCGGACAACCTCAGCGCCACGTTCAGCCGTGCGGTCACCAGCCCCAACTGGACCGCGGCCGTGCAGCTCCGCAACAACGCCACAGGCGCGTTGGTCGGACGGGTCGTCACCTACGACTCGGCCACGCGGACGGTCACGGTGAACCCGAACGCCAACCTGGTGCCGTCGAGGTCCTACACCATGACGCTCATCGGGACGGGCAACAACGGGATCCGGGACGCCGCTGGGGTGCGGCTGCAGACGACGACGGTGGACTTCACGACCAGGGGCGACACGACGGCACCGGTGGTCACCACCACCACGCCCGCCGACGGCGCCACCGGGGTCGGCCTTGGGGCCAACGTCGTGGTCAACTTCAGCGAGACGGTGGCTGGCCTCAACCAGTCGAGCGTAGAGCTGCGGAACACGGCCACCGGCACGCTGGTGCCGCGGGCCCTGACCGTCAACGCCGCCGGCACCAGGGTCACCATCAACCCTGACGCCAACCTGGCGCGCAACACGGTCTACGAGGTCCGACTGGTCGGAGGCCCGGCAGCCATCCGGGACGCCTTCGACAACCAGCTGGCCACCACCACCTTCACCTTCCGCACCAGACCCTGAGGAGGATCAATCCGTGAGGCGTCGCCGGCGGCCCCCCCGCCTGGCGGCGCCTCACTCTGTCCGGAGGGCGCCCGGCTACAGACCGAGCAGCCGGTGCCCCCGGCGGGCCTTCGCGGTCAGGTACGCACCGTTCGACGGCGACAGGTGCAGCCGGGTCGGGAGGCACGAGCGCACCCGGACCCCGGCGAGCTCGAGCTGCTCGGCCTTGTCGGGGTTGTTGGTGAGCAGGTCGATCCGGTCGACCCCCAGGGCGAGCAGCATCTGGGCCGCGACGGCATAGGACCGCTCGTCGACGCCGAAGCCGAGGGCCAGGTTGGCGGCGAAGGTGTCGAGTCCGTCGTCCTGCAGCGAGTACGCATCGATCTTGTTGTAGAGACCGATCCCCCTCCCCTCCTGCCGGAGGTACACCAGGTAGCCGCCACCTCCTCCGTGGATGCGGTGGACGGCCTCGTCGAGCTGGGGACCGCAGTCGCAGCGCAGGCTGCCCAGGACGTCCCCGGTCAGGCACTCGCTGTGCACCCGCACCATCGGCACCGCCGCCGCATCGGGTGCCCGGTCGAGGGCGCGGTCGTCGAGCGCGACCACGAGGTGCTCCAGCCCGTCCACGAGCCCGTCGAAGGTGTAGACCTGCGCGCCGACCACCTCTCCCCCGGCGAGGCGCAACGGCAACCTGACCTGTCGTCGGACGGTCGCGGGGGTCACGACGACCGGGCCTCTCGGGCGGACAGCACGTAGCGCAGCAGCACCACGTCGCCCATCTGGCGGGTCTCTGCCAGCCGGGCCCGGTTGCCGGCGTGCCAGGGGTAGGCGCCGGACCCGGCGAACCGGTGCGCCCGCGGGTCTCCCACGAAGAACGGCGCCACGACCAGGTGCAGCTCGTCGGCGAGGTCGGCCGTGAGGAACTGGGTGTGGATCCGCCCCCCGCCCTCGACCATGAGCCGTCGTACGCCGCGCCGCCCCAGGTCCTCGACGACCTCCCGGACGTCGACCGGGTCGCCGGCGTCCACGACGGTCGCCACGGCGCCGAGACGGGACCGGGCGATCGGCGTCGCACCGCTCGCGCAGTAGACCAGCTTCTCGCTGCTCCCGGTCGTGAAGAAGCAGCCCTCGGGGTCCAGGGCACCGGTGCAGGTCAGCGTGACCTTGATCGGCGACTCCGCCAGGCCGCGGGCCACCCGGCTGCGGCGCAGCGAGGCGGAGCGCACGAGGAGCCGGGGGTTGTCGTTGCGGACGGTGGCCGCGCCGACCAGGATCGCGTCCGCGTCGGCGCGCACGCCGTCGACCCGCCTGAGGTCGTCCTCGTTGGACAGCACCAGCCGCTGCGGTGTCGCCGCGTCGAGGTAGCCGTCGAGCGAGACGCCGCAGCTCAGGATCGTGTACGGGCGATCAGCCATGGGCACGCCCCGCTGCGACCGGGGAGGCGGTCGGCCGGCGGACGCCCAGCCGCGCGGTCGCCACCAGCAGGAACACGGCACCGGGCAGGCAGGCGACCAGCACGATCGCCCCGTAGGCGATCGCCGAGGCGACGCCCTGCCCGGCTCCCAGCCCGGCGATCGCGAACACCGAGGCCGCCATGCCCTCCCGCGGGCCCCACCCGGCGACGTTGGTCGGCAGCCCCGCGGCCACCAGCACCAGCAGCACCAGCGGCGCCAGGGTCGCGATCGGTGCCGTGACACCGACCGCGCGCGCGGCCAGCACGTACGTCGCAGCGTGCCCCGCCACGGCGACCGTGGAGGCGAGCACCACGCCCGGCCAGCAACGCCGCGCCCGCAGCCCGCGCAGGTCGCTCCGCAGCGTCTCCGCCGCGCGCCCCGACACCGGACGCCCACGGAGGCGATGACCGACGGCTACGACGACCACACCCGCGGCGACGACACCCAGGAGGACCGGCCAGGACGGACGCACCGCCGAGGGCAGGAGCGTCAGCACGAGGACGGCGATCACCGCCTGCACGACCTGCCCGGCGAACCGCTCCCACGCGACCGAGCGCAGGCCCCGTGCCGTGTCACCGGAAGCCCGACCGTGGTCCACGCCGCGCACCACGTCGCCCACGACACCGGCCGGCAGGCTGGAGTTGAGGAGCTGGGACCGATAGCAGGCCGCCACCGCGCTGGCGAGCCCGAGCTCCACCCCGAGGCCCCGGGCGACCAGACGCCACCGCCACGCCGACGCGACCGTGATCGGCACCGCGAGCAACGCACCGAGCAGCAACGTCTGCGCGTCCAGCGACCTGATGCCGACCACGACCGGCCCGGTGCCGGTGTACCACAGCACCAGCGCGAGGAGCGCCACACCGAGGACCCAGGACCACGACCTCACGCCGCCACCTCCTGGAGCACCTGCGCGACCCGGTCGGCCGTCTCGGACCACCCGGGCAGACCGGACCCCCGCTCCCGGGCTGCGTGCCGCAACCGGCGGCGCAGGTCCGGGGCGTCGAGCCAGCGACGTAGCGAGCAGGCGAACGCCGAGGGGTCGCCGACCGGGGACAGCAGCCCCGGGCGTCGGCCACCGGGCGCGGTGCCCAACGCCTCGGGCACCCCGCCGACGTCGCACGCCAGCACCGGCAGTCCTCGCGCCAGCGCCTCGGTGACGACCATGCCGTAGGTCTCGGCCCGGCTCGTCAGCAGCAGGACGTCCGCCGCCGCGTACGCCGCCTCCAGCGCCGGGCCGGTGAGCGGACCGGTGAGGGTGACCCGGTCACCCATCCCCGCGTCCCGGATGGCGTCGTGCAGGTCGTCCACGAAGGCGGGTGCCCGGTCCAGGGCGCCGACGCACACGCACTTCCACGCACGGTCCGAGAGCTCCGCGAGGGCGGCCACGAGCACGTCGTGGCCCTTCACCGGAGTCACCGCCCCGACGCACAGCAGCTCGCCCCCCGCGTCGCTCCCGGGCGCGGGCGGGCCCGGGTCGACGCCGGGCCGGGCGACCTGCACACCGGCCGGGTCGAGCCCGTGCTCGGCCACCAGCCAGCGCCGGGTCCAGCCGCTCGTCGTGACCACGCCGGCCGCCGCCCTCAGCACCGTCCCCTCACGTTCGCGGACGTCGTCGCCGTCGGCGAGCGTGCTGAGGGGCGAGTGCACGAGCACCACCGTCCGGAGCCGGCGCGAGGCCGGGACCAGCGCCTCCGGCGCCGCCAGCCCGACCAGCCCGTCGACCAGGACCACCGAGCCGTCCGGCACCGCATCCAGGTCGCGGGCCAACTGGCGCCGGGACGCCCGGTCGGGCCAGGGCCAGTCGCCCGCGACCGCACTCAGCCGGACCGACCACCCGGAGGCCGCCAGTGCCGCGCAGACCCGGCGGTCGTAGGTGTTGCCGCCGCTGGGGCGGCGTGGGTCGTCGAGGCCGCACGGGGCCAGCACGTGGACCGCGCGCCCCCCGTTCACAGCTCCCTCTCGAAGCTCGCCGTGGCGACGTGGGACTCGTGCAGGACGACGAGGATCCCGGCCACGGTGCCGGCACTCCCGAGGGCACCCGCCCGGACCTGCTCCGCCAGCCGGTCGGCGACGTGCTGGGCGAGCACCTCGGTGGTGGTGTTGCGACCCTCGAAGCGTGCGTCGTCGTCGAGGTTGCGGTGGGTCAGCCCGGCGAGCACGTCGCGAAGCAGCTCGCCCGCCCGCGCGATGTCGACCAGGATCCCGTCGTCGTCCAGCGCCGCGCCGCGAAACGTCGCGTCCACGACGTACGTCGCGCCGTGCAGTGCCTGCGCGGGGCCGAAGACCTCGCCGCGCAGGCTGTGGGCGACCAGCATGTGGTCGCGGACCGTCACGCCGAACACGGGACCTCCCCGTGGTCGTAGGTCATCGAGTGGCACAGGGCCCGCAGCTCGCCGCTGACCAGCCGCGGCAGCACCGTCGGGAGGTCGGCGAAGGGGGAACGTCCGGTCAGCAGGCAGTCGAACGCGGGGTCGCGCAGCAGGTCGAGGGCGAGCCGGAGCCGGTCCGCCGTGGTCCGGCGGTCGCGTCGCGACGTCGCCACCGCGCCGACCTGGCTGGCCCGCAGCGTGAGCCGGCCGGAGTGGAAGCTGCCGCCCAGCGACACCGTCGTCGGGGCGTCGCCGTACCAGCTCAGCTCGACGACGGTGCCCTCGGGAGCGAGCAGCTCCAGGGACCGCTGCAACCCCTCGGACGTGGCGCTCGTGTGCACCACCAGGTCGCGCTCGGGCGGCGCCTCGTCGGGCAGGCAGAAGTCCGCGCCGAGGGCCCGCGCGACCGTGGCCCGGGACGGGTCGACGTCGACCAGGGTCACCGAGACCCCCGGCATGCGGGCGAGCAGGCGCGCCACGCAGCACCCCAGGGCTCCGGCCCCCACGACCGCGACCCGGTCGCCGAGGAGCGGCCCGGCGTCCCAGAGCGCGTTGACGGCCGTCTCGACGAGGCCCGTGAGCACCGCCCGGTCGGCGGGCACCTCCGGCGGCACCACGGTGACCGCCGACGCCGGCACGACGTACGCCGTCTGGTGGGGGTGCAGGCAGAAGACGGTACGTCCCAGCAGCTCGGAGGGACCGTGCTCCACGACACCCACGTTGAGGTAGCCGTACTTCACCGGCGCCGGGAAGTCCCCCTCCTGAAAGGGTGCCCGCATGGCGGCGTGCTGGTCGGCCGGGACCCGCCCGGCGAAGACCAGCGTCTCGGTGCCCCGGCTGATGCCGGAGCGGAGCGTGCGCACGAGCACCTCGTCCGGTTGCGGCGTCGGGAGCAGGACAGGCCGGATCTCGCCCGCGCCGGGCTCGCGCAACCAGAACGCCCACGCCTCGTGCGGCATCGGACTCCCTCGTGTGGTCCCGGGTGAACCGCAGCAGGGACCTGCTCGTTGGTTCTCGTGTTCCTGCCTACTGGTCGTCTGAACGGAGAGGTCGTGCGCTCGGTTCAACGCCGGTCCGCCGGGAGCTGGCCGGGAGTGCTGCTGACCGCGCTGGCGGCGGCGCTGGTGCTGGTCGCGCTCACGGCCCCCACCAGCCTGGAGGAGCTGAGGGCCCCGGCCTTCCTGCGGCTCCCCGCCGAGGCACTGGTCCTCCTCGCCGTGGTGCTGGTGCTCCCGCCGCGGCTCAGCAGGGTGCGCACGGCGGTGGCCCTCGTCGGCGGGTCGGTCCTCGGGCTGGCCGCCGCGTTCAAGCTGCTCGACGTCGGCTTCGTCGCGGCCCTGAACCGGCCCTTCGACCCGCTGATCGACTGGCGCTACGCCGGGTCGCTGGTCGAGCTGGTCCGCGACGCCCTGGGACCGGGCTGGGGCACGCTGCTCCTCGTGGCGGCCGGCGCGGCGGTGGTCGCGATGCTGGTGCTGGTGCCGCTGGCGGTGCTCCGGCTCACGCGCGTGGCCTCCCGGCACCGCTTCCCGGCCGCCGGGCTGGTCGCGGGACTGGCGGCGGTGTGGCTGGTGCTCTCCCTGCTCGACGTGCGGGGGCCTGCCGGGCCGCTCGCGTCCCACGACACCGCGACGTACGTCGAGGGGCAGGTCGCCCGGATCCCGGGGCAGCTGCGCGACCGCCGGGAGTTCCTCGCCGCGGCCCGGTCGGACCCGCTGCGCGACGTGCCGGGCGAGGAGCTGTTCGCCGGCCTGCGGGGCAAGGACGTGCTGGTGGTCTTCGTCGAGAGCTACGGCCGGGTGGCCCTGGAGGACCCGGCGCTCTCCCCCGGCATCGACGCCGTCCTGGAGGCGGGGAGCCGGCGGCTGGAGGAGGACGGTTTCAGGAGCCGCAGCGCGTACCTGACCTCACCCACGTTCGGCGCCCTCAGCTGGCTCGCCCACGCGACCCTCCAGTCCGGCCTGTGGATCGACAGCCAGCCGCGCTACGACGTGCTGGTGACGAGTCCGCGGCTGACGCTGAGCCGGCTCTTCGAGCGGGCGGGGTGGCGCACCGTGGCCTCCGTCCCGGCCAACAACCGTGACTGGCCGCAGGGCGAGTTCTACGACTTCGACCACGTCTACGACTCGCGCAACGTCGGCTACGAGGGGCCGCGGTTCGGGTACCCCACGATGCCCGACCAGTACACCCTCGACGCCTTCCACCGGCTGGAGCTGGCGCCCGAGCCGCGCCGGCCGGTGATGGCGGAGATCGACCTGATCACCAGCCACGCCCCGTGGTCGCGGACGCCGCGGTTGGTCCCCCAGGCCGCGGTCGGGGACGGGTCGGTGTTCGACGGCATGCCCGAGCAGCTGCCCTCGGCGGGCGACATCTGGCCGGCGCCGGAGCGGGTCCGCGCGGCGTACGCCGACTCGGTGGAGTACTCGCTGCGCTGCTTCGTACGCTTCGTGCGGACCTATGGCGACGACGACCTCGTCGTGGTCCTGCTCGGCGACCACCAGCCGTCGACGGTCGTGTCCGGGAGCGACAGCGGCCACGACGTGCCGGTCTCGATCATCGCCCGGGACCCGTCCGTGCTCGACCGGATCGCCGGGTGGTCGTGGGATCCCGGGCTGCGCCCTGGCACGGACGCACCGGTCTGGCCGATGGACGCCTTCCGCGACCGGTTCGTGGCGGCGTACGCGGGCCGGGGCGAGAATGGGCCCAGGTCCGGACGGTGAACCCGTCGCGACGGCGGCACGTGTGAAGGGGTGAGGAGGCGGCATGACCGATCCGGACGTCACCCTGATGCAGCAGCTCCACGACGACCACGCCGATGCCCTGTGGCGGTTCTGCCGTCGGCTCGTCCCGAACGACCGCCAGCTCGCCGAGGACGTCGTGCAGGAGACGCTGCTGCGGGCCTGGCGCCACCGCACCATCCTCGAGAGCCCGACCCCCGCGGTGCGCGCGTGGTTGTTCACCGTCGCCCGCAACATCGTGATCGACCAGTGGCGCAGCCGCCGCGTCCACCCCGAGACGCCGCTGGCCGAGCCGCCCGACGAGGGCGTCGACGACGAGACCGACCAGCTGCTGCTGTCGTGGGTCGTCGCCGAGGCGCTGACGGGGCTGTCGCCCGAGCACCGCGCCGTGCTGCTGGAGTGCTACTACCGCGGTCGGCCCGTCGCCGAGGCCGCTCGGCGGCTCGGGATCCCCGAGGGCACGGTCAAGTCGCGCACCCACTACGCGCTCCGGGCGCTGAAGCTCTCCCTGGACGAGCTCGGGGTGGGCACATGAGCTGCGACCACGCCCGCGACGACGGCGCCTACGTGCTGGGCACCCTGTCCCCCGCCGAGCGCCTGGCGTTCAAGCGACACCTCGCGACGTGCCCGGAGTGCACCCGGGCGGTCGCCGAGCTCGCCGAGCTCCCCGGGCTGCTGGGTCGCGTCGACCCGGAGGTCGTGGTGGGTCCGCCCGACGAGCCGGCTCCCACGCTGCTGCCTGCCCTGGTCCGGGAGGTACGCCGCCGCCGGCGCCGCCGCGCGCTGGCCACCGCCGGGCTGGCCGCAGCCGCCGCCGCCGTCGTGGTCGTCGTACCGCTGGGGATCGCTCAGCTCGGCGACGACGACCCCGCGCCGACCGCGGCACCGGAGTCGAGCCCGACGTTGCCGGTGGTGGCGCAGCAGATGCAGCCGGTCGGCGAGGTCCCGGTGCAGGCCTCGGTGAGCCTGGAGCAGGTCACGTGGGGCACCCGGCTCGGGCTGAACTGCACCTACGACCCGGCCTGGGTCGAGCAGGAGCTGCCTCCCGAGGTCGACTACGTGCTGGTCGTCCGGACCCGCACCGGTGAGCTCGAGCGGGTCGGCAGCTGGCGCGCCGTGGGCGGGCGCGCGATGGAGATCACGGCCGCCACGGCCGCCACGCCGGCGGACCTCAGGTCAGTGCAGGTGCGGACGACGGACGGCCGCCTGGTGCTGCGGCTGCCGACCTGAGCGCAGCGGGTTGTCCCGGAGCAGGAGCACAGCACCGAGCACGATGGCGACGGCCTCCGAGATCGCCGCGGTCCACACCGCCCAGCCCTGCCACTGCTCCTGCACGCCGAACAGCCCGACGGTGGTCGAGAGGACGAACGCGCCCAGCGTCGACACGCCGAACCCGAAGGTCAGCAGGGCCGGGATCCAGTGGGCCCAGGTCAGCAGCAGGACGGCGATCACCGCCCCGCCGACCGCGTTCAGGAGGAAGGCCGGACCGATCACGTCGACGTCCCGCATGCCGTCGAACCACAGGTAGAAGTGCACCACCGCCGAGACCAGCACCGCCACCGCCGCCAGAACCCGCATGCCCATGAGGAGCTCCCTTCCCCGTGATCGCTCCCGCGACGGTCGCGCGGCGATGTCATCTGGGGGAACGGGCCCGGGCGCGGGGCGGTTCACCGTCGGGCGACGACGCCGAACTTGCGGATCCGTCCGCTGCCGAGCCACTCGGCCCAGAGCCGGTGCGCCGTGACGAGCTCCTCGTGGGCCCGGTCTCCGATCCGGACACGGATGGCGGCTCCGTCCGCGGCGTACGCGTCGGCGAGCGCCGCGGCGGTGGCCCGGTGGGCGTCCGTGTACTCCTCGACCGAGCAGACCTCGAACCCCTGTCGCTCCAGCGCGCCGAGCAGCGCGGGCAGCGGCACCGGCCAGACCGTGTCGGCCGCGGGCATCGCGAGCCGCTCCGGCGCCGTCAGCGGGCGACCTTCCTCGACCGTGAGCACGAACCGGCCGCCCGGGCGCAGTGTCGCGGCGACCGCGGCCAGCAGCTCCGTCTTGTGACGGAACGCGAGCAGCGTCTCGAGCAGCAGCACCACGTCGAAGGGCCCCCGGGGCAGCGGCGGGACCCGGGCGACCTCGAACCGGCAGGGGAGGTCCCCGGCGGCGCGGCGCGCGGCCTCCACGGCGACCGGGTCGCGGTCCAGGCCGAGGTAGCTGCAACCGCACTCCGTCGCGACGAGGCGGCCCGGTCCTGCGACGCCGCAGCACAGGTCGAGCACCGAGTCGCCCGGACCGATCAGGGCCCGGTGCGCCAGCGACCGGATCTCGCCGGCCGTCATGAAGCTCTCCTGGCCGACGAACTCCCCCCGCGGGTACGCCGCCAGCTTCGTCGGCTCCAGCGCGGTCGCGACTGCGGTACGAATGCCGTTCACGCCGGCAGCCGCCCGGCCTCGACCCGGGCCGGCACGTCGACCAGGGGGTCGCGGCGGTGCCGGACCAGCCACAGCACGTCGTGGCCGAACGACTCGACGAGCAGCGCCAGCGCGACCGCGAGCGCGACGTACGTCGGTGCGGCCGGCAGCACCTGGGCGGCCGCGACGACCAGGACGACGCCCTGCACGCCGGCGACCACCCGGCACCAGGGGCGCGACGGGAGCCTGCGGCGGAACCAGTCGAAGACCCACCCGGCGGCCCAGAAGGCGTACCGGGCCACGCCGATGGTCAGCACCCAGGCGCCGTACTCCTGAGAGACGTGCACGCTCAGCACCAGCAGCAGGAACGCGTCGGCCTCGCCGTCGAACCGGCCGCCGAAGGCGGACTGCGTGTGGGTCGCCCGCGCCACGTGGCCGTCGACGGCGTCCAGCGCCAGCGCCACGGCGGCCAGGGCGGCCACCGGCACCGCCAGGGGCTGCTGGAGCCACGACTCGGCGACCAGCGCCGCCACCGCGCAGGTGATCGTGGCCCGGGCCAGCGTGACCAGGTCGGCCGGGCCCAGCTCGTGGCCACCCGCGGGTCCCACGGCTCGGGCGACGGCTCCTGTCAGGATCACGCCGCAGAGCGCCCCGACTGCCCATGAGGGGCCCGACAGCCCGACCAGGGCCGAGAGTGCGGCCAGCACCCCCGTGAGCACGACCAGCGCGCCCGCGAGAGCCGTCCGGACCGCGACCACCGCACCTGCCCCTTCGTCGGCGCCGCACGACGACGGCGTTGTGGGTGGCAACGTGCGTCGCTAGCGTTCGGTTCACACGCGACGGAGGTGGGATGGCGTCCGAACCCGTCCGGGCCGGTGCCGACTGGCTCGCGCTGCGCGAACCCGCGGACGCGGCGGCGCGCGCACCCGAGCTCGTCGACGAGCTCCGAGGCCGACTCCCTAGCCGGGGCCCCCTGCGGATCCACGACCTCGGCTGCGGGACCGGCTCGATGGCGCGGTGGCTGGCCCCTCGGCTCCCCGGGCCACAGCGGTGGGTGCTGCACGACCGGGACGCGGACCTGCTCGCCCGGGTGGCGACGCACCCCGTCCCGGCGGCCGCCGACGGCTCAGCGGTCCACCTCGAGACCCGGCAGGACGACGTCACCCGGCTCGGGCCGGACCTGGCGGACGCCGCGTTGGTCACGGCGTCCGCGCTGCTGGACATGATGAGCCTGCCGGAGCTGCGGCGCTTCGTCGACGACGTCATGGCCGTCGGCTGCCCGGTGCTCGTCACCCTGTCGGTGGTGGGGCGGGTCGAGCTCTCACCCGGTGACCCGCTCGACGCGGCCGTGGCGGCCGCCTTCGACGACCACCAGCGCCGGACCGTCGGGTCCTGGCCGTTGCTCGGCCCCACCGCCGCCGACGTGGCGGCGACCCTGCTGTCGCAAGCGGGGATGCAGGTGACCGTCCGGCCGAGTCCCTGGCGGCTCGGCAGCGACGAGGCGCCGCTGGCGGCCGCGTGGTTCCGGGGATGGGTGGCCGCCGCGGTGGAACAGCGGCCCGGGCTGGCAGAGGCGGTCGCGCCGTACGCGCGCCGCAGGCTGGACGAGGTCGCAGCCGGCGAGCTGTCGGTGTCCGTGCATCACGCGGACCTGCTCGCGGTGCCCGGTCGGGTCAGCCGGCCAGGGTGAGCAGCATCGGGCGGAGCAGGTCCCAGGCCTCCTGGTGCGCCGACGACGGCCGCGGTCGGTCGCGCAGGGAGTCCAGCAGCAGCGAGACCAGGAGCGGCGCATCCTCCGGCGCACCTCCGTGGGTGGCTCCCAACAGCTCGAGGTAGAGCTCGCGGGTGTCCCGCTGTGGTTCCACGGCGAGGTCGGCCCGCAGCCGCTGCCGGGCGACGTGGAAGGCCTTCAGGGCCTCCGTCGTCTCCCCCGCCCCGGCGAGCGCCCGCATGAGCTCCCGCAGCGCACCCTCGGAGTACGGCGCACGGGACTGGGCCGCCCTGGCCAGCCGGATCGCGGCCAGGTGGTTACCGGAGGCGTTGGCCCGCGCGGCAGCCCGGAGCGCCGCTTCGGCCAGCTCCTCGTCCCAGTCGACCCGGGCCCGGTCGGCCCACGTGGAGTAGCGATCCTCCAGCAGCAGTCCGACGGCCGCCAGCTCGAGACCGTCGAGCACGGCCACGAGGTCTCCGTCCACCAACCGTCGTCGGGCCCCCCAGGTCCACCGTGGCGACGTCGTGGTCGAGCACGTATCCACCCCGTGTCGTGGCCAGGCAGTGTCCGGCACCGATGGCCGTCAGTGCTCGCCGCAGCACGCAGACGTACCCCTGCAGCGTGTTGACGTACCCACCCGGGGGTCGGCCCTCCCACAGCTGGTCCGCCAGCTCGTCGCGCGCGACCGGCCGACCTGCCGACAACGCGAGCAGCGCCAGCACCTGCCGGGGCCTTCTCCCACCGAACCCGGTCCCTGCGACTCGTCGGTCCCCCACGCTGACCGCCATCGGGCCGAACAGGCTGATCTCGCAGTTCATCGTTCCCCCTCCCCCTGGGCCGTCGTCCCCTGCGCCGACCCTGCAGGAACGATGTCAGCCGCGCCGACTGGCTCGATACCCCCACGTCGCGAGCCGGTTCTCCCCAATCCTGGGGAAGTCACGCACGGCTGGGCCGAGCGGTCAGGGCGCGACGCCGCCCACCTCGTGGTCCGCGGACCCTGCCTCGTGGGCCTCGTGGCCCGGCCCTCCGAACGCGTGGACCGAGGACAGACCACTGCCTCCGACACCGATGGTCGTGAGCGCGAGCACCCCGGCGACTGCCCCCGCCCGCAGGTGCCGGGTGAGAGGGCGGCGCAGGCCCGGGACGGCGAGCAGCTGCGCGGCCAGGACCAGGGTCACCAGCTCGAGCAACGACGCGCCGGCGTCGGCCATCCCGACGCCCTCCGGAGTGCCCGCCTCGGGTCCGACCGGCAGGCCGGTGGTCCGGCTGACCGCCCACAGCATCAGGGGGCCGGCCGACACGACCAGGGCGGCAACGAGCGCGGCGCGAGACTGCGACCGGGCCACGGCCACCGCACACCCCGCCTCGGCGACCGCCAGGACCACGAAGAAGGCGCCCGCGAGCGGCCACTCCTCCCAGTGCTCCGGGACCACCGCCGCGTGGATCACGGCCGCGCCGACCAGACCGCAGGCCAGCAGGAGCCGGAGATCGGCGGGGCGGCGTCGGGCCGGTGGCCGCATCGTGGCGGTCACCACCCGCCCACCCCACAGGCACACGAGGTAGCCGACCACGAGCACGTTGGTCGCCGCGATCAGGGCGACACCGAGCGCCACCGCCAGGAGCTGCTGCCGCCCCGTCGCCTCGAGCCCGGCCGCCAGGCACTCGGCCGGACAGGTGCCGTGCAGCGCACTCATGTGCACGAGCCCGGCGACCTCGAGCCGGTAGTCGTAGGTGGTGCTGGCGACGAGGAACGCGACCCCGGCCACGGTTCCGGCGAGCCAGACGAGACCCAGGGTCAGGAGCACCGGCCGGGCACCTCGCGGCGTCGGTCCGAACCACCGGTGGGCCGCGGCCAGGGCCACCACGACGGCCAGCACGAAGAGCGGCAGCAGCAGCGTGGTCTCCCGGACCCACGCAGCGAAGGGCGGGTCCGCCCGTTCGATCGCCCCCACGGCTCCGCGCAGCGTGACCACCCAGAAGCAGTCCGCTGCGGCGAGCAGGACCGCCAGCGGCACCACCTTGGTCCAGGGCACCGAGGGGGCAGCCGCCTCAGTGCCAGTCACGGCGTGATGCTCCAGCCGAACATCATGGCGTGGTCCTCGTGGGCCAGGTTGTGGCAGTGGGCGACGTACGGTCCGACGAAGTCCCGGAAGCCGCGGTAGATGATGACGGACTCTTCGGGGTCCAGGGCCACCAGGTCCTCCCGCGACTTGTCGTCGGGGTGCCCCGCGTCCGGTCTGCCGGCCACGACGCGGCCGTTGCGCATGACGGTGCGGTGCTCCTCCATGTGCAGGTGGAAGGGGTGCACCCAGCCGCCGCCGCCGTTGCGGATCTCCCACAGGTTGAAGCTCCCGACCCGCTGCTGGGCCTGTGGTGTGAGTCCGGCGGGGTTGCGCAGGCTGCGGGCGTCGACGGTCGGGTCGAACGCCTCGCCGTTGATCAGCCACTCGGTCTCGCCGCCGAGGGCCCCGCGCTTGACCTCGAAGACCATCCGGTTGGGCAGCAGGTCCTTCCAGTCCCTGGGCAGGACCGGCAGCGGCCGCATCTTGGTGGGGATCACGCTGTCGTCCTCCGCCCGGTCGCCGATCCGGAACGCGAGCAACGGAACCTTGTACTCCGGGTCCGGCAGGAACCGGGAGGAGTTGTCCCACATCCGACCGTCGCCCATCTTCATCACGTTGGTCAGGTAGACGATGTCGCCGTTGGTCGTCGGCGAGTCGTCCAGGTACTTGCTGAAGTCGATGATGACCTCCCGGCGCTTGGCCGGCCACAGCTCGAAGCTGTCCCGTGTCAGCGGGAGCGGGAGCAGGCCACCGTCCGAGGCGATCTGGGTGAACCTCATGGACTGCTGCCCGTCGGGGAGCCGCCACTGGCCGTCGAGGTCCTCGTCGGTGTAGCCGAGCGACCGGGCCGACTTGGGCCCCCCGGCCGAGCTCATCATCTGGAGCTCGTAGATCCGGGCGACGGAGGCGTCGAGGAACCGGAAGCGGTACTTGCGCCGCTTGACGTCGAGCACCGGATAGGCCGTGCCGTTGACCGTGAACACGTCGCCGACGAAGCCGTGGTTGGGGAAGTGGCGGTAGAACGTCTTGCCCCACCACTCCGGGTGCTCCCTGGGGTTTTCGGCCTCGGGGAACTCGTCGTCGTGGAAGTCGTGGTGGAGCGTCTGGCCGTCCTCGAAGCGGAAGTCGCTGATCGCCAGCGGGATGTCGTAGTCGACGTCGAAGCTGCCGTCCCCGTGGTCGTGGCGCACCCCGGGCAGGCGGTAGCCACGCCGTTCGTCGCCCATGTCGCGGCCCTGCTTGCGGTCGTAGATCGGGTAGAGGCCCACCAGCCCCTTGTAGACGTTGGCCCCCGTGTGGTCCATCCGGTGGTCGTGGAACCAGAAGAAGCTCTGCTTCTCCGCCTCCAGCCCGCCTGCCGGCCAGTTCAGGTAGAGGTTGTCGACCCACATGCCCGGGGTGTAGCCGGTGACGCTGCGAGGCCCGGCGAGCCGCGCGTAGTGCGGGTTGCCGTCGCTCTCGGGCGCTGTGTGGGCGTTGTGCAGGTGGGTGAGGAACGAGTAGTCCGGGGCGCCGAAGTCCTGCCGGTCCAGCCCGTAGGGATTGGCGTCGAGGGAGTTGACGAACCGCACCAGCGCCGGCCGGCCGTACTCGGCGTTGATCATCGGCCCCGGGAACTGGCCGTTGAAACCGTAGATCGTGCTCGGCGGCAGCTTCCTGACCGCGCCGGCAGGGTACTGGCGTCCGGTCTCGTCGAAGGAGACCGTCGCCTCGCCCTTCCGGTCGATGGGCAGCACGTCCGAGGTCGTGAAGCCGTGGGGACGGACCTGGAGCTCGATCTTGTAGACCAGGGGGTCGGGCGACCCGACGTCGCTGGTCCACTTCTGGTGCCGGTCGTTGCGCAGCGAGTTCTGCTGCCCCTCCCCCGGGCCGGGCGGATCGACCCAGGTGCTGTAGTCGGAGAAGGGCACGGGGCGCAACGCCTGCGGGACCGGCAGCGGGTCGGTGAACGGCGACAGGATCAGCGGACTGATCGGGTACACCTCGGTGTAGAACAGGACGTCTCCCAGCGCGCCGGACGTGGCCGCGAAGGCGCCGTCGGCTGACAGCAGCCCGTGGCTCGACAGGTACGGTCCCGCGAGACCACGCGCGGACATCAGTCCGGCGCCGGTGGCGCCGAGCGCGCCGATGCGGAGAAATGCGCGGCGGGGCAGCTGGTTCCCGGCTGCGTCGGGCTCGTGGTCGACCATGGTCGTTCCCCCTCGCACCTCATCGTGCGCCGAGGGGCTTGGGGTTTCCTGTAGGAGCTTCCAGGGACGAGGTGTTCCCGCGGCTGACGGCGCCCGTGTGCCGCACAGCCGAGGGCGTGGCCGTCGATGAGTCCGTCGGTCGGGGAGCAACAACTGCGGGGCGCTCCGCCGTGGCTCTGTCCAATGCCCCGCAATGCCTGATGTGTGATGCCGATCCTTCTACTGCATTGTGGGCGTCAGGAGCCCGCGGCCACCAGGTCGGCGGCCGCCCGCTGGGCCCGGGCCGCGACGTCCGCGGGGACTGGCACGTCGCCCGCGACCCGCTGCTGCCAGAGCTGGAGCGCGACGACCCGGCCGGCGGCCTCCTCGACCCGCTCGCGCGGGACCCGGCCGCTCTCGATCGCGTCGACCACGAGCCGGTGGGTCTTCGCGGTGTCGACCGGCATCAGCAGCAGGTCGGCGCCGGCCTCGAGGGCCCGGATGGCTGGGAAGTCGCGGCTCAGCGCGGCGCCCATGCCGAGCGAGTCGGTGATGGCGAGGCCCTCGAACCCGAGGTCGTCGCGCAGGAAGTCGTAGACCTTCGGCGCCTGGCTCGACGGCATCCCCGGCTGCAGCGCCCGTACGTCGAGGTGGGCCATCATGACCGCGGGTGCGCCGGCCTCGACGGCGGCCTCGAACGGCCTCAGGTCGCGTCCGCGCAGCTGACCCAGCGTCGAGCCCAGGACGGGCAGCGTCTCGTGGCTGTCGGCGGTCACCCCGCCGTGGCCCGGGAAGTGCTTGGTCGTCGACACCATGCCGGCGTCGTCGTAGCCCTCGACGGCGGCCGCGACGGCGCGTGAGGCGAGCGTCGGGTCGCCGGAGGGCGACCGGGACCCGATCGTCGGGTCGGCAGCGCCGATCGTGACGTCGGCGACGGGGGCGAAGACCCAGGTGAAGCCGAGGTCGCGCAGCTCCAGCGAGGTGGCACGGGCGGCCTCGGCCACGACCTGCTCACCGGGCTTCCCCTGTGCGACGGCCGCGCCGGCGGCCGCGAACGCGGGGAACTCGGTGGCGATTCCCCGCAGGTGCGAGACCACGCCACCCTCCTCGTCGACGCCGATGACCGCTGGCCAGTCGCGGCCGTCGGCGGCGTGCGCCCTGGTCACCGCGGCGGTGGTGGCGCGGACCTGGGCGTCGCCGGTCACGTTGGTCGAGGTGACGCAGACGCCGGCGAGGTGGTGCTTGCGGACCATGGCGGCGGGGACGGCCGGGTCCGTGCCGGCGTACCGGCCGACGATCACCTGCCCCGCGAGCTCCTCGGTCGACATGCCCCGCGACCAGCTCCTCCGCCTGCGCGACCTCACCGACCGTCGGCCCCCAGGAGGTGGGCTCGTCGGGGTCCTGGGTCGGCTCCGCGGACGCCGGGACCGAGCCACCGGAGCGCTCGGAGGGGCGGCCTTCGGCGGAGTCGCCGGGTGAGGACGCGGAGCAGCCCGCCAGCGCGAGGCAGAGCGCGGGGACGAGCAGCTGGACGGAGCGGCAGAGCACGCGCTCACGCTAGCTGCGCGGTCGAGGAGTCCCAACTCCGTGGCGCTCAGCCCCCGGACGGGGCCAGCGCGGCGTAGACCTCGGCCACCCGGGCCCGCAGCTCGTCCAGGCTCCCCGAGTTGTCGACGACGTAGGTCGCGACCGCCAGCCGGTCCTCCCGGGTGGCCTGCGCGGCCACCCGTGCCTCGGCATCCTCGCGAGCCATCCCGCGCTGCTCGACCATCCGCGCCACCTGGGTCGCCACCGGGACGTCCACCACGACGACGGCGTCGAACGACCCTGCCTGCCCGGTCTCGGTCAGCAGCGGGATGTCGTGGACGACGAGCGCCCCCGGGGCCGCGGACGCCTCGATCTCGGCCGCGCGGGCGCGAACGCGCGGGTGGATGATCCCCTCCAGCACGCGGCGCCTCGCCGCGTCGCCGAACACGATCGCACCGAGGGCGGGGCGGTCGAGCCCGCCGTCGGCGGTGAGGACGTCCGACCCGAACGCCTCGACCACCTCGGAGAGCCCCTCGGTGCCGGGGGCCACCACCTCGCGGGCGAGCACGTCGGCATCGACCACCACGGCGCCGAGCTCGTCGAGGATCGCCGAGACGGTGCTCTTGCCCGACGCCACTCCCCCGGTGAGTCCCACGCGCATGCTGCGGACCCTAGCGTCCGGCTCCACCGCGGTACCCGGTCCGCGTGACAAGACTCACCACCCCTCAGCCAGCCGTCCGGACTGTCCTACCCTCGACTGAGTGAGGGTCCCGGGTCTGCAGGAGGAGCACCGCGCCGGAGCCCACATGATGCTCGGCGCCTCCGGGCTCACCACCCTCGGGGCGCTGCCGCCGTTCCTGCTGGGGGCGCAGGCGGTGTGGGTACGGGCGGACCTCGGGATCGGGCTGGCCGCCCTCGGCGCGGGAGTGAGCGTCTTCTTCGGCTCCGCGGCCGTCGGCGCGGTGACCGCCGGGCTGCTCTTCGACCGGATCGGCCGTCGCAACGGGCTCCTGGTCGCCGCGGCACTGGTGGTGTCGGGCGGGGTCGCGATGGCAGCCGTGGTCGACGGTCCCGCGTCGCTGCTGGTGTGCATGGCCGCTCTCGGGCTCGGCAACGCCGCCTGCCAGACCACCGCCAACCTGGCGATGGCCCGGGCGCTGCCGCCGGACCGACGGGGGCTCGGCTTCGGGGTCAAGCAGTCGGCCGTACCGCTCGCGATCATGCTCGGCGGCCTCGCCGTCCCGACGCTCGGCGGGCTGCTCGGCTGGCGCAGCACCTTCGTGGCCACCGCCGCCGCCGGGGCGCTCGCCGGGGTGTGGTCGCTGGTCCGGCCGCCGCTCGAGGTCCGCGCGCCCGCCGCGCTCGACGGCGACCCGGACCGGCCCCCGTGGGGACCGCTGCTGCTGTGCGGCCTCGCGATCAGCCTCGCGAGCGCCTCGGCCAACTCGCTGGGCTCGTTCCTGGCGTCGTGGGGCTACGAGGTCGGCCTCTCCGCGACCGCCGCCGGCCTGCTGATGGCGGTCGGGTCCGGCGCGTCGATCGTGGTCCGGGTCTTCTCCGGCCACCGCGCCGACGGCAGGCGCGGTGGCAACCTCCGGGTGGTGGCCGCACAGATGGTCGTCGGTGCCGCCGCGTTCGTCGGGCTCGCCATGGGGACGCCGCTGGCCGTCGTCCTCTCCGGGTTCCTGGCGTTCGCGATCGGCTGGTCGTGGCCCGGCCTGCTGCTCTATGCCGTGGCGCGGATCGGGCGCGACGCCCCGGCACGTGCGTCGGGCGTCGTCCAGGCCGGAGCCTTCGTGGGCGGCGCCCTCGGCCCGGTCGCGTTCGGCGCCCTGGCTGCCGAGGCCGGCTTCCCGGTCGCCTGGCTGGCGTCGTCCGGGTTGTTCCTCCTCGCCGCCACCCTGGTCGTGCTCGGCCGCCGCGGCTTCGCCGCCGACCTGGAGGCACGCCCACCGCGGGCACCGGTGGGCTGGGGCGGCAGCCGGATCCGGCCCGACGGGGACGCCTCGACCCGACGGGCCTAGCGACCGCCGGTGCTGGCGATCAGGCGGAGCGTGCACCGGCGAAGGTACGCCGGTAGTGCGCGGGCGAGACGCCGCGCGAGCGCGTGAAGTGGTGGCGCAGCGCGGCCGCGTTGCCGAACCCGACCTCGGCCGCGATCCAGTCGACCGAGTGGTCGGTCTGCTCCAGCAGCTCCTCGGCCGCCTGCAGCCGCTGCCGGGTCACCCACGCGTGCGGGGTGGTGCCGGTCTCGTCGCGGAACCGCCGGGCGAAGGTCCGGGGCGACATGTGCGACGAGCGCGCGAGGGCGTCGACGCTGAGGTCGTCGGTGAGGTGCTGGGTGATCCACGTCAGGAGCGGCCCGAGCGTCTCGACGTCGCAGTCGGGCACGGCCCGGGCGATGAACTGCGCCTGCCCGCCGTCGCGGTGGGGAGGCACCACCATCCGCCGGGCCGCAGCCGCGGCGTGCCGGGCACCGCACTGCTGGCGCAGCAGGTGGAGCGCGGCGTCGAGGCCGGCCGCCGATCCGGCACCGGTGACGATCGGCCCGTCCTGCACGTAGAGCACGTCGGGGTCGACCAGCGCCTCGGGGTGGCGCTCGCGCAGCTCGTCGACGTGGCGCCAGTGGGTGGCGCACCGTCGGCCGTCGAGCAGCCCCGCCTCGCCGAGCACGAAGACGGCCGTGCAGTGGGCGAACACGTGGGCGCCCCGGTCGTACGCCGCGCGGACCGCCTCGGCCACCTCGGGAGAGGGCTCCAGGAAGTCGCGCTTGGGGGTGACGACCACCAGGTCGGCGTCGGCGGCCGCGTCGAGCCCGTGGTCGACGTGGAGGTCGAAGCCCGAGGCGCCCTCGACCCGGCCCGGTCGCGGAGTGGCGACCACGAAGTCGAACACCGGGTTGTCGTCCTCGGGATGGTAGGGCTCCGCGAACACCTCGCACATCGCGCCGAGGCCGAACGGCTCGGCTCCGTCCTGGACCAGGACCGCCACTTTCTGCATGGGCCCATCCTGACCCATGACTGGCAGAAAATCAATGCACACTGTCATTCCTGCCACTGGTGGCTGGATCTGAATGGAGGCAGAATTTCTGCCATGAACACCGAAACCATCATCCTCCTGGTCATCGCCATCGGCTTCGTGCTGGCTCTCACCGAGTCCCTGCGTGAGGCCTTCCACGACGGCCCTGCCGCGCAGGCGCCGCCCCGTTCCCACGAGCAGGACCGGCAGTTCGCCCCGCCGTCCTCCTGGGCCGCATGAGACCGCCCACCCCGTCAGCCGACGACGGCCCGCCCGGATGATCCGGGCGGGCCGTCGCCTTGTCCGGGACCCGGGTGAGGGCTCCGACCTGGAAATTGCAGGAGCCTGTCAACCAAACCCGTCGCCTGCGGCCCTATAACGGTGAGAAGGGTCCGACGGTCGAGGAGGGTGCCGTGCGCGGGTCGGAGCGGGAGGAGTTCGAGTGGGTCTTCCGCTCGACGTACGCCTCGGTGCTCCGGACCACCTTCCTGGTCCTCCACGACCGCGGTCGCGCGGAAGAGGTCACCCAGGACGCGTTCCTACGGCTGTACGAGCGGTGGCGTGGCGTGGCGCCGATCGAGCATCCCGAGGCGTGGGTCCGGCGGGTCGCCGTGCGCGCCGCCGTCCGCTCCGCGAAGCAGACCCGGCTCCGGGCAGCGCCACCCCCGGACGACGAGTCCCCCACGTGGGACGACCTCCCGGACGTCGACCTGGCCCGCGCGGTCGCCTCCCTCGCCCCGCAGCAACGGGCAGCGGTCGCGCTCTTCTACTTCGACGACCTGCCGGTCGAGGACGTCGCGCAGCACCTCGGTGTCGCGAGCTCGACCGCCAAGCAGCACTTGTTCCGGGCCCGCTCCCGACTCGCCACCCTGCTCACCGAGACCCTGGAGGTGGCGGGCGATGTCGATTGACGAGCGGCTGCGGACCGGCCTGGCCCGCAACACCGACCACCTCGTGCCGGACGTCGAGCGTGAGCTCGAGACGACGTACGGCCGGGCGCGCGTGCGCCAGACGTGGCGCGGCGGCCTCGCGCTGGCGACGGCGGCGGCCGTCGCGACGGCGATCGTCTGGTGGGGCGACGTCCCCGCGCTCCGCGACGCCGAACCGGTCGGGCCGGACCCGACGCCCAGGGGGGCCACCGACCTGCAAGGCGTGAGGGGCGCCCTGGAGCCGGGGAGCTACTCGCTCACGGTGTGGGGCGACACGGACAAGGCACCCCTCCCCCGGGCCATCGTGAAGGTGCCCGAGGGCTGGTACAGCGACGGCGGCTGGGTCATCGACTCCGGCAACTCGATCGGCGAGCCCGAGCAGATCGGCCAGATCTCGGTGTGGAAGCTGGACCGGGTGCTCACCGACCCCTGCCGGCCCGGCACCGCCACCGACCCGGGAGACACCGTCTCCGACCAGGCCCGGGCCCTGGACACCCAGTCCGGCCCGAGCACCCCACCCCGGCCGATCACCCTCGACGGCCACCGCGGACTCGCCCTCGAGGTGACCATCCCGCCCGTCCGCGAGCGCACCACCTGCACGGACACCCGCTACACGCTCTGGCGCGCCGGCGACGGCTCGACCCAGGTCCAGGACATCACCGGCGTCGTCAACCACCTGTGGGTCCTCGACGTCGACGGCACCCCCCTCGTCGTCGTGGTCACCGCCCACCCCGACCAGCCGAACGAGCAGCCCGAGGACCTGCTGGCCGTCGCGGACACCATCACGTTCGCCGGGCCCTGACGCGTACGGCCACCACGCCACGCACGACACCAACCATCACCAATCACCATCACCATCACCTGGAGATCGTCATGCCACTCCACCGCCTCTGCGCACTCGCCACCGGCGTGCTGCTCATCGCCACGATGCCGACCCTC
The DNA here is from genome assembly GCA_963723945.1 of uncultured Actinomycetota bacterium. Classification (GTDB taxonomy): domain Bacteria; phylum Actinomycetota; class Actinomycetes; order Propionibacteriales; family Nocardioidaceae; genus Nocardioides. Next base: position 83,020 of record CAVRSW010000018.1, read on the forward strand.
ACGGCCCCGGCCGCGGGTGCGGCCGGAGCCTCCTCCGCACCCACGTCCCGGCCCCGGGAGCCGGCCCGGGTGGTGCTCGACTGGGAGCGCATCCTGATGCAGACCGTGTACCCCGCGACGCCCATCCCCAGCGGGGTGCCGCTGCTCGGCTTCACCTCGGTCGCGATGCACGACGCCGCGACCGCGTCCCTGCGCCTCGCGGACAGCTCCGAGACGGCAGCGGTGGCCCGCGCCGCCCACGACGTGCTGGTCCACTACTTCGCCGCGAGCACCGCCACCCTGGACGGCCACCTCGCGGCCAGCCTGGCCACGGTCACGGACCCGGAGGAACAGGCCCGCGGTGAGCTCGTGGGCGCGGCTGCCGCGGACGAGATGCTCGCGAGCCGGGCCGGTGACCGGTACGGCGACACGACCGTCCACTACACGCTGGAGCCGGGGGTCGGGATCTGGCAGCCCGTGCCACCCGCCGAGGACATGCTCGTCCCGTGGCTGGGGTCAGTGCGGCCGATGGTGCTGCAGCGCCCGATCCACGTGGACGGACCGGACCCGGTCACCTCCCGGCGCTACGCCGCCGACTACGACGAGGTCAGGACCCTCGGCGGCACCGCCGCCTCGGGCACCGAACGCACCCAGGCCCAGACCGACACGGCGCTGTTCTTCAACGCCAACTCCGCGACGATGGTCGGCGACGCCGTCGTCCGCCACCTCGAGACCGGCGCGGAGGACCTCTCGCTGGGCGACACGTCGCTGCTGTTCGCCCGGATCCACGCGGCGATGACCGACAGCGTCATCCAGGCGTGGCGGCTCAAGCGCGACGTCGGCTTCTGGCGCCCCGTCGCGGCCGTCGCCGGCGCCGCGGTCGATGGCAATCCCGGGACCGAGCCACACTTCGGGTGGGCACCGCTGCTCACCACCCCGCCCTACTCCGACTACGTCAGCGGGCACGCGTCGCTGACCGCACCAGCGGTCGAGGTGATCCGGAGGACCCTGGGCCAGCGCACGGCGCTCGAGCTGGTCTCCGTGTTCAGCCCGACACCCAGGACGTACCCGACGCTCCGCGCCCTGGAGCGCGACGCGTTCATGGCCCGGATCTGGGGCGGGCTGCACTTCCGCGACGCCATGGTCGACGGCTACCGCCTCGGGCACCGTACGGCCCGGCGCGTGATGGCGGTCCTGCGCTGAGCCGGGGCCGGCGACGCGAAACGGCCCGCCCGGAGCGATCCGGGCGGGCCGTTCGGCGTGCTTCAGGAGCGGGTCAGCTGCCGCCGCCGGTGAGCTTCTCGCGCAGCGCCTGCAGCGCCTCGTCGGAGGCCAGCGAGCCGCCGGTGGCCTCGTCGTCGCTGCTGCTGCCGCTGCTGGCCGCCTCGCGGGAGCCGGACGAGTACGACGTGGCCTCGCCGGCCTCGACCTCGGCCTTGGCGGCCTCGGCCTGCTGCTTGACGTGGGCCTCCCAGCGGGCGTGAGCCTTGGCGTACTGGTCCTCCCAGGTCGCGCGCTGGTCGTCGTAGCCCTCGAGCCACTCGCCCGTCTCGGGGTCGAAGCCCTCGGGGTAGACGTAGTTGCCCTGCTCGTCGTAGGTGGCGGTCATGCCGTAGAGCGTCGGGTCGAACTCGTCGACGTCGGCCGCGGTCGCGGTCTCGTTGGCCTGCTTCAGCGACAGCGAGATCCGGCGACGCTCGAGGTCGATGTCGATGATCTTGACCATGACGTCGTCGTTGACCTGGACGACCTGCTCCGGGATCTCCACGTGGCGCTCGGCCAGCTCGGAGATGTGGACCAGGCCCTCGATGCCCTCCTCGACCCGGACGAACGAGCCGAACGGCACCAGCTTGGTGACCTTGCCCGGCACGATCTGGCCGATCTGGTGGGTACGGGCGAAGTGCTGCCAGGGGTCCTCCTGCGTCGCCTTGAGCGACAGCGAGACCCGCTCGCGGTCCATGTCGACGTCGAGCACCTCGACGGTGACCTCGTCACCGACGGTGACCACCTCGGAGGGGTGGTCGATGTGCTTCCAGGACAGCTCGGACACGTGGACCAGGCCGTCGACGCCGCCGAGGTCGACGAACGCACCGAAGTTGACGATCGAGGAGACGACGCCCTTGCGGATCTGGCCCTTCTGCAGCTGGGTCAGGAAGCCGTGGCGGACCTCGGACTGGGTCTGCTCGAGCCAGGCACGGCGTGACAGGACCACGTTGTTGCGGTTCTTGTCGAGCTCGATGATCTTGGCCTCGAGGGTCTGGCCGACGTACGGCTGCAGGTCGCGGACGCGACGCATCTCGACGAGGGAGGCGGGCAGGAAGCCGCGCAGGCCGATGTCGAGGATCAGGCCGCCCTTGACGACCTCGATGACGGTGCCCTCGACGACGCCGTCCTCCTCCTTGACCTGCTCGATCGTGCCCCAGGCGCGCTCGTACTGGGCGCGCTTCTTGGACAGGATCAGACGACCTTCCTTGTCCTCCTTCTGGAGGACCAGGGCCTCGACCTTGTCACCGACCTCGACGACCTCGTTGGGGTCGACGTCGTGCTTGATCGAGAGCTCGCGGCTCGGGATCACGCCCTCGGTCTTGTAGCCGATGTCGAGCAGGACCTCGTCCCGGTCGACCTTGACGATGGTGCCATCCACGATGTCACCGTCGTTGAAGTACTTGATGGTCTCGTCGATCGCGGCGAGGAAGTCCTCCGCCGAGCCGATGTCGTTGACCGCAACCTGGGGCGCGTCCGTGGTCTCGGGAAGGTAGGTGCTGCTCGTCATAAGGGAAGTGGATCCTCGGTGGTCAGATGTCGTCGGGCACGCGCGAGCAGTCGGTTTCACTACCGGTGGTGATGGATAGCGAGCCCGGTCCGCTCCTGTGGGAACGGGCAGACCAATGGCGCAGTGTCCAAGATTACGCCGCCGCGGACACCGGAGTCCAACCCGGGGAGCCCACACCGGGGCCGCGGGCACGCCTCACCACGGGTCCGCGTGGCCGCCGAGGTACGCCGCCACCAGGTTGCCGAGGGTGGGCAGGTGGTAGCCGCCCTCCTGCACCACGACGGCCGGCAGCCCGGTCGCTCCGAGCCGCCGCCCCGCTGAGCGGTAGCCGTCGTGCGTCACGAGCAGCGGACTCTCGGGGTCGTCGGCGGCGGCGTCCACCCCGAGCGACACGACCAGGGCCGTGCACCCCTCGGCGACCACCCAGTCGACGAGGTCGTCGACGGCGTCGAGCCAGGGCCGGTCGCCGGCGCCCTCGGGTAGCGGCCGGTGGCGGGTGGCGCCCGCCCCGGCCGCGGCGCCGGTCTCGTCGGCGTAGCCGACGACGTGCGGGAACCAGCCGGCCCCCGGGTCGACGTGCACGGAGCCGTAGAGCACGTCCCCACGCTCCCAGAAGACGGCCGCGGTGCCGTTGCCGTGGTGGGCGTCGACGTCGACGATCCCGACCCGCTCGTGGCCGGCGTCGCGCAGCCGCTGCGCCGCGACCGCGGCGTTGTTGAGGTAGCAGGAGCCTCCCGCGCCCGCGGGCGTCGCGTGGTGGCCGGGCGGCCGGCACAACGCGTACACGACCCGCTCGCCGCCGGTGACCAGGTCGGCCGCGGCCAGAGCGCAGCCGGCTGCCGCGCGGGCCGCCTCCCAGGTGCCGGGCCCGACCAGCGTCATCGTGTCGTAGACGAACCGGCCGGCGTCGGCGTGCACCGCCACGGCGGGACGGGTCGGAAGCCCTCCGGTCATCGCCGGCGTGGGGAACAGGTAGGGCACGACCCGGTCCTGCCCGACCAGCTCCTCGTACGGGCCGGCCGCCCAGCGGTCAGCCGCTGTCCGCAGGAAGTCGAGCAGTCCGGCCTCGTGCACGGACGCGAGGCCGGCGTCGATCCGGTCGTGGGCGCCGGTCCCGAGCTCGACCAGTCGGTGGCCGTCGGCTCGCAACGCGTCGAGGATCGCGTCCACCCGCGCAGCCACCTCGGTCCCGGTGGTGGCGACCCCCACCCACACCTCGCGGTGCGGGTCGTGCCGCCGGGTCTCGGGCGACCACACCACGGGGACCGGCTGCGGCTGAGTCATGGGTCAGTTTCTCATCGCGGCCCCTCCCCCGGCGAGGTCCGCAGACGGCAGGATGGCGGCATGACGCGCGCTCGCGAGATCGGCCTCCGGATCGGCAGCGCGTCCCCCGGGCCGACCAACTCCGTGCTGGACGTCGCGGGCGTCGGGCTCGGCCACGTCACCCTGGTCCGCGACGAGGAGCCGCCGCCGTCCGGCCGCGGTGTCGCGCGCACCGGCGTCACCACGCTGGTGCTGGCCGACGACGCGTACGTGCGCCCGCTCGCCGCGGGCGGGTCGGTGCTGAACGGCGCCGGGGAGTGCACCGGCTTCCTGTCCGCGGGAGAGTGGGGTGCGATCGAGACGCCGGTCTACCTGACGTCGACGATGCAGCTGGGGCGCGTCTACGACGCTGCGTGCGCGATCGCCCTGGAGCAGGACCCCGGGGTGGCCGAGGACGTGGTCATCCCGGTGGTCGCCGAGTGCGACGACTCGTTCCTCAACGACTGCCGCCGGATGCAGCTCTGCTCCGACGACGTCGTGGCGTCCCACGACGCGGCGCTGGCCTCGCGCGGGTCGACCGAGCCGCCCGGCGAGGGCGCGGTCGGCGCAGGGACCGGCATGTCGTGCCTGGGCTTCAAGGGCGGCATCGGCACGTCGTCGCGGGTCACGCCCGAGGGCCACACGGTCGCGGTGCTGCTGCTGACCAACTTCGGCGAGCGGCACCGGCTGACCGTCGCCGGCGTCCCGGTCGGACAGCTGCTGACCGAGGAGCCGACGGGTCCCGCACGTCCCGCCGGGTCGTGCATCGGCGTGGTGGTGACCGACGCCCCGGTCGACGCCGCGGGGTGCGCGCGGCTGGCACGCCGGGTCGGGCTGGGGCTCGCACGGACCGGCTCCACCGCCCACCACGGCAGCGGGGAGATCTTCCTCGCCGCCTCCACCACCGCCCGCACCGACCGGGACGGCCACGCGGCTCCGGGGGCACGGGTCGCCGGGCGAGCCCTCGACCCGCTGTTCGAGGCCGTCGTCGACGCCGCCGAGGAGGCCGTCCTGAACTCGCTGCTGGGCGCGTCCACGACGGTCGGCCGCGACGGCAACACCAGCCCGGGACTCGACCCCGCGACCGTACGGGCACTCCTGGAGGGGGCGGGCCGTGACCGGTACTGAGCGCGACGTCGTGATCACCGTGGCCGACGGCACCGGTCTCGCGGCCACGCTCTACCTGCCCGACCCCGGCGCCGGGCCCCAGCCGTGCCTGCTCGAGGCACTCCCCTACCGCAAGGACGACCTGACCTCGTCGTACGCCGAGACCTACCGGCGGATGCGCGACGAGTTCGGCTACGCGG
>CAVRSW010000019.1:0-115324 GCA_963723945.1 uncultured Actinomycetota bacterium
TGCCGCGTACTGGCCGGGCGGCCGGGGGCCAACGCCTGCCTGCCGCTCGACGTCGCCACCCGGAGCTGGGGCTTCGACCGGGTCGACCGGCGCCACCCCCAGCCCACCGATGCCACCTGGGTGTCGACGGCCGCCGAACCCACCCGCTGCGGCACTGCCGGGGACCGGGCAACCTGCTCGGTGCTCCTCGAGCGCGGCTGGCGCACTCGGACCGCCGCCGGCGGCACCCGTCCGGGCGACCCGCTGTCCCGCGCCTTCGTCGGGACCTCACGCGGCACCGCCTTCTGCCGGACGGTCGAGGGTCACCCCACCTGCACCGAGCTCGACGTACGCCGCCTCGCGTGGGGCCGCACCACGGCCACCGCCGCGAAGCTCCCCCACGGCCGCTGGGTCTCGCGCCCGGCCGGCCCCACGCTGTGCCTCCCCGCGGCGGGCTGCCGCACCCTCGGACCCGCGAAGGGCTGATCACTTGACCATCCTCGCCGCACGACCCACCACCTCCCCGCACCTCGAGCTCGGTCCCGAGAGCGGCGACCACCTCTCGCTGCGGGTGCTGCGCCGGCTCCACGCGCGGCCGGCCGACGACGTCGCCGCGGGCTGGTTGGTCTGCCCGGTCCACGTCCACGTCGGTGGGTTCAGCGGCGACGTGGCGATCACGCTGCGGGTCGAGGAGCTGCACCGGTTCGGCGAGGCGCTGCGCGCCGTCCGCTCGGGAACGCGCCGCACCGCGGTGCTGGAGAGCATCGAGGAGTGGATCGACCTCACCGTGACCCGCGAGGCCGACGGCTCGCTCACCGCGACCGGACACCTCGCCGACGCCCCCGACACGGGCAGCCGGCTCCGGTTCCGGATCGGCGGACTGGACGACCCGGCCGTCGACGCGTGGGTCGACGCCTGCGCGTCTGCCGTGGCGTTGTACGCCCTGCCCCCCTCGGCCTGAGCCGCCGCCCTGGCGCGTGCCTACGCGCGCTCCCACCACACCCAGTCGAGGTCCGGCCGGGACACCCGCCGGGTCTCGCGCCACTCGGCGAGGTCGAACTCCGGGTAGTGGGCGTCGCCGTCGACGGTCCGGTGCACCTCGGTGAGGACCTGGTGGGTGAGCAGCGGCATCGCCTGCTCGTAGATCTGGGTGCCGCCGGCGATGACGGTGTCGCCGTCGTGGGTGGCGGCGAGCGTCATCGCCTCGGCGAGCGAGTGGGCGACGTCGACGCCCGGCGAGCTCCACCGGGCGTTGCGGGTGACGACGACGGTCTGCCGGCCGGGCAGCGGCCGGCCGATCGAGTCGAAGGTGGCCCGCCCCATCACCAGGGTGTGGCCGAGCGTCTCGGACTTGAAGTGCGCGAAGTCGTCGCGGATGTGCCACGGGATCCGGCCGTGGTCGCCGATCACCCGGTTGTCGGCGTACGCCGCGACGGCGACGACCCGACGCCCGGGCGCCTCAGACGGCAATGGGCGCCCTGATGCCGGGGTGCGGGTCGTAGCCGTCGACCGCGATGTGCTCGAGGTCGAAGCCGTCGATCGCGGTGACCGACGGGTCGAGCACCAGCGTCGGCAGCGGTCGCGGCGCGCGGGTGAGCTGGAGCTGCGCCTGCTCGAGGTGGTTGGAGTAGAGGTGGGCGTCGCCGAGGGTGTGGACGAAGTCGCCGACCTCGAGGCCGGTCACCTGCGCCACCATGTGGGTCAGCAGGGCGTACGACGCGATGTTGAACGGCACCCCGAGGAAGACGTCGGCCGAGCGTTGGTAGAGCTGGCACGAGAGTCGACCCGCCCCCGAGTCGGAGGGGGCCACGTAGAACTGGAACAGCGCGTGGCACGGCGCGAGCGCCATCTGCGGGATGTCGGCGACGTTCCAGGCCGAGACGATGTGGCGCCGGGAGTCGGGGTCGCGCCGGAGGTTGTCGACCAGCTGCGCGACCTGGTCGACGTGCTGGCCCGTCGGAGTGGGCCACGAGCGCCACTGGTAGCCGTAGACCGGGCCGAGGTCGCCGTCGTCGTCGGCCCACTCGTCCCAGATGGAGACCCCCCTGTCCTGCAGCCACTTCACGTTGGTGTCACCGCGCAGGAACCACAGCAGCTCGGCGAACACCGACCGGGTGTGCACCTTCTTGGTGGTGACCAGCGGGAAGCCGGCGGTCAGGTCGAAGCGCATCTGGTGGCCGAAGACGGACCGGGTGCCGGTGCCGGTCCGGTCCGACTTCTCGACCCCCTCGTCAAGGACCCGTCGGAGGAGATCGAGGTAGACCTGCATGGGCCCAAACTAGTCGATCGCGACCTCGCCGCGGACCACCGTCTGCGCGTCGCCGCCGATCCAGATCGTGGCCTCGCCGTCGGCGTCCGCACGCTCGACGTGGACCCGGCCGGAACGACCGATCACGGTGCCCTGGGCCGCGACGTACGACGAGGGCAGGACAGTGCCCGAGAGCCACTGCGCGAGGCCGGCGTTGAGGCTGCCGGTCACCGGGTCCTCGGTGATCCCCGAGCCCATCGGGCACAGGGCTCGCACCTCGCACGCGGTGTCCCCCTCGTCGCGCGGGCCCACGACGCCGACGTCGTGGTGGAGCGCGTAGAAGTCGGGCTCCAGCGCCAGCACCTCGTCCGCGTGCCGCAGCAGCACGCCGACCCAGCCCGGGCCGTTGTCGACCCACGCCATGTCGACGACCTGCTCGTCGGCGAGCCCGAGCGGGCGCAGGATCGCCGCCCGGTCGACGTCCGAGACGGGCCCGGAGCGCAGCAGCGCGGGCGCGGCGAACGCCAGCCGCGACCCGCCGCCCCCCGAGGAGCGGCGCAGCGTGACCAGCCCGGCGCCACACTCCTGCACGAGCTGCCCGGTCACCCGCGGTGTCCCGCCCTCCTCGAGCCAGGCGTGGGCGGACCCGATCGTGGGGTGCCCGGCGAAGGGCAGCTCGACCGACGGGGTGAAGATCCGCAGCCGGTAGTCGGCCTCGTCGGTCGTCGGCGTCAGCAGGAAGGTCGTCTCGCTCAGGTTGGTCCAGCGGGCGAAGTCCTGCATCTGCGCGTCGCTGAGCCCGTCCGCGCCGTGCACCACGGCCACCGGGTTGCCGCCGAGCGGGGTGCTGCCGAAGACGTCGACCTGCCGGAAGGTACGCATGCCGAGAGCGTAGGGCGCGCGGTCGTGCTGGGTCACTGAGGAAAGACCGGGGGGTCGGGCACGTCCTCGGACACCTCGGTGAGCTTGTCGCAGGGCTGCGGTCGCCCGGGAACGCAGGCGTAGATCCGGTAGTCGCCCTCGGACGGCATCTGGAGCATGTCCTGGTAGGTCTTGTCCTGGAGCATGTGGAGGACCGCGAAGTAGAAGGTGCCGTCCTGGTAGGTCCACGACACCGCCTCGTCGCTCGGCGAGTAGAGGGGCGGCATCGGGTTGCCGGTCTCGACGTCGAACACCTCGAGCTGGTCGAAGGCGTCGGTCTCCTGGACGCCGAAGGCGTAGCGGCCGTCATGGGTGAGCCGGGCGTCGTCGGCGTCGATGACCGTGCCCGTGCGGTAGGGCAGCGGCGTCACCCGCAGCACGTCGTCGCTCCGGGTCACCCGGGCGTCCTCGGCGGTGTCGACCATCGTGCCCGACAGCGCGAACGACACGTCGATCGCCGGCTCCCACGCGAAGTCGCCGTCCGGGGAGCTGTAGAAGACCCGCTCGTCGTCGATGGCGATCGGACCGGCCGTGCCGACCGGCTGGCCGCCGGCGTCGCCGGGCGCGTCGAGCGAGCGCCGCCCGACGTCGAGCCGGGCCAGGGTGTCGTGGACCACCAGCTCGGGGTCACCGTCGCCGGGGTCCGCCCACGCGACCCACCCGTTGTCCGGCTCGACGGCGAGCCGGGACCCCGCCACCGTCTCCCCGATCGTCCACTGCCGACCGGCGTCGTCGACGTGGACGACGTGGCCCTCGGAGTCGCTGTAGACGACCCCGTCGGGCACGGCCAGCAGTGTGTTGAGCCCGGCGACCCGCACGTCGACGCGGGCCAGGTGCAGCGTGCCGTCGGCGTACCACGGGACCGGCAGCGGGTTCGTCGCCGGCGTGACCTTGCCCTGCTCGGGCTGGTCGTCGTCGCCGGAGGTCCACCAGGTCGTCGCACCCAGCACCACCGCGACCACGGCGACGACCGCCGCCCCGCGGGTCCACGTCGTACGCCTCCGGCTGCGCGAGCGCGCCAGCACGCCGGACACCGGGGCCGGCGGCGCGGGGACCGCCTCGCAGGCGTCCCGCACGTCGGCGGCGGCCATCGGAAGCGGCGGCGTGACGCCCGGCTGCCCGGTGACGTCGTCGACCACGTCCTCGGCGAGACCGGCCACGTGGACCAGGACGGTCCGGACCCGCTCCTGCTCGGGCAGGGTGGCCAGGTACGCCTCGAGCTCGCGGCGGCGCTCGAGCCGGTCGGCCAGCGCGGGCGGCAGGTCCGGCTCGTCCGGCGCCACCCCCGCATCGCCGTCCCGGCGCCGCAGCACCCGCTCGCGTTCCTCGAGCAGCTCCCGGTAGGCCAGGGCGTCGACGTCGCCGTCGCGGCGCTCCCGGTCCCAGGCGGGGAGCATCCGGGCGACCGCCTCCCGGGCGACCAGCTCGGCCTCCGGCTGCGGGTGGCCGAGGAAGACCAGGGTCCGCACGAGCGCGGGCCACCGCGCGGCGAGCCACGTGGCGAACTCTTCCCGGCGGCGCATGTCTCCCATCCTCGGGCCCGGGGCGCCGGCTGTCAGCCGGTCGGGCCCTCACCGGTTGTTCGGCGCGGACGCCCGTCCGGATGAGGCCGGGGTGCGACGGGGCGGATCAGGCGTGGAGCGACATCGGCCCGTACACCTGGCGCTCGAGCTCGAAGAGGGTCACCTGGTCGACACCGTGGTCGGCGAGCTCTGCCCAGGTCTCCCCCACCCACGACTCGGCATCGGCCTGGCTGGAGAACCGCTGGCCGGCCAGGTCGTCGGGCACGGCGACGTCCGTGCCGGCGCTGTCCTCGAGACGCCACCACCAGGGGCGCTCGGTGGGTCCGGCCGAGCGGAACGTGGGCGGCTGGTCGGGCAGCATCAGGACCCCCGCACGCTGGTGTCGACGAACGGTGGCTTGACCAGCTGGAAGATCTCGCGCCGGCCGCGGATGTCGACGCCCACCTCGGCGTCCGCGTCGACCATGGTCGGCACCAGGGCCAGCCCGATGCCGGTGCGCAGTGTCGGGCTGAAGGTGCCGGAGGTGACCTCGCACAGCGGCACGTCGGGAGTCAGCGAGACCCGCATGCCAGGACGGGGGATGCCCCGGCCGACGGCGCGGAGCCCGCGCAGCAGCCGCTCGGGGCCCGCCTCCTTCTCGGCCAGCAGCACCTCGCGCCCCCAGAACCGTTCCTTCTTCCAGCCCACCGCCCAGCCGAGCCGTGCCTGCACCGGGGTGACGTCCAGGGTGAGGTCCTGGCCGTGGAGCGGGTACCCCATCTCGGTGCGCAACGTGTCGCGGGCACCCAGGCCGCACGGGAGCATGCCGCGCGGCTCCCCCGCGGCCAGCAGGGCGTCCCAGAGCGCCCCGGCCGCGTCGGCTGCCACGACCAGCTCGTAACCACGCTCGCCGGTGTAGCCGGTGCGGCACACGACCACCCGTGAGCCGTCCCACTCGGCCTCGACGAAGGACATGTAGTCGTGGCCGACCGGGAGCCCGACCTCGGTCAGCACCTCGTCCGAGCGGGGGCCCTGCAGCGCGAGGACGGCGTAGTCGGTGTGGTGGTCGACCACCTGCACGCCGTCGGGGGCCGCCTCGCGGAGCCGGCGCACGACCTCGGCGGTGTTGGCGGCGTTGGGGACGAGCAGGACGTGCTCGTCGTCGTGGTAGTAGGCGATCAGGTCGTCGACGACACCGCCCGTCGCGTCGTCGCAGCACAGCGTGTACTGGGCCTGTCCCGGGGCGATCTTGCCGAGGTCGTTGGACAGCGTCGCGTTGACGTGGGCTGCCGCACCCGGCCCCGTGACCATCGCCTTGCCGAGGTGGCTGACGTCGAAGATCCCGACGGCGGTGCGCACCGCGGTGTGCTCCTTGACCGTGCCGGCGGGGTACTCGAGCGGCATCGACCAGCCACCGAACCCGGCGAGCTTCGCCCCCAGGGCCACGTGGCGCTCGTGCAGGGGCGAGAGGCGCTGCTGATCGTCCGCCGGGGCATCGGTCATGGCGCCGAACCTACCGCAGCGCCGGCGCCCCGCCCGGTGGCTATCCTGCCCCGGTGACGAGTTTCCAGCTGCGTGCGGCCAACCCCGCCAAGACCCGGGCCGACGCCGTCGTCGTCGGCGTCCTCCAGCTCGACAAGGGAGCCGTGCTGGCACCCGGCGGGGAGGACGTCGGCAAGGCGTACGGCCGCAAGCTGCGGCCGCTGCTGGCCTCGCTGGGCGTGACGGGCAAGCCCGGCGACGTGCACAAGGTGCCGACCAGCGGGACGCTGTCGTCGCCGCTCCTGGTCCTCGTCGGCATCGGCCGCGAGACCGACCCGGTGTCGGTACGCCGCGCCGCCGGCGTCGCGGCCCGCGCCGTCACCAACGCCGCCTCGGTGGCCGTCGCGCTGCCGGCCGACACCCCCGCGCTCGTCCGTGCCGTGACCGAGGGCTACGCGCTCGGCGGCTACACGTTCACGTCGTACAAGAAGGACGCCAAGGACGACGCGCCCGGCACCGTGACGGTGCTCAGCGGGATCGCCCGCAAGGACGCCGCGACCGAGGCCTTCGAGCTCGCGCAGGTGCTGGCCGGTGCCGTCGCGGCGACGCGCGACTGGGTCAACACCCCGCCCGGCGACCTGCGCCCGCCGGCCTTCGCCGACGCCGTGGCCGCGGCCGCCCGGGAGGCGTCGAAGGGCCGGGGCAGCGCCACGGTCAAGGTCACCGTCCACGACGAGGCGAAGCTCGCCGAGCTCGGCTGCGGCGGGATCCTCGGGGTCGGTGGCGGATCCGACGCACCGCCCCGGTTGGTCGAGCTCACGTACTCCCCCCGCGGCGCCCGGACCCACCTCGCGCTCGTCGGCAAGGGCATCACCTTCGACTCCGGCGGGCTGTCGATCAAGCCGGCCCAGAGCATGACCGACATGAAGTCCGACATGGCCGGCGCCGCCGCGGTCGTGCAGGCCACGCTCGCGATCGCCGCGCTCAAGCTGCCCGTCAAGGTCAGCACGTTCGTGCCGATGGCCGAGAACATGCCGTCCGGCTCCGCGACCCGACCGGGTGATGTGCTGTCGATGTACGGCGGCCGCACCGTCGAGGTGATGAACACCGACGCGGAGGGCCGGTTGATCCTGGCCGACGCGCTGGTCCGCGCCACCGAGGTGGAGCCCGACGTCGTCCTCGACGTCGCCACCCTGACCGGCCACATGGTGCTCGCGCTGGGTGACCGGCTCGGCGGCGTGATGGGCACCGACGAGGTCGTCGACGCCGTGATCGGCGCCGGCTCGACCGCGGGCGAGGTCCACTGGCACATGCCGCTGCCCGACCAGATCACCGAGCGGGTCCGCGCCTCCAAGATCGCCGACCTGCTCCAGCACGACTGGATCCGGTGGGGCGGCGGCCTCTACGCCGGCGCGTTCCTCCGCGAGTTCACCGACGACCGCCCCTGGGCCCACCTCGACATCGCCGGCCCGTCGTTCCACCACGGCTCCCCCTACGGCCACGTCACCGCCGGTGGCACCGGCTTCGCCGTCACGACGCTGGTGGAGTACGCCCGCACGCTCGCCGACGCGAAGGGCTGAGCGGCCGCCCCGCGATGCCGTACTTCCATCGGCTCGACGAGCAGCGCTTCGCGGCCACCGAGCAGGTGGGCGGCGCCTGGGCCACCGACCAGCAGCACATCGCGCCGGCGCTCGGGCTGCTCGCGCACGAGGTCGAGCGCGACCGGGACCGCCGGGGCAGCGACGGCCTGGTCGTGGGCCGGCTGTCCTACGACATCCTCGGCACGCTCCCCGTCGACACGGTCGAGGTCGCCGTACGGGTGCTGCGGGCGGGCCGGACGATCGAGCTGGTCGAGGCCACGCTCGGCCACGACGGCCGCGACGCCGTACGGCTGCGCGCGTGGCTGGTGCAGCAGCGCGGGACCGAGGGTCACGCCGGCACGCCGCTGCCGCGGCTGGCGCCGCCGGCCGAGCTGCCGGTGTGGGACCCGACGACGGTCTGGCCGGGCGGCTTCATCGACTCCGTGGAGGTCCGTCGGGAGCAGGAGGAGCCCGGGCGGGCGCGCTACTGGGTGCGCTCGAGGACCACGCTGCTCGACGAGCCGGTCAGCGACCTGGCCCGCTTCGCGGGCCTGCTCGACATCGCCAACGGGATGACGGTCCGCGCCGATCCCCGTGAGGTCGTGTTCCCCAACCTCGACCTGACCGCGCACCTCTTCGACCAGCCCCGGGGCGAGTGGGTCGGGTTCGACACCTCGGTCTCGTTCGGCCCGTCGGGGCTCGGCCTCACCAGCAGCGTCGTCCACGACGAGCGCGGACCGGTCGGCACGGTCGCCCAGGTGCTGGCGGTGCGACCCGGGGGCTGAGCACCCGACCCCCTCACATCTCGCCGGCCTTCTTGCGACGGTTGTAGTCGCGCATCCGTTGCGGGACGCCGACCACCGCGGCGTCGTACGACGGGACCTGGTGCTGGTTGGCGAACTGGTGCGCCCACTGCACCGACGGCACCCGCCGACGCGTCCACTCCCCGTCGTGGGCGACCAGCAGCAGGGTCACGTCGCTGACGGCGGTGCGCGGCTCGACGAAACCCTCGACGCCGCGTCGGGTCGTGACGAAGGTGCGCAGGTGTTGCTCGTCGGTGCGGTCGGACGCCCGCACCGACGTGGAGCCGGTGCGCTCGCCCCCGGAGGGGCGACGCATCCGCGGTCGTCGGCGGAATCGGTCGAGCATGCCCATGCTCCCAGTGTGCCCGGTGGTCCCCCGGGGTGGTGTGGACACGACCGCAACTAGTGCAAAGATGGGCGCGGGCCGCGAGCGGGCGGCCGGCGACCGGAGGGAGCACAGTGGCCGAGGCCGACTTCGACGTACTCGTTCTCGGGGCGGGTTCGGGCGGATACGCCTGTGCCCTCCGCGCAGCGCAGCTGGGCCTGACGGTCGGCCTCGTCGAGAAGGGCAACCTGGGCGGCACCTGCCTCCACGTCGGCTGCATCCCCACCAAGGCGCTGCTCCACGCCGCCGAGGTCGCCGACAGCGCGCGCGAGTCGTCCGCCTTCGGCGTGCAGGCCACGCTCGACGGGATCGACATGGCCGGCGTCAACTCCTACAAGGACGGCGTGGTCAGCCGGCTGTTCAAGGGCCTCACCGGCCTGGTCAAGGGACGGGGCATCACCGTCATCGAGGGCGCGGGGCGGCTGACCGGTCCCCGCGAGGTCACCGTCGGCGACCGGGCCTGGAGCGGCCGCCACGTCGTGCTGGCGAGCGGCTCCTACAGCAGGTCCCTCCCCGGGCTCGAGGTCGACGGCGAGCGGGTGGTCACCTCCGACCACGCGCTGCGCCTCGAACGCGTGCCGGAGTCCGTGGTCGTGCTCGGCGGCGGCGTGATCGGCTGCGAGTTCGCCAGCGTGTGGCGCAGCTTCGGGGCCGAGGTCACCATCGTCGAGGCGCTCCCCCGACTGGTGCCGACCGAGGACGAGGCCTGCTCCAAGGCCCTCGAGCGCGCCTTCCGGAAGCGCGGCATCACCTTCGAGACCAGCACCTCGTTCCAGAGCGTGAAGGACACCGAGACCGGGGTCGCCGTGACCGTCGAGGGCGCCAGTGACGGGCAGAGCCTGATCGAGGCCGAGCTGCTGCTCGTGGCCGTGGGTCGCGGCCCGGTCACCGACGGCCTCGGCTACGACGAGCAGGGCGTGGTGATGGAGCGAGGCTTCGTCACCACCGACGAGCGCTGCCGGACAAACCTCGAGGGCGTGTACGCGGTGGGCGACATCGTCCCCGGTCTCCAGCTCGCCCACCGCGGCTTCCAGCAGGGCATCTTCGTCGCCGAGGACATCGCCGGGCTCGACCCGGCGCCGATCGACGAGTCCGGCATCCCGCGCGTCACGTACTCCCACCCGGAGGTCGCCTCGGTCGGTCTCAGCGAGGCGGCGGCCGTCGAGCGGCACGGCGCCGACGCGGTCGAGACCCTGACCTACGACCTCGGCGGCAACGGCAAGAGCCAGATCCTCGCCACCCAGGGCTTCGTCAAGCTGGTCCGGCTCCACGACGGTCCCGTCCTGGGCGTCCACATGGTCGGCGACCGGATCGGCGAGCTGATCGGCGAGGCGCAGCTGATCTACGGCTGGGAGGCCCAGCCCGAGGACGTCGCGCCCCTGGTCCACGCCCACCCCACCCAGCACGAAGCCCTCGGCGAGGCCCACCTCGCGCTCGCCGGCAAGCCCCTGCACGCCCACACCTGATCGCAGACAACGACGCAGGTTCGACCCAGAGCGAAGGAAGTCCATTGGCCACCGAAGTCACCCTCCCGGCACTCGGGGAGTCCGTCACCGAAGGCACCGTCACCCGTTGGTTGAAGCAGGTCGGCGACACCGTCTCGGTCGACGAGCCGCTGCTGGAGGTCTCCACCGACAAGGTCGACACCGAGATCCCCTCCCCCGTCGCCGGCACGCTGCTGGAGATCAAGGCCAACGAGGACGACACGGTCGAGGTCGGTGCCGTCCTGGCCATGGTCGGCGACGAAGGCGAGTCGTCCGGTGACTCGGGCGCCTCCGACGAGTCGGGCGGCGAGGAACAGGACTCCGGCGAGCAGGACAGCGCGGGTGGCGGCCAGGACGTCGAGCAGGAGCGGGCCGAGGAGCAGGCCGAGGAGCAGGACTCCGGCGGTGAGGCACCCTCCGAGCAGGAGCCTGCCGCCGAGCAGCAGGACTCCGGTGACTCCGAGCAGTCCTCCGGCGGCTCAGGCGGCGGTGGCGGTGGCGGTGGCGGTACGTCGGTGACACTGCCCGCGCTGGGCGAGTCCGTCACCGAGGGCACGGTGACCCGATGGCTCAAGCAGGTCGGCGACGAGGTCGCGGTCGACGAGCCGCTGCTCGAGGTCTCCACCGACAAGGTCGACACCGAGATCCCCTCCCCCGTCGCGGGCACGCTGCAGGAGATCAAGGTCGAGGAGGACGAGACCGTCGAGGTCGGCGCCGAGCTCGCCGTCATCGGGTCCGGCGGCGGCGCCCCGGCGCAGGCCGAGCCCGAGGCGCAGCCGGCCGACGAGGAGCAGGCCGAGAAGAAGGCCGAGCAGGAGGAGCAGGTCGCCGAGGAGAAGGGCGACCTGCCGGCGGGGGACGCGACGCCCGAGGCGGACAAGCAGCCCGAGCCCGAGCCCGAGCCGGAGCCCGCGCCCGCCGCGAAGCAGGAGCCCGCGCCGGCCGCCAAGCAGGAGCCCGAGAAGGACCGCTCCGAGCCGTCGACGTACGTCACGCCGCTGGTGCGCAAGATGGCCTCCCAGCACGGTGTCGACCTGGCCTCGGTCACCGGCACCGGTGTGGGTGGCCGGATCCGCAAGCAGGACGTGCTCGACGCCGCGGCCAAGGCCAAGGAGGCGCCGGCCGAGCAGCCCGCCGCCGCGTCCGCCCCGCCGGCGGCGCAGCAGCCGGCAGCGGCGTCCGGGACCCCGAGCCCGCTGCGGGGCAAGACCGAGCCGATCTCGCGGCTGCGCAAGATCATCGCCAAGCGGATGGTCGAGTCGCTGCAGGCCTCGGCCCAGCTCACCCAGGTCGTCGAGGTCGACGTCACCAACATCGCGCGGATGCGTGACGCCCAGAAGGCGGACTTCCTGGCCCGCGAGGGCGTCAAGCTGTCGTACCTGCCGTTCTTCGCCAAGGCCGCGATCGACGCGCTCAAGCAGCACCCGTCGCTGAACGCGACGATCGACACCGAGGCGGGCGAGGTCACCTACTACGACCGCGAGCACGTCGCGTTCGCCGTCGACACCGAGAAGGGCCTGCTGACTCCTGTCGTCAAGGACGCCGGGGACCTGTCGGTGGCCGGCCTCGCCAAGAAGATCGCCGACGTCGCCGAGCGCACCCGCACCAACAAGATCGGGCCGGACGAGCTCTCGGGCGGCACCTTCACGATCACCAACCTCGGCAGCGTGGGTGCCCTGTGGGACACCCCGATCATCAACCAGCCGCAGGTCGCCATCCTCGGGCCGGGCTCGGTCGTGAAGCGACCGGTCGTGATCGACGACCCCAACCTGGGCGAGACGATCGCGGTCCGGCACATGGTCTACCTGGCACTGACCTACGACCACCGCCTGGTGGACGGCGCCGATGCCGGCCGGTTCCTGCGGGAGGTCAAGCAGCGCCTGGAGTCCGGCCAGTTCGAGATCTGAGTCCGCGATGCACTTTCTCGTCGCGGGAGCGACCGGCTTCCTCGGGACCCCGCTCGCCCAGGAGCTCAGGTCGCGCGGCCACACGGTGACCGGCTTGACCCGCGGGTCGGCGTCCGGGCCCGACTGGGCGACCTGGGACCCCGACGCCGGCAGCCTCGACCAGGGTCTGGTCGAGGACGCCGACGTCGTCGTCAACCTCGCGGGGTCGAGGCTCTTCGGCAACCCGCGCTCACGGAAGTGGCAACGTGCGCTTCGCGAGAGCCGGGTCGTGACCACGCGCGTGCTGGCCCAGGCGATCGCTCGCGCTGCCGAGCCGCCCGCCTTCCTGGCCAACAACGCCACCGCCTACTACGGCGACCACGGCGAGGAGGTCGTGACCGAGGCGAGCGACAGCCGTGGCGATGCGTTCATGACGCAGGTGACCCGGGAGTGGCAGGCCGCTGCCGACCCGGCCGTGGAAGCGGGCTCCCGGGTGAGCGTCCTGCGGACCGCGCCGGTGCTGGCACGCGGAGGCGACACCATGAACATCCTCGTGCCGCTGTTCAAGCTGGGCCTCGGCGCCCGGCTGGGGAACGGACGTCAGTTCTTCCCCGTGCTCTCGATGCGCGACTGGGTCGGTGCGGTCACGATGCTCGCCGAGCACCCCACGGCCAGCGGGCCGGTCAACGTGTGCTGCCCCGAGACCCCGACCAACGCGGAGTTCACCGCGGCGTTCGCGCACACGGTGCACCGGCCCGCCTTCCTCGCGGCACCGGGCCGCGTGCTCGCCCTCGGCGCCGGACCGGCGGCCCCGGAGCTGCTCCGCTCCATGAACCTGCGGCCCGCGGCCCTGCTGGAACTCGGCTACCGGTTCGAGGACCCCGACGCCGCCGCGGTGGCGGCGTCCGCGCTGGGCTGACCGGTCACCGACGCCACCCGCCAGCGCTCGCCCGCTCGGACCAGCACCACCCGACGGCGGGACCACCGGTCGCGCGGCAACGGGTGCGCGCCGTCGGGCCCGCTGGCCAGCGCGGTCCCGGCGAGCCGGTCGGTCACCACCATCACCACCCGCCCGTCGTCGGCCCGGCGCACCTCGGCCGAGGCCACCTGCATCCGCAGCCGAGTCACCCGGAGACCGCGCGCGAGGTAGGAGCGCAGCATCTCCCGGTCGGCCCGCCCTGCCGGCGAGCCCGGGGTGTAGAGCCGCCCGAGCGCCCGGACGTCGCCGTCGCGCCACGCCGCCGCACGCTCCCGGTCCCACGCCCGGAGCACGGTGATCGGGCCGGTCCGGTCGGCCTCGGGCGCCGCCGGCCGCTCCGGCCCGCCGGAGGGCAGCAGCGCCGCGCCCCCGAGCAGCAGCACGGCGACCAGCACCCCCACCGCCAGGGGGCGCAGCGTCGGCACGGACGGGCTCACGGCTCGAACCTAGGCCGATCTGGACGACGCCGTCGGTGCTCCTCCACAGGCGTACGGCCCACGCTCCGGCCGCGCCCACCCGGGTACCGTGAGCACATGCCCCTCGACCACCGCATCGCCGGCCTCGGCGACCAGGCCGTCGACTACCTCGCCGCCTGGGAGCTCCAGCGCGAGGTCCACGAGGCCGTCGTCTCCGGCGCGCAGGACGACACCGTGCTGCTGCTGGAGCACCCGCCCGTGTTCACCTGCGGCAAGCGGACCGATCCCCACGAGCGGCCGGTGGACCCGGGTGGCGCCCCGGTCATCGACGTCGACCGCGGCGGCAAGATCACCTTCCACGGTCCCGGCCAGCTCGTCGGCTACCCGATCGTGCGGCTGCCCGACCACGTCAAGGTCGTCGACTACGTCCGCCGGGTCGAGGAGGCGCTGATCCGGGTCTGCGCCGACCTGGGCGTCGCCACCGCACGCGTGCCGGGGCGCAGCGGCGTGTGGCTGCGCGCCGACGACCCCGCGACCGGCACCCGCCCCGAGCGCAAGATCGCCGCCCTCGGCATCCGGGTCAGCCGTGGCGTGACGATGCACGGGTTCGCGCTCAACTGCGACGTCGACCTCGGGTGGTACGACCGGTTCGTGCCGTGCGGCATCGCCGACGCCGGGGTCACCACGCTGAGCGCCGAGGTCGGCCACGACGTCACCCCGGCCGACGTCGTCCCGCTCGTCGAGCGGCACCTGTCGTCCTACCTGGCCTGGGGTCCCTACGACGCCACCCCGGACTACGAGCCGCGTCCCGAGCCGGGCCGGCTCCGCGTCCCCCTGGTCACCCCCTGACCGCACCCTCCCCGCCCCCGCTGGCGGGGCCCGGCTCGATTCGGGTGGGCTGGGTCACGCGCGTAGGGTGACACGCGTGACGCAAGCCCCAGCACCTGAAGGCCGCAAGCTGCTCCGGCTCGAGGTCCGCAACGCGGAGACCCCCATCGAGCGCAAGCCCGAGTGGATCAAGACCCGGGCGAAGATGGGCCCGGAGTACAAGCACCTGCAGAACCTCGTGAAGTCCGAGGGGCTCCACACGGTCTGCCAGGAGGCCGGCTGCCCCAACATCTTCGAGTGCTGGGAGGACCGGGAGGCCACGTTCCTCATCGGTGGCGACCAGTGCACCCGCCGCTGCGACTTCTGCCAGATCGACACCGGCAAGCCCGCGCCCCTCGACCGCGACGAGCCGCGCCGGGTGGCCGAGTCGGTCCGCTCGATGGAGCTGCGCTACGCCACCATCACCGGCGTCGCACGCGACGACCTCCCCGACGGCGGAGCGTGGCTGTACGCCGAGACGGTCCGGGCGATCCACGAGCTCAACCCCGACACCGGTGTCGAGAACCTGATCCCCGACTTCAACGGCAAGCCCGACCTGCTCGAGGAGGTCTTCGAGTCCAGGCCCGAGGTGCTCGCCCACAACGTCGAGACCGTGCCGCGGATCTTCAAGCGGATCCGGCCCGCCTTCCGCTACGACCGTTCGCTCGACGTGCTGACCGCCGCCCGCGACTTCGGGCTGGTCACCAAGTCCAACCTGATCCTCGGCATGGGCGAGACCCGCGAGGAGGTCAGCCAGGCGCTGCGCGACCTGCACGCCGCCGGCTGCGAGCTGATCACGATCACCCAGTACCTCCGCCCCTCGGTCCGCCACCACCCGGTGGAGCGGTGGGTCAAGCCCGAGGAGTTCGTCGAGCTGGCGGCCGAGGCCGAGGAGATCGGCTTCTCCGGGGTCATGTCGGGACCGCTGGTCCGTTCGTCCTACCGCGCCGGTCGGTTGTACCGTCAGGCCATGGACGCGCGCAGCGCGTCACCCGCCTGAACCACTGCCCGGGCCCACCGCCCGCGCCGTACGACACAGAGAGCACCGATGTCCACGCCTGACCCCTCGGAGATGTCCCGCCGCCAGCAGATGGTGGCCACCTACCGCATGACCAAGCGGACCGACCCGCACATCGGCCTGTGGCTCCTCGGCACGTTCGTGCTCGGCGCCGCCGTCGGCTACGCGCTGTTCACGCTGCTGCCGGGCTCCGGCACGCTCAGCCTGATCCTCTCGATCGTCGGCGCGCTGATGCTGGGCCTGCTCGGCACGGTCCTGCTCTTCGGCCGCCGCGCGCAGGCCTCGGCGTACGACCAGATGGAGGGTACGACCGGTGCCGCGGCGCGCGCGCTCGGGACGATGCGGCGCGGCTGGAAGACCGACCAGCTGATCGCCTTCAACAAGCAGCAGGACATGGTCCACCGCGTGGTCGGTCCCCCGGGCATCGTCCTGGTCGGCGAGGGCAACCCCAACCGGCTGCGCTCGATGCTCGCCTCCGAGGAGCGGCGCCACCACCGGGTGGTGGCCGAGGTGCCGATCCACCAGGTCGTCGTCGGCGACGACGAGGGCCAGGTGCCGCTGCGCAAGCTGGTCAAGCACATCGGCAAGCTCGGCAGGTCGCTCAAGGGTCCCGAGCTCACCGACGTGCTGGGGCGGCTGCGCGCCATCGACGCCAACCGCTCCACGATGCCGATCCCCAAGGGGCCGGTGCCGACCAGCATGAAGGGCATGCGCGGCCAGATGCGCGGCCGCTGAGCCCCTCCGCTCAGGCGCCCGGCTGCGTCACGATGTCGCTGGCCGGCGGGGCCTCGACCTCGACCGGCTCGCCCCACTCGGTGGCGTCGACCGTCGCCGCGACCGGTCCGAGCTCGAACGTCACGCGGCGCATCAGGTCCTCCTGGGTGAGCCAGACGTCGTACGACAGCTCCTCCGGCATGCCCGGCGTCATCGGCTGACCCTGCGCCTTCGCGGCCGCGGCGGCGTCGACGGTGAAGACGTAGTGGTCGGTGGTCTCGCCGTCGATGTCCTCCTCGCCGACGTACTTCACGTCGGTGAGGCCGTCGCGGAACCCGTCGAAGGTCGAGTTGAGGTCACCGGTCTTGGCGAGGCCGGCGAACTGCTGGGCGATGGGGTCCTTGGGGTCCGAGGGGTCGACCTCGAGCCACTTGCCCGCCGGGGTGGCGGGCGGGCCGGAGACGTAGATCAGGCCGTCGACCTGGCGCATCTCGAGGCTCTGGCCCTGGACGTCGAGGGTCAGCTCCATCTCGCCGTCCTCGAACTCGTCGGTCATGGCCATGTGGCCGTCGATGCTCAGCTCGGCCTGGCCGGTGAGCTCCATCTGGATCCGCGCGGAGGTCTCGTCACCGAGCGCGTCCTCCATCGCGGGGATGATGGTCTTGGCGTCGTAGGGCTGGTCGCTGCTCGACGAGGACTCCGAGGACTCCGAGCCGCTCGCGTCGGAGGCGTCGTCGCCGCCGCCGCACGCCGCGGTGAGCGCGAGCACCGGCAGCAGGGAACCCAGGGCGAGGCGTCTCCGCAGGGCTCGGGACGTGGTGTGGACGGACATGGTCTCCCCTGCTTTCCGGGTGCCGGGACGGGTGCGGCACTGACCCCACGGTATCCCTCGGCCGAAGACCGGGTCAGCGCACGGGGACGGTCCTCGAGCCGGCGGCCATGTCGTGGAGTCCCCGGCGGTCGGGCCGGTAGACCAGCGGCGGGATGACGAGGCAGACCAGGACGGCCCGCACCAGGCTCCGCAGCAGGTCGACCGGCTGGCCGCTCCCGTCATCGCGGACCACCCGGAGCCCCGTCGCCAGCTTGCCGAACGAGCCGCCCGCGAGCGCGGTGAGGATCGTCGACTCCAGCGCGAACACGCCGAGCACGTAGAAGCCCGACGCCGGGTCCTCGAGCCAGCCAGCGGGGCCGATCGCGAGGATCACGACGAGGGTGCTGGTGACCCAGTCGACGACGAGGGCCAGGACCCGGCGCCCCCAGCTCGCGGTCTCGGTCACCGCGCCAGCCTAGAGGGGCGTGCGTGGCCGCCGTTGCGGCGCTCCGGCCCCGGCCTGTTACACGCAGGAAACAAACGGGATACGGTCGGGAAACCCGGTCGACCTAGGTTCGGCCCACCCGATGCACCGCCGCACCGGGGTCTTGTTCCGCACTGACACCAGCGCCACCCTCGCTCCGGACACGTCGAGGTGGCAAGGAGGACGAATGTTCGCAAACAGCGACGAGCTGCTGAAGTACGTGGAGGACGAGGGCGTCGAGATGATCGACGTCCGTTTCTGCGACCTGCCGGGCATCATGCAGCACTTCACGGTCCCGGTGTCCTCCTTCGACCAGTCCGTCTTCGACGACGGGCTGAACTTCGACGGCTCGTCGATCCGCGGCTTCCAGGCCATCAACGAGTCCGACATGTCGCTGTTCCCGGACCCGACGACGGCCTACCTCGACCCCTTCCGGAAGTCGAAGACGCTCAACGTCAACTTCTTCATCCACGACCCGATCACCGGTGAGGCGTACTCGCGCGACCCGCGCAACATCGCCCGCAAGGCGCTCGCCTACCTCGAGTCGACCGGGGTCGCGGACACCGCCTTCTTCGCCCCGGAGGCGGAGTTCTACATCTTCGACAGCGTCCGCTACTCCACCTCCGAGAACGAGGGCTTCTACCACATCGACTCCCAGGAGGGGTGGTGGAACTCGGGCAAGGAGGACGCCGACAACAAGGGCTACAAGACGCGCTTCAAGGGCGGCTACTTCCCGGTCGAGCCGTACGACCACTACAGCGACCTCCGGGCCGACATGGTCAAGCACCTCGAGGCGAGCGGGCTCCTGGTCGAGCGCGCGCACCACGAGGTCGGCACGGCCGGGCAGGCCGAGATCAACTACCGGTTCGACACCCTGCTCAAGGCCGCCGACGACGTGATGAAGTTCAAGTACCTCATCAAGAACACCGCGTGGCACCAGGGCAAGTCGGTCACGTTCATGCCGAAGCCGATCTTCGGTGACAACGGCTCGGGCATGCACGTGCACCAGTCGCTCTGGAAGGACGGCGAGCCGCTGTTCTACGACGAGACCGGGTACGCCGGGCTCAGCGACACCGCCCGCTACTACATCGGCGGCATCCTCAGGCACGCCCCCTCGTTGCTGGCGTTCACCAACCCGACCGTGAACTCCTACCACCGCCTGGTCCCGGGCTTCGAGGCACCGATCTCGCTGGTCTACTCCTCGCGCAACCGCTCCGCGTCCGTGCGGATCCCGATCACCGGCGCCAACCCGAAGGCGAAGCGGGTCGAGACCCGGTTCCCCGACCCGTCGGCGAACCCCTACCTCGCCTTCTCCGCGCTGATGCTCGCCGGCCTCGACGGCATCAAGAACAAGATCGAGCCGGCCGAGCCGATCGACAAGGACATCTACGAGCTGCCGCCGGACGAGATGGCCGAGATCGACCAGGTGCCGACCAGCCTCGGCGCCGTGCTCGACAACCTCGAGGCCGACCACGAGTTCCTCACCGAGGGCAACGTGTTCACCCCGGACCTGATCGAGACCTGGATCGACTTCAAGCGCACCGCAGAGATCGCGCCCGTGCAGCTGCGCCCGCACCCGCACGAGTTCGAGCTCTACTACGACATCTAGTCACGCATGGGGTGACGCCCACCGGCCAGGTGCCTGAAAGCGGCCCCTGACCTGCGAAAACACCTTCCACGTCTTCCAGCGTCAGGGGTCGCTTTTCGTCCGTCTGCGGCCCCAGCGCGGCCCAAGCGGCGATCTCGCCGAATACCCCAGGCGGGTGGGCTCCGGCCGGCAAGTGCCTCTTCTGTCAGCCAGGCCCGTCGGGCGTTGGCAGTGGCCTCGAGGAAGTGCCGACTCGAGCCTGCTGCGGACGCTCAGCGGCAAGCGCAGCGGGGGTCCGGTCGAGCGATTGCTCCGCAGTTCGCCTGCATCACTCGTCTTGGCGGGTGCGCAGCGTTTCGTGCACACCCGTGCTGCGTGAAACGTGCAGTCCGAGACTTGGGCGGGAAGGTCAAGCAGTCGGCCCTCCCGACCGACCCCGGTGTGGTGCCATCCCCTCGGCACGGACCAGACGTACGCGGGCACGGGGACCGAGCGCAATGTGACCAGGTCGGCGGCCGCCAGCACCTCGACAAGCCCCTACGGACTCCTGCAGCCCGACCGCCGCCTCCCATCCACGGTTGGGTAACACCGTCGTGAACTCGTGTGCAGCGGTCGCGGCCCGAGGGCACAGTGAACACCGCGGGCGCTGTCGTGGGGGAACGGGGCGTCCGTCTGATTGGGTCCTCGCCGCTAAGTAGGGGGGTAGCGGCGGGGTTCCCGACACGGGTCCCTTCAGCCGGACTGCGTACGGCCGCCTCGCCAGCGAGTGGACTCCACCGCTAAGCACACCTTCCCAGCGTCCAGCCCGCGATGTCGTGACCGGCTGTCAGCATGGCCGGATGACCGACATTCCGCTCCACGAGCCGGTCCACCACGTCTATTACCGCCACGACCGCAGGTCGTGCCAGGTCCAGCTCGAGGACGGAAGCAGGGTCGAAGCCAAGATCCGCTCAGGGGGATCGCGACGTCGCCGGGCGGTGGTCGCCAGCGTCGCCTGGACCCTCGGCCCCGGACAGTCCTCTCGACTGGACAGGTTCAGTGCAGAACACGTGCGACCTCACGAGCGCGAGAGCACCAGCGAACGCTCATGCCGATGCGCGGTGTCGGCTCAACTCCCGGTGACGTAGTGGGCCGCGTCGAAGTCGGCACCCCCGTGCGTGTCCTCCTCGGTGTCGCTGGCTGCATGCTCGTCCAGCCAGACGACCGCGGCATCCTCGTGGCGACTCGCAGACAGGACGTACGCGATGATGTTCGCCTCTTCGCAGGTGAAATGTGGGCCAATCCGCCCCGCCGTATCGGGACGGCCAAATACCCGCGCCAACAGGTCCAGCGCCTTGTCCAGATCACGGCCTTCGTCGCTCCCGGCGCGAAGCATACGAATCAATGCTGGGTCCCCGCCCATGAGGCCCATCGTACCCAGAAGGCGTATCGCAACGCCGCCTCCGAGGCATGGCTCCATCCGACCCCGCACCACCGCGTCAAACGGGACACGACCGCAAAGCGGTCGACGTGCAGATCGACGGCCACCCGCCTCATCGCACGCCCGCCGTTCGGGTCCGGCAGCCCTGCGACCTGCCCATCACGTCGATGCACGGTGACCTCGATGCCATCGGACACTCGCTTTCCGACGCCCTGCGCCCGCCAGATCACCAGAGCAACCAGACAGCGGCGAGCAGCGCGACCAGGCGCGGCGCTCGAGGTGCGCTCACCCAAAGAGCACGCTCATGTCGCGATGAGGACGGCATAGCGTGGCCGCTCCATCCCGCTGTCAGTACGGCATGGACGCCACGTCGCGGGGAGGGGGCGAGGAGACACACGTGCTCCTCGCCCCCGGACGTGTCCCCATTCCACGTCTTGGGCGGTCGTCCCCCCGGCGCACCCTCCTTACGAGGTACCCGGCAGAGTCGAGTTCATTCCCAGCGCGCAGGTTCACCCCCTCGGGGGTGGTGGGCTCCCGGAGCCCGACGCACCGTGGAAGGCGGGGGAAGGGGCGGATCGGGCAATCGGTTCCCCGTCGGTTGCCCGGCCAGCGTCCCTCGATCCGGGGTCCCTGCCCGGCGCCCCCCTGCTCCGGGCGGGGGCTCCCTGCTGTGAACCGTGTGGGGGCTCAGCCGTCAGCCGCCGAGCCAGCGGGCGCCGGGCAGCCTCGGCTCCCCCGCCACCGAGATCTCCGGCACGTCGGTCGCGACACCGCGGCCCACCTTCCCTGTCGCTCGACAGCTTGACGCACGGGGTCATGTGAGCCCGACCTCGTTGCGTGGCCGCTGAGGTTGCGCTGCACCGTCTCGCCAGTAGTGCCAGATGGAGGTGTGCGGCAACCGCGCCAGCAGGTCCGGGGGGTCCGTCGGCCAGGGGCTCGGTGATCCAGTCACGCCCCGTGCGTTCCCAGCCCGGGTCACTGGCAGGTGCGACGATCGGCCTGAGGCCGCCATTCCGGTCAAGGTCCAGGCGGCCTGCGCGAGAGCCAGCAGTTGCAGTGAGCAGGGGTCAGTCGGGGCCCTCGCCCTGCTCCACCCTCTCGAGATGCGCCGGAGATGTGTCCTCGGCCGGGCCGCCTGGATGGGATCTGGACTCGTGGTGGTCGCCCCGATGCACATGCGCGTGCAGGT
This sequence comes from uncultured Actinomycetota bacterium, assembly GCA_963723945.1. Taxonomy (GTDB): domain Bacteria; phylum Actinomycetota; class Actinomycetes; order Propionibacteriales; family Nocardioidaceae; genus Nocardioides. Next base: position 21,757 of record CAVRSW010000019.1, read on the forward strand.
CATCACCGTTGGCGCAATGTTGGCCTCTCAAGCCGTAGTGAGCGGACCTCTGCAGCGGCTCGGACGCCATGGGCAATGATCTCTTCCGCAAGGTCTGACGGCACCTCGACGGTGCCACGCGAGACCACCGACGGCGAGTTGTCCGTCGGTGACTGAGTGCCGGAGAGGAGATCGAGATCTGAGTACCGGGTCAATCCCCGCAGGCCGGATCGCTGCGGTGGCAGAAACCGGTAGTACGCGCGCGGGGTCATCTAGACACGTTGTGACTCCAATGGCAGGGTCATGAGCCTCCGAACGCTGCGCCACCTCTTGATGGGGGAAGCAGGAGCGAAGCCATGAGCGACCTCGAACAGTTGCTGCGCAGCGCCGGAGTCACCGACCCGCTCCCGGTCGAGATCGTCGACGCTCTCGCCTCGCTCGGTGCGGTGTCCAACCGGGTTGCCTTCGCCCATGGAAACATCCGGGGCGAGACCTTCACCCTGGCGCCGCTGAGCAGCGCACTCCCCAGCATCCGCGGGCTCGGGATCGAGGCGCCGGGCATCACCACCGGTCTGCGAGCCCAGATCGCCTGCCGGATGTCCGGTCCCAACCTGCAGGAGTGGGCGCTCGACCTCGACCTGGATCGGGTCGCGATCCTCATGTCGGACCTACGCGCTGCCCGCGAGCGGCGCGATCCGGCCGCGCCGACCCGCCTGGAGCCGCTCAGCAGCAACTCCGATGTCAGGATCGTCGGGCGAGCGGTCCTGCGGATCGGCGGCCCGGCTGGACAGGCGCCCACGGTGAGCTTCATCGACCGGCTCGACCAGCAGGATCCCTTCGGCGACCACGGCGCTTTCGCGACCTTCACCGCGCAACCGGCCAGCTTCTTCCTCGGCTCGTCCAGCTTCGGTATGACGGTCCGCAACATCACCTACGACCGCTCCACCGCTGTCAGCCCCGCCGGCCACCTCGCGGCGTGGAAGGGCTTCTCCCTCGAGCGCGCCACCTTGTTCCTCCCGCCGAACGCCGCCGTGCTCGGCGACGTCAGCCTCGGAGTCCGCGGCGTGTTCCTGGGCGAGCCTCTCGGTGTCGAGGGCACCGCGTTCCTCGAGTTCGGCGGACCGCAGGACATTCCGCTGGTCGTCACCGTCGACTACCAGGACCCCACCAGTCACAACTGGAGCGCTCTCACCCTTCAGGCGGTCGACACCACCTCGGGCGTTCGCCAGGACCGCTACACCGCCGCCATCCCGGGCACCCACCCACCGGCCGCGTCCTTGCGTGCCCGGCTCACTGGGGTGCCTGCCGGCGGCGTGGATTGGACCCTCAACGGGCACCCGATCAACCCCGACAACTTCGAAGCCATGCCCGGCGACGTGCTCGAGGCCCGCCACGGCAACCAGGCCGGCACCCACGTCGCCCTCACCGGCTCCTTCCCGAGCGTCGCGACTGTCGACGTCTCCTCGAGTGGCCACAGCTGGGCCAACGTCGCAAGCCTGGCCGGGGGTGCGGTGACGCTGGGGGGCGCCTCCTTCGCCCACGCCGGGGGAACCGCGGCCGGCACCTACCGGTGGCGCTGGGACGACGCGAACGCCGTCGGAGCGGCGACGTTCACCCCCACCGCCGGCCAGCTCACCATCGGCCACCACACCCTGGTCCTGCTGCTCAACGACCAGCCGGTACGCCGCGTCGACCTCCAGGTCTGGGGCAACGAGGGGTTGCTGGTCGGCTGCCAGACCGGGGTCTTCGCCATCGACTCAGGCGTCCCAGCCGCCGTCATCACCGTCGACCCGGTCGAGGTCACCGGCACCTGCGAGCTCGGCCCGTGGCACTTCCGTGGCGAACGGGCGCCCGCACCAGAGCCGGCAACCCTGTCCGGTGCAACCGTGCAGGTGGCAGCAGGTTCGATCGCCGAAGTCAGCACGAACCGCCCCGCCGGCTCGGCGACCATCGCGCCACCCCCGTCGGGCTATCCGATCCCGGCCGGCCAGCTGCACTTCGTCTTCGACACGACGAACACCACCCGCAACGCCAGCGACGTGACCCAGACATGGGTGCAGGCCCTGCCGACCGGCACGCACGTCGCGGTGGTCGGTCGGTGTGACGACATCGGCGCCGAGGCCTACAACGAGGACCTGGCACACCGAAGGGCGGCACGCGCGAAGCAGCTGCTGAGGCAGTGGGGGCTGGAGGAATGGCGCATCCACGAGCGCGGCGAGCAGGACTCGTGGGCAGGCCCGGACGACGGCAGGCCCACCGAGGCGACGATCGACGACTGGAAGGCCGACTCCGAGCTGCCGGCCGGCTGGCGGTCCGACCCCCACGGCCAGCACGAATCCGAGCGGGCGCCGTTTCGTCGCGCCGACCTCTACGCCTACACCCCGGCGGCCGCTCCAGCCCCCGCACCCACCGGGACCCCGACGCTGGACCCGTCCCGGCTGCGCGCGCTGGTACCCGGCGCCGACCCCACCACCGACATCGGGGCCAGCGCGGTGCCGGCGGTGCGCAAGCACCCGCAGTACCGCGTCGTCCTCGAAGTCGAGTGGAACGACCCCGCGGCCGCCGGGCTCGGCGACTCGCCGCCGATCCGAGCCGAGGCACTGGTGCAGTGGCCGGGTACGGCGATCCAGCTCCCGCCGCCGGGCACCGGGACGACCCCGGTGACCAGCCCCGCCGACCCGGCGCAGACTCCTGTCTGGTCGCTGCGCGGACGCTGGGCACACGACCGGACCAGCGGCGACGACGACTTCACACTCTCCCTCGACGTGGCCGGCGACCCCACCGGCATCGCCCAGTTCGAGAGCGAGCTGCTGGCCGCGACCTTCGGCCTGGCGCCGGCACTGGTCGGCGCCGCCGACAACCCGAGCGGCGACGAAGCCGCACTCGTCGCCGCCCTGGCCACCGTGATCGGCGGCCTGGCCTCCAGCCTGCTGCGCGACGGCAGCAAGACCGTCGTCACCGGCCTCACCATCGACCGCCTCGAGCGCGGTCCATCGGAGACCTCGCGCACCCGCTTCACCGTGGACTACACCGTCGAGCTCAGCGTTGACGTCAGCGGGGCCCTGCCGCTCCACGTGCAGACCCGACCCGACAAGCCGATGAAGCTCCGCTACCGCGGTGTCGGGGTCGAGATCGACACCGCCACCGAGCACTGGTACGACGGCATCGGGCTGGTCACCCGCGACACCGTCCCCGAGATCGTCGACCCCGGCAGTTGGCAGCTCGGGGATCCCCTCGACGACCTGCTCCGGGTCATCGACAGCCGCTCCGGCTCCAGCAGCTCGTGGCTCGAGGTCGACCTGGCCCTCAGCCTCGACCTCGGGGTGGTGACGCTGAGCAACGCGACCGTGCGTGTCACCTTCGACGGCGCCGGCATCAGCGGCCTCGAGCTGCGCGGCCTAAAGGCCAAGGTCGACATCCCGGCGACCCTCAAGGGCGAGGGCGCCGTGTCGGTCGCCAACGGCGTCATCAGCGCCGGCGTCCAGCTCGAGGTCGTGCCGGTCAAGGTCGCGGCGATGGGGGCGCTGAGCCTGGGCCCGAACGGATTCCTCGCGCTCCAGGTCGGGGTGCGGTTCCCGGCGGCGATCCCGTTCGCCAACTCCGGGCTCGGTCTCTACGGGCTGGCCGGCCGGTTCGTGTCCAACGGCAAGCGGGCGATCACTCGTGACCCCGACGTGGTCAAGCAGGAGCTCGAATGGCTGGCCAAGGACTTCGGGCCAAGTACACCGGCGAGCCCGGCCAGTACGTCCTCGGCCTCGGCGCGGTCATCGGCACTGCCCCCGACCAGGGCTTCACCTTCAACGCGCAGGGCATGGTGACCGTCGAGTTCCCGCGTCCGGCAGTGATCTTCTCCATCATCGCCACCGTCATCTCCGAGACCGCCCCGGTGCCCAGCGAGCAGGTGCCCGAGCCGGCTCCCGGAGGGCTGTCGATCATCGGACTGGTCGTGATCGACGAAGATGCGGTCACGATCGCCATGCGCGGCCACTACGAGATCCCCGGCATCATCGAGGTCGAGGTGCCCTTCGGGGCGCACTTCCCCTACACCAACCCGACCGCCTCCTACCTCCACATCGGCGTCGACAACCAGCCCGGTCGTGAGGGGTCACCCATCACCGTGACCCTGCTGCCCGACATCCTCGACGTGCAGGCCACGGCGTACGTCATGGTGCACGGCAACGGACTGCTCGATCTCGGCGGCCACGACGACTTCGACTTCCAGGGCTTCGCCGTCGGCTTCGGTGCCGGGTTCGGCATCGACTGGTCGGCAGGCCCGATCCGGCTGACCGCCTCGGCGGAGTTCGCCGCGGGCTTCGGAACCAACCCGTTCTTCCTGGCCGCCGGCATCTGGGTGCGTGGCGAGCTCGACCTGGTCGTGCTCAGCATCTCCGCGCGCGGCGAGATCACCGTGAGGACCGACGGCGACAACTACGACGTCCACGGCAGGTTCTGCGGCGAGGTCGACTGCTTCTTCTTCTCGATCTCCGGCTGCGTCGAGATCAACGTGTCCAACACCCTGGCCTCGATCCCCGATCCACCGAGCCCGGTCAGCGGAGTCGACCTGGTCGCGCGGATGGGCCACGCCACCGCGGCCGCTGCCACCGGCGGGGCAGCCGTACCGACCGTGTGGATCGACACCATCCCCGTCGTGCACTTCGCCCACACGGTCGAGAACGGCGTCACCGCCAGTGGCCAGTTCGCGATCGGACAGCCCATGCCGGGGCCGGTCTGGAGCGGATCCCGCGACGTCAAGCACGCCTTCCGCCTCACCGGAGTGAGCCTGGTCGACTCCAGCGGTACGCCGGTCACCCCGGCCGCAGGTGGGGCACTGGACGCCGCCTGGTGGTGGCCCGGCATCCGGTCGGACCAGCGGCCACCGTGGTTGTCGGCGAGCGAGTCCGAGCCACGTGACCTGGCGCTGCTGTCGTGGCAGCCGTGGGGCGGCCTGCTCCCGCTCACCGAGCCCGACGGCTCGCCGGGCGACCCGGGCGGACTCGTGGGTTCCGTCTGCGACCCGGTCCGTCGCCCCGACCCGGTCTGCCTCGTGGGAGAGCTCGGGACCCCGGATGGTGCCGGGGCTGCCCGCCTTCCGGAAGACGCGGCCTTCGTCTCTGCCGGCCGCGGGAGGACCAGCCTGCAGCTCGTCCAGCCCGCCGACCGGCCGTGGCCGGTGCTGCTGGCGCTCGCGTCGTCGTACGGCCTGAGCGTCTCGACTGCCCATGTCGAGCGACTGCACCTGCAGGCCGAGCTCGCGACCGGGCCGCGTGCGCAGGGCTGGCGACTGGCCGGCCTGGTCCGCCACGGCCAGCAGCTCGGCAGCCTGGGGGCGACCGGCACCTACGCCGACCGGCTGTGCGCGCCGAGCCTGGTGCTCGAGGTGTGCCGGGTGCCCATCCGCCGCAAGGACCTCGAACCGCTGCCTGGGGGCGACTTCTGCGTGCGGTTCGGCGACCTGACCGACAACACGCTGCCGCAACTCGTCGACGGCGACGGCGCGCTGACCCGGGGCGGGTTGCGCGTCCGCGACACCGCCGGCAACCCGCTGAACGCGAGCGACTTCAGTGGCGAGGGCACCGGCCTGCTGATCATCGGCGACGGCCTCACCGTCGACTTCGACCAACCCGTCGATGGCGTCACCCTCCACTGCCAGATCACGCAGACCTGGCTGGCGACCGGCTTCGATCGCGACGGCAACGAGATCGTCCAAGCCAAGACGCCTGACGGCAGCCCTCTGCGGGTCGAGGCCGAGGGGATCGCCCGGCTCGTGGTGCAGACCGAGGGCGAGAACGTGCTGATGGCGGTATGCCCCGACGACCGCGACCCGGCGGGCGAGACCGGTGGGTTGCTGGCCTGGACCCCCCGTGACGACGAGTTCAGGATCCCTGCCGTCATCGGCATCCTCCCCGACGGCGGCGAGGTGACCTGGGAGCCCAAGACCGGCGACAAGGAGGAGCACTGCGTCGTGGTCACCTATGTCGCACCCGATGACAAGGAGTACGCCGGCTTCCGGATCCCCGCGGCCCCGGGTCTGAACGTCACCGTCGTCGGCGGCTGCGGCACCCTCTGGCACGAGGAGCTCGAGGTGCAGCAGGCCGACCAGGCGCGTCAGGACGTCATCGGGTTGTTCGACGCGCACGCCACGGGAGCCCTCGGCAGTGTGTTGGCCGGCGCGACGGCCCCTGCCGGCGGGCCGCTCGGCGGGTTGGCGCTCCCAGTCGACTTCCCACTCGGGCCGCCGGTCCGGACACTGTTGCAACCCAACACGACGTACGAGGTACGGGTCGACTGGGAATGGCAGCGCTGGGAACGCACCGGAAACACGCAGCCGGGATCGCCCGATCCCAACGGCTGGCAGGCAGGCACCCCCAGCACGTTCGGCTTCCACACAGCCGCCGCCGTCACGCCACCGACACCGCTGCCCCCCGTGCAGTACGTCGAGGAGGCGAGCTTCGAGCCGCGCAGCCTGATCCGCTACGTGCAGGGCGCCCAGCCGACTGGCGGGCTGCCGCACCTGCTCGACGACCCGATCCGGGTCAGCTTCTCCGTCGACTACCTGCCGAAGCTCCTCGAGATCTACGGCTACGACGCCCGGGTGGAGGTGCGGCCGTCCGACGTCGACACAGGCAGCGTGCCGACGGGCTCGCACCCCTTCGACGTGGTGACGGCCGTCAGTCTGCTGGCGGGCGTGGAGCCGATGTTCCTGCTCCCGGTCGAGCAGCGGATCAACGAGGTCATCCCCACGTCGCCCTGCCTGTCGGAGACCAGCCCCACCGGGTCGACAGTCGACGTGCTCGCCGACCTCGACCCGGTACGGGGGTACGACGTGATCCTGGTCGCGCACCCGACCGGCGCGGGTCGCGACGTACCCATCGGGCGGTGGCACTTCCGGACGTCCCGCTATCGCGACGTCGGCGAGATCCTCACCGAGTGCGGCCTCGACGTCAGTGGCGCCAACCCGGTCGCCCCCGCCGATGTGCTCCTCGACCTCCCCGGAGGCTGGCCAGCAGGTCTGCCGACCAAGGAGTTCGACGACCGCACCTTCGACACCTGGGTCAGCGCCCTGGGTCGTGACCCCTGGCCGATGTCGTCGACAGGCCGGGCCACGACCCTGTGGGTGCCGCCGGCCGCGGGCGGCACGGACTGGCTGCTGGCCGGGTTGCTCCTCGAGGCGCCCGAGCCGCTGGCGCGACCCGGACGGATCAGCGTCTCCGCCCGGATCGGGGGCACCGCCTTCACGACCCTCGCGTCGACCGGCAACGGCACCCGACTGCTGCTCGCGCCCGCCACGACAGTTGTGGTCACCAGCACCGACGTACTCACCGTCGCGGCCCACGATTCCCTGCGTGGCATGACGTTCAGCGCTGGCGTGATGCTGCTCGGCCAGCCACGCACCGTGAGGGGGGAGCGGGTATGAGCAGGTTCGCACCGACGTGGGCGCTGACTGCAGCCGCCATGGACGGTACCGACGACCCCCACCTCGCGGCGGGAGCCCACCTCCGAGTCATGCCGGCCAGGGTGCTCGGCCTGCCGGTGGCGCCGCTCCTGGTGGAGAAGCAGGTGCGCGACCTCCCCGAGGAGATGTCGGACGACGTGCTGTGGACCGACGCACGTGGCGATCTCATCTCGCCGGCCTTCGACCTGTCCGCGGCGGGTCCGGCCACGGCCTGGCTGCCCCCCGAGCCGGGCAATCCGGTGATCTATGCCGAGGTGCTGGTCAAGGGGGACGACAAGGGCGTCCGCGTGGACGCGATCGTGAGCGGAACCTATGGCGATGCGGCCGTGGCGTCGGCGGACGTCCCGCGGTACCAGGTCTGCGCCACCGGCATGGAGCGCCTGCTGGTCAGCGGGGTCGGCGAGGTGCTCGGTGTCCGCGTGCTGCGGCTGGACGACCTCAAGGTCGGACCGCCGCGCGAGCCGTGGCGACTGCTGGCTCTCCCGGTCGAGGACGCGGCGCGCTACCGGGGGATCCAGAATGCCGAGGGTGAGGCGAAGGACCGCGTCTACCGAGGTGCGCCGCAACGGTTCGGCCTCCACGACGAGCCTGCTGCGCCCGATCCGGCTTCCTGCTCTCCCCTCGACCCGGCGGACGAGTTCGACCGGGCGCTGACGGTGTACGACGCGCGGGTCGCCAAGCTCCTCGATTCGGTGCTCAACGACACCTCGGCGCTGCCGCCAGACGTGATGATGCCGGCCGAGCCGATGGTCGGCGTGGCCTCGTCGGCGCACACTGTCAACGCGACCATGAGTGCGCCCGCACTGGCCGGCGTACTCCAGTCGGGACTGGACCCGAGCATGGGTCGCTGGCTCGGCCTCGTCGAGCATGACGACAGTCCGGGCGATCCGGACTACCTGACGGTCTACACCGTCCGAGGTGCATGGGTGGAGTATCCGCAAGCAGGCTGGTCGTTGTTCCTCGGCTCCCTGCTGGGTGGGCCCGACGACCCGAATGCCTTCCCGCTCCCGCTGCCGGACCTGGCCGCGCACAGCCGGGAGGGCGGCTTCCTCGACCTGTGGACTGTCGCTGCGGTGGTCCCTGGGCGGCTGGCGGCTGCGCTGACACCGCCCTCCTGCGGGGTCGGCGTCGACCTCGGCTGGCAACAGGAGGCGACCCCGCCCTCGCAGACCCGGCACGTCGCGCTGCCGCTCGCCGGACTCGGTCCGGCCGCCCAGGTGGCGCTGGCCCGTGAGACGCCCGCGCTGGTTGGCCTCAATACGCGGCTGCCCGACGTGCTCGGCGCCGGACCCGACCGGGCCATCGCGATCGTTCCGGCCGTGCTGGCCGCCGCGGGCTCCGGGCCAGCCACCGCCACGGGCCAGGGTGAGGTGCACGACCGGATGGCGCCGGCGGCCGCGTCGACGTACCGGGTCGCCCAGAGCGACTGGTTCGGCCGCTGGAGCCAGTGGGCACCCGGCAGCGTCGGGCCGGGCGTTCGCCCGAAGCTGCCTACCCCGTTGCTCGAGGCCAGCTACGCCGACCCGGCAGTTGCGGGCGGCGACGGCAACGTCGTCGTTCGGTGTGTCCAGCCGCGGCCAGGTGACCTGGCGGCCGGGGGCGTCCCGGTCGACCGGCTGGAGTTGGAGTTCGAGGTGCAGGCAGGCGTGTGGACGCCTTCGTCGGTCCCCGCGGAGGCTGCCCTTGCCGACGGCCGCGCACCGACTCTCGTGGGCACCGCGCAGGTACCCGGACTCGGGCTCGCCGAGCGACGCCGGATCCAGGTGCGGGGCCGGTGGGTCGACACGGCCTCGGCGACGTCGGACTACGGCGTGACCGCGACATACGCCGTCGACCCACGGGCGCCCGAACCGTTGGTCCTGCCTGACACCCTGGAGTACGCGACCCGCGCCGACGCGCTCGGGCGTTGCCGGGTCGACCTGGCATGGACTGCGACCGCGGGCACGGCGTACCGAGTCTTGATGAGCGACGAGACGACGATGCGCCAGCGACTCGCAACGCTCCGCGACCAGGGCAGCGCGGCAGCACAGCAGTGCCTCGACGCCCTCGCGGCGGCCCACGGTGCACCGGCCCGGGCGACGGTCTTCCGCAATCACGCCGGGCTGTTCGACCGCAGCTGCTTCGAGCTGCTGACGCCGATGGTCCTGCTCGCGTCTTCGTCCGGGCCGATGTCCTACGTGCACGAGGTGTCCGGGTCGCTGCGGGTGCTGATCTTCTACAAGGTGCTGCCGGTGAGCGTGCTTCACCTCGGCCCGCCGTTGGAGCTGGGCGGCGAGACGTCCTTCGCCAGCTCCGCGCTGCTGATCCGCGGGGTCCCCAACTCCGCCCCTCCTCCCGTGCCGGGGCTGGTGGTGCGGCGGGATCCCGACCAGGCGGGCCGGGTTCACCTGACCGTCGACGTACCGGCCGGCCAGACGACACCGGTCGCCGTGCGGATACGCCGCTCCCGCGTGCAGTCCGCGGACCCTCTCGCGATGCCGGTCGCGAAGACGGTGACCCCCACACAGTGGCCCGCCCTCATCGACGACGACGGCCCCACCAGCTGGGACCCCGCCGCGCAGCTCGACCCGTGGTGGACCTTCACCTGGGTGGTGGAGGTGCAGGGTGCTCCCGAGCCGGGGAGCACCGTGCCGGGTCTGTGGAGCCAGCCGAGCCCGCCTGCCTCGCTCCGGCTGCTGCCGCCCGAACCCACCGGAGTCACCCCGATAGCGGTGATCCCGGGTGCCGGTGTCGTCGATGTGAGCTTCAGCCACTCGGATCCGCTCGACGGCCAACCCCTCGGGGAGTACCGATTCGCCCTGTACCGGGTCGTCCCAGGGATCCCACCGGAGGCCTCGCCTGTGGGAGCCGAGGTCGAGGCGTCGATGGCCCGCCTGGCCGATGAAACGTACGCGCTCCAGGACGCCGCCGGGCAGCCCGCCGGGACGATGTACGTCGTCGAAGTGGTCGATCCGTTGGGTCGGCGCGGGCCCCGCGTGGTCGTAGGCACTGTGTGAGCCATCTCCCGTGGCTGTGACGGGCTCCCTGATGCTGGGTGCGCAGCGACTTGACCTCGCAGGCGTGATGCGGGAGTGCCCACTGGCTCACGGCGTCGCCAAACGCCATCGAGCCTTCAGGCCCGTCGACGCGCGAGCCGGTTGCGGCGCTCCTCTTCGCGCTTGGAGTACGCGGCCGCTCGAATCGCTTCGCCCGACTCCAGGCCACTGCCCAGCGCGCCGCCGACGGTGGCCGCTGACGCGACGACCCGGGCTCCCACGAACAGGTCGCTGAAGGCGAGCGACATGCGGAGGTAGCCGCCCATCACGGCGGGGTCGAGGACGAACAAGGCCCACACCCAGGTTCACGACGTAGAGCGCGATGTAGCAGATGACCACCCCCGCGGTCAGGGTCACCGGCGTCGAGGTGTTGTAGAGGACCTCTCCCGCGCTGAGGGGAGTCGTTGTCTGGGCGGTCCCAGAGTTCACCGTCGATCACGAGCCAACCCACGATGAGCGCGATGGAGGTGATCGTGGCGATGACCGGTCGCCACCACGACAACGGACCCGGCCAGTAGCCACACGGTGGAGTTGATGGTGGCAATGACGCCCGCCGTGGGTTGACGGCTTCCGCACCGGGCGCGTCTGCCGAGGAACGCCCTACTCCCGATGCTTCCATCAGCGGCTGACGAACATAGGGGCCAATCGAACGCTTCCACCGGACTCTGGTAGACGGTCGGGCCCACAAGAGCTCTACTCCTCCGAGAACGCCCGCTGGCCGCACTGGCAGGATCGCTCGACCAGTACATCCAGCACCGGCCCCACTCAGCCCTCGGTGGCCAACCACCCATCACCCGGTTGGACAACCTGGCTGCGCATCACAACTAGCCAGCCAGACGCGGGCAACGGGTGAAAGCGGCGAAGCTGGGGTCGGGCTCGATGAGCTCCAGGTAGAGCGGGCCTTGTGGCGTCGAGCCGACGACCACGAAGACGCCCGTTCCGACGACCTTCCCAGCGGGGTGGTCGTAGTTGAAGTTGATCAGCAGGCCCGGACCGGCGGATCCCACGAATGGAACCGGGTCACCGATGAACCCGTTCGCCATGAGTGGCCTGGCAAAATTGGGTTTGGTGGGGTCGCTGATTCCGGGTGGCCCGAGCTCGTCGTGTCCCGAGCACCATTGCGCGACGATCTCATGGACCGTGGCCGATGCGGGTGCGGCCGGCATCACTGTCGCGACCACGACCACGAGTACCGGGAAGAGCATCCGAGCTAGGGTTCGCCTCATCATTCGCCTCCTGTGACATCGATAAGCAATGCCTACTCGGCGCCCGGGACCTGCGCGTGTGTGGGGAGACTTGGTGTCCTCCCCGCGCCCACCGTGCAGCCTTCTAGGGTGAGCATGCCCCTGAAGCCACACCACGGTCAATCAGGACTGCCGGCCGCCGCCGCCGCGGTGGCCTCGCGTGCGACCCGAGAGCACGGCCTCACACACCGGGTCTTGGACGAGCCACGCCAGGACCCGTAGTGGCGGCCTGACGGCCTCTACGCCTCACTCTCCGCCGACGGCAACCCGACCTGGTCGACCATCCTCGAGGTCACCAACGCCCTCGGCCTGCGCTTCGAGCGGCACACGGTGTCGTCACGACCAGCGCCACCGACCAGCGCCGCGAAAGTGCGGGCCCCAGCGCCAGCCGCCGGAGCGCACGCCCCAGATCTGGTCGGGGTGGCCTCGATGGACTTCGTGGTCACACTCATGCCACGCATCCCGTCCTGCGGGTGTCGAGTCTGATGACGGTGATCGACTCCCACCTCTGCCGAGAACAGTCCCCACCCACGCGATGACGGCCTGGGTCGGCCCGGCGCGGCTCGAGGGTGACGTAGTCGCGGAGGTCGTTCCACTGCCTTCGTGGGAGGGCAGCGGCATCAAGGTGGAAGGGCTGATGGTGCTCGAGGCCGACGAGCGGCAGGCGCTGCTGCTCGCCGTGGCCGATGTCGACACCCCAGAGGCAGCGTCGTGGGCAACCCGACTCAGCGTCAGCCACTGACCGCCCGCCGACGTGCGGAAGCAGCTCGCTGGAGTGTGACCGACAGGCGGACATGGGCTTGCGCCCCTTCCGCGGCGACCTCAAGTAAAGAGATCAGCTGTGTCCCGGACCCTGATGCGATGTCACAACAACAGAGGGTTCGCATGAGCGTTGCTCCGCAGGTCACCGAGGCTCCGTCGCCTCGACGAGAGAGGGTTCTGCGAACCCGTGCAGGGTGTTCAGATACCCCGGTCCCAGGTGCTTGGGGACGTGGGGTGGGAGGTCAAGCAAGATGCGCCTCGCTGACCGACCCCGGTGGGTGTTCGTCCCCCGACACCTGCCGGGTCCCCACTGGCCCCGGTGGGTGCCACCCCTCGGCGCTCACCGGGCACCAGTGACGTCGTGTGGCCGGGGCTTAGCGGCTGACTGAGCGGGGCCATCGTCACAGCACGGGCGTCTGAGCCCGACGGGCTGGCCGCGCGTGCGAGCCGGGGACTGGGCCACCGGCGCTTGACTCCCGTCGCGGTCGCAGGGTCCGCGACGGGGTGGTCGGCCGAAGCGCGAGGACGGTGCGCTATCCCTTGCCGCCAAGGTGCAGCGGCGGTAGCAGTGGAGCACGCTGAGGCCGGTGAAGATCAGGGGGTAGGAGCCGACCCACAGGGCGAACGCCGCGTACCAATCGCTGGCCAGGACCGATGCAGGGAGCAGCACACCCCAGGTGGTGACGAAGCCCACCCCTGGCACGCCAAGCTGCTCGCTGATCCGGTCCACCGAACCTCCTCCGGTTCTGCCGACCGACTCTGAGGCACGCAGGGGGCCATCGCCCGTCTTGGGTCGGCACAGGTGACGTGGCCCTTGACCGGGTACAGCCAGCGCTTCGGCGGGGTGTGCGCGCGCGTCGGGTGGAGTGACATCCAGATGGCCGGAGCGACCTTCACGTCCGTAGCTCCGCAGCCTGACGACGAAGGTGCCTCCGGCAGATTGCTCCGCCGGAGGCACCTCCACTGCCTGTCCCCGAATGCGCCTCGATCGCCGACAGCCCCCCGGCTAGTGAAGGTACGCCTCGAACATCGCGGGCGCTAGGCCGCTCGACCCTTGACGGTCGGGGGTGGGTGTGCCCAGCCCAGCTCCGGCGCCCCCGGGCCGACCCGCCCTCGACGTGACGCCTACGTGGTGGGGCCGCAGGTGCCGCACTGGTGGGCGGCCGGGCAGCCCAGCTCGCCGGCGGGATCGCGCATCTCCTTGGCCATGAAGCGTGCTGTGCGCGGATACTCGTAGGTCCAGGAGACGACCGCGCTGCAGGTGGCCCCGTCCGGGGTGATCTCGCAGCTGCGGAGCGTGCCGCGGTGCCAGCGACCGTCGAACCAGACCTCAACAGGGGTCGGGGGAACTCGGCTCACGAGGAGAGGGCCTTCCGATCGCGCGGGGGGACACGAGGAACCGCTCGATTGTCGCAGAGCAGCGACGCCTCATGGGTGAGATGTGCGAAGTCGCGGGTGCCGACCGACCCCATCGGCCGGACGTCATGCGCGCCCCTCGTCAGCAGCGATGTGTTTCGACGAGGGACGGCGCGGGGAGATCCTACGGGTCCCCGAAGGTCGGCTGCGACACCCGAAAGTGGGTACAACCCTCGTACCGTTCCCCGCTGGTCCGGGCGCGGAAACCCCCGCCACCGGCCGCGGCCGACGGCGGGGGCCTGGTTGGGTCCACGAGCTCGCGACGCCCCACACGGGGACGCCCGACGCCACTCCGCGCTGTTCCCTCCCTTTGATTCAGGCTAGGAGAGGTGAGGACTCCGCACATCTCCCACGTGGTGGGTCTTGCCGCGGCTGGCACGTTCCGTGGCACCTCGCCGGCCCCGGTCCCGGCTACTCGTGATCGTCGTCCTCGGCCGTAGTGGAGCCAGCGGCCTCGGCCGAGTCGTCCCAGTCGTCGGAGGTCTCGTCGGGCGAGGAGTCGTCGCCGCGGGTCTCGTCGTCGCTGTCGGGCTCCTCCGGGTCGGCCTCGTCGTCGGACTCGTCGTCCTCGTCCCACTCCTGGGCGGGTTGCCGCTCGGCTGCGGACGCATCCGCCGAATCGGCTGCGGGCTCGGCGGCCCTCTCGGTCGGCGGGTCCACTCGCCACTGCTGAGCGTTGCGCGACCAGGTCAGAGAGGCAGCGGCCGTGGCAGTCGGACGGGCGATGGGGCTCTGTGGCCCGTCAGCAGGGCTCGCCTGCAGGTCGTCTCCCGCGTCGGCCTGGCGCATCGGCAGGTCGACGGTGCCCCCGTTCTCCTGTGCCGGTCGCCCGGCCGACGGCCCGGAGTCGGGTACGCGTTGGAGAATGGGTGGGGCAGGCGACGCCTGGTCGCCGGGAAGGTGTGGCGATTCGTAACCGGCCAGCCGGAGCGCGGTGAATCCGACAACCGCGAGGCCGAACACTGCAGTCGAAGTGTGTGTGAACGTGGTGGAGCAGAGTCGCACAGTCAGTTGCCTCCTTGAGGGTGCGTGTGGTGCGTCTGGTCAGACGAAGTCGAACTTCTCGGTATGGATGTGCTGGGGTGCGACGCCGATGTCGCGCAACGAGGTGGTGACGCCGGCCACCATCGGAGGCGGCCCGCAGATGAAGAAGTCGAGGCGGTCGCGTTGCCGTGGCAGGTTCGCTGCGAGCAGCTGTGCATCGAGGAAGCCGCTGTCACCCGTCCAGCCTTCGTGCGGGTTGTCGAGCAGCTCCACCACCCGCAGTCGCAGCCGGTCTGCGAGCTCGGTGATCTCCTCCCGGAACAACAGCTCCTCGAGTGCGCGTGCCGACACGAAGAGCAGGTGGTCACGCTGGTCACCGCGCTGGGCGAGGCTTCGCAGGACGCTGATCATGGGGGTGATCCCCACGCCCCCGGCGATCAGGACCAACCCGTCCGAGCGGTGGTGGTCAGGGCTGAACGCACCGTGCGGGCCATCCACCCACGCCTTGTCGCCGACGGCGATGTCGGAGATGCGGCTGCTGAAGTCACCGAGCTGCTTGATCGTGAACTCGATCTGGCCGGAGCGACGAGGTGCAGAGGCGATCGTGAAGGGATGCTCCTCGAAGCCCATCGGTGACGAGCCGAGGCGGATCCAGGCGAACTGCCCCGGGTGGAAGCGGCGCATGCCACGGTGACCGGAGGGCCGAAGGACCAGCGTCGAAACGGTGGGCGACTCACGACGGACCGCCTCGACGACGTACGGCCGCTGCCACGAGCTGAGCGGTCGCCACACCCACCGCCGCAGCGACGCGGCGACCACGAGGACGGCCAGCGCGATGAACCACCAGCGGAAGCGTGGCTGCAGCACGAGATTCCGCAGCCACCAGACATGCAGGGCCGCCAGCACGACGGCCGTCACCGCCAGCGCGATGTGCACGGCCCGCCACATCTCGTACCGCCCGATCAGTCTGCGGCGCCACACCGAGGTGATCACCAGCAACAGCATCGCCACGCTCGCGACGACCGCCGCGCGTGCGCGGCCCGGCGCGCTGGTCACGTCGAGCAACGCCAGGTTGCTGCTGTCGGTGGCCAGCACCGTGGCGATGTGCGCGAACGTGAAGGCCAGCGCGGACAGCCCGACCAGCCGATGCACGCCCAGCACGACGTCGATGCCCAGGGATCGGGAGAGCCCGCGGACCCGTTTCGGCAGCACGTACGCGATGGCGAGCAGCGACAGCGCCACCAGGCCGGTGGCCAGTGACACTTCGTACGCGACGCCACGGCTCGAGCTCTCGGCGCCCATGGCGAGCCACAAGGGCACCAGGACGATGGCCAGGTACGTGACGGCAAGCAGGACGCGAAGCACAGTTCGCATGAGAGAAAACCAGACGATCGGTGACAGCGGACAGACCCCCGCGACGGCAGGTTGCCCCATGGTCATCCAACGTGCCCGTCGAAGCGGACGACCTTAGACAAGTGATCGACACCCTGCAAGTCCCCACGTGTCGACGATCTTCGCGGTCGAGGACGAGCGGCGGCAGTGTCAGGGGCGCCGGAAGATCCCGGTGCAGGGCTTCGGCTTGAAGTACGTCGTCTTGGGCGGCATCACCTCGCCGGCGTCGGCCAGCTGCGTCAGGGCCTCGAGCCGAGGTGGCGCGAGCGTGAACAGCGCACCGCCGTCGGCGTCGCACCTCCTGGTGAGATCGGCGACGGACGTCAGGGCAGGCGCGATCTCGACGAGGCGCGACGGCCCGGAGATCGGCCGCTGCAGGGGTTCGAGGACCCGTGACTGGAGGACGGCGATGTCGAGGTCGGCACGGCCGGCGACCGGGGCCTCCCGACGCCGGACGGCGAACCAGTCACCCCCGACGTACGCCCCGAACGATCCGGCCGTCGGTGCCGGGGGCGCGGGTACCGCCTGGACGCGAGCCCAGGGCGCCAGCAGGTCCAGCACGTCGGCCGGGGTCAGCGGCCCCGTGACCCGCCGGTGGAACGCCGACAGGCGCAGTCCGGCCATGGGGTGGACCACACCGAGCAGGCCGACTCCCGGAGGCTTCCCGGCCAGCCGCCACTCCTCGATCGCAGCCGCGACCCGGTGGTGGCCGTCGGCGACGTAGAGGGTGCTTGCGGAGAGCTCCGCCGCCACCTCGGTGGCGGCCGGGTCATCGGCCACCCGCCACACGGTCTGCTGGAGGCCGGGGCCGGCGAAGTCGAGGACAGGTGACGCCCGGCGGGTCTCCTGGAGCAGCCGCGTGAAGGCCTCGCCCGGACGGTGGATCAGCGCCACGGGGGCCGGCGGGTCGTCGCTCGTCGCGTGGTGTCGCACCAACGCCTCGACCCGCCCGGCCTGGACCGCCTCGTGGCCGCGCACCCGCCCGTCGACGAAGGCCTGGATGGCCACCTCGCACACCACTCCGGTGTGCGCAGCCTCCTCGCCGCCCTGACGGTAGACGTAGAGGGCGGCCGCCGCCTGGTCGTACGCCGCGGGATCGGTCGCGACCGCTGACCGCGAGATGCCCCCTTCCTCGGACGGGTCCGTCATCGCGGTGACCAGGCGAGGAGCGCACCCCTGGCGGACGACCCGCGCGGGAAAGGGACGAACGGCTCTCACGGCCCCCGCCTGCCGTCGTCCCGGAGCTCCACCCGCGACACGCCCAGGACGTCGGGGATCTCGCGCAGGGCGGTCAGCAGGTCCGCCGAGGTCTCACCGGCGACGTCGATGGAGGCGACCGCCGCATGACCGCCACGGAAGACGCGGTTCTCCATGTGCTCGACGTTCAGGCCCGTGGTGCGCAGCAGGTCGAGCACCTGGGCGAGCACGCCGACCCGGTCGAGGTGTCGGACCGTCAGGGTGGCGGATCCCAGCCGGCTCGGATCGAGGTTCACGCAGTGACGCGCCTCCCCCGCCACGAAGGCGTCGACGATCTCGGTGACGCCTGCCGCGATGGCGCGCTGCGCCTGCTCGGTGGAGGCCCCGATGTGATGGGTCGCGACCACGTCGGGGTGTCGGCCGAGGGGCGAGTCCCAGGGGCCATGGCCGCTGCTCGGCTCGTCCGCGAACACGTCGAGGCCCGCGCGCACCGCGCCGGCGTCCAGCGCCGCGAGCAGGGCGACCTCGTCGATCACGTCTCCCCGTGAGGTGTTGAGCAGGATGGCGCCGTTCCTCATCCGGCCGAGGAAGCCTTCGTCGACCAGGTGGCGGGTCTCCGCGTGGGAGGGCACGTGGAGCGAGACGATGTCGGACGACGAGAGCAGCTCCGGCATCGAGTCGCACATGGTGACTCCCAGCTCCTCGGCCCGCGCCACGACGTGTCCGGGACGGCCGGTCTTGGCGAGCGACTGGACCTGGATGCCGAACGCGGCCGCACGTTCGGCGACAGCGAGACCGATCGAGCCGAGGCCGATGATGCCCATGGTGGACCCGAGCAGGCCGTGGGCCTTGCTGTAGCGCTGCTTGTCCCACTGGCCGTCGCGCAGGTCGGCGACGTTGTCCGCGATCCGCCGGTCGATCGCGAGCAGGAGCCCCATCGTCAGCTCGGCCACGGCTGCGGCGTTGCGGCCGGGGACGTTGGAGACCAGGACCCCACGAGCGGCGGCGGCATCGGTGTCGATCGTGTTCGTGCCGGCCCCCGCCCTGATCACCAGCGCCAGCCGATCCGCAGCATCGAACACCGTGCTCCGCACCTTGGTGGAGCGCACCACCAGGGCGTCGAAGCCGGCGATCCGTGCCGGGAGGTCGTCGGCGGAGAGCCCGGGCTCCATCACGCATTCGTGTCCCCGCGCCTCGAGGTCGACCAGTGTCTGCTCGGGGAGCCGGTCGGCGAGGAGCAGGCGCATCGCGACCTCCGGCAACGAGCTCACCCGCCGGTGCCGACGGATGTGCGGTCACGCTAACGGGTGGACCGACGGTCGCGCCATGCCACGGCTCCGCGCGGCGGCCGCCCGGCCCGGGGCACTCGGCCCTCCCCCGGGCCGTCGTCGGTCCTCAGAGCTGCAGGATCGATGCGGACGCCAGGTAGGCCGCGGACACGCCCGCCGGGTCGTGCAGGTCCCCCGCGTGCTCCGACGCGGCCGCCGAGCGGGCGCGGATCGCGGCACCGGGATCCTCGGCCACCAGGTCGTCGCAGAGACCGGCGACCACGGCGGCCGTGTCCTGCTCGTCGAGGCCGTCGAGGGCGAGGCCGTTGTCGAGCAACGTCGCGGCCTCGCGGAACACCTCACGAGCGGTCTCCGGGTCCACCTCCGGCCGCTCCCGGGCCACGGCCTCCGCGGTGGCCAGGAACTCCTCGAACAGCGGGCCTGCGGTGCTGGACGGCATGCCGCGACACTGACAGGGCACCCGGGTCACCTCAAGCGGATATCGAGCCGGCCCCTGCTGACCGAGCCCTCGCGCTGGCGGGTGACCCTTGTCGCGCTACCGGACACCCGTGATCGGCACGACCGCGGCCGCGCCCGCCAGGGAACAGCCGCCGGCCACCGCGTACAGCACGCCGTAGCTGCCGTCGCCCCCACGCCTGGTCGGAGGAGTGTTCAACTTCCTCTCCGGAGCGGCCGCGATGGTCGGCGCCATCGAATCGGGCTCCGCACCGCAGACCCTCGCGGCGATCCCGGAGTTCTTCTGGGAGCTCGGCCTCGGCGTGTACCTCATCGTCAAGGGTTTCAAGCCCTCACCCATCACCGCCGAGCTGGCGGACGCCCGATGACGGTCGGCACACCGGTCGCGGCGACCACCAGCCCGATCCGCCCCCTGACCAGCCGAGCGGCCCTCGCGGGGAACCTGGTTCCCGGCGAGGTCTGCTCGGCACGGCGGCGCGGTTCAGCGACCGAGGGACCGTCACCAGCCTCACCTGCGTTGCGTGACGATCTCGGCGCCCCGATGGAGCACCGTGGTCCCATGCCCCGATCGATGGCTGCCGGCCGCGTGCGCTCGTTGCCGCGCGGACGCTGGTCGTCGTCGGCGACAGCGAGCAGACTCGGGGCGGACACGCCACCGGACCCGCCGGAGCCGTCGGCCGCGCCGGCTCTCCGACCCGAGAGAACCCCAGGCTGAGCTGCGCATGGACGCGAACGACGGCACCCCTCAGCAGGACCACCTCGCGCCGACCACCGACGGCTCCGAGCAGGAGTCCGCAGCCCGGGCGCGGGCCGAGGCCGCGCTCAGCCACCTGCCGGCCCGGTTGCAGCGCCCAGTGAGGTGGATGCTCGACCGCTGGCCCGGACGAATCGTGCTCCAGGGCACCGCGGGGCTGGCACGGATCGAGGTGTTCGACCGGTCGATGACCATCGCGGCACAGTTCTTCACCTCGGTGCTGCCGATCCTCATCCTGCTGGCGGCGTGGGAGGCGAATAGCGACCGCCTCGCCAACGCGATCGACCTGCCGAAGGAGTCGCGGTCGGTCATCGAGGGCGCCGTCGAGGGCGGGGACGCGACGTTCGGCATCCTCGGCACCCTGTTCGTGCTGGCGTCGGCGACCAGCCTGTCCCGTGCGCTGACGCGCGCCTTCGCGGCCATCTGGTTCCTGCCGCGGCCCCGCAGCAGCCTGCGCTCCGCCTGGCGCTGGTTGGCCGTGGTCCTGGTGCTGGCCCTGTCACTGGTCGTGGTCCGGACCGCGAGCCAACCCCTCGAGCTGCTGCCACCTCGAGATGTCTGGCCACGCATACTCTCGCTGTTCTGCGACATCGTGGTCGCGTGCTTCGTCCCGTGGGCGCTGCTGGCGGGGGCCGTACGGATCCGGCTGCTGCTGCCCGGAGCACTGCTCTTCGCGGCCCTGATGATGACGGTCCGTCCCGCGACCCAGGCCTGGCTCCCCCGGGCCCTCGAGACCAGCGCCGACCGCTACGGCTCCATCGGTGTCGCCTTCACCTACCTGACCTGGCTGTACATCGCTTCGTGGGTGTTCCTGGCGACCGCTGTGGTCGGTCAGGTGGTCGCGAACGATCCGGGCCGGCTCGGCGAACGCATCCGGGGCCTGACCGGGCATTCACCCGGACAGAGTGATGGGGCCCGGTCGGGACACTCCTAGGTTCGCGATGAACCACGTCACCCGTACACCTGTGATCCGCCGAGCCGGAGGTCCGTCGCATGGAAGCCTTCGCGATCGCGGCCGTCCTCTCGACGATCGTGGCCTGGTGCGTGCTGGCCGGCCGCCTGCAGCCGACCGGACTCACCGCCCCCATCGTGTTCGTGGCAGCCGGCTGGCTGCTCACCGAGGGGATCGGCCTGCTCGACCTCGAGGTCGAGCCGGAGCTGGTCCGGCTGGTCGCGGAGGTCACCTTGGTCTGGGTCCTCTTCGCCGACGCGTCGCGGGTGCGGCTCGACCAGTTCCGACGCGACCTGGCCCTGTACGCCCGTCTGCTCGGTGTCGGCCTGCCGCTGACGGTGGCCCTGGGGGCAGGCGCCGCGATGGTCGTGCTGGGTTTCGACCCGTGGGCAGCACTCCTGGTCGGTGCGGCGCTGGCGCCGACGGACGCCGCGCTCGGGGCGCCTGTCATGGCCAACCCCCGCGTGCCGCCGAAGGTACGACGCGCCCTGAACGTCGAGAGCGGCCTCAACGACGGCATCGTCACCCCGATCGTGCTGGTGGCCGTGGCCGGAGTCGCCGCCGATCTCGGGATCCACGGGGTCGAGAGCCCGGAGCGCGCGGTCCTGTCCCTGCTGGTGGGTCTGGTGGCGGGCACCGTGGTCGGCGGGGTCGGCGGCATCGTCACCAGGCTCGCCCGGGAGCGCGGCTGGCTGTCCGAGGAGCTGGCCGGCCCGGCAGTGCTGGCGCTCGCCCTGCTCGCGTACACGGCGGCCCTGGCGGTCTCCGGGAACGGCTTCGTCGCCGCCTTCGTGGGCGGTCTGGTCTTCGGCAACCGCGCTGGCCCCAGCGGTGAGAAGGAGGTCTACTTCGTCGACCAGTCGGCCGACGTGGCCTCGATGATCAGCTGGCTCGTCTTCGGCGCGCTGGCGATCCCGGTCATGCAGGACACGTGGAGCTGGACCGTGGTCGTCTACGCCGCGACCAGCCTGACCGTCGTCCGCATGCTCCCCGTCGCGCTGGCGCTGGTCGGCGCCGGTCTGGACCGGTTCAGCCTCCTCTTCGTCGGGTGGTTCGGTCCGCGCGGCCTCGCCTCGGTGATCTTCGCGCTGATCGCCCTGGAGGACCTCGGCGGCGCCGGCCACGACGTCGTGGCGGTCATGTCGCTCACGATCCTGCTCAGCGTGGTGGCACACGGCCTCAGCGCGGTGCCGGCGGCGAACCGCTTCCCCTCGGTGGGACCGACCGCGCCGGGAGGGGTCACCCCCGGCTGACCGCGGACGCGGAGGTGACGCGTCCGGACTCGACGGCCGCCTCGAGCATGGCGTGGTCCCGCTCGTTCTGGTCGGCGTAGGACTCCGCGAAGCGCGCGAGGGCCCGGTCGAACGCGTCGCCGGAACCCAGGTAGCCGGCGATGGCGGCCGCGTCGCCCGACCGGGCGTGGGCGCGGGCGAGGGTCCAGCCGCAGAGTCGTGCGTAGCTGGCCAGGGTGGAGGGCCTCATGTTCTCGATGACGGCCGACCCCTTTCCGTCCCACAGCTGCCTGACGTAGTAGTCGCGAGAGACACCGTCGAGCCCGCTGGACCTGATCCACCCCAGCAGCACGTCGCTCGCCGACTGCATCAGGCGCTGACCTTCGACCACCCGTTGCCCGTGGTTGGGGTACGTACTCCTCCCGAGGAAGCGCTCCAACACCGACGCCTCGGCCTCCTTCGCCTGCAGCAGGAGGGGGTCGCCGTCACCGTTGCCGAGCATGAGCACGATCCAGGCGCGGGTGCCCACGCTGCCGACGCCGACCACCTTGCGGGCGGCGCCCGCGAAGCGGAACCCCTCGATCAGGTGTCGATGGTCTCCCCGAAGGCTGCGGCGGTACTGACGCAACAGGTCACTCAGGGCTGCCTCGATCTGGTGGAGCTCCAGGTCGGGGAAGAGCTCCACCAGCGGCACGACCAGGGGTGGGTCGCCCACCAGTTGCGGGCGACCGTCGACCGTCCGGACCAGCTTTCCGAACGCCTTCAGGCTGTCCTTGCCCTTCGCCTTGGCCACGTTCTTGTCGAACCGCTTCACCTCGGCCGGCTCCAACCGGTCGGTGATGACGCTCGCGAGCTCGTCGACATCCAGGCGGGAGTACCAGACGTCCAGCTTCCGCATGGCGGCCAGCTCCCCCATCGACTGCCGGTAGGACTCACCGACAGTGCGGTTGACCCGCTCCCGCTGCGCGTCGCTGAGACCACGGTCCCGGCCGGCCACGGCAAAGCTGGCCACCAGCCGCTTGACGTCCCACTCGAACGGACCGGGCAGAGACTCGTCGAAGTCGTTGAGGCTGAAGACGAGCCGCCGGTCCGGCGCGGCGTACGTCCCGAAGTTCGACAGGTGGGCGTCGCCGCACAGCTGCACCGGGAGACCGGTCCGCGGCGCGGCTGCCAGGTCCGACGCCATCAGGTACGCGGCGCCCCGGTAGAACGTGAACGGCGAGGCCAGCATTCGGGAATAGCGCAACGGCACCAGCTCCGGGACCCGGCTGGCCGCCTGCTCCTCGAGCATCGAGACCGGGTCCGGACGATCGGACGCCGGTGCCCACTCGCCGTGCACCGATCTCGGCACGCGGGCGCGCATCCCCTTCCCGAGAGCGGCTCGCTCGGAGGTCGTGGAGAAATCACCGGGAGAGGCGGCCGACGGTCGTTCGAGGTCCTGGGTCGATGTCATCCGTCCATTGCACGGCCTCCACGCGCGCGCCGCCTCCCACAAACCTCATGAACCGTGGTCTGGGCGGTGCTACGGCCGTGCGGTCCCGTCCAGCTCCTGGAAGAGCGTGATCTGCAGGCCCCCGGGGGCGCGCATCCGCGAGTTGAGGGAGTCCCACGGGGTCAGCGTGGGCGGCGCGACCAGCTCGGCTCCCGCGTCGACGAGGTCCTGCGTGGCGCCCTCGGCATCGGCCACCTCGAACGCCACCCGCAGCCGCGGGCTCACGCGCCGCCCGACCTCGACCCGGTCGATCATGGCGACCTGCTCCGGGTTGGACAGCTCGAGGGTCGCCCGGCCCACCTGGAGGACGGTCACGTCCTCCCCGGCCTCGCCGTGCACCTGCAGCTCCTGGTCCGCGCCGAGCACGTCGCGGTAGAACCGGACCGCCTCCTCGTAGTCCTGGGCCTCGACGACCAGCCGCATCTGCAGCACCCGGCGCGTGGGGTGGGTCATGGCCTGCTCCCTTCGTAGGCTGCTCGACGGCCTCCAGCATCCACCCGGGAACGGCCGGGCGACAGGTGTCGTCGGGGAGCCGCCCGGGTCAGGCGTCGACGTCGACCAGCCGGCCGTCCAGGGTGACCGGGTTGTCCTCGTTGATCGCCAGCACCGCCTCGGTGAGGTCGGGCTCCGCGACGACCGGCCGGCGGTCGAGGTGGATGCCGGCGATCATGCAGCGAACCGAGCCGCCCGCCAGCTCGATCGTGGGGATGTCCACGGCGACGATCTCGCACGACTCCTCGATGGCCGCCACCTGGTCGGGCCGCAGGCTGCGGCGGGCGCGGGCCGACATCGCCATGATGTAGCGACGCTTCCCCTGCGGCGTACGACCGCAGAGCTCGACGGCGTTCCCCGCGAAGTCGCGGACCTGCTGCTCGGTCAGCTCCACCACCGTCCGTCCGTTGACGGTGAGCCGCTCGCGGACCTGCTCGCGCCGCTGCTCGTCGGGGATCATCTCCAGCGCGATCAGCGTGACCTCGGTGCCGACGCAGGCCATGACGTTGGTGTGGTAGACCGGCACGCCGTCGGAGTCGACGGCGTCGAAGGCCATCGGCTCGTAGTTGAAGTCGGTGCAGAAGCGCTCCAGCACG
The DNA here is from genome assembly GCA_963723945.1 of uncultured Actinomycetota bacterium. GTDB lineage: Bacteria > Actinomycetota > Actinomycetes > Propionibacteriales > Nocardioidaceae > Nocardioides. Next base: position 46,482 of record CAVRSW010000019.1, read on the forward strand.
TGGGTGTCGGCGCGGTGGCTCACGGCGGCGTACGCGACCCGGGAGTCGTGGTCGAGCACCATCGCCCCCGTGCCCTCGAGGAAGATGCCGTCGGGCTCCAGACCGGAGTAGTCGACGATCGTCTGCACCCGGTACTGCGACTTCAACAGCTCCAGCACGTCGGCGCGGCGCTCGTGGCGCCGGTTCGAGGCGTACATCGGGAACACCGCGACGCTGCCGCCGGCGTGGGTGGAGACCCAGTTGTTCGGGAACACGCTGTCCGGCCGGGTGTGGTCCTCGTCGTCGAAGACGTGCACCCGGACGCCGGCGGCACGCAGCGCCTCGGCCACGGAGTCCATCTCACGCACGGCGCGGGCCGAGATCTCCTCGTCCGACTCCCCCGCGGGCGCGTCGGACTGGAAGGCGTTGTCGGCGGCCGTCGCCGGGTTCGGCAGGAACTTGTCGGCGCGGACCAGGATGACGGCGGTGGGGGCCTGTGCACTCACGTCGTCGCAATCTAGACGACGCCACCTTGCCGGTCGCGCACGGCCCACCCGGACCGGCCGACGCTTGCGCGACCGGGCACGATGGGCCTGCGGGGCCGTGAGCGACATCCGGGAAGGAGCTCGACGTGACCAGTGACCAGGACGAGCGAGACGACGGGCAGGACACGAAGGGGGGCACGCTCCCCGAGCACCCGAAGGGGCAACCGGCCGAGACCGTCGACGCCCTCGAGGAGCAGCAGGCGGGTGACGACCCCGACGACGGCGAGCGCGTGACCGGAGACGACGTCGCCGCCAACCCCGACACCGACGAGCTCGAGGGACTCCCGGGCCCGTCGCCGGACGAGCCGGCGGAGCCGGCTGGCTGAGGCAGGACCGCCGGGGCACCCGGGGCCGAGGTGGCCAGCCCGGCCTGACGGAGGCTCGGGGATGCCAGTCCGCCAGGCCGGGGGAATGGGAGGCCTCCCCCACCGGGGGGCAGAGGGGGGAGGCGCAGCGTCCAGTCTCCCGCGAGGCCGACGGCGGGGGCTCGGCCCGATGCGCGATCTTGTCTGGCCCCCGTGCACTAGGGGCCGCGCACGAGACGGCGGGGACGCCGACCGGGGCCGGCTCAGCGGTCGGGCAGCAGGCCCTCGCGCATCGCGATCGACAGCGCCTCCAGCTTGGAGCGGGCACCCAGCTTGGCCGACAGGTTGGCGACGTGGTTGCGGACGGTGTGGACGCTCACGACGAGCCGGTCGGCGATCGCCGCGTTGGTCAGGCCCTCGGCGAGCAGGCCGAGCACCTCGCGCTCCCGCTCGGTCAGCGTCTCGCGTCCGGTCTGGCCGGTGCGGTTGAGCCGCGGCAGCAGTCGCACCAGCATCTCCGGGGAGATCACCGCCTCCCCCGCCGCCGCGGCGCGGACCGCCGAGGTGACCTCGGCCAGGCTGCGGGTCTTGGAGAGGAAGCCGGACACCCCGGCCTCGATGGCCGCGACCATGACGTGCTCGGCGGCACTCGCCGTCAGCACGATCACGGCCATGGAGGGCCGCAGCTTCCTGAGCCGGTCGATGGCGTCGACCCCGTCGCCGTCCGGCAACCGGTGGTCGAGCAGCAGCACGTCAGGGGCGGTGGTGGGGATCAGCGCCTCGGCGCGCTGCAGGGTCACGGCGACGCCCACGGTGACGATGTCGGGCTCGGCGTCGAGTGCCTGCGCGAGGGCGCTGGCGAGCACCTCGTGGTCGTCCACGACCAGCACCCGTACGGTCTTGGTGGCCTCCACCCGGTCCCCTCGCGCGTTGTCGTCGGCGTCGCGTCAGGTCTGGCGCAAAGGTACTAGACGGGTGGTGCCCGAGGGTGGTCCGCTGCGGCGCAGCTGCGGAACAATGGGGTGGGAGTTGCCCGCAGGGTCGGCCGAGCAACCGCTGGGAGGACCCGCAGGATGGCGCAGATCAAGGTCGTCGTCGCCGACGACGACGAGTCGATCCGTACGGTGCTGGCCGAGGTCATGGGCAGCGACCCGCGCTTCGAGGTGGTCGGTGAGGCCGCCGATGGCGTCGAGCTCCTGGAGGTCGTGGCCCGCACCGAGGCCGACGTCGTGCTCCTCGACGTCCGGATGCCCTCCGGTGGCGAGGTCGCCGCCCGGGCGCTCCAGGAGGGACCGCCTGTCGTCGTCGTCGCGGTGTCGGCCGAGACCTCCCCCGACACCGTCGCCGCGCTGTTGCGAGCAGGTGTGCGCGGCTACCTCGGCAAGGGCCGGATCGGCCCCAACCTCCCGGACCTGGTCTCCCGGTGCCTCGCGGGCGAGGTCATCATCGCCGTGCCGACCGCCGCCGAGGCGGTCCGGCACCTGGCCGACGGCCGCTAGCCCGGCCGCAGCGCGCGCTCACCCGGCGGGCCGCTGGTCCCCGTCGCCCGGACGGTCGGGCAGCCACAACCGGACCGTCGTCCCGGCTCCAGCGGCCGACTCGACCACGACGCTCCCCCCGGCGACGGTCGCCCGGTCGCGCATGCCCGGGAGGCCCAGGTGTCCCCGCTGGTCGCCGGCGCCCGCGGGGTCGAAGCCGCGCCCGTCGTCGACGACGGACACCTCGACGCCGCCGTCGCGGTCGTGCAGCCCGATCACCACCCGGTGCGCCGCGGCGTGCTTGCGCACGTTGACCATCGCCTCCTTGGCGATGCGGTAGGCGGTGACCCGGGTGGCGACCTCCAGGTCCCGGCCGCCGTCGCCCTCGACCCGCCACCGCACCGCGTCCTCGAGGACGTACGCCGCGGCCTCGGAGAGCGCGCTGGAGAGGTCGTGCTGCTGCGCCGGCGACTCGAGGTCGAACAGCAGGTGCCGGAGCCGGTCGGTGGCCCCACGGACCGTCCCGCGGAGGCTCTCGAGCGTCGGCAGCAGGTCGGGCTGGCGCTCGGCGATCTCGCGGTGGAGCAGGGAGAGCCGCAGCTCGACCGCTGCCAGGGCCTGCACCGAGTCGTCGTGCACGTCGGCGGCGATCCGCGCCCGCTCGTCCTCCTGCGCCTGCACGAGGTGGCCGAGCAGCACCTGGCGCTGGTCGGCCAGGGCCTGCACCTCGCGTTGGGAGGCGATCCGGTCGGAGATGTCGCGCTGCACGGTCGCCAGCAGCCACGGCTCCCCCGAGTCGGGGTGGTGCACCAGGAAGCTGTTGATCGCGACCGGGATCGGGGGCCCGCCGCGCAGGTCGCGCAGCGTGGACTCGCCCTCCCAGTGGCCGTCGGCGACCACGGCCGGCTGTTCGACCTCCAGCGAGGCGCGGATCCCCTCCTCGGTCAGGTAGTCGGCGATCGTCGTCGCGGTGACGTCGGCGTCCGGCGCCAGCCCCACCAGGTCGCGACCACCCGGGTTGACGTACTGCACCCGACCGTCGACCCCGGCGATGGCGATGAAGTCGGCCGACGCCTCCACCAGCGAGCTGAACCGTCGCAGCTCCTGCTCGGCGACCCTGCGCTCGGAGATGTCGCGCTGCACGGTGGCGATCAGCTGGACCTCGCCGGTGTCCGGGTCACGGATCGTGAACGTCGAGGCCACCACCGGGATCGCGGGACCGCCCCGCTGGTCACGCAGCGACGACTCCCCCTCCCAGTGGCCGCGCCTCAGCACCTCCGGCTGCCGGACCTTCCGCCACACCTCCATCGCCTCGTCGGTGAGGTAGTCGCCCACGACCGTGTCGGAGACGTCGAGGTCCGGCGACAGGCCCACCATGCGTCGCCCGGCGGGGTTGAGGTAGACCAGACGGCCCGAGATGTCCGCGATGCCGATGAAGTCCGTCGACGCCCCGACGAGGGCCTGGAACCGCTCGAGGTCGCGCTGCTGCGCGTCGATGGTCGCGGTGGCGACCTCCCGGTCACCGGTGACCGTGACGTAGCCGCGCACGATGGCGACGACGATGCCGGCGGCGGCGAACGCGGTCGCCGCGAACGGCACCGCCCGGGTGGCGTCGTAGATCAGCACCGCCACGCAGACCAGCGCCAGGATCACGGGGACGACCAGCGTGGCCGTGCCTTCGCGCGACGGCCGCCGGGGCGCCCGCTCGGCGAGCCAGGCGGCCAGCGCGACCAGTGCCGTGCCGCCCAGCGAGAGCGGCGTCAGGACGCTCCCCGGCCGGAACTGCCCGGTCGCGACGAGGTAGAGGAAGACGCAGTCGACGACGGCCATCGCGACGATGCCGAGGCTCATCGCGAGCGCGGCCGGCGCCGCCCGCCACCGGGTGGCCGCGAGCAGGCCGACGATGAGCACCAGCTGGGCGACGTCGATGAGGGGGTACGCCAGGTTGGTGGCCACCACGTCGGTCGGCGTCCCGGGCAGAGTCAGCGTGACGAGCGTCCCGTAGAGGAACGCGAGGACGACCGCGGCGGCCGTGAGGCCACCCAGGACGGCGTCGAGCACCAGGGTGCGGGAGGTACGCGGCAGGTGGGCGCGGGCCAGCAACCACAGCGCCGCCACCAGCAGCACCCCGCTCAGCAGCCAGCACACGTCGGCCAGCGAGGGGTACGGAGGGGGTCGGCCGAGGACGGTGATCGACCAGACGAAGGCGAACGCCCGCAGGGCCAGCGCCGCTGACACCAGCGACCAGAGCAGCCGGTGGTGCGTGCGGGTGAACGCTCGCACGCTGGCGGCGACGGCAGCCAGCGCATAGCCGGTGCACTGGAACCAGCCGTCCCACAGCGGCACGAAGCCGGGCTGGGACCTGACGCCGGGGACGGTGGAGAGGGCGACGACGGCACACACCGCGGCCAGCGCCACGAGGAGGACGCGGGCTGCCGGCCACGCACTGGGGGCCGGTGGTGGCAGCGTCTCGCGCACGCGTCAGCTCCCCCTGTCGAGTGGCCGCCATGCTAGCCCGGGGCGGCGCCGGGGCTCAGCGTTCGCGCCGCGGCACGAAGTCGTGCGGCTCGCCGTCGATCATGAAGTTGCGGTCGCCGCGGACTCCCTCCACCGTCCGCTCCAGCCACGCGTCGTCGGCGGTCTCGATGTCGCGCTCCGCGAGCTGGTCACGGAGGTACTGCACCAGGTCGTCCTCGGTGCCTGCGTCGTGGGCCACCGACGTGGCGTCCACGGCTGCCTGGAGATCTGCGTCGTAGCTGGCCACTCGTCGGCTCCTCGGGTCGTCGCGGGGTGGTCCCGCCACTCTAGGCCGAGCCACCCGGCTCCAGCCGGGCGCCCACGGGGACGACCGCGCCCTCACTGACCGTGGAGTCGCGGCCGAGCAGCACCAGGTCGCCGCTGTCGTCGAGGTCGGCGCCGGAGGAGCCCACGCGGGCACCCCGCCCGATCCGGCAGTGCTTGTCCACGATCGCGGCCACCACCTCGGCGTCGGCCTCGACGACCACGTCGGCGAACAGCACCGAGTCGGCGACCCGGGCACCCGGCTCGACGCGTACGCCCGGCCCGAGCACGCTGCGCTCGACCCGGCCTCCGACGACGCAGCCCGAGCTGAGCATGCTGTCGACGGCCTCGGCACCGTCCAGCACCCTCGCCGGCCCGCGCTGGGTGTGGCGGGTGAGGATCGGCCAGTCCGGGTCGTTGAGGATCCCGAGGTCGTCGGTCAGCAGCTCGCGATGGGCGCGCAGGTAGTAGTGCGGCTGCCCGAGGTCGCGCCAGTAGCCGTCCAGCCGGTAGGCACCGGTGCGGCCGCGGCCGACCAGTCGCGGGAGCAGGTGGTCGCCGAAGTCACCGAGGCCGGTGTCCCCCTGCTCGGCCTCGGGCCCGAGCTCGCGGTGGAGCTCCTCGATCACCTCGATGAGGACGTCCGGCCGGTAGGCGAAGATCTCCGCGGCGACCAGCCCGTGGTCGGGGTGCTCCGGCTTGTAGGAGACGTCGACGACGCGCTCGCCCTCGACGCTCAGCACGGCGTGGTCGGAGGCGTCCCGCGGATCGACCTCGGTCGTCACCACCGTGCACTCGTCGCCGCGCTCGCGGTGCACCCTGACCAGCTCGGCGAAGTCGAGCCGGTAGACGTGGTCGGCGCTCATCACCACCAGTACCTCGGGGTCGAACTGGCGGATCTGGTCGCGGATCCGGAACAGCTCGTCCGCGTTGCCGCGGGCGAAGCCGTCCTCGTCGGCGCTGCCGGTGCCCTCCTCGGGCATCATCAGCCGGAGCCCGCCGCGGGTGCGGTCGAGGTCCCAGGGACGGCCGTTGGCGACCTGTCCCTCCAGGGACGCGCCGTGGTACTGGACCGAGAGCCACACGTCGGTGACCCCGCTGTGCGACAGGTTGGACAGCGAGAAGTCGATCAGCTGGTAGACGCCGACCACGGGGAGTGCCGGCTTCGCCCGCTCCCGGGTGAGCACGTCCATCCGGTTGCCGGCCCCACCGGCCTGGATGATGGCGAGCACACCGGAACGTGTCATGGGTGCATGCTGGCAGACAGCGGCGTCAGTCCCGCGGCGAGGCCCCGCGCAGCGCCGCGAGAAACGGACCGGCGGCCGGACCCGTCCACCTGGGAACGCGCCGGCCGTCCCCGGCACCCTCCTTCGGGGTGCCCGGGGCGCCGTGCCCCCGTCGGAGGCCCGGACGGGGCTCAGGCGAGGAGCAGCAGCCCAGCCAGCGCCACCAGCCAGCTGGCGAAGCTGCCGACCAGGAAGTACTCGGTGAGCCGGTGGATCCGCTCCTGCTCGCGCCGGGCCTGCAGCTCGGGGAAGCGGAGCAGCCCCTTGGCGGCCACGACCACGGTCGCCGCGGTCACCTGCCCGGCCAGCGCCAGGGCCACGATCAGCAGCCGCTCCATCGGCCCGAGCAGCCGCCCACCCTTGAGCCGGGTCCCCGGGTCGCTGGGGGTGCCCTCGCGCGCCGGGTTGAGCGTGTGGGTGGCGGCGAGCACCAGCCGGACCAGGACGTTGCCGGTGGACAGCTGGAGCAGCACCACGCCGAGCAGCACCAGCGCACGATCGGGATCGAGCCCCTGGAGCACCGGCAGGCCCACCGCCTCCAGCCACCGCCCGAGCAGGCCGCCGGCGCCGGGCGCCGCCCCGGAGACCAGCACGGCGAGGCTGGTCGCGCCGGCGAGCACCAGCAGCGGCAGCCAGGCGCGGCCGGTGCGGAAGCCGACGGTGACGGTCTGGCCCCAGGCCAGGACGACCAGCACGATGACGAGGAAGGCGAGCAGGTCACGGCCCGTGGTCATGCCGGCGAGCAGCCCGAGCAGCACGGCGCTGACGGCCCCGACGACCTCGGGGACGTGGCGCATCGGACGGACCGAGAACGCCAGGTCGGTCACGGCGACGCCGACGAGGAGCAGCCCGATCCAGCTCATGCGAGGTCGCCGCGGGCTCGTGGGCCGGAGGAGCACCGCGGGGGACGGCGGCGATCTCGTGGGCTCACGCCACGCCTCCCATCAGCTCGTCCATGGCGAGCACGATGCCGAGCCCGTCGTGGCGCACCCGCTGCGAGACTGCCGAGGTCGACACGCCCTCGGTCTCGGCGATCTCCCGCTGGGTGCGTCCGGCCATCAGACCACGCAGGACCGACAGTCCGCGCTCCGACAGGCGGCCCACGACCTCGTCGCGCCCGAGCAGCGCGGCGTCCACGAGGCCGGGGTCGGGACCCTGCTGCCCCTCGTCCCGGCGGTAGGCGGTGCGCGAGGACCGGGTCGCGGGACGGGCCTCGGCGGCCCGGACCGCGTCGATGGCCCGCCGCGCCGCCCACCAGCCGGGACCGTCCTCGATGCGGCTGCGCGGGTCGAGGGTCCGCACCGGACCGAACCCGATGCCGTGCCGTACGTCGGTGCCGGGCAGCAGCGCGAGCCGGAGCGCCAGGGTGGCCCGGAGGGCGTGGCCGAGCGTCGGGAAGGCGCCCTGGTACTCGTCGCCCACCGTCAGCCGGAGGTCTCCGCCATGGCTGGCGTTGACCTCGTCGAGGGCCCGTGCGACGTGGTCGTGCAGCACGGCGCGGTCGGCCGCCTTGCGGGACCCGACGACGTCGCCGATGACGACGACAGCAGGAGGCTTCACCTCGATCACATGAAGATCATACCTTCATTGTGTCGAAATGAAGGTCAGTGACTCACTCCGCGGCGGTGACGTCGTCGCCGGCGGCCTCGACCTCGACCGGCTCGGCCACGGCGAGCGGGAGCCGGATCGTGAAGACGCTCCCGCCCTGCTCCCCCGCGGCTGCGGTGATCTCTCCCCCGTGCCCGTTGACCACGGCGGCCGCGAAGCTCAGGCCCAGCCCGGCACCGGGGACGCCACGGACCCGGACGGCCCGCGAGCGGTAGAACGGGAGGAACAGCGAGCTGGGCTCGTCCTCGGCGGCGAACCCGACTCCGTCGTCGACGACCTGGATCATCGCGTACGGCCCCTCGGCCCACGCGGAGCAGACGACCTCGCCGCTGCCGAGGGTGAACTTGGCGGCGTTGACGACCAGCTCCTCGACCACCTGCACCAGACGGTCGCGGTCGGCGACCACCGGCAGTGGCTCGTCCCCCGGCTCGAGGGAGACGCTGACCCGCTCCAGACCGCTGGCAGCGAGCGAGATCCGGACCGACGAGACGGCATCGCGCAGGTCGAAGGGCACCAGCTGGAGCTGGGTGGCGCGTGACTCCAGGCCGCCGATGAGGAGCAGCTGGTCGGCGAGGCCGCGCAGCCGCTCACTGTTGCGGGCGATGGCCGCGACGAACTTGCGCTGCATCATCGAGAGCTGGCCGCCCTCGCCCTCGCGGAGCAGCTCTGCGTAGCCGGCGACGCTCGCGACCGGCGTACGGAGCTCGTGGCTCAGCGTCTCGAGCAGGCCGCGGGTGACCGTGTCCAGCACCGACGGCTCGTCGTCGGCCTCGGTCGGCTCGCCGGCCGTGTCGGCTGGCGCCGCCACGGAGACGTCGGCGGGACCGAGGTCGGTCATCACGACCTGGGAGACCCGGTCGCCGGTCACGGGGACCTGGGCCCAGCGGGTCTGCCGGCTGCTGCCGTCCTTCGCCGACACCGCACCCTCGACCACGCCGCTGACCGTGGGTCCCGCGGGGTCCTGGTGGGCGTCGCGCAGGGTGTCGCCGAGGTCGCCCCGGGCGAGGGTGTCCCAGACCGGGCGGCCGACGAGCTCGTGCTCCTCGTACCCGCTCCACGCCAGCAGTGAGTTGCTCACGCCCACGACCAGGGCGCTCCCCGCCTCGAGGACGACAGCGTCCACATCGACGGACCGGACGACGTCGGGGTGGACCTCGTCCACCGACACGACGCCGCCCGCACGCTGAGACGAAACCATGGACCACTCCCGTGCAGAGGCGACATCCGACTCTAGAACGGCGGGGCCTCCCGCGACTCAGGAATGCGAGGAATCGACGGCACCGTTCAGTGCTGGGTGATCTCGGCCAGCCAGCCTGCCACCCGGCCGGGGTCGTGGTCGAGCGCCGGCAGCGAGCAGACCACCTCGGTACGGCTCCGTCCGGGCTCCTCGGCGCTCCGCCACGGCCCGCACGGCTGCAGCCGCTCGCGCTCCATGAAGGCGAGCAGCTCGCGGTTGACCCGGTCCGCCGGCGCAGCCGCCGCGATCACGAACGTCGGCGTGTGGGGAGGGTCCGGCGTCACGGCGAGCCCGACCCGCACCAGCTCCTCGGCGAGGGACCGCGCCCACGCGAGGCACTCCTCGAGCCGCGGCAGCATCCGCTCCATCCCCGCGAGCGCGGAGAGTGCCTCGGCGGTCAGGTGGAACAGCGTGCCGCCCATCCGCTTGCGCCAGCGACCCGCTTCGACGAGGACGTCGGCGGGGCCGACGAGCGCCGCCCCGGCGATGCCGCCGAGGCCCTTGTAGAAGGACACGTACATCGTGTCGGCCTGCTCCGCGATCTCGGCGTACGACCGGCCCCAGTAGGCACGCGACTCCCAGATCCGGGCGCCGTCGACGTGGAACGCCGCACCCCGGTCACGGACCGCGGCCGAGAGCCGCGTCAGCTGCTCCCACTGCGGCAGCAGGCAGCCGGCGTCGCGCAGCGGCAGCTCCACCAGGACGGCCGCGAGCCTTCCGGGCAGCACCGCGAGGTGGTCGGCCGTCGCGGTGACCGGGCCGGTGGTCAGGTGGTCGACCTCGAGGCCGTGGAGCAGTCGCGGCCCGTCGAGCTCGTGGACGAGCAGGTGCGACAGGTCGGGCATCGCCACCCGGCGGGTGCCGGCCCGGTCCGACCACACCCGCAGCGCGCACTGCTGGGCCATGGTGCCGCTCGGGAACAGCATCGCGGCCTCGGTGCCGAAGAGCTCGACCAGGCGGTCCTCGGCGAGCGCGACCGCGCCGCGCTCGCCGTAGCGGTCCCACTCCGGGCCGAGGTCGGCAGCGGCGGCGGCGAGCTCGCCGAGCACCTCGGACGGGTTCTGCCGGCGATGCCAGAAGACGCCGCGGTCGCAGCTGTCGGCGACCGTCCGCACCCGCTCCAGCAGGTCGTCGTCGGCCACGGCGGCGCTAGTTGAGCACCCTCATCGAGGACGGCAGCCCACCGCCGGCGTGCACGTCCTCGACCAGCTCCTGGAGCGCGGTGAGCGCGACCCGCTGGGAGTTGGGGCCGTACGACACCCGCGCCACCCCGAGCTCCTCCGCCCGGGCCAGAGGCAACGAGCCGGGCACCCCGATCAGGGTCAGCCGCTGCGGACCGAGCGCGTCGACCAGGGTCGTGACCTGCTGCTCGTCGAGCTTGCCGGGCACGAAGACCACCGGGGCGCCGGCGTCGACGAACGCGCGGGTCCGCTCGACGGCGTCCGCCAGCACGTCGGCCGGGTCGCGGTCGCCGGCCTTCACGAAGGCGTCGGTGCGGGCGTTGAGCACGAAGTCGGGGACCCCCTCGGCGGCCGCCGCGGCCATCACGGCCTCGACCTGGGCGGCGGCCTCGGCGAGCGGCTTCATCTGGTCCTCGAGGTTGGCGCCGACGACGCCGATGCCGATCGCCCTGCGGATCGTGTCGGGGGCGTCGCCGTAGCCGCCCTCGAGGTCGGCGCTGACGGGCAGCTCGACCGCCTCGACGATGCGGCGGCACATGTCGAGCATCTCCTCGACGGGGATCTGCTCGCCGTCCGGGTAGCCGAGCGTGGCCGCGATGGAGTGGCTGGCCGTGGCCAGCGCCCGGGTGCCCGGGACGTCGGCGACGACGCTCGCGGAGATCGCGTCCCACACGTTGACCACGGTCAACAGGGACGGATCGCGGTGGAGCTGCAGGAAGTCGGTGGCACGAGAGGCTGTGGTCATGCCTCGCATCGTAGGCCGGGATCCCCCAGCCCTCAGCCCCAGAAGATCCGCTCGACCACCGCGTGCGTCCTCCGTGTACGCCGGAGGTAGTCGTTGACCATCTCGTCCGACCCACCGACCGAGTAGCCCACGGTGAGCGCGACCGCGGCCTTCTCCCGGGCGTCGCGGGGCAGCTGGTCGGCCCGCCGGCCCCGGACCAGGGTGATGGCGTTGCGGACCCGGCTGACGGTGCGCCACCCCTCGGCCAGCACCGACGCGTCGTGCGCGCCGACCAGCCCGGCATCGCGGGCGGCCTCGAGGGCGGCCAGGGTCTGGGTGGTGCGCAGCCCGGGCACCGTCGCCCCGTGCTGCAGCTGCAGCAGCTGCACCGTCCACTCGATGTCCGCCAGCCCGCCGCGGCCCAGCTTGAGGTGGGTGTTGCGGTCGGCGCCGCGCGGCAACCGCTCGTTGTCGACCCGCGCCTTGATCCGGCGGATCTCGACCACGTCGTCGTGGCTGAGGCCGCCCTCGGGGTAGCGCAGCGGGTCGACCATCTCGGTGAACCGGCGGCGCAGGTCCTCGTCGCCGACGACCGCGTCGGCGCGCAGCAGCGCCTGCGCCTCCCAGACCCGTGACCACTTCGCGTAGTAGGCGGCGTACGACTCGAGGCTGCGCACGAGCGGCCCCTGCTTGCCCTCGGGCCGCAGGCCGGCGTCGACCTCGAGCGCCGGGTCGGGACCGGGCGCGGCGAGCAGCCGGCGCAGCTCGTTGCCGACGGCCAGTGCGTAGCCGCTCGCCTGCTGCGGGTCGACGCCCGGCCGCGGGTCGTGGACGAAGAGCACGTCGGCGTCGGAGCCGTAGGAGAGCTCGAAGCCGCCGTACCGGCCCATGGCCACCACCGCCAGCGCGGTCGGCGCCTCGTCGAGACCCTTCTGCTCCTGGACCGCGCGCTCGGCCACCCGGAGCGTGGCCTCGAGGGTCGCGTCGGTCAGCCGGGACAGGCCACGCCCGACCTCGGCCTCGTCGGTGTCGCCGAGCAGGTCGCCGGCGGCGATCCGCAGCAGCTCGCGCCGCCGGATCGCCCGGATGCCGCGGACGGCGTCGTCGGCGACCGTGTGCCGACCCGCGGTGGCGGACATCTCGGAGCCGAGCGCCTCCGCCGAGGAGGGGGTGAGGTCCTCCCCCAGCATCTTGACCCCCTGCGGCTCGCGCTCCAGCAGGTCGGTGACGTAGCGCGACGTCGCGAGGACGGTGGCCAGCCGCTGGGCCACCTCGCCCTCGTCGCGGAGCGTCGAGAGGAACCACGGGGTGCTGCCGAGATGGTCGCTGATCCGGCGGAACCCGAAGAGCCCCGAGTCGGGGTCGGGGCAGTCGGCGAACCACTCCAGCATCACCGGGAGCAGGGTCCGCTGGATGGCCGCCCGCCGCGACACTCCTGCGGTCAGCGCTTCGAGGTGCCGCAGCGCGGAGGCCGGGTCGGCGTACCCGAGCGCGGCCATCCGCGCGGTGGCGGCCTCCGGGGAGAGTCGTGCGCCCTCCCCGGGGATCCGGGCCACGGCGGCGAGCAGCGGACGGAAGAACAGCTTCTCGTGGAGCCGGCGGACCTCGCGGCGGTGGTGCTGCCAGGCGGCGTCCAGCGCCTGCTCGGGGTCGGTGAGGAAGCCCATGCTGCGCCCGAGCCGCCGCAGCGCTGCCTCGTCCGCCGGCACGACGTGGGTGCGCCGCAGCTGGTGCAGCTGGATCCGGTGCTCGAGGGTGCGGAGGAACGCGTACGCCTCGTGCAGCGCCTCGCCGTCGGGGCGTCCGACGTAGCCGCCCTCGGTGAGGGCGTGCAGCGCGCTCAGCGTGGTCGGCTCGCGCAGCCGCTCGTCGGCGCGGCCGTGGACCAGCTGCATCAGCTGGACGGCGAACTCGACGTCGCGCAGGCCACCGGAGCCGAGCTTGAGCTGCCGCTCGGCCTGGTGGGCCGGGATGTGGTCGAGCACCCGGCGGCGCATCGCCTGCACGTCCTCGACGAACCCGTCGCGCTCGGAGGCGCCCCACACGAGGTCGGTCGCCATCGCGGCGTACTGCTCCCCCACCGCGCGGTCGCCCGCCACCGGCCGGGCCTTGAGCAGCGCCTGGAACTCCCAGGTCTTGGCCCAGCGGTCGTAGTAGCCCCGGTGGCTGGCCAGGGTGCGGACCAGCGGGCCCGCCTTGCCCTCGGGGCGGAGCGCCGCGTCGACCGGCCAGAGGGTGCCCTCGGGGGTGTGGTCCGAGCAGGCTCGCATCAGGTGGCCGGCCAGCTGGGTGGCGACCCGGGCCGCGACGTGCTCGTCGACGCCGCCGGCAGGCTCGAAGCAGAAGATGACGTCGACGTCGGAGACGTAGTTGAGCTCGTGGGCGCCGCACTTGCCCAGCGCGATCACCGCGAGCCGGGCGGCGTTCGCCGACTCGCCCACCCGCTCCCGCGCGATCGCCAGCGCCGCCTCGAGCGCCCCGGCGGCGAGGTCGGACAGCTCGGCCGCGGTGTCGTCGACGCCCTGGTCGTGGGCCAGGTCGCGAGCGGTGAGCCGCAGCAGCAGCCGGCGGTACTCCACCCGGAGCGCGTCGAGCGCCTCGCCGTACGGCAGCGAGGCGACGGGCTCGTCCGCCTCCGGGTCGGCGCCCACGGCGTGCACCAGCCGGGCGCGTACGGCGAACGCGGGTGCCCGGGTCGAGCCCAGCGTCGGGTCGGTGAGCTCGCGCCAGTGGTCGGGGTGCCGCACCAGGTGGTCGCCCAGCGCGGCGCTCGCCCCCAGCACGGACAGCAGCCGCATCGAGGTGCCCTCGTCGTCGGCCGCCTCGGCCAGCAGCGCCTCGGGGTCCGAGCTGGCCTCGGCCAGCCGCAGCAGGGCGGAGAGGGCCAGGTCGGGGTCCGCCGTACGTCCCAGCAGCGGGAGCAGCGGGTCGGCGTGGTCGCCGAGCTCCGCCAGCATCGGCTCGGCGCGGTCGGTGTCGGTGAAGCCCGCGCGGACCAGTCGGGAGCGGACGCCGGCGCGGTTCACAGGAGACACGCTAGCGAGAGCAACCATCGGGGCGTCCGCTGCGTCTGGAGGGTGAGGCACGGGGGAACGTGCCGTCCCACCCAGGAAGGGCACCGCCATGAACTCGCGCTCCACCACCCGCCGCGCCGCCACCGCCCTCGCACCTGTGGCGGCCCTCACCCTCGCCACCGGCCTGCTGACGCTTGGTGCGGAGACCGCCGATGCGGCGGCCCAGCCGCGGGCCCGGGTCACCGCCTCGGTGACCGACCACTCACCGGCCAGCGGCCAGACCTTCCGGTCTCCGGCCGGCTGACCCGGGGCGGCGAGGCGATCGCCGGTCGCACCGTCAAGCTGCAGACCCTCCGCGGCGACACCTGGAGCGACCTCACGGGAGCCCGGATGGCGACCTCGGCGACCGGCGGCTATGCCCTGCGCGTCGTCCTGGGCCAGACCGGGCAGCGCACGCTGCGCGTCGTCGGCACGGTGCCGGGACGGGACGCCTTCGAGCGGTTCACCGTCAACGTGCACTGACGGCGTCGCGGCCGTCCGACTCCTCTTGGCGACACAGCTCGAGGAAGCGGGCGGCCAGCGGCCGCCAGGCCAGGTCGAGCTCCTCGTGCGCGTCGCCGATCTCGCGCAGCACCGCCTCCTGGTCGATGCCGCGCTCGAGGTGGTCGTCGCGGTCGCCGGCGGCCCACGACGTGAGGATCGGCACGTCCACCTCGGGGTGCAGCTGGACTCCCCACGCGCGTGGCCCGAACCGCGCGAGCTGCAGCTCACCTCCGGGCGTCTCGGCCAGGGCGACCGACCCCGCGGGCAGTCCGACGACGACGTCGCTGTTCCACTGCACGCCACGGATCGGCCCGAGCCCGGCCACGAGGTCGTCGTCGTCCGCGGCCGGCAGCCACCCCACGTCGAACAGGCCGACCTGCTGGCCGCCGGCGTTGGGCGCCACGTCGCCGCCGAGGGCGACGGCGAGCAGCTGGTGGCCCAGGCAGATGCCGAGCGTGGGCAGATCCGTGCCGATCGCGTCCCGCAGCAGCTGCTTCACCGGTGCCAGCCAGTGGTGCAGCGCGTCGTCGTCGGCCCCCATCGACCCGCCGAGCACCACCAGCCCGTCGTACGACGTGAGGGCCGGGAGCTCATCGCCGGCCCACGGCCGGCATACCTCGATCGTGGCCCCGGCCTCGGTCAGCCAGGTGCCGACGTGGGCCGGTGGGCACTGGGCCTCGTGCTCGATCGCCAGGATGCGGGTCACGGTCGTCGCCGGGGTCAGATGACCGACAGCATCCGGTCGCGCTCGTACGGCGAGACCTGGATCCGGTAGTCGGCCCACTCCTGACGCTTGTTGCGCAGGAAGAAGTCGAAGACGTGCTCTCCCAGCGCCTCGGCCAGCAGCTCGCTGTCCTCGGCGATCGTGATCGCCTCCTGGAGGGTCTTGGGCAGCGGGTCGATGCCGAGGCTCTGCCGCTCGCGGTCGGTGAGCGACCACATGTCGTCCTCGGCCTCCCGCGGCAGCTCGTAGCCCTCCTCGATCCCCTTCATCCCGGCCGCCAGGATCACGGCGTACGCGAGGTAGGGGTTGGCGGCGGCGTCGAGGGTGCGGAGCTCGATCCGGGTCGAGGGGCCCTTGTTGGGCTTGTACATCGGCACCCGCACCATCGCGGAGCGGTTGTTGTGCCCCCAGCAGATGTAGGGCGGTGCCTCGTCACCGGCGAGCAGCCGCTTGTAGCTGTTGACCCACTGGTTGGTGACGACGCTGATCTCGCTGGCGTGGTGGAGGATGCCGGCGATGAACATCCGGGCGGTCTTGGACAGCTGGTATTCCGCGCCGGCCTCGAAGAACGCGTTCTGGTCGCCCTCGAACAGGCTCACGTGGGTGTGCATGCCGCTGCCCGGGTGGCTGGTGAACGGCTTGGGCATGAAGCTGGCCCAGATCCCCTGGCTCAGCGCCACCTCCCGGACCACGGTCCGGAAGGTCATGATGTTGTCGGCCGTCGACAGCGCGTCGGCGTAGCGCAGGTCGATCTCCTGCTGGCCCGGACCGCCCTCGTGGTGGCTGAACTCCACCGAGATCCCCATCGACTCCAGCATGGTGATCGCCTCGCGGCGGAAGTCGCTGCCCATCGACTGGGCCGTGTGGTCGAAGAACCCGCTGCGGTCGACCGGGATCGGCTCGCCGCCGGGCTCCGGGGTGTTCTTGAACAGGTAGAACTCGATCTCGGGGTGGGTGTAGTAGGTGAACCCCTTGTCGGCCGCCACCGCGAGGTTGCGCTTGAGGACGTAGCGCGGGTCGGCGTACGACGGGGACCCGTCGGGCATCACGATGTCGCAGAACATCCGGGCCGTCGCCGGCCCTTCGCCACGCCACGGGAGGATCTGGAAGGTCGACGGGTCGGGCTTGGCCAGCATGTCGGCCTCGTAGACGCGGGCGAAGCCCTCGATCGCGGAGCCGTCGAAGCCGATGCCCTCCTCGAACGCACCCTCGAGCTCGGCGGGCGCGACCGCCACCGACTTGAGGTAGCCCAGCACGTCCGTGAACCACAGTCGCACGAAGCGGACGTCACGCTCCTCGAGCGCCCGCAGCACGAAGTCTTCCTGCTTGCCCATGGGGCCACTATGTCGCAGGCGTGTGTCGACGAGGTTTCCGGTGGGTGCGGAGGCTGGGTGGCGCGCCGAGCTGGTCGAGTCGGGGTCGGTGTCGGATCCAGGCCGGCGGCGGCCTGCCCGGCCGCGGGGTGGGAGGAACTCCGGCCCTCCGGTCGTCGGCGAGCCGGACCTGCCACGGGGTGTGGTGGATCGTGCGGTGGTGGTGGCCGCAGAGCAGCACCAGGTTGTCCAGACACGTGCGGCCGCCATCGGCCCAGTTCTCCACAAGGGCTCCCGACATCTTCACCGCACGTGGTTCAACCCCAGCCGTGCGCAGAACGCGATGCCGCGTGGCTCGTGCGGCTGTCCGCGCCCGTAGTCGCGGACGCGGACGACCTGCAAGGCTCCTGCGCATGCCCTCGATGGACAGCCGCGACGTCGAACAGGCCGTGGCCGAGATGGTGCGTGTCCTCACGCCGTACGAGTCGCGGGACTGGCAGGTCCCGGCCGGGTCGCTGGAATGGAGCTGCTGGACGACGGCGGCCCATGTCGCCCATGACCTGCTCGCCTACGCGGGACAGGTGGCGGCTCAGCCGGGGCGTGCCTACCTCCCGTTCGACGTCATCATCCGCCCCGACGCGACGCCGCGTGACGTGCTCCAGGTGGTCGACGCCTCCGGCAGGCTCCTCAGCGGCGCGCTGGCCGCGGCCGGGCCCGACACTCGCGCCTGGCACTGGGGGCCGACTGACCCGGGCGGCTTCGCCGCGCTGGGAGTCAACGAGACCCTGGTGCACACCTACGACATCACGCAGGGTCTCGGGGTCGGCTGGCTTCCCCCTGCGCCGCTCTGCGCCGCGGTGCTGGCCCGATTGTTCCCCGACGCTCCGGAGGGTGACCCGGTCCAGGTGCTCCTGTGGTCGACCGGGCGCGGGGAGCTCGAAGGCCGACCTCCGGTCACGTCCTGGGTCATGAAGGCTGCGCTCGATCGAGGCACCACTGCCGGGTGGCAGGGCGAGGTGCGGTGAAGCCGGCTCAACCAGTTGTCGCCGCGACCAGCTCGCCCAGGAGGCCGATGCCCTCCCGGATCTGGCGCGTCGTGACGTTGCCGAACCCGATGACCAACGCGGCTGACACCGGGGCACGGGGAGCTTCATCGTCGGGCGTGACCCGATAGTCGCGGAGTCCTCGTACGGCGATTCCTGCGGCGCGTGCCTGAGCGACGACTCGCTCCTCGTCCACACTGGCCGGCAGCAGGAGCAGGACGTGGTGACCGGCGTCGAGGCCGGTGATGGTGGCGCCCGCCATGCTCTCGGCCACGGCCGAGACGAGGGCGTCGCGGCGCTGGCGGTAGCGGTCCCGGACCCTGCGGAGGTGGCGGTCGAAACGACCGGTCTCGATGAGCCGTGCCAGCGCCGCCTGGTCGACCTGGGGGACGCCCCGGCAGGAGAGGTACTTCTCGGTCAGGATGCCGTCGCGGAACCGCGGTGGTGTGAAGATCCAGCCGATCCGGAGGGCGGGCGCCAGGGTCTTGCTGACCGATCCCAGTGCCACGACGCGGTCGGGCGCGAGGCCCTGCAGCGCGCCCACGGGTTGCCGGTCGTAGCGGAACTCGGCGTCGTAGTCGTCCTCGAGGATCACCCCGTCGACGTCGTGTGCCCACTGCACCAGCTCGTGGCGACGGGTCGGGCTCAGCACCGCGCCGGTCGGGCACTGGTGGGCGGGCGTCAGCAGCACGGCACGAGCACCACTGGCGCGCAGCTGGTCGACCCGGACCCCCTCCGCGTCGACCGCGACGGCTGACACCCGCAGGCCGGCACGTCGCGCGATGTGGTCGTGGTCCCGGGGACCGGGGTCCTCCAGCCCGATCCGCCCGATGCCGTCCCTGACGAGGGCGCCGAGCACGAAGTTCAGCCCCTGTCGGAATCCGCCCACGATGATCGTGTGCGCGGGGTCGGCGCAGCCACCGCGCACCCGTCGGTGGTATCCGGCCAGCACCGCACGGAGCTGCGCGTCACCCTCGGCGGCGCCGTCGCCCAGGTCGACGGTCGGCATCGCCTTGATGGCATCGCCCAGTGCCCACAGCCAGTCGCGGGTGGGGAACGCACGCAGATCGGGTACGCCGTAGCCGAAGTCGATCTCGGGCACAGGGGCCCGGCCCGCAGGGTCCACCTCGGGAGCCTCGGACGGGGTGGGGTCGCCGGTCCCGGTCATCGCGTCGGCGACCCGGGTGCCCGACCCGACCGCGGAGACGACATACCCCTCGGCCAGCAGCTGCTCATAGGCCGAGACCACCAGGCCTCGGGAGACGCCCAGCTGGTCCGCCAGCTGTCGGGTCGAGGGCAACCGCTCCCCGGATCGCAGCCGCCCGGACCGGATCGCGCGCCGGAGCGCCTCCTGGAGCTGGTGCCCGATGGGCACGTCGGCGGACCGTTCCACGGCGAGCGCGAGCTCCGGCACCACCCCGGAGAAGTCGACGGTCATGCGGCGACCCTAGCTCGGTGATCGACCGAATGGACCACTCGATCGACGATCAAATGGACCTTCGCGCCGGACCGATCCGGGGAGAGGCTGAAGGACACAGAGACAGAACGATCGAGGAGGCCAAGGACATGAGCATCGGGATCACGCTGGCACTGCTCGCGGCGATCGGCTACGGCACGGCGGACTTCCTCGGCGGCGCAGGCGCTCGTCGAGCACCCACCATGTCCATCGTCTTCATCGGCCAGGTGACCGGTGCCGCGGCGATGCTGGTCGTCGCGCTCGCCTCGCCCGGCACGCCGACGCCGGCCCACCTCGCGTGGGCGGTGCTCGCGGGACTCGGCGGCGCAGCCGGCAGCATCTTCCTGCTCCGAGGGCTGTCCCGGGGCCGGATGGCAGTGGTCGCTCCCACCTCAGCGGTCGGTGCCGCCGTACTGCCGGTCCTGGCCGGACTCGCCAGCGGCGAACGACCGGTGACCCTGGTCTGGATCGGCCTGGTCCTCGCGTTCCCGGGGATCTGGCTGGTCTCCCACCAGGTCCCGGACGGCACCGGGGACCTCTGCTCCGAGCCCTCGTCCGCAGGCCACGGCGCGTTCGTCGACGGTCTGCTCGGCGGGCTCGGGTTCGGCGTGCTGTTCGTGGCTCTCGGGCAGATCCCCGAGGCGGCCGGCACCCTGCCCCTGGCTCTCAACCAGCTCACCGGCGCCCTCGTCACCGTCGCCATCGCGACGGTGGTGCGACAGACCTGGCAGCCCAGCAGGGCCGCCGCCGGCTGGGGACTCACGTCAGGACTCCTCGGGGTGGCGGGCAGCCTCGCGTTCGTCGAGGCCAGCCACCTCGCCGACCTCGGCGTGGTCGCCGTCCTCACCTCGCTGTACCCCGCCGTCACGGTCCTCCTGGCCCGGACCCTGCTCAGCGAGCGCCTCGGCGCCGGGCAGCGCCTCGGCCTGGTCTTCTGCTCGGCAGCCGTCGGGCTGATCGCCGCCGGCTGATCGACCCTCCGTACGTCCCACCGTCCACCAGAAGGAGATCCTGCGATGACCACCGACCCCTCGCCCACGGCCGAGGCGATCCGATCCCCGGGCTACCGTCTCGATCAGCGGTCGCAGACCACGAGCGGAAGGAGCCACCCGTGCTGACGCAGGTCGCGGAGGGCGTGCTGGTCCACCAGAGCGAGCTGCTCCGCAACAACACGGTCGTCGTGCAGGGCCGGGCCGGCGTGCTGCTCATCGACCCCGGGATCACCGAGGGCGAGATGACCTGCCTCGCGAACGACGTTCGTGAGCTGGGCCACCCCGTCGGTGCAGGCTTCGCGACGCATCCTGACTGGGATCACGTCCTCTGGCACGCCGAGCTCGGCGAAGCACCTCGTTACGGCACCGCCCGTTGCGCGGACGCCATGCGGGCCGTCCGATCCGACGCGAGCTGGAGGGCTCGCGCCGCCGCCGGGTTGCCGCCGGAGATTGCCGATGAGGTACCGCTCGACCTGTTCGGCCTCATCTCCGGTCTGCCCGCCGGGACGACGCAGCTTCCGTGGGACGGCCCTGGCGTCCGGATCATCGAGCATCCGGCCCACGCCCCGGGCCATGCTGCCCTCCTGATCGAGGAGTCCGGCGTCCTCGTCGCCGGCGACATGCTGTCCGACGTCTTCATCCCGATGCTCGACGACTTCGCCAGCACCCAGGACCCGATCGAGGACTACCTCATGGGGCTGCGACTGCTCGAAGGCGTGGCGGACGACGTCGCCGTGGTCATCCCCGGTCACGGGTCGGTCGGCGGGGCAGATCAGGTCCGGGCGCGGATCGAGCTGGACCGCGCGTACGTCCATGCCCTGCGTGACGACCGTGCTCCCGAGGACCCGCGCCTCGGACCATCGGCCGAGCCCGGTTGGGAGTGGGTCAGCGAGATCCACAGCGGGCAAGCCCGGAACCTCGCCGCGAGCCGCGGGCGCCGTGCGGGTGACTGACGCTGGCCCGACCTGCCGCCCCTGACGTGCCGCGACTGCGGCGCAGGTAGTTCCGCGGCCAGCCGTTGTCACCGCCGGCCATCGCTGACATTCTCCAGAAGACGCACGATGCGAATTCGGAACGCCGCGTGAGGGGAACCAGTCATGACCCTGTCCCGAAGAGACTTCTTGGTGAGGACCGGCGCCGCCGGCCTGACGCTCGGAATCGCCGGAAGCGTGGAGGCTCTCTTCACCGCCAATCCGGCAGCGGGGGTACGGGGCCCCAGGCACGGCTACGGCCCCCTGGTACCTGACCCTCGAGGCATTCTCGACCTTCCCGCGGACTTCTCCTACCGGATCCTGTCCCGCGAGGGCGAGCCGATGAGGTCCGGTGGTGGACTGGTCCCGAGCCGGCACGACGGCATGGGCAGCTTTGCGCGTGCGCAGCGGACGCACCTCGTGCGCAACCACGAGGCCAACCCGAGCGCGCCGCACAAGGTGCCGACGGCCGGACTCGCCACAACGTACGACCCCGGCGCCGCCGGCGGGACCACGACGCTGGTGCTGAGCGCCTCGCTGCGCACCCAGCAGGAGTACGTCAGCCTGGGTGGAACGGCGATCAACTGCTCGGGAGGCATCACGCCCTGGGGCACGTGGCTGACGTGCGAGGAGACCGAGGACCGGGCGGGTGTCCTCGGGTACACGAAGGACCACGGCTGGATCTTCGAGGTCGACCCCTTCGACAACCGCCGCAACGCCGACCCGTTCCCGCTCAAGGAGATGGGCCGGTTCATGCACGAAGCCGTGGCCGTGGACCCCGAGACCGGCATCCTCTACGAGACCGAGGACGCGTTCAGTGGTGCACCGCTCGGCAGCTACTACCGGTTCCTGCCGAACCAGCCCCTCGGTGGCCACGGCAGCCTGCGGGCTGGCGGCACGTTGCAGGCCCTGCACGTGCCCGGGCTCGAGGACCTGTCGACGGTGCAGGAGGTCGGCACGACGTTCGGCGGCATCGAGTGGTTCGACGTCCCCGATCCCCTGGCCACCACCACCCCGACCCGGGCGCAGCAGTACCCGAAGCCGATCACCCGCGGGCAGAAGCTCGAGGGTGCCTGGTGGGGCAATGCCGACCACTCGGCGTACTTCGTGTCCTCCTTCGCGCGGCCCGAGGACGGCTCGGCCGACTCGCACGAGGGTCAGGTCTGGCGCTACGACCCGAGGGCGAACACGATCACGCTCGAACTGATCTTCACCGGCGCGGACGCCACGGACGACACCTACGAGATGCCCGACAACATGTGTGTCTCGCCCTACGGCGGTCTGATGATCTGTGAGGACTCCACCGGCGAGAACTACATGATCGGCACCACCGCCGCCGGTGAGCCCTTCGTGTTCGCCCGCAACCGGCAGGTCACGACGCCGGGCGAGACCGGCGAGCTCTCCGGGGTGTCGTTCTCCCCGGACGGGCGGGTCATGTTCTTCAACGTCTACGACCCGGGCACGACGTTCGCCGTCACCGGCCCGTGGCGTCGGCAGTCGTGACCGAGGTCGGAGGGGGGTGTGCTCCTGGGTCGACGTACCCGACTCGGGCATGCGGCCGTGACGCTTCGTCGAGGTGACCGCGTCCGACGCCCTGCGCCACGACCGCGCGTGTGACCGCTTCGGGGACAATCGAGGCGAACTCCCCCGGCAACCCACGATCGCTTGGCACGCTGGTCGGCAGACCTCGGGGACCAGGAGAGACATGGACGGCAACCGCAGCCCTGCGCCGTCGCCGGAGCGCGCCCGCACGAACACCTGGGGTGGCCCCGAGGCGTGGGCGGAGCTGCACCGGATCGCCGACGACGCCCGCCTCCGGGCGGGATTCCGGTTCAGCGCGATCGAGGTCATGCGCGGCGACGGGCTCCTCGAGCTGGTCGCCCTCGCAGGCGCGCCGGACCACGAGGCCGGCCGGGGCGACAGCTTCTCGCTCAGCCACGTCCACCGGGTCCTGAAGGAGGGCACGCGGTACGGGAAGTTCGTGTTCCTGGCCGAGGAGGACATGGATGCCGAACTCCAGGACGCCATCCGCGGATACGGCTACGTGCCCTCCCTCCCCGACTCGAGCGATCCCGAGCGCTGGCGGGCTCTGGACATGCTGGTGGCGTGCCTGGTCGACGGCTCCGGCCGCACCCGTGCCCTGCTCCACCTCGACGAGCCGCTGACCGGACGGCGCCCCCGCCCCCGCGAGATGCAGGAGATGGCCGACAGCCTCGACCTGGCGCTCCAGGCCGTGCTGGCCACCGTCGATCGCGAAGAGCTGACCCGGCAGGCGCGCCTCGACGAGACCGCCCGCACGGTGGTGCGGGCGGCGTCCCGGCGGTTGAGTGGCCGCGACCTGCTCGACGTGGTCTCGCCCGAGCTGGTCGCCGGTTTCCGCGCCCGTACGGCCGCGGTGTGGCTGCACGACCAGCCCGACCACCGACCGGACGGGCCGGACGGCGCCGCGACGCTGCCGGCCGGGCTGCGCCCCGCCATCGAGGCGGCGGCCAGCCGGGCCTGGCACTCCCGGACGGTGATCGTCGCGGACCGGGACCGGGTGTGGGGTGACGACGAGCTGGACCGCGACCATCGCGACGACCTGACCGACCACCTCGTCACCCACTCGGCCAGCGAGCTGCTGCTCGTTCCCGTGGGCGCTGGCCACGAGCCCTTGGGCGCCCTGGTCGTCGTGCGTGACGGCCGCGAAGACCGCTGGACCGAAGGGGAGAGCCAGGCGGCCCTCGGCGTCGGGCACGACCTGGGTCGGGCGCTGCTCAGCACTCGCGCCCACGAGCGCGAGCAGCAGCTGATCGAGGAGCTGCAGCGGCTCGACGAGTACCGCCTCCGGCTGATCGCGACGGTGTCGCACGAGCTGAAGAACCCGCTCGGAGTGATCGTCGGGCACGTCGAGATGCTCGAGGCAGTGCCGGACATGCCGACCGCAGCCGAGACGTCGCTGCGGGGCCTGGAGCGTGGTGCCGCCCGGTTGACCTCGGTCGTCGACGACCTGTTGTTGCTGAGCCGGATGAGCAGCACCGACCGACCGCCGGCGCGGCTGCCGGTCGATCTCGCCGCCGTGCTCACCGAGGTGGTCGAGGACGAGTCGATGCGCGCCGAGAAGCAGGACGTGAAGCTGCGGACGTGCTTCGAGGGTGCGCCGGTCGTGAACGGCGAGCCCGAGGAGCTGTGGCGGCTGGTGGCCAACCTGGTCGGGAACGCGGTGAAGTACTCCCGCGCGGGTGGCACCGTGAGCCTGTCACTGGCGGCGCAGGGTGACGAGGTCGTGTTCACCTGCACGGACGACGGGATCGGCATCTCGACCGAGGACCAGCAGCAGCTGTTCACGGAGTTCTTCCGCTCCAGCAACCCCGAAGCGCTCGGGCGCCCCGGCACCGGGCTCGGTCTGGCCATCGTGTCGCGGATCGCCACCCGCCACGACGGTCGCATCGACGTCGAGAGCCAGCTCGGGGTCGGCACGACGTTCCGGGTGGTCCTGCCCTGCTGATCCGCTGCGTCGACGACGTGCGTGCTCGAGCCAACCTTGGTCGTTGG
This sequence comes from uncultured Actinomycetota bacterium, assembly GCA_963723945.1. GTDB lineage: Bacteria > Actinomycetota > Actinomycetes > Propionibacteriales > Nocardioidaceae > Nocardioides. The sequence goes on from CAVRSW010000019.1 coordinate 71,196, forward strand.
CGTACTCACTGCCTGGCGAGGCACCATCTCACGCATGTCGCTGCCCACTCCGACGCTGCACAGCGCTCGACTCCTGCTGCGTCCGTTCGACGACGCGGATGCGGACGACCTGTTCGCGCTGCACAGCAATGCCCACGTGCTGCGCTACTGGGACGCACCGCCCTGGACCGACCGAGCACGCGCCGGGCGGTTCATCGCGGCCTGCCGGCAGATGGCGGACGACGGCAGCGGGGCGAGGTTAGCAATGGAGCGTGCCTCCGACGCGGCCTTCGTCGGTTGGTGCAGCCTGAACCGGTGGAACCCGGACTACCGCAGCGCGTCGTTGGGCTACTGCCTCGATGCTGCGGCATGGGGTCACGGCTACGCGACGGAGGCCGCGCGTGCCCTGCTCGACTGGGCCTTCGACACCCTGGACCTGAATCGAGTCCAGGCTGAGACCGATACGCGCAACCTGGCCTCTGCCCGGGTGCTGGAGAAGCTCGGCTTCGTGCACGAAGGGACGTTGCGCGAGGACTGCGTGGTCAGCGGCGAGGTCTCCGACTCATGGGTGTACGGGCTGATCAGGCGGGAGTGGCGGCCGGCGTCCGAGCCCGTGCCCGGACGTTGAGTCGCCGCTCTCACGACACGCCATCGCCGCCACGTGGAATGCGCTGCAGCACCCCGGACGCCGCTGACAGTGCGGTGGATCGCGGTCATCTGGTGACTGTCATCTGGTGACCGGGATCCACCGCGCAGCGCCGACCGGCGCGAGGGTCCGCGGACTGACGGACAGGACGGTGTGGGGAGAATGCCGCCATGACCGCGGAACCCGGGAGTGATGAGTACGAGATCAGCTCCGACCTCTCCCGGATGGACCTCGATCGCGTTCATCAGTGGCTCAGCACCGACGCCTTCTGGGCGCTCGGGCGCACCCGCGAGACCGTCGAGATTGCCGCTCGGAGCTCCTGGAACCTCGCCTCGAGCGCGGACGGACGGGCCGTTGACACCCGGTCAGGCCACGGGACGACGCAGCTCCGCCCGCCACAACGGGCCCTCGAGCTCCTCCAGGGCGAGGACCTCCAGCCGGCCTCCGGCGAGCGCCAGCATCGCGTCTCGGTCGAGCGGGAAGGGCGGGCCCTGCACGTCGGGCTGGCTCCCCTCGGACCGGAACTCCACCGCCAGCAACGTCCCTCCGGGAGCGACCAGCCCGGACACCGCGGCGATCGCGTCACGGCGCGGCGGGTCGGGCAGCGCCTGCACCGTGAACACCTCGACGACCAGGTCGAACGCCTCGCGGCAGGCGTCCGGCAGGGCGAGCAGGTCGGCGACCTCGAAGTCGAGCCCGGAGCCGGCGTGGCGCTCGCGGGCCTGCTGCACCGCCGTCGGCGAGACGTCGAAGCCGGTGGTCGCGAACCCCAGCCCCGCGACGTACGCCGCGTCGGCGCCGAGGCCGCAGCCGACGACCACGGCCCGGCGGCCGGCCCCGTCGATCCCGGCCGCTCGAGCCCACTCCTCCAGCAGGGGTTGCGGCCCGGTGCGGTCCCACGGCATCGACACCTCGCCGGCGACCCCGGCTGCGTAGAGCCGGTCGAACCAGGTGGTGGGCTCTCCCTCGCCGATCGCCTCGGCCGCGAGCTCGTCGGCCCGAGGGTGCCAGTCACGCACCGGGGACGTCCCGCTCGATCTCGGCGAGCCACGCGGCGGCGCTCGCGTCTGAGGGCATCCGCCAGTCGCCGCGCGGGCTCATGGTGCCGCCGGCGCTGACCTTGGGGCCGTTGGGCAGCGCGGACCGCTTGAACTGGCTGGCGAAGAACCGCTCCACGAAGACGACCAGCCAGTGCCGGACCGTCGCGAGGTCGTACGCCGGTCGCTCGCCCTCGGGGAAGCCGGGCGGCCACTCCCCCGCGTCCGCGTCTCCCCACGCGTGGTGGGCGAGGAACGCGATCCGCCGCGGTCGGTGGCCGTTGCGGAGCACGGCGTGCAGCGTGAAGTCCTGCAACGCGTACGGCCCCACCGAGGCCTCGGTCGACTGGCTGCCGCCGGGCACGAGCTCCGGGGTGATCTCCTGGGTGAGGATCTCGCGCAGCACCTCGCCGGTGTCCGGCCCGACCTCGCCGGAGTCGGCCACCCAGCGGATCAGGTGCTGGACCAGCGTCTTGGGGACGCCGGCGTTGACGCCGTAGTGGGACATCTGGTCGCCCACGCCGTAGGTGCACCACCCCAGCGCCAGCTCGGACAGGTCGCCGGTGCCGAGCACGATCCCGCCGCGGTGGTTGGCGAGCCGGAACAGGTAGTCGGTGCGCAGGCCGGCCTGGACGTTCTCGAACGTGACGTCGTAGACCTCCTCGCCGGACGCGAAGGGGTGGTCGAGGTCGGCCAGCATCTGCCGGGCGGCCGCAGTGATGTCGAGCTCCTCGAACGTCACGCCGAGGCTCTTGGCCAGCCGGGTGGCCAGCGAGCGGGTCTCGTCCCCGGTCGCGAACCCCGGCATCGTGAAGGCGTGGACGTCCTCGCGGGGGCGACCGAGCCGGTCCATGGCCCGGGCGGCCACCAGCAGCGCGTGCGTGGAGTCCAGGCCGCCGCTGACGCCGATCACGACCTTCGGGCCCGGCCGGCCGGGTCGGGCGATGGAGTGCAGCCGCTGCTCGAGCCCGGAGACCTGGATGTTGTAGGCCTCGTAGCAGTCGAGCGCCAGCCGTTCGGGGTCGTCGGGCACGAACGGGAACCGGTCGACCTTGCGCCGCAGCCCGATGTCGCCCGTCGGCGGCTGCAGCTCGAAGGGCACGGTGCGCAGCTCGCGGAGCCCGGCCCCCCGACGGTTGTCGTCGAAGGTCCCCTGACGTAGCCGTTCCTGCCGGATCCGGTCGAGGTCGACGTCGACGACGCTGCGTCGCGGCCCGTCCGGGAACCGCTCGCTCTCGGCCAGCAGCTCCCCGCACTCGTAGACCATCGTCTGGCCGTCCCAGGACAGGTCCGTCGTCGACTCGCCCTGCCCGGCGGCAGCGAAGACGTACGCCGCCTGGCACCGGGCACTGGCCGAGCGGACCAGCAGCCGGCGGTCCTCGGCCCGGGCGACGGTGATCGGGCTGCCGGAGACGTTGGCCAGCACCGTGGCGCCCGCGAGTGCTGCCTCGGCGCTCGGCGGCACCGGCACCCACATGTCCTCGCAGACCTCGACGTGGAGCACCAGACCCGGCACGTCGGAGGCGCCGAAGAGCAGGTCGGGGCCCAACGGGACGTCCTCGCCGAGCAGCCGGATCGTCGATCCCCGGCGGTCGTCGCCCGGGGCGAACCAGCGCCGCTCGTAGAACTCGCGGTAGGTCGGCAGGTACGACTTCGGCGCCACGCCCAGGACCCGGCCGCGGTGGACCACCACGGCGCAGTTGAGCAGCCGGGTGCCGTGGACCAGCGGCGCTCCCACGACCACCACCGGAGTGAGGTCGGCCGTGCCGGAGACCAACATGGACAGGCCCTCGAGCACCGCGTCGAGCAGCGTGTCCTGGAGCAGCAGGTCGTCGACGGCGTACCCGCAGAGCGCGAGCTCGGGGAAGACCGCGACCGCGACACCGTCGTCGTGGCAGGCCCGGACCTGGTCCAGGACCGTCCGCGCGTTGACGGCAGGGTCGGCCACCGTCACCGGCACCGTGCACGCCGCCACGCGGGCGAAGCCCTGGGCGTAGGCCGAGGAGAAGTCCACGTCCCGAGTCTAGGGCGATGAGTCCGCGGGCCCGCCCCGGTCGGTACCCACGGACACCGGACGACCCTGGGAGCGCGCGCGATGCCCATCACCCCCTGCCTCTGGTTCGACGCCGACCTCGAGCAGGCCGTCGACTTCTACACCTCGGTCTTCCCCGGCTCCGAGGTGCACCACGTCTGGCGCTACAACGACGGCGACCATGGTGAGCCGGGCCCGATGATGGTCGCGGAGTGGACCGCCCACGGGCTGCGCTTCAAGGGGGTCAACGGCGGACCGGCGCACGCCGGCTTCACCGAGTCCGTCTCGTTCGCCGTCGACTGCGCGGACCAGGACGAGGTCGACCGGCTCTGGGACGCGCTGCTCGCCGGTGGCGGCGAGGAGTCGATGTGCGGCTGGCTCCGGGACCGGTTCGGGCTGTCGTGGCAGGTGGTCCCGGTCCGGCTGTACGAGCTGCTCTCCGATCCCGATCCGGCACGGGCCGAGGCCGCGGCCGCGGCGATGTTCACCATGCAGCGGATCGTCGTCGCCGACCTCGAGGCGGCCGCCGACGGGGCCGCCTCCTGACCGGACGGACCACGCCGGATGGCCCGTTCGGGCGGAGCCGAACGCCCGGCCGGTCACGCTTGGTGTCGAGACCACAACACCCCGGGCCGTTCCGCCTCCGCCACCCCGTGGAACCTGATACACCAGACACACACGACGGTGGAACCCCCTCCCTCCACCTCCACCTCGGGAAGGCAGTTCCGTGCGCGAGCGACCCCTGCACGTCACCGATGACGACGTGCACCACACCCTGTGGGCCCACTGGCTCCCTGACGTGGAGCGGGTGACCCACCTGCCGGTGGGCTTCGGCGCGTGGCACTGGCAGGCCTGGGTGGGCGAGCGGCCGACCCACTTCGTGACCCTCGACCGGCTCGGCGACCGGCACACCGACAAGTCCCTCGAGGCGGCGTACGGCGCCGCCGCGGCGCTGGCCGCCCGGGGCCTCGAGTTCGTGCTCCCCAACCGGCGCACCCTGCTCGGCCGGTGCACGGTCCCGCTCGGCGAGGACCGGCTCAGCGTCACGCCGTGGCTCGAGGGCACGAGCGGCCAGGGCCCGTTCGCCGACGAGGACCAGGCCCGGGCCACCGTGGACATGCTCGGCCGGCTGCACGCGGAGCCGACGCCGCCGTCGATGCCGCGGTGGCGGCCGTTGGTGCACCCCGCCTTCGCGTTCCGGCTCGAGACCCGCACCGCCCGTCCCTGGGAGAGCGGCCCGTTCGGCGAGTACGCCCGCAACGCGCTGCGCGAGCGGCTCCCCCAGATCCGCGAATGGACCTCCACCTACCTCGCGCTCGCGGCCGGGACCCACGAGTCGACGTGGGTCCCGACCCACGGCGAGCCGCACACGCGCAACCAGCTGGACACCCACACCGGGACCTACCTCGTCGACTGGGAGTCGGCGAAGCTGGCACCCAGTGAGCGTGACCTGGCCACCCTGGTGGAGCACGGCTGGGGACACCTGGTCGAGGCGGACCCGACGCTGCTGGAGATGTTCGACCTCGAGTGGCGCCTCGACGAGATCTCGCAGTACGCCGCCTGGTTCGAGGCGCCCCACACGGGCAACGACAGCGACGAGGTCGCCCTGGCCGGGCTGCACCACGAGCTGAAGCGTGACCCACGCGACAACTCCTGCCGGACCTGAGCGGGCGGCCGCGCCACTAGCCTGAGCGGATGAGCGAGGAGCAGCCGGCGCAGGCCTTCAAGCGGGTCCGCACCCACCACCTGCGCGACCTCAAGGAGCGCGGCGAGAAGTTCACGATGCTCACCGCCTACGAGCAGTACGCCGCCGCCACGTTCGACGAGGCCGGCATCGAGGTGCTGCTGGTCGGTGACAGCGCCAGCAACAACGTCTACGGCAACGAGACGACGGTGCCCGTGACCGTCGACCAGCTGCTGCCGCTCACCCGCGCGGTGTCACGCTCGGTACGCCGCAGCCTGGTGGTCGGCGACCTGCCGTTCGGCTCCTACCAGGCCTCGCCCGAGCAGGCGTACCTCACGGCCGCGCGCTTCATGAAGGAGGGCGAGGCCCACTGCGTCAAGCTGGAGGGCGGCGTCGACATGGCGCCGCAGATCGACCGGCTCGCGCGTGGCGGCATCCCGGTGATGGCCCACATCGGCTTCACGCCGCAGAGCGAGCACGCCCTCGGCGGCTACCGTGTGCAGGGCCGCGGGGACGCCGCCGACGCGCTGCTCCACGACGCCCGGGCTGTGCAGGACGCCGGCGCGTTCGCGGTCGTGATGGAGATGGTGCCGGGCGAGCTGGCCGGCCGGGTCACCCGCGAGCTGGCGATCCCCACGATCGGCATCGGCGCCGGGCCGGACTGCGACGGGCAGGTCCTGGTCTGGCAGGACGCGTTCGGCATGCGCACCGGCCGGATGGCGCGCTTCGTCAAGCAATACGCCGACGTCCACGGGGTCCTGCTCGAGGCCGCTCGGGCGTACGCCGACGACGTCCGCTCCGGCGGCTTCCCCGGCCCCGACCACACCTTCTAGGTCCCCTGCCACGCCGACCGGGCGATCCCGAGCCCACTCAGCACGGTGAGCGGGCGGTTCGTGTCGTCCCGGCGCACGAGAGTGCCCGGTCAGCGCCCCGGATGGGCCTCGGAGTGCCCGGTCAGCGGGTTCGGGCGGCGGGGTTACCGTGAGCCATGCGCTCCCCCCTCCTCGCCCTCACCCTCCCGCTCGCGCTGCTGGTGCCGGTCGTCCCGGCCGCGCACGCGGCGCCGGTCCCGACCGAGGCGTCCGCCGACCGGGCGGCGACCGCCCACGCCGAGCAGGCCCGGATCCCCCGGCTGCAGACCCGCGTCGTCGTCGGCGACCTCGACATCCCGTGGGATGTGAAGCTGCTGCCCGGTAGCGGGCTGCTGATGACCGAGCGCAACCGTGCCCGGCTCTCGACGTACGCCAACGGGTCGCGCTCGACGGTGGAGAACTTCCCGGGCAGCCGGGTGTGGGTGTCGGGTGAGACTGGCCTGATGTCGCTGGAGGTTGACCCCAACTTCGCCGTCAACCGCAGGTTCTACACCTGCTCGGGCTGGCAGAAGCAGGGCGACGGCCACGACGTCCGGGTGAACGCCTGGACCCTCAGCAACGACAACACCTCCGCCACGTTCGAGGAGACGCTGGTGGCCGGCTTCCCGACGTCGTCCGGCCGTCACGGCGGCTGCCGGCTGCTCATCACCGACGGTGGCGCGCTGGTCGTTGGCACGGGCGACGCAGCCCAGGGCACCAACCCGCGCAATCTGCGGTCGCTCGGCGGGAAGACGCTTCGGCTCAACCGCTTCACGGGGCGGCCGTCGCCGGGCAACCCGTTCGCCAGGGCCGACAACCGGCGCAAGCGCTACCTGCTCACTTACGGCCACCGCAACGTGCAGGGGCTTGCCCAGCGTGGCAACGGCACCCTTTGGTCGGTCGAGCACGGCTCCTTCCGCGACGACGAGGTCAACCTGCTCCGGCCCGGCGGTGACTACGGCTGGCACCCCGTGCCCGGCTACAACGAGAGCGTGCCGATGACTGACCACTCGCTGCCGGGTCGGCAGGTCTCGGCGAGGTGGCGCTCCGGCGACCCCACGCTCGCGACCAGCGGCGCCACCTGGGTGAAGGGCAAGGCCTGGGGACGGCTGCGCGGCACGCTGGCCGTGGCCGCCCTCGGCTCGGAGCGGATGATCTTCATGAAGTTCGACGGCCGGGGCCGGCTCCAGTGGACCCGGTCACCGCGATCGCTGCGCGGGATGCGGCTGCGCTCAGTCACGCTCGGGCGCGGTCACGCGCTGCTGGTGACGACCAGCGACGGTGGCGGCAACGACGAGGTCCTCCGGATCACGCCGCGTCGCCGCTGACCGGCCGGTCAGGCCTCCCAGCCGAACCACGCGGCGCCGCCCACGACGGCCGCGAGCCAGAGCAGCGCGACCGCGACCGGGATCCAGGGCAGCCGTGTCGGGTTCGGCGTCCACCAGGAGATCGCCAGGACCAGCGCCAGCGCCCAGACGAGGACCAGCCCCGCGACGACCCACCAGGGGGTCGCGAGCACGCTCGCGAGGATCAGGAACAGCACGCAGGCCATCCCGATCATCCCGGCGAACGGCCACGGCGAGGCCCGTGGGCGCTGCGGCGCCCCGGGGATGCCGCTCACGTCTCAGTCCTCGAGGTCGTCGTTCCACCTCGGGTCGGTGTCCCACTCCTCATTGCGCTGCTCGACCTTCTCCAGCGCCCGCGCCGCCTCGGCCTCGGTCGCGTAGGGGCCGAGCCGGTCGGCGTTCCTGCACCCCTCCTCGCCCTCGACCCGGTGGTGCTTGACGCAGAACCAGTACTCCGCCGCGGTGTCACTCATGTCTCGGAAACTACACTCGCCGCATGCCTCTCGCAGCACCCGTCGCGCCCGGCACCGTGTCGCCCCGGCGACCCGTGCCCGACCAGATCGCCCGTCCCGAGTACGTCGACAAGCCCGCACCCGCCCGTTTCACCGGCAGCGAGGTCAAGGACGCCGAGACGATCGAGCGGATGCGGGTGGCGAGCCGGCTGGCGGCCCAGGCGCGCGAGCTGGTCGGCTCCCACGTCACCCCGGGGGTGACGACCGACGAGCTCGACCGGGTCGGGCACGAGTTCCTCTGCGACCACGGCGCGTACCCCTCCACGCTCGGCTACCGGGGCTTCCCCAAGAGCCTCTGCACCAGCGTCAACGAGGTGATCTGCCACGGCATCCCCGACAGCCGGGTGGTCGAGGACGGCGACATCGTCAACATCGACATCACCGCCTACCTCGACGGCGTCCACGGCGACACCAACGCCACCTTCCTCGCCGGCGACGTCGACGAGGAGTCGCGACAGCTGGTGGAGCGCACCCGGGAGGCGCTCGAGCGCGGCATCAGGGCGGTGCGTCCCGGCCGGCAGGTCAACGTCATCGGCAGGGTGATCGAGAGTTTCGCCCGTCGCCACGGCTACGGCGTCGTCCGCGACTTCACCGGCCACGGCATCGGCACGTCGTTCCACTCCGGGCTGATCATCCCCCACTACGACGAGCCCAGGTTCGACGACGTCATGCAGGTCGGGATGACCTTCACGATCGAGCCGATGCTCAACCTCGGCACCCACGAGTGGGAGATGTGGGACGACGAGTGGACCGTCGTCACCCGCGACCGCCGGCGCAGCGCCCAGTTCGAGCACACCTTGTTGGTCACCCCGTCAGGCGCCGAGGTGCTGACCCTTCCCTGACCGGAGCCCGTGCCGTCGCGCGGCCCCGCGATGGATCACGACGAGCAAACCGATCAGGCCCACGCCCGCCACGGGCCACAACGGGGTCCCGCCACCTCCCTCCGCAACGGCCGCCCGTGCGGTGGCACCGCCCGAGCCGGACAGCGCCAGCGCGTCGGTGGCGGCGACGCCCGGTCGTTCAGGCACCGCTGGTCCTCCCGCCGTCTCGACGCGGAAGGCGTACTGGCCCACCAGGGGATGGCCGTCCGCCGCCGTGACGCGGTAGGACACCTCGTGGCGCCCCGCCGTGGCCAGTCGCAGCGGTACCCGCAGGCTCGCGCCGTCCGCCGTCACCGCGCCCCCCACGACCTCCCCTCCCCCGGGCTCGCGGACCACCACCTGCGCCGACGTGGCGAGCACGCCCTCGCTGAACACCAGCACCAGGGAGTCGGTCGTCGCGGAGACGGTGTCCCCGGCCCGCGGGGTGCTCGCCACCAGGTCCGCATGGGCGTACGCCGGCGTCGGTCCGCCGCAGAGCAGCACCACGAGGACGCCCAGCAGGGCCGACCCCCATGCCCACGATCTGCCCCTCCGGCCCACCGTGCCTCCCCGCTCCCCGCGCCGCCGTCAGGCACGCCGGGTGTCAGGGTGGCCCACCCGGCTTGGGCCGACCTTGGGATCAGGAGCTCAGCGTCGTGGCGAGCGGCGAGAACGGCCGCTCGCCGCGGGCTGCTGCCCGTACCGCATCGCGCGGGTCGGGCGACAGGTCGCCCTTGATCAGGTATCCGCACGCCCCGGCCTCCGCGGCCTCCTGCACCAGGGCTCGGGTGCACCAGGCGCTGAGCACCACCACCTTGAGGGAGGGCACGCGGCGCAGCAGCTCGCGAGTGGCGACGAGACCGTCCGCTCCCGGGAGGTCGATGTCCATCAGCACCACGTCGGGAGCCGCCGTGGTCAGCAGGCCGAGCGCGGACGCCAGGCTGTCGGCTGCCGCCACGACCTCGATGTCCGCGGCCGAGTCGAGGAAGTGGCCCAGCTCCTCCAGCAGCAGCGGGTGGTCGTCGACCAGCATCACCCTGGCCGTGGTCGTAGGCGCGGGAATGGTCATCGTCCGAGCATGGAGTCGTGACCTTGTGAATTGCTCGGGATCGCCCGTCGGGGCAGGCCGGGTCGTACGGGGGGGATCATGAGGGGAAGCGTGCCACCAGCGAGGTTCCGCCGCCAGGCCCCGCGGTGACCGCCACGCTGCCGCCCACGTCGTGCACCGTGTCGGTCAGCAGCCGCAGTCCGAGGTGTCCCTCGGGGCTGCTGACCGGCTCCGCTCCGGGGCCCCGTCCGTCGTCCACCACCCGGATCATCACCTGGTCCTCGTAGCAGCCGAGCTCGACCGTGACGCGGCTGGCCTCGGCGTGCTTGACGACGTTGCGCAGGCCCTCGCGGATCACCCTGTAGGCGAGCCGGCCGGCGTCGAGGGGGAGGTCCAGGTCCCCGTCGATGCGCACGTCGGCGTCCAGACCCGCCTCGTGGGCCTCGGTGGTGACCAGCTGCTGAACCGCCTCACGCAGGCCCGCACCGCGCAGGTCGGGCGGGTAGATGTCGGTCATCAGCGAGCGCAGTGCCGCGACGTTGCGGTGCACGAGCTCGGTGGCGCGCTCGAGGGTGCCCCGGGCCAGCGCGAAGTCCCCCTGGGGCTCGAGCTGGCGCGCCACCGTGGGCAGGGAGTAGCCCAGTCCGGCGAGCTCCTGCACGACCCCGTGGTGCAGGTCCTCGGCGACCCGGCGCCGTTCGAGGTCGGAGGCCAGCATGGCGTGGCGCATCATGCGCGCGTGCTCGCGCTGGGCGTGCTCCACCCTCCGGCTCAGCGACACGGCCAGCGGCACGACCACGAGGAGGAACACCACGAGCGATCCCACGATCACGGGGACGAACGCCATCACGATCGTGCGGGCGTTCTCGTCCATCGGCTCGGTGGCCAGGTAGAGCTCGACGACCAGGGGCTCGCCGTCGGCGTCGAAGGCCCCGGCGTACACCTCGAGCAACGGCCCCTCCGGGCGCTCCAGGCTGTTCTCGCTGCGGGCCAGCTCGGAGAGCTCCGCCGCGGTGCCGGTCGTGCCGAACAGGGCGGTGATCTCCCCGGGAAGTCGGTACCGGCGTCCCACCAGCTCGGGCCGGTCGGACCAGATGATGCGACCCCGCTGGTCCCAGATCTTGACGTGTCGCACGGAACCGTCCTGCATGCGGTTGTCCATGACCGTGGACAGCTGGGAGGCGGCCCCGGGTTCCCCGGCCCGCACGTCGACGTCGATGAGCGGGGCCGCCAACCGCCTCGCGACGCCCGTCCCGAGCCGTCGAGCGTCGTCGACGGCGTGTGCCTTCGCGATCTGCTGGGCCACGGCGAGGGTCGCCAGGGTCAGCAGCAGGACCGCGCCCATGCTGAAGGCCACGAAGCGCAGGAGCGAGGAGCGCAGCACCGATCCGCCCTCGTCCTCGACGGGAGGACGAGGGCGTTCCTCACCGGCGACGCGGTGCATCGACCAGTCCGTGCATCACGGCCACGACCACGGCCTCGAGCTGGGAGTGGACCCCCAGCTTGGAGAGCACCGCACGGACGTGTCCCCGGCAGGTGTGGACCGAGATCCCGAGGTCCTTGGCGATCGCACCGACGTGGCGTCCGTCCGCGAGCCGCTGCAGGACCGACAGCTCGCGGGGCGTGAGCGCAGCGGCTCCGGGCGGGCGGGCCGGCTCGGGCTCGGCGACCACGAGGGTGCGCAGCAGCTCCGGGTGGACGACCAGGCCACCCAGTCGCGCGCCGCGCAGGCCCGCCAGGAGGTCGGGGAGCGAACCGTCCTTGGCGAGCAGCGCACACACCCCGACCGCCGCGGCGCGACGCATCACGTTGGCGTCGCCGTGGGCGGTGAGCACCACGACCCGGAGCTCGGGATGGTCGGCCAGCAGGTCGGCGGTCAGCGCGAGGCCGTCATCCCTCCCGAGGTTGACGTCCATCAGGACGATGTCGGGCTGCCGCTCGCTCACGAGTCGACGGGCCTCAGCTCGGTCGTGCGCCGCGCCGACGTACTCCAGGTCCGGTTCGTCGGCCAGCGCGACCCCCACCAGGTCGGTGAAGGTCCGGTGGTCGTCCACGGCGAGCACACGGGCAGGCGCCGGTCCCGTCTCACGTGCACGGTCGTTCATTCGTCCCCCAGGCCACGACGAGCTCCCCCGGCGCGTCGTCCACGACGCAGCCAGTATCACCCGTACCCGCTTCGGCGCGCAGCCAATCTCGATCCGCGGCCCGGACCTTCTCAGGAGGCGACGGACAGGCGGGACGCCATCAGGACCAGGGCACCGTCGTCGAGGGGTGCGTCGCTGCCCGTGAAGGAGCTCACCGTCCGCCGCAGCACGTGCATGAGCATCTGCAGCTCTTCCCGGGCCCCGACGGCCGACCCCGTGTCCGTCGCGTCGAGGGCGAGTGCGCGGAGGTAGCACTCTGTCGTGGCGCGGGAGGGGCCCGTGCCGAGCTCCTCGGCCAACAGGTCCCGCAGCGCCTGGTAGGCACGCAGGGCCTCGGCGCGCCGACCCGTGGCACACATCGCCTCCATGAGGTGGCGCCAGGCGTCCTCCGCGAAGCGGTCGTGGGCGAGGGCCGTGCGCGCCAGGCGCACCGCCTCCTCGTGACGCCCCAGTGCCAACGCGGTCACGGCTCCGTCGCAGGCCAGCGTGGCCAGCTCGAGGCGGAAGCTCTCCCGTTCGGAGATCGCCCAGTCGGAGGAGGCCTCCGAGGCCAGCAGCTCACCGTCGACGAGCCCGAGCGCGGCCTCGACGTGCGCCAGGCGGGCCTCCGGGCCGGCCGCGTGGCGGGCGGTCAGCACACGCTCACGGAAGGCACGCAGGTCCACCGTCACCACCGCCGGGTCGAGCAGGTAGCCGTGCGTCACGGTGACGATGGCGCCGTCGCGACCACTGGCCTCGCGCAGCGCGCGGCGTACGAGGCAGACGTAGCTCTCGAGCGTGCCCCGGTAGCCCTTCGGCGGTTCCCCGTCCCACAGCAGGTCCGCCAGGTGCTCCTTCGAGACCGGACGCCCCGCAGCCAGCGCCAGGATCGCGAGGATCTGTCGCGGCTTGACGCCACCGAGCGTGCGGGACACTCGATGTCCGGTCATCGATGTCACGCTCGTCGTTCCGAACACGTGGATGTGCATCGCCTGTTTCCTTCCCCCGTACGACAGACCCCCCGAGCTGGCCTGGCCCCATCCCATCGCGACGCCCGCTCCCACGACAGCCACACTCGCGGGGGGCACCGCCCCTCAAAATTGATCGGTCACCCCGGACGCAGACGTGGGTCGCACCCCCCGAGGGGGGCGACCCACGTTGCCCAGGGCGTCGGTCAGCGGCGCCGGAAGGTGAATCCCGTGCGATGCCGCCCAGGGCGCTCACGGCGGTGATGATGGTGGCCGTGCCCGGCGTGGCGCACAGGGGGTCGTCGAGCGTGGTGCAGGCCTCGAGACGGACCCGGCGGCACGGGCTGTGAGGCCAACCTTGGGCATCGCTTGCTGGTTCTCGGCGCCGGAGGCCCGAGCATTTCCCAACCACCGCCCCGGATCCTGACGGCGTGGAGCTCACGGACCGGTCCGCGCGCCGTCGTACGACCTCAGGAGTGGCGCTGCTCGTCGGGGTGGTCGCGGCCGGCGTGGCCTGCGGTGCCGCCCTGCTGCTCGCGGGAGGTGCGCCCTCACCCGCGCCTGCCGGGCTGGCCGACCCGGGGCCGGTCGTCGGCTGGGGGCGGCGAGCCGCCGAGGCGGCGACGCTGCTGGCGTCGGTGCTCACCGTGGGCGCGCTGCTCGTCGCCGGCGCCCTGGTCCCACCGGGTTCGCCCACGGCGATCCGAGCCCGCCGAGCAGCAGCCGTCGCCGCGTGGGCGTGGACGGCCACCGCGCTGCTCGCTGCGGTCCTGGAGGCGTGCGACCTGGCCGGGGTGCCGTTGCGCGACCTGGACCTCGCGGTGCTGCAGGGCTGGCTGGACCAGTCGAGCCGGCTGCTTCCCCTGATGGGGGCGGTGCTCACAGGCGTGATCGCCGCGAGCATCCCCGTGGCCACGACTCGCCGAGGCACGCAGGCCCTGCTCGTCCTCGCCCTGCTCGACGCAGCCGTCCTGGGCCTGGACGGCCACGCTGCCGGGGACAGCGAGCTCGTGCAGAGCGGCATCGTGGTGCACGTGGTCGCGGCGCTGCTGTGGACGGGCGGCCTCGCCGGCCTGCTGCTCCACGTCCGGCGCGACCGTGCCGCACTCCAGGTGGCCGCTCCCCGCTTCAGCCGCCTCGCCCTCGCCTGCTTCGTGGCGACGGCCGGCTCCGGGATACTGACAGCGCTCGGGACGCTGCCCTGGTCCGTGGCCGCGTGGTCGAGCGGGTACGCCGGCATCGTGGCCGCCAAGGTCGGGGTGCTGCTGGCCCTCGGTCTCGCCGGGCACCGCCATCGAACCCGGACCCTGCCCCGGCTGCGGCGGGGAGACCCCCGGGCCTTCCTCCGGCTGGCCGCCGGGGAGGTCGTCGTGATGGGTGCCGGGCTCGGCCTGGCTGCGGCCCTCGCCCGCACACCCCTGCCGTCCTCGGCAGCGACGGCGGCCCACGGCCACCCGGGCGGCCAGGTGGTCGCCCTGACGTGGGGCGGGATGCTCACCGAGGCGCGGCCCAACGCCGTGGTCCTGCTGGTCCTCGGCCTGGCGTGGGCCGGCTACGTGACGGCGGCGCGATCGCTGTCGTCCGCCGGAGGCTGGCCGGGGCGGCGCAGCGCGGCGTTCGGGGCTGCCCTGGTCGCCACCCTCGTCGCGACGTGCTCCGGGATGGCCGCGTACGCCCACACCCGTCCGAGCATCCTGGTGGCGCAGCTGCTGACGATGCTGGGCGTGGTCCCGGCGCTCGCCCTGCTGGGACGGCCGGTCGAGCTGGCGCGCCGTGCCGGCTACGACACGTCGTCCCTGCACGCCCTCCGGGCGTTGGTCACCCCGGCGAGCGGAGCGGTCGCCGCGTCGCTGCTGGTGCTCGCCCTGCAGCACACTCCTGTCGTCGAGCTGGCGATCCGCCAGACCTGGTACCACCTCCTGCTGCTGGCGCTCACGGCCGTGGTCGGCGCCGCGCTGCTGTGGCCGGCGCTCGGCACGGCCGGCACGTGGGAGCGCGGCGCCGCCGAGCGGGCCGGATGGCTCGCCGTCGTCGGCCTGTGCCTCCTGGTGTTCGCCGCGCGGCTCAGGTTCGGGGACGGGCTGCTGGCCGAGGAGTGGTTCCTCGACGTGCGCCTGCAGGGTGCACACCCGGTTGCCGACCAGCGGCTCGCCGGCCTGCTGGCCGGAGCGGCCGGACTGGCGCTGCTCACGCCGCTGCTGCTCGTCACGGTCCGGGGCCCGCGACCGCAGGTCACGGACGGCCCGACGGCGTCACCGTCAGTCGCGGTCCAGCGGCCAGAGCCGCATGACCACGGTGCCGCGCAGCTCCGCTGACCCGATCGAGCCGTAGTCGCGGGAGTCCACCGAGTTCCCTCGGTTGTCCCCCATGACGAAGACACTCCCCGGCGGGACGCGGTAGGTGCGGCTGTAGTAGCCGTCGACGAGCGCGTGGTCCACCCACGGCTCCCGGACCCGTACGTCGTCCACGAACAGGACGCCGTCGCGGACGACCACCGACTCGTGGGGCAGGCCCACCACCCGCTTCAGCGCCAGGCGCGGCTGCCCGGGGTCCTCGAACACCACGAGGTCGCCCCGCTGCAGCTCCTCCGGGTCGGGCCCCCAGCGGGTCACCAGGACGACGTCACCGGCCCGCAACGTCGGCTCCATGCTGGCCGAGTCGACACGCAGGGGTCCCATGACCGTGGTCCGCAGCACCAGCACGAGTCCGACGACGACCAGGCCGGCGACGGCCGCGCGGGGCCAGGGCGCGGCGACCGATCGCCACGCGTGCTGGCCGCGCGACGTCGACGGGGCGGGAGTCTCCGTCACTGGGGCGGAGCTGCGTACACCGGGTGGTTGGCGCCCGACGGCGAGAGGTCCAGCGAGCCGTCGGCGGCGGCCACGACGAACTGCAGCATCATGTCGTGGTCCTCGTGGGCGAGGTTGTGGCAGTGGATCATGTAGCGGCCGCCCTGGTGGGCGCTCGCACCCGCCTGGCCCGTGCTGCGGCCGTCGGGGTACGCGGCCGGCGCCATGGCGTAGTGCACGAGCACCTCGACGATCTCGCCCTCGCCGACGTACACGACGTCCTTGGGGCCCTTCTCCCAGGCCTGCACCCTGCCGACACCTCCCCTACGGCCGAGGATCCGGAAGTCCACCAGGTGGATGTGCAACGGGTGGAACCACCCGCCCGACTTGTTCTCGATCCGCCAGATCTCGTAGTCCCCGGGCAGCGGCGGATCGCCGCTCTCGTCCGCGAACACGTTCCAGTTGTTCTGGCGCACGTGCTCCCAGGTCATCCCGTTGATCAGGAACTCGTTGGTCTCGTCGTCGTGCTCGAGATCGATGTCGCGCACGCGACGGGCCGCGGAGACCGGGGCCGACATGACCTCGTGGATCTCGCTGGGCGGCGGCGTCACGACGGCGTTCCAGCGCGTCTCCGTGGCTTCCGAGGTCACCCGGAACTGCATGACCCGTCCGGTGTTCAGGTAGTTGACGTTGTTCTTGTTGCTGGCGTTGCGCAGCTCGACGGTGTCGCCGAGCCGGCATCCGGAGAAGTCGACCATCACCTCGTAGCGCTCGGCCCCCGCGTGCCGCCAGTTGGTGATCTGCTGCGGCACCATCAGCCCGCCGTCGGTCGCGACGACGTGGACCGGCAGCGTGGCGTTGGTCCGGGTGTTGACGAACGTCAGGTTCATCGACCGCGAGAGCGTGGCCATCAGGACCCGGAACCGGTAGTACCGCCGCTCGACCGGGAAGAACGGCCACGGAACGCCGTTGACGGTGACGACGTCACCGAACAGCCCGGAGTGGTCGCGGTCCATGTAGGCCAGCGAGCCGTTCCGGGCGAACATCGCGTCGCTGATCGTGAGCGGCACGTCGTACGGCCCCTGGGGCAGGTTCTCCTTCTCCCACGGGTTCTGCAGGTGGTACTGCGCGACGAGGCCGCTGTAGACGTTCTGCGCGGTCTGGTGCACCCCGTGGTCGTGGTACCAGAGCGTCCGTGGCCCCTGGTGGTTCGGGTACCAGTAGTCCTTGTAGTGGCCCGGCCGCGTCACGTCGTCGGCGTACCCGTCGTACTGCGGCAGCGACGCCGACCCGTGCAGGTGCACGGAGGTGGCGACCTCGTAGCCGAACGTCGGGTGGACGGGCGGCAGCTCGTTGCGCACCCGGAGCTTCACTCGCGTGTTCTGGTCGACCTTGATGAGCGGCCCCGGCACCGTGGGGTCTCCGCCGACCGCGCCGTAACCGAACATCGTGGTGGCGGGTGCGCCCGGGTCGAGCACCTGCATCGCCGCCGAGCGCTCGGTGATCTCGTACATGAGGTAGTCGCCGTGCTCGTCGGTCATGGGCGTCGGCAGCAGCGGGGTCGGCACCGGCATCCGGCGCTTGAAGAGCGCCGGCTTCGCCGAGGTGCTGATCCAGTCGGCCGTGCTGACCGACTGGCCGAACGGGACCGTGGCTCCCAGCACCGTCACCCCCGCGCCGACGCCACCCATCTGCAAGAGACTGCGACGAGAAATCGATTCCATGACCATCCCCCTTGAGGCGCACCCCCCGCGCGCCCACGATTTCGACCCGAGGGTGGCGCGGCACCCTTGGGCTTACCTTGGGTGCCGGCTCCGGCACCGCTGGTGCCGGCGCCCTGCTCGTGACGCGCCGACGTGGTGACCGCAGCGGTGACCTCGTCACCGATCCGCTCCCGCGTCGCCGAGCTCCACCCCCTAGGATGTGCAGTGCGAACGGGCCGGCCGGGCGACCGCGTCACGCTCCTCCGGGAGGGTGCCGAGGAAGGTCCGGGCTCCACAGGGCGAGGTGGTGGCCAACAGCCACCCGGGGCAACCCGCGGGACAGTGCCACAGAGAACAGACCGCCGCCCGGTGCTGGCAGCAGGATCGTCGGGACCAGGCGGTAAGGGTGAAACGGTGGTGCAAGAGACCACCAGCGGTCCGGGTGACCGGACCGGCTCGGCAAACCCCACCTGGAGCAAGGTCGAGAAGTCCGGTGCCACCTGAATTCTGGGAGGCACCGGACGCGCGTGCGATCGAGGGCTGCCCGCCCGAGCACGCGGGTGGACCGCTTGAGGCGGCCGGCAACGGTCGTCCTAGATGGATGGTCGCCCCCGGAGTGCGGAGACGTACGACGGGACAGGACCCGGCCTACAGGCCGGCCCGTTCGCCACAACCCCGCTGACCCGCCCAGAGGCATCGGTCAGGCGCCCGCGGACGGTGGTCGACTCGCAACGCACCGAGTGCCGCACCCACGTCGCGACGGTCCGCCAGTGCCACCGCTGCGACGACTCTCCGGCACGGTGCTGCCCGGGCCTGTAGCGTCCGGGCCAGGAACACGGACGATTGCTGCAGGGATGGACACGTCAGATGAATGGATTCCCGGGAACACGGCGTGGGTTTGCCCCGGCCTGCGCGGCCGCCGTTCTGGTCTTGGTGACGCCCCAGCTCGCGCACGCCACGTTCACAGACGGTGCGCTGGTGTCGTCGGCCGGCGTCGGGTACACCGACGGGCCGGATGTCGCGGTCGACGCCGACGGCGACTCGGTCGTGGTCTGGAGCCGGGCGATCGACGGGTACCGCGTCCAGGCACGCCGGGTCTCGGCGACCGGCGTCATGGGACCGACGCTGACGCTGTCCGCCAAGGGCGCGGATGCCCATACCCCTCAGGTCGCGATCACGGCCGACGGCCGCGCGGTGGTGACCTGGGACCGCAGCGACGGCACCCACCGGCGGATCCAGGCCCGAGAGATCTCTCCTTCGGGCACGGTCGGTCCGGTCCGGACACTGTCGTCGGGGACGGTCGACGCCAGCACCGCCAGGATCGCCATGGACCCCGCCGGGGATGCCTTCGTCGTGTGGAGCAGCAGCGACGGCGCTTCGGCACGGATCCAGGGCCGGACGATCACTGCTGGAGGGGTGCTGGGTGCCACTCGGAACCTGTCGCAGGGCCCCGGCATGTCAACGAGTCCTCAGGTCGCGGTGAGCGCCGATGGACACGCTCTGGTCGCGTGGCAGCTCGACGACGGCACGACCAATCGGGTCCAGGCCCGCCGGCTCGCACTGGACGGGACCCGCGGACCACTTCGCAACGTCTCTGCCGCGGCGGTCGACGCCTCCGCCCCTGAGGTCGCGGTCGACCCGGACGGCGACGCGGTCCTGACGTGGATCTCCCCCAATGGGATCCACTCGTCCGTCATGGTGCGGCAGATGTCGGCCGACGACGTGCTCGGGAGCAAGATCCACGCCATCAGCGGGTTCGGCTCGGTGGGTCCGGGGTCAGGGCGCGTCGCACTCGATGCCGACGGAAATGCCGTCGTGCTCTGGCACCATGCCGGCAACCCCGGCGCCTCCGAGTACGTCCGGATCCGCCGCCTGTCCGCGAGCGGAGTGCTGTCCAGCATCCGGGGCCTGGGCGACGCCGACGTCGTGCAGTCGGGTGGGATCGCCGTGAGCGCAGATGGTGCCCTGGTCGCCGTGTGGGAGGAGTGGGAAACGCACCTCAACGCCACCGTTCTTTGGGTGCGGCACCTGAACGCCGATGGCAGCCTGGGACGTCGCCGGAGCTTGGCGACGACGACCGGAGCCTCCCCGATGTCTCCGGCGGTCTCCGGGGCCCCCGGCGGCGCGACCCAGGTGACCTGGATGCAACAGGATGCGGCGCCGCAGAAGATCATGGTCTCCCGCGGTCCGTGAGCATCCCGCCCGTGCGGTGTGCGTCTGCGTGTGCTGGAGGCTGACGTCCGCAGCGATGGTTGCAGATGCGTTTTGACAGGTTCAGCATGCGATGAGTCTCGCGGTGGCGCCAGGTCCGTATAGCCACTCAATCCATCGAGATCGAATCGGGGGGAATCGTGAAGCTTCTTCTCACGTCCGGGGGCGTCACCAACACCAGCATCCGCGAGGCGCTGGTCGATCTGCTGGGCAAGCCGATCGCCGACTCGAGCGCCCTGTGCATCCCCACGGCGCAGTACGGGCACCCCTGGGTCGGCCCCGGCGAAAAGGCTTGGCGGTTCATCAGCGGGACATCCGGGAATCCCATGGTCGACCTGGGCTGGAAGTCGATGGGAGTGCTCGAGCTCACCGCGCTGCCCAGCATCGACGAGGAGCGCTGGGTGCCGCTGGTCCGGGAGACGGACGTCCTGCTTGCAGCCGGCGGCGACGTCCTCTACCTGTGCTACTGGATGCGGCAGTCCGGACTCGTGGACCTGCTTCCTGAGCTGGGAGACACGGTGTGGGTGGGACTGAGCGCCGGCAGCATGGTGATGACCCCCGAGGTCGGGGAGGACTTCATCCAGTGGAAACCACCGACCGGTGACGACACCACGCTGGGACTCGTCGACTTCTCGATCTGTCCCCACCTGGCTCAGGACGGCACGACTGGCAACTCCATGGCCGAGGCGGAGCAATGGGCCGCCGGCATCTCCGGCCCCGCCTACGCCATCGACGACCAGACGGCCATCAAGGTGGTCGACGGCGCCGTCGAGGTTGTGTCAGAGGGGCACTGGAAGCTGTTGACCTGAGGGCCTCGGTGAACAGCACACGGCGTGGCGAAGCTGCCGCTCATGCCGGAACGCGGTCGGTCATGCCCCGAGAAGAGTGCGGTCGCGACCGCCGCGACACGGAGGCGACTGTGCCCCAGGTCTGTGCCATCAGGTGGCTCGGATCTGGGGCACTGTCGTGCCGATGAGCGGGCGTTGCAGATGGATGGACCGGGGCAGGGGTACGCGGCTCACGATGCCTCCGCCGTCGACGTCGGATCGGTGACCTGCGCAGGCCCCGGCGTCCAGGACAGCCGCGGGTCCCCCCCAATCCCTGGCGAGCTGCCTGGACGTCAGGTCCCCGACAGGTTGGCCAGTACAGGCCTTGAGCTGCTGAACTGAATGCGATGAGAGCTGCGTCGGGGTCTAGGGCGCCAGCACTGCCTCGACCGTACGCCTGTACGGGCTGTGTGCCTAGGCTGCTGCGCGGCTCCCGGCACCCTGAGACCCCGCCGCCCAGCGAACCAGACGGCGAGGGCTGGTTGGGTCCGTCGTCGGCGCGATACCCCCGCGCGGGGGACACGGCGGCCCCACGCCGCCACTGGTCCCTCCCTGCCGTCAACAGTATGGAACCGCGGTCGAGGCGTAAATACGCTGCGAGGCCGGACCGGAAACCGCGGCCGCCCTCGGCGCCAGTGGGCAGAGAACGGCCGCGGTGATGTCCGGCGCGGCCACAATTCCCCCGCACCTGCGGCCCCTCCATGTCTGCTCATCCCCCGCGTGACCAGCCTGGAACAGTCGGACGGCCAAAAGTTAGACCAGCCAGATCTCGGTTGTCCTACACCCCCACGGGTGATTTTTCGACCGGATTCCCGCGAGGGAGCGGCCGGCCCATTCGCTCCCGCGGCCCCACGGGCCGCCGCGGGCGGTGGCACGTCCCACGGACGATGGCCTCGCCCGGAGGTCAGTCCGCCTCGTCCACGACGAGCGGGTGGCCGTCGCGGATGTGGCCGACCGCCTCGTCCAGCCACTCCTCGTCGTCGACGTCGACACCCCGCCGGGACAGCTCCTGGCGGAGCAGCGACGCGAGGTCGGTGACCTCCTGCTGGTGGTGCAGCCGGGTCACCGCGTCGACGGCACCCTGCACCGCGACCGCGAGCGCGTGGGTCTCCGGATCGACGTCGGCCATCCCCGGACCGTACTCCCGTCCGGAATGGTCAGCAGCCGCCGGCGTGGGTGCCCTGCTGCATCGGGGCCCCGTTGGTCTTCTGGGCACCGCGCTCGAGGGAGTAGCCGCGCTGCCAGTCGGAGATGGCCTGGGTGCGGTTGATCTCGTCCAGCCCACGTCCGGCCAGCGAGAGCCGCAGCGTCATCGGGACGTCGGAGACCGCCGCCTGGCTCTTGACGGTCGCGACCACCCTGCCCTCGATGAACCACGTGATGTGACCCCGGGTCACCTCGACCCCGAACGCCGTGGAGCTGCCGTTCTTCCACGCGTCCCGCACCGTCCGGGTCCACTTCTTCGCGCCGGCCAGGGCCTTGGCGCCGACCTCCACGTCGGAGCCGTGCGGGGTGAAGTCGGCGACCGTGATGGTCTGCGCACCGCAGTGGTAGTCGGCGGGGTCGTCGGGCACCAGCTCGATGAGCACGTGCGGGTCGTACGCGTGGTTCTCGGTCGACTTGGTGCGCATCCGCACCTCCCAGCGGCCGTACTTCATCGGGTTTCCGCGCATGGTCACGGCGGTGGTGCCACGGCTCCCGGGCTGCTCGTCGGTGTTCTGGCGCTGCGTGTCCAGCATCACGCCGCCGTTGTGCTTGGCCGCACGGCCGGTGCCGTCGGTCCAGTCGACCCACCAGCCGACCGGGTCCGAGCCCCGGCTGGGTCCGTCGGTCAGCGACTCGCCGTACGTCCAGCCGTAGTCCCACAGCGAGGGGCGCCACTGATAGGTCTCGGCCGCGGTCGTCGAGGCGACGTCCTTGAAGGTCACGGGGACGCTGCCAGCGGTCGCGCGTCCCGCGACCGGCTGTGCCGCCGTCCGGGCGGAGCCTGCCCGCGCGCCGCTGACGACGTCGACGTACGTGGGGAAGGAGGGGTACCAGCCGATCTTGCTGCCGCCCTCGGTCCAGTCCTCCTGGCGGACCCGGTAGACGGTGTCCTGGTCGGTCTCGACGCCGGTGAACACGCCCTTGCCCTGCGCGTTCGAGGTGGTCGTGTCCACGGTCGTCCACTGGTTGGCGTAGGACGGGACGCCGACCTGGTCGACCGTACGTCGCTGCAGGGTCAGCACCCGGCCCGGGTGGGCCGGCGGCGGCAGGTCCGTACGCCGGGCCAGGTCACGCTCGCCGTCGCTGTTGGGCGTGGTGTCGACCTCGACCCGGAACGGCTCGGCCGCCAGGACCTGCCCGGGGTCGAGGCCGGGCTCCCCGCTCAGCACCTCGACGACGAGGTCCTGCGAGTCGGCCTGGAAGGTGATCGGCGGGGTGCTGAGCCGCCCGGACGCGACCCGCATCCGGATGCCGAACATCGCGGGCGCGGTGTAGCCGAAGCTGAAGTCGCCGTCACGCTGCGTCATCGCGCCCCGGAAGTCGTCCACGTCCTTCCACTCGTCCCCGGGACGGCTCAGGTTGATCTGGAGCTTCACCCGTCGCTCGCCGCGGGCACCGATGTTGCCCTCGAAGGTGAGCCGCTGTCCCCCGATGTAGTGCTGCGGTGACACCGAGAGCGCCGCCCCGGCTCGCGCGGAGGCAGGGGTGGTGGTCAGCGGGACCACCGCCAGCAGGGAGAGGAGGAGCAGGAAAAGGCACGCGGAGACGCGGCGCCGGGGGGTGGTGGGCATGTCGTTCACCAATTCGCCGGGATCGGGGGGATCAGGGGGAGCCCCGGGATCGGGGGGATCAGGGGGGAGCCACAGCGTAGGGCGAGGTCCCGGCCGCTGTCCGGGCTTTGGTGGACCAGACCTGTGCCCGCAGGTCAGCTAGCCGACCGAGAACTCCACCCGGCGGTGCTGGAGGTCGGCGTCGGTCAGCGTCGCCACCACCTCCTCGCCGAGCGGGAGATCCCCGTCCCGCCCGCGCGCCGGGGCCTCGATCGCCGGGTCCGCGACCGTGACGGTGCCGCGCGTGTGGTCCCCGTCGTCGACATCGACGACCACCCCTGCGAACTGCTCCCCCACCCGCCCGCGCAGCAGCGCCGCCTCGACCAGGTCGAGGACCGCGCGCTCGTAGCGCCGGGATCGCTGGCCCGAGTGCTGCAGCGTGGCGGGCAGGCCGTGGAGCCGTTCGGTCACCCAGCCGGGCACGTCCTCGCCCGCGCAGAGCGCCAGGCACACCTCACCGGCGTAGCGGTCGCCCAGCCGGCGCAGCGGCGCGGTGACGTGGGCGTACTCGGAGGCCAGCGCGGCGTGCTGCGGGTCGGCGGGCACCTCACCGTCGAAGGCGACGTAGCCGCTGCCACGCAGCAGTCGGGTGCACGCCACGACCATCGCGGCGTGGTGGGGCTGCTCCGGGTCGAGGGTCCGGATGAAGTCGGGGTAGAGCTGCTCGGCCCGCCACTCGATGCCCAGCGCGCGAGCCGAGCGGTGCAGCCGCTTCACGTCGCGCGGGTCCGCCGGCGGCAGCGTCCGGAGCAGCCCCACCCGCGCGTAGACCATCAGCGACGCCGCGGCGAACCCCGTGAGCAGCGAGATCTGGGCGTTCCACTGCTCGACCGGCAGCATCGAGCGGAACTCGAGGTCGACCGTGTCGCCGTCGAGCTCGACCTGTTGCTCGGGCAGCGGCAGCGACACCCCGCCCCGCGCGGCCTCCCGCTCCAGCCGCAGCTCGCCGACCTCCCGGAGCAGCCGCAGCGTCTCGGGCGCGGAGCCGTCGTCGATCTGCCGCTGCGCGGAGTCGTAGTCGAGCTGGGCGCGGGAGCGCACCATGGCGCGTTCGACCGTGACGTCGGTGCCCTCACCGGAGTCGTCGACATGGATCGTCCACAGCAGCGCCGGGCGGTCCTGGTCGGGCAGCAGCGAGGCGGCGTCCTCGGAGAGGACCGTCGGGTGGAGCGGCACCTTGGCGTCCGCGCCGTACAGCGTCTCCCCGCGGCGGTGCGCCTCCTGATCGACCGGGTCGCCGGGGGTCACGAAGGCGGCGACGTCGGCGATCGCGTAGTGGACGACGTAGCCGTCGCCGTCCCGCTCGAGGTGCAGGGCCTGATCGAGGTCCCGGGCGGACGCCGGATCGATCGTGAGCAGCTCGAGGTCCGTCCGGTCCAGGCCGGGGAGTCGCGGGGCGGCGGCCGCGGACCGCGCGGCCTCCTCGACCTCCGGAGGGAAGTCGGCCGTGACCTCCAGCTCGGCCTGGATCTGCTCGATCCCGTGGGCCAGCTCGGCGGCGACGCCACCGCCACCCTGCTCGCGACCGCGGGACCGGAGCCTGACCACTCGACTGCTCGCCATGCACAGCACCCTAACGTTGCGCCCGTGCTGATCCTGCTGCCTCCGAGCGAGGGCAAGACCGCGCCACGGCGCGGCGCCCCGCTCGACCTCGGGGTGCTCTCCCACCCGTCCCTGACCGACGCCCGCCGCCGGGTGGTCGAGGCCCTGGTCGCGGCCAGCCGACGCGACGACGCGCCGGCGCTGCTCGGCATCGGGCACACCCAGACCGACCTGCTCCAGCGCAACCAGCGGCTGCTGAGCGCGCCGACGGCGCGCGCCGACCGGGTCTACACCGGGGTGCTGTACGACGCGCTCGACCTCCCCGGCCTCTCCCCCGCGGCCCGACGTCGCGCCGCCACCCGGGTGGCCGTCACCTCGTCGGTCTTCGGGCTGCTCCGGCCGACCGACCGGATCCCGGCCTACCGGCTCCCGGGGGACACGACACTCCCCGGCCTGGGACCGGTCGCCGCGGCGTGGCGCGAGCCGCTCGCCGGCGCGGTCACCGAGTCGCTCGGGCGTGGCCTGCTGGTCGACCTGCGCTCCAGCACGTACGCCGGGTTCTGGCGGCCACCGGCCGAGCTGGGACGCCGGGTGGCCACCGTGCGGGTGCTCCACGAGGCCGACGGGGTGCGCAAGGTGGTCAGCCACTTCAACAAGGCGACCAAGGGCAGGCTGGTGCGCGCGCTGCTCGAGGACGGCCGCGACCCGCGTACGCCCGCCGCGCTGGCGGACCTGCTGCGCGACCTCGGCTGGAAGGTGGAGGAGGGCTCGACCTCGGCTCGCGGCACCCAGCTCGACGTGGTCGTCAGCGAGGTCTGAGCGGCGCCTGGCCCTACTGGTCGGGGCGGACCCGCTCGACCACGTCCTCCGCCTTGTCCGCGACGGTCTCGGCGGCGTCCGCCACCTTCTCGACCGCGCCACCGACCGCCTTCTTGGCGGGGTCCACCACACCCTCGACCTTGCCCTCCACGACCTTGTCCGCCACCGTCTCGGTCACCTCCGCAACCCCCTCGCCGACCATGTCGAGCGGGTTCTTGCCGCCCTTGTCGCTCAGGTCGAGCCGGTTGGTGGCCTCCGCGAACCGCAGGTAGGTGTCGACGCTCGCCACCACGATGCGCGCGTCGACGGTGAGCAGCTCGATGCCCACGAGCGAGACCCGGACGTAGGCGTCGACGACGATGCCCTTGTCGAGGACGAGCTCGATGACATCGGCGAGACCGCTCGGCGCCGGCCGGGACAGGTAGCCCGATCCTTGCTCCCGCATCCACTCACTCCCTCGGTGGCTCCGCCCTCCCGAGAGCCAGCGGTGGACCCGTACCCCGTCGCGAGCGGGATCCAACCTGGTCCTTTGTACTCCACGACCACGCCTGCCCGGGCGTGGGCCTCCCTCACCAGCGGGGCGGCTCGCCGAGCCACGACCGGTCCGGCGGGAGCGCGTTGAGCAGCCGCACCGACGCCCACGATCCGTGGTCGCCCTCCGGCGGCCAGAACGCGAGGACCGTGACCGACGCCGGCGCCAGCTCCATCCGGTAGAGCGACTGCAGCGGTGCCTCCATCACGTGAGCCACCATCGTCTTGATCGGCGTCACGTGGCTGACGACCACGACCGTGCGGCCGGTGTGCTCGGCGAGACATCGGTCCCGGGCGGCCAGCACGCGTTCCTCGACGGCCCGCAGCGACTCGCCCGTGCCGCCCGGGGCGATGTCGACGGAGCCGAGCCACGCCTCGAGGTCCTCCCGGTGCCGCTCGCCGACCTCGTCGAAGGTGAGGCCGTCCCAGGCGCCGAACTCCATCTCGGCGAACCCCGGCTCCTCCGCGACCTCCCGGCCCAGCAGGGGCGCGAGCACCTCGGCCGACTCACGGGTACGGCGTACCGGCGAGGTGACGATCGCGTCGATCCGGTCGGACAGCGGCGCCAGCCACTCCCCGACCGAACGCACCTGGGCGCGCCCCTCGTCCGACAGCCCGGGGTCGGACCCCGCGAGCCCGCCGGAGAACCGCTTGCCGGTCGTGTGCTCGGTGACCCCGTGCCGCACCAGCACCAGCGTGGTGGGGGCACCCGGCACCTAGAGCCCGCTCTCCGAGGTGCGGACGAGGATCCGTTGGCACTCCTCGCACCGGATCACCTCGTCCATGGAGGCACCCCGGATCCGCGTCAGCTCGGCCGGGTCCAGCGAGAGCCGGCAGCCGCCGCACTCGCGGGCGCGCAGCGCGGCAGCGCCCACGCCGCCCTTGAGCTCGCGCAGCCGGTCGTAGAGGGAGAGCAGGTCCTCGGGCATGCCGGCCACCGCCGGTGCCCGGGCCGCCAGCACCTCGGCCAGCTCGGCGTCGAGCGCGGCGGACTTCTCGTCGCGCGAGGCGGCCAGCCGGGCCAGCCGGTCGTCGGCCTCGAGGACCTGGCCGGAGAGGTCGGCGTGGGTCTTCTGTGCCTCCTCGAGCCGCTCCATGACCTCGAGCTCCTGGTCCTCGAGCGAGGTGATCCGGCGCTCCAGCGACTCCAGCTCGTGCTGCATCCGCTGCAGGTCCTTGGGGTTGGCCACCAGTCCCTGGTCCATCCGGTCGCGGTCGCGCGTACGCCGGGTCTTGACCTGCTCGACGTCGGCGTCGACCTTCGCCTGCTCGGCGGCGAGGTCCTCCACGACGATCGCCGCGTCGCGGGCGCCGTCGTCGAGGTCGGCGCGGCTCGCGGTGAGCTGCTGGATCTCGGCGTGCTCGGGCAGGTGGGCCAGCTGGTGGCGCAACCGGTCGGCGCGGGAGTCGAGCTCCTGGACGTCGAGCAGCTTGAGCTGGGCGAAGGGATCGGCTTTCAGGGTGTGGCTCCTCGGATTCAGGTGCGGAACTGCCAGGGATCGGTGACCAGCGTGCTCACCCGGATCTCCACCGTATCGCCCAGTGCTCCCGCCAGTCGCTCCCGGAGCACCGGCAGCCAGGTCCACTCCGCCGCCCAGTGGGCGACGTCGACCAGGGCCGGACCGTCGTGCTCACGGAACTCCGACGCCGGGTGGTGGCGCAGGTCGCTGGTGACGTAGACGTCGGCGTCGGTGTCGCGGACGGCGTCGAGCAGGAAGTCGCCCGCCCCGCCGCAGAGCGCCACCCGACGTACGACGCGGTCCGGGTCGCCGGCGACCCGGACACCCTGCGTGGTGGCGGGCAGCGCGGCCGAGATCCGTCCGGCGAGCTCCCGCAGGGTCATCGGCTCGACGTCGCCGATCCGGCCGGTGCCGGTCGCCGACCGACCGGGGTCGCCGAGCTCGACGACGTCGTAGGCCGGCTCCTCGTAGGGATGGGCGGCGAGCGCCGCGGCGATCACGCTGCCCCGGAGCCGGCGCGGCAGCACCACCTCGACCCGGACCTCGTCGACCACCTCGGCGCGGCCGACCTCGCCGACGGTCGGCGCGGACCCGTCGAGCGGCCGGAACCGCCCCTCGCCGGCACTCGAGAACGACGCCTGGTCGTAGTCACCGATCCGGCCGGCACCCGCCTCGGCGAGGGCGGTCCGGACCCGGTCCGCCTCGCCCGTCGGCACGAACACGACCAGCTTGTCCATGGCAGGGGCCGGGGCCGCGAGCAGTGGCCGGGTGCCGGTGAGGCCCAGCGCGTCCGCCATCGCCTCGGAGACGCCGCCCGCGGCCTGGTCGGCGTTGGTGTGGGCGGTGAGGAGCGCGCAGCCTGCCCGGGTGAGCGTGTGCAGGGTGCGGCCCTTCGGCGTGGTGGCGGCGACCCCGTGCACGCCCTTCAGGAACAGCGGGTGGTGGACCAGCAGCAGGTCGGCGCCCCATTCGGCCGCCTCCTGCGCCACGGCAGGCGCGGGGTCGACGGCGAGCAGCACCCGGGCCACCCGGTCGTCGTCGGGGTCGCCCGAGACCAGTCCGACCGCGTCCCAGGCGTCGGCGGTGTGCGGGGGGTACCACCCGTGGACCAGGTCGACGACCTCGCGCAGGCTCGGCATGGCCGAGAGGCTATCCGAGCACGCGTGTCAGTTGACCTGCCGGTCGTAGCCCTTCCAGTACTCCTCGCGCAGCTTGAACTTCTGCAGCTTGCCGGTCGCGGTCCGGGCGAGCTCGTCGCGGAACTCGACCGACGTCGGCGCCTTGTAGCCCGCCGCTTTCTCCTTGCACCAGGCGATCAGGTCCGCCTCGGTGGCCTGCTCACCCTCGGCGAGCACCACGAGCGCCTTGATGGTCTCGCCCCACTTCTCGCTCGGCACCCCGATCACCGCCACCTCGGCGACCGCCGGGTGGGAGAACAGCACGTCCTCGACCTCGATCGAGGAGACGTTCTCGCCGCCGGTGATGATGACGTCCTTCTTGCGGTCGGAGATCGTCAGGTAGCCGTCGTCGCCGAGCACGCCGCCGTCACCGGTGTGGAACCAGCCGCCCTCCAGCGACCGCGCCGACTCCTCGGGCTGGTCCCAGTAGCCCTCGAGCACGACGTTGGAGCGGGCGAGCACCTCGCCTTCCTTGTCGACCTCCAGGCGTACGCCGAGCGCCGGCGCACCCGCCCGGGTCAGCAGCCGCGCCCGCTCCTCGGCGTCGAGGCCGTCCCACTCTGCGCGGGTCCGGTTGAACGTCAGCAGCGGCGAGGTCTCGGTGAGGCCGTAGATCTGCACGAACTCCCAGCCGAGCTCCTCCTCGACCCGGACCACGGTCTTGGTCGGCGGCGGCGCCCCCGCCATGATGATCCGGACCCGGCCGCGGCCGGGGATCTCGCCCTCCCAGTCCTGGGCGGCCTCCAGCACGGCCGCGGCGACCGCCGGAGCGGCGCACATCACGGTGACGCCGTGCTTCTCGACCCGGCGCAGGATCTCGGCGCCGTCGACCTTGCGCAGCACGATCTGCGGCACGCCCAGCCCGGTCATCGCGAACGGCATCCCCCAGCCGTTCGCGTGGAACATCGGCAAGGTGTGCAGGTAGACGTCCCGGTCGGTGACACCGGCGTGCAGCCCGAAGGTGACCGCGTTGACCCAGATGTTGCGGTGGGTGATCTGGACGCCCTTGGGGCGGGCGGTCGTCCCGGAGGTGTAGTTGATGCAGGCGGTCGCGTTCTCGTCGGGCTCCCACGGCTGCGGGTCGGCGTCCTCGCCGGCGAACAGCGCGTCGTCGTCGCCCAGCACGAACCTGTGCTCCGCCTCCACGGACGCCAGCGCCTCGTCGAGCTCGGGGTCGACGTAGAGGACCGTGGCGCCGGAGTGGCCGACGATGTAGCGCACCTCGTCGGGTCGCAGCCGGAAGTTCACCGGGACCAGCACCCGGCCGTAGCCCGCGACCCCGAAGAACGCGGTCAGCAGACGGGCACTGTTGTGGGAGACGACGGCGACCCGCTCGCCCACCCCCACGCCGAGCTGGTCGAGCCTCGCCGCCATCCGTCGAGCGCGCGCGCCGAGCTCGGCGTACGTCAGCTCGCCCAGGGACGGGGCCGGTTGGTCCGGCTCGTCGACCACGCCCGTGCGGTCGCCGTAGACGGTCACGGCACGGTCGAGGAAGTCGGAGACGCTGAACGGGACGATCATCGGTCCTCCTCCGGGTTGGTGACGTCCGTCACTCTAGACACGGCGACGTTGGTCGCGCGTTGGTGCGCGACGGGGCAGCCTCCCGGGGTGGTCGTGTCTCGACCATGAGAGACCTCTCATCCCGGGCTCATCGCCAGTCCACGCCCGGCTCCCAGACTCCTCGTCATGTCCGGAATCGCCAAGGTGCTGCTCGCGACGGTGCTCACGCTGCCGCTGGTCGCCTTCGTCACCGCGTCTCCCCGGCGCCCCCTCCGCGCAGCGAGCTCCACCGCACGATCCAGACGTACGCGGTGCTGACGCTGCTCTTCCTCGGCCTGATCACGCTGCTCGCGATGTGGCGGTCCGGGCAGCTGCTGGCACCGTTGACCGAGCTGCGGCGTACCGCCGAGGAGATCGGCGAGACCGACCTGTCGCGACGGATCCCCGAACGCGGCAACGACGACCTCACCGCCCTCACCCGCACCCTCAACGACATGCTGGCGCGGCTCGAGCACGCGTTCGTGGGGCAGCGGCAGTTCCTCGACGACGCCGGCCACGAGCTCAGGACGCCGCTGACGATCCTGCAGGGCCACCTCGAGCTGATGGACGCCCAGGACCCACGGGAGGTCGAGGAGACCCGGCAGCTGCTGCTCGACGAGACCGACCGGATGTCCCGGCTGGTCGGAGACCTGGTCCTGCTCGCCAAGTCCGACCGCCCCGACTTCCTCACGGCGGCGCCGGTGAGCCTCGAGCGGCTGACCCACACGTTGCTGTCCAAGGCGCGCGGCCTCGCGGACCGCGACTGGGTCCTCGACGAGACCGGCGACGTGGTCGTACCGCTCGACGAGCAGCGGGTCACCCAGGCGGTGCTGCAGCTCGCCGACAACGCGGTGAAGCACACCGACGAGGGCGCGGAGGTGGCGATCGGGTCGGCGGCCGACGGCGGGACGGTCCGGATCTGGGTGCGCGACACCGGGCCGGGGGTGCCCGAGTCGGACCGCGACCACGTCTTCGCGCGGTTCGGGCGCAGCGTGTTCCGACCCCGGCGACGAGGGGTTCGGCCTGGGGCTCTCGATCGTCCGGGCCATCGCCGAGGCCCACCACGGCCGGGTCGAGCTGGATCCGGGACACTCCCCCGGCGCGCGCTTCGTGATCATCCTGCCCATCGACCCGGAGGCACCATGGCCCGCATCCTGATCGTCGAGGACGAGACCCGCATCGCCTCCTTCCTGGCCAAGGGTCTGGGCGCCGACGGTCACGCGACCGTCGTCGCCGACGACGGCCTCGTGGGCCTCGACCACGCCCTGAGTGGCGAGTTCGACCTGATGGTGCTCGACATCGGGCTCCCCCGCCTCGACGGGTTCGACCTGCTCGACCGGCTGCGGTCGCAGGGGTCGCGGATGCCGGTGATCGTGCTGACCGCCCGTGACTCCGTCACCGACACGGTGACCGCGCTCGAGGGCGGGGCCGACGACTACATGCCCAAGCCGTTCCGGTTCGCCGAGCTGCTCGCCCGGGTCCGGCTCCGGCTGCGGCAGGCCCAGGACGGCGACGGCAGCGGACCGCGAGACGCCATCGAGGCCGGCGGCGTACGCCTGGACCTGCGGACCCGGCGTGCTGCGGTCGGCGGCCGGGAGACCGACCTCTCGAGCCGGGAGTTCATGCTGGCCGAGATCTTCATGCGCAACGCGGGTCAGGTCCTCTCGCGCGAGCAGCTCCTCGACCACGTGTGGGGCCTCGACTTCGACCCCGGCTCCAACGTGGTGGACGTCTACGTCGGCTACCTGCGCAAGAAGTTCGGCGCGACGGCGATCACCACGGTGCGCGGGATGGGCTACCGCTTCAACACCTGAGTCGCCCGGGTCATCGGGTGTGCCGTCGGGTCGGGTTGAACATGGCCCGGTACATGGCCAGCTCGCTCCGCATCTTGTACGGCATCGGATGTCCGTGACTGGTCAGCGCGAGGGCGTAGCCCTCCAGTGCCGCCAGCAGCCCCTGCTGCTCCATGGTGGCCACCCCCCGCAGCGATCTCTGCGTGCGTGCCACGTCGAGCACGGATCGGGCTCTGGTGACTTCTCGAAGGGACACCCTCAGGTCGTGCGACTGCCCATGGCTCATGCCACGCCTCTCGTCGACCGCCAGTCTACGGCCTCGGCCCCATGTCCCGGCTGACGTGGCCGGGCGAGCGCTCCACCGGCGTGAATCCTCACCGTCCCGTCCAGCAGGTCGGCCGCCGGCATCGCGGCCTCCCGCCTCAACGCCTGACCTTGAACGTCAGCCGCGGTGTGGGCAGTCCGGCCACGACGGGCTCCAGCGCGTCGGCGAGCTCCGAGGGCAGCGGCCGGTGGCCGGGATTCCGGTCGAGGGCAGCCCGGATCACCTCGGCGACCGGCGCGGGCACGTCGTCGGGCAGCGGCTGCGGATCCTCGACCAGCTGGGGGAAGCGCTCGCTGAGCCGGTCGGCATCGGGGTCGCCCCGGGAGAAGGCACGGTGACCGGCGACGGCGTGGAAGAGGGTGGCGCCCAGGCCCCACACGTCGGCCTCGTGGCCGGGCCCCCCGTGGGTCTCGGGGTCGGCCTGCTCCGGCGACATGTAGTAGTCGGTGCCGAGCCGCCGCGAGCCCTTGGCCCGCTGCCGCGACCGCGCGATCGACAGGTCGATCAGCCGCGCCGGTGCGCCCATGATCACGTTGCTCGGCTTGACGTCGAGGTGGACGACGTCGACCGTGCGGAAGTAGTGCAGGGCACCGGCCACCTCGATCGCCAGCGGCAGGTACTGCTGCTCCTGCAGCCGGCCGTGCCGGCGGATCAGGCTGGAGAGGCGGGGGCCCTCGATGTGCTCGAGGACGGCGTGCGGCCGCTCGCCGTCGAGCTGGTGGCGCAGGCCCCGGACCACGACCGGGTGGTTGACGGTGGCGAGCGTCCCCACCTCGCGGGCCAGGCCGCGCAGGGTCTGCTCGTCGGCCACCTGGTCGGGTCGGACGACCTTGACGACGACAGGGCCGTACGTGACCTCGTCGAAGGCCAGGTACGCCTCGTACGCCGCACCACCCCCGAGCAGCCGCATCGCAGTGAGCACGGGGGTGATCGCGTCACCCTGCCGGAAGTGCCAGCCGTCCTTGTCACTCACGGTCGCTCACGACGTCCTCTCGTGGAACCGGTCAGCGGCGGGTGTCGTTGCGTGACCGGTCGTTGGTCTGCGCGGCCGAGTGGTCCCGGGTCCGGTCGCCGCCGTCGCGGGTCCAGTCCCGGGTCTTGTCACCGCGGCTGCGGTCACGGTCCCGGCTGACACCAGTGTGACGGCTGTGGGTGCCGTCGTTCGAGTCGGCGCCGCTGGTGTTGCGGCTGCGGGTGTCGGTGTCGCCGCCGGCGGCGACCCGGTCGGCCGTGTCGTCGTCGTCCTCGTCGGCGACCAGGACGACGTCCGGGGTGTCCTCGTCGCGCTTGATCGCCGTGTCGTCGTCGGCGAACGCCGAGGTGACCGGCCAGGCCAGCAGGGCGGTGGTGACCAGGCCGGTGATGCCGACCGATCCGAAGGTGACGGTGGTGCGCTGCATGGGGTGCTCCTCGTGGTGGGGTTCTGCTGTCGGGAAGAACATCCCGGGCAGCGGTGAGCCCTCCATGAGGTCGCGATGAGACCCCTCTCATGAGCACCGCCCGGGACCACCCCACGGGGTCCCGGACGGAGCCGTCGGGTCAGCCGGGCCAGGTGGCCGTCGTGACCTCGGACCCGCGGACGGTCGCGGTCAGCGCCACGTCCCGGGTCCCCTTGGGTGCCAGGTCGTAGCGCCCCTCACGCAGGTCGGGGAACACCAGCGACGGCACCGACCCGCCCGCGACCGGGCGGTCGACCACCGCCACGTGGGGCACGTGCCCCCGCGGGACGGACCCGGCCGGCAGGATGTCCACCTCCTGGCCCACCATCGTCGCCGGCATCGTGACCACCAGCGCACCGACGTCGCCGCCGATGTCGAGCATCACCATCCCCTGACCGGCGTGCGGGTTCTCGTGCGAGTGTCCGCTCAGCTTTTCGGGGTCCCCGGCCGAGGGCGAGCGCAGCGAGTCGTCGGTTGGGGTGTTCATGACGCCTGCGTCGTGCCGGGCTCGGTCTGGTAGCCACCGCCCGGCAGTCCGAGGTAGGGGAACGCCCCGGTCACCGCCGCGTTGGTGTTGCTGGTGCCGTCGGTGACGGCACTGGCGGCGGCGTCCGGCTCGTAGGTCGGGTCCACCAGCGGGATGGTCTGGCCGGCGATGGCCCGCAGCTCGATCGTCACGACGTCGTCGTTGATCCGGCGACCGTTGGGGAAGCCCGCGGCGTCGCCACCGACGAGCCCGAGGTCGCGGGGGTGGTCCGAGGGCGGGACCGCGACGTTGAGCCGGAGCATGTCGGACTCCACCGGACCCGTGTAGTTCTGGAACCCGTCGACCACGCCCTCCGGGATCCCGGTCAGCAGGATCGCGTGGAGGTCGGCCCGCGGCTGGTCGTACGCCGCGAGGTGCGGGAACACGCCCGGGTAGAGCGCCGGGAGCAGCCCCTGCAGCTCCGGCCGGTTCACGTAGCGGGCGTAGCGGCGGTCACCTGCGGGCTCGCGCGCGTTCCAGCGGTCCTTCTCGGCCATCGGGACCAGCACCTCGTTGAAGAGCGGGTTGCCCAGCCGCGAGACCTGCTCCCACGGGCCGTGGGCGACGTACCTGCCCTGGGCCGGGTCGAAGATCCGCGACGTACGACGGCTGGCCGTCGCCCACACGCCGATCACGGCGGCGCGGTCGTTGACGTCGCGGGGCCGGGTGCGGTTGCGCGTCAGCTGCCGGATCGGCACCTGCAGCGCGATGGTGTGGACGTTGTAGGACTGCACCGCGTTGATGCCGTCCATGTCGGCCAGCGGGAACGCGTGCGCGGAGTTGAAGGGGCGCAGCCCGCCGAGGTCGAACACCGAGCCGAGGTCGACGTGGAAGGCGTCGGCCCGTTGACCGGCGAAGACCTTGCGGCCCCGGCCGATCTCGTGGATCGCCTGCTGCGAGAGCCTCGCGTAGTCGGGGGTGCTGCGCTTGCCGACGTTGACCGGCGGGACCCGCAGGTCCTCGCCCAGCACGGTGGAGCGGCCGTCCCTGATCCGGGTGAGGGAGTAGAACTGCGGCCGGTTCCAGGTCGGGTCGTCGATGTCGTTGATCGGCCCGGTGTTGTAGAGGAACGTCCCGTCGTTGCGCACCTCGGTCCGGAACTTGAACCGGTAGACGATGTCGGACTCGCCCTTGCCCCGGTTGGAGACGTGGATCTCGTAGCGGACGTCGTCGCCGAACTCGTAGAAGTTCGGGCCCCCGTTCGGCTGCTGGAGGGGGATGAAGTTGGCGACCAGCGTGACGGTGTCGGGGTCGTCGGGGCTGACGAACGCGTAGGTGTCGGTGCCGTCGGCCACCGGGTCCTTGGCGATCTCGGGAGCTTCGCGGTGGGAGGACATGTCAGCGACCTCCCGCCGCGTTGAGGATCCGGGTGACGAGGTCGCGGTCCTGGAGGACCACCTCCCGCTCGCCCACGAGCAGCCGCACCTCGGACGACCCGTGGTCGGCCACGTAGGCGACCACCGACTCCTGGGCCCGGTCGGAGCGGGGTGTGGCGGCGTGGGCCGTGCCGCCGACCGCGACGGTGCCGGCCACGCCGGCGCCGGTGGCGGCGATGAACTTCCTTCTGCTGGTCTCGGTCATCTGACTGTGCCTCCCTCGGATGCGCGGGCCTGATGTGACCCGCGACACGTCGGGTTCGGAGCGGCCCGGGCAACGGATTTGGACCGGCACGGAGGCAGGAGGAGTGGTGCGTCGGGACGGGATCGAACCGCCGACCGCTCGGGTGTAAACCGAGAGCTCTACCGCTGAGCTACCGACGCCTGGCCTGGAAGGTGCCAGCAGGCGCGCCACAGACTACGGGAGCCGGAGCCGGGGACGAAAAAGGTCGAGCCGCTGGCGTCTCGGGTCACCAGCGGCTCGACGTACGGACGATATCCACGGCAGATCGGGCCCGTCCCGCGAAACGCGAAACGTGGTCGCCGGACCGCCCCGGTGGTCTACACCAGTGCGTGGAGCTGGCGCAGGTGCTCCTCGAGGTCGCGCCCCTCGGGATTGGCGTTGTGGACCGACCAGCGGACCGTGCCGTCACGGTCGACCACGTACGACGAGCGGCGCGGCGACCCCTTCGTCTGGTCGAAGACGTCGTAGGCGCTCGACACCGCGCCGTGCGGCCAGAAGTCCGAGAGCAGCGGGAAGTTCAGCCCGTCCTGGTCGGCGAACGCGCGCAGCGAGTAGACCGGGTCGCAGGAGATCGCGAGCACCTCGGTGTCGAAGGTCATGAACTCGTCGAGCCGGTCGCGCAGACCCGCCATCTCGCCCGAGCAGACGCCGGAGAACGCGTACGGGAAGAACAGCAGCGCCACCGCCTTCGTGCCGCGGTAGGAGGACAGCGTGACGTCCTGCCCGAACTGGTCGCGCAAGGTGAAGTCGGGCGCGGGGCCACCGAGAGAGAGTCCGGTCATGGTGGTCCCAGTGTCCCACCCGGGCCCCGGTCAGCCGTCGGCGGTCCCGGCTCCGTCGTCGGCCCGCTCGGCGAGGTCCCGCTTCAGCACCTTGCCGGTCGCGTTGCGGGGCAGCTCGTCGAGGAAGACGAAGTCGCGCGGCACCTTGTAGCGGGCCAGGTGGGACTTGACGTGCTCACGCAGGTCGTCCTCGGAGACCGACTGCTGGTCGCGGACCACCACGAAGGCGCGCAGCCGCTTGCCGTAGTCGTCGTCGTCGACCCCGATCGCGGCGGCCTCGGCGACCGCCTCGTGGCCGGCGAGGCAGTCCTCCACCTCCTGCGGGAAGACGTTCTCGCCGCCGGAGACGATCATCTCGTCGTCGCGGCCCTCGACGTAGAGCCGGCCGTCGTCGCCGATCCTGCCGACGTCACCGGTCGCCATCAGGCCCTCGATCATGTCCTTGCCGCCGCCGCCGGTGTAGCCCTCGAACAGCATCGAGTTGCCGACGAAGATCCGGCCGGTCTCGCCGTCGGGCACCGGCCGGCCGTCCTCGTCGAAGATCCGCACCACCGTGGCGTGCGGCGGGCGGCCCGCCGAGGACGGCGCCTCGCGGAGGTCCTCCGGCGTGGCGACGCTGGCGTACGCGACCTCCGTGGAGCCGTAGATGTTGTAGAGGTGGTCGCCGAAGTGGTCCATCCAGCTCAGCGCCAAGGTGCCGGGCAGGGCCGAGCCCGACGCCGCGACCACCTCGACGCGGGACAGGTCGTACGCCTCGAGCGTCTCCTCGGGGAGGGCGAGGATCCGCTGCAGCATCACCGGGATCACGACGACCGACTCGCAGCGCTCGTCCTGGATCGCGGCGAGGGCACCCTCGGGATCGAACCTGCGGCGCAGGACCACGGTCGAGCCGAGCAGCATCGCCAGCGCGAGGTGGGCGAAGCCCCAGGTGTGGAAGAGCGGGGCCGCGATGTGGGTCCGCCAGCCGTGGTGCAGCGGGAGCCGCGACATCAGCGAGACGGCGGCATCGATGCCGGCCTCGTTGCGCGGCGCACCCTTGGGCGTCCCGGTCGTGCCGGAGGTCAGGATCACGATCCGGGCGTGCCGCTCCGGGGCGGCGAGGTCGGCGTCGTCGTGGCTCGCGATCAGCGACTCGACGGTGGCCAGCTCGGTCTCCGTGTCGGTCCAGGCCAGGACCCGCTCGGCGACGTCGGCGCCCTCCAGCAGGCCGGTGAACTCCTCGTCGTGGACCACGACCGTCGGCGCCTCCCGCTCCAGCACGTCGACCAGCTGCGGGCCGGCGAAGGCGGTGTTGAGGTAGAGCAGGTCGGCACCCAGCTTGGCGACGGCGATGGTGGCGTCGACGAAACCCCGGTGGTTGCGGCACATCAGCGCCACCGCGTCGCCCTCGGACACGCCGAGCTCGGCCAGCCCACGGGCCAGCGCGTTGCTGCGACGGTGCATCTCGCCGAAGGTGAGCTCACCGAGCTCGTCGACCAGGCCGATCCGGTGCGGCTCCCGTACGGCGAGGCTGGCGAAGCCGCCCGCCGGCCCGGTCCCCCACTTCAGGAGCACCGCCGCGAGCCCGGCCAGCTTGCGCGGTGAGTAGGGCCGGATGATCCCGGAGCGCCCGAGGACGCGGAGACTCGTGGTCAGGTCGCTGAGGATCGCCATGGTTCCTGTGGAACGGTCCGACGCCGGCCCGGGTTACGCAGGCGTCCGCGGAGCGACCAGCCGGGTCGCCGACCAGTCCCTGCTCACCGCGACCGTGGTGGTCTGGGACAGCCCGGCGATGGGGGCCGCCTCGGCGATGTCGGCGGCCTCGACGGAATTGGGCCGGCCCACCTTCGGGGTGAGCAGCCAGATGACGCCGCCGCCCACCAGGTCGGTCAGCGAGTCGACGAGCCCGTCGACCAGGTCGCCGTCCTCGTCGCGCCACCACAGCACGACCGCGTCCACCACGTTGCCGTAGTCGCCGTCGACCATGTCGGCGTCGATGGCGTCCTCGATGGCGACCCGGAGGTCGTCGTCGGTGTCGGAGTCCCAGCCCAGCTCCTGGACGACCACGCCGGCCGTCAGGCCCAGGCGTGCCGCCGGTCCGGGCGTCGCCGACCCACTCGCCGGGGTCTGCGAGGCATCGCTGCCCGCCGTCGAGCTCACGGCTCCTCCATTCCATCCATCTCGACCATCGCTGGCCCTCGGGGCGTCCACAGGCTGCGGGCGCTCACGTGGGCAGTAGTCCAGCGGAGTTGGGGCGGGCGCGCAACCCGCGACCACCGGGTCCGTGCTGGTCAGCGGGCGGCACGGGCTACCGCTGGGTAGATTTTGCGGCCGCTCGCCGCGTGCGACGATGGGCACGTGAACGACGACACGAGCAAGAACGAGGGCCCGGACCGCGGCACGAAGCGGGCGCCCTCCGTCATCCACGAAGGGCTCCCGACCCAGCTCCCGGACATCGACCCCGACGAGACCACCGACTGGCTGGAGTCCTTCGACGGGCTCGTCGACGAGCGAGGCCGCGAGCGCGCCCGCTACATCATGCTGCGACTGCTCGAGCGTGCCCGCGAGTGGCAGGTCGGGGTCCCGGCGCTGCGCAGCACCGACTACATCAACACGATCCCGCCCGAGCGCGAGCCCTGGTTCCCCGGCGACGAGGAGATCGAGCGCCGGATCCGTGCCTTCATCCGCTGGAACGCCGCGATCACCGTGTCCACGGCCAACCGGAAGGGCCTCGAGGTCGGCGGTCACATCGCGACGTACCAGTCCTCCGCGAGCCTCTACGAGGTCGGCTTCAACCACTTCTTCCGCGGCAAGGACCACCCGGGCGGCGGCGACCAGATCTACATCCAGGGCCACGGCTCGCCCGGCATCTACGCCCGCGCCTTCCTCGAGGGCCGGCTGACCGAGCAGCAGCTCTCCCGGTTCCGCCAGGAGGTCCAGCACGGCGCCGGAAACGGGCTGCCGTCCTACCCGCACCCCCGGCTGATGCCCGACTTCTGGGAGTTCCCGACCGTGTCGATGGGCCTGACGGCCATCAACTCGATCTACCAGGCCCGGTTCAACCGCTACCTCCAGAACCGCAGCATCAAGGACACCTCTCGCCAGCGGGTCTGGGCGTTCCTGGGCGACGGCGAGATGGCCGAGCCCGAGTCGCTCGGCGCCATCGGCGTCGCCGCCCGCGAGGAGCTCGACAACCTCACCTGGGTCATCAACTGCAACCTGCAGCAGCTCGACGGGCCGGTGCGCGGCAACGGCAAGATCATCCAGGAGCTGGAGTCGCAGTTCCGCGGCGCCGGGTGGAACGTCATCAAGGTCGTCTGGGGACGCGAGTGGGACGACCTGCTCGCCCGCGACATCGACGGTGTCCTGGTCAACCGGATGAACAACACCCCCGACGGCCAGTTCCAGACCTACCACACCGAGTCCGGCGCCTACATCCGCGACCACTTCTTCGGGGCCGACCCCCGGCTGCGCGCCATGGTCGAGCACATGTCGGACGTCCAGATCGAGAAGCTCCCCCGCGGCGGCCACGACTACCGCAAGGTGTACGCCGCGTTCGACGCCGCGACCAAGCACGTCGGCCAGCCGACGGTGATCCTCGCCCACACCATCAAGGGCTGGACCATCGACGCGCTGGAGAGCAAGAACGCCACGCACCAGATGAAGAAGCTCACCAAGGACGACCTCAAGAAGTTCCGCGACCGGCTCTACCTGCCGATCAGCGACAAGGAGATCGACGAGAGCGAGATCGCCCCCTTCTTCCACCCCGGCGCGGACGCCCCGGAGATCCAGTACATGCTCGAGCGTCGCGCTGCCCTCGGCGGCTCGGTGCCCCGGCGGGTCGACCGCTCCAGCCCGCTGAAGCTGCCCGGTGACGCGGTCTACTCCGAGCTCAAGCACGGGTCGGGCAAGAACAAGGTCGCCACCACGATGGCGCTGGTCCGGCTGCTCAAGGACTGGATGAAGGACCCCGAGATCGGCGACCGCATCGTCCCGATCGCGCCGGACGAGTACCGCACGTTCGGCATGGACTCGATGTTCCCGAGCGCCAAGGTCTACAACCCGGGCGGCCAGCAGTACGAATCGGTGGACCGCAAGTTGTTGCTGTCCTACAAGGAGTCTGCGCAAGGCCAGATGCTCCACGAGGGGATCTCGGAAGCCGGCTCGATGGCCTCCGCGACCGCGGTCGGGTCGTCGTACTCCGTCCACGGCGAGCCGATGATCCCGTTCTACATCTTCTACTCGATGTTCGGCTTCCAGCGCACCGGCGACTCGATCTGGGCCATGGCCGACCAGCTCGCCCGTGGTTTCCTGATCGGCGCGACCGCCGGCCGGACCACGCTGACCGGCGAGGGCCTCCAGCACGCCGACGGGCACTCGCCCCTGCTGGCGACGACCAACCCGGCGGTCGTGCACTACGACCCGGCCTACGCCTACGAGCTCAGCCACATCATGCAGACCGGCCTGGAGCGGATGTACGGCGCCGACGCCGAGAACGTCATCTACTACCTCACCGTCTACAACGAGCCGGTGAGCCAGCCCGCGGAGCCCGAGGACGTCGACGTCGACGGCATCCTCAGGGGGCTCCACCGGGTGGGTCGGGGTGACGGCGACGGCCCGCGGGTGCAGCTGCTCGGGTCCGGCGTCGCGATGCCGTGGGTCGACGAGGCCGCCCGGCTGCTCCGCGAGGAGTGGGGCGTCACCTCCGACACCTGGTCCGTGACGTCCTGGAACGAGCTGGCCCGCGACGCGGTCTCGGCCGAGGACTGGAACCTGCTCCACCCGGACCAGGACAAGCGGACCGCCTACGTGACCGACCGGTTCCGCGACACCGAGGGCCCGATCATCGCCGTGTCCGACTACATGAGCGCCGTACCGCTCCAGATCGCGCGGTGGGTCCCGGCCGACTACCGGGTGCTCGGGGCCGACGGCTTCGGGTTCGCCGACACCCGTCCGGCCGCGCGCCGCTACTTCCGGATCGACGCCCAGTCGGTGGTCGTGCAGGCGCTGCAGGCGCTGGCCGACGCAGGCCAGGTGGACCGCGGCACGGTGTCCGAGGCGTTCGCCCGCTACCGGATCGACGACCCCACCGCGGTCGCCGACGTCAAGCAGGAGGGTGGCGACGCGTAGGTCGCGCCACGATCTGCGTGTCGGCGGAGGTGCCTGAGCCGCGGGTTCGAGGCGCCGGCACCGGCGACGTGTCCGTCAGGCGGGCTTGATCCGGGTCACGGTGGCGTCGTGCTCGACCGCGCGGCCGGCTCGCAGCAGGGTCCGGAACTTGCTGCGGGAGTACGTCGCCGGTGGCGTCGACCGCACGAAGTCGTGGACGATCCGCGCGAACCGCTGCGGGTGGTCCTTGTGCGGGAAGTGACCGGCGTTGGGGATGACCCGCACCTTGGCGCCCGGTGCCAGCTGCGCCGCCTTCTCGGCGTGGCTGACCGGGATCACCCGGTCGTGCTCGCCCCACAGGACCGCCATCGGCATCTCCTGGGTCAGGTACGCCCGGTCGGCCATCGACACGATCTGGCCGCGCCAGTCGACGACGGCCTTCACCACGTGACGGATCGCGTGGCGGGCGGCCGGGTCGCGGAAGCTGTCGTAGATCGCGGCGACCTCGTCGAGGTCGCGGGTCAGCGGGCCGGGCAACCGGGACAGGCCGCGCAGCCCGGCGCGTCCGACGTGACGTACGCCCGGAAGCGTGAGCACCCCCATCACGGGGTGGAAGCCCGGGGTCGACACGGCGCGGATCAGGGGACTGACCTCGTCGCCGAGGCCGCCCGAGGCGACCAGCACCATCCGCTCGGTGCGCTCGGGGAACTGGTAGGCGAACTGCATGGCCACGCCGCCGCCGAAGCTGTGGCCGACCACGGTCACCTTGTCGATGCCGAGCACCGTCAGCAGGTCACGCATGCCGTTGGCGTAGCCGCCCACGCTGTAGTCGGCGCGCGGCTTGTCGGAGAGGCCGTGCCCGAGCAGGTCCGGCGCGATCACCGTGTAGCGCCGCGCCAGCGTGTCGATCACGGGGGTCCACGTCGTGTGGTCGCAGCCGAGGCCGTGGAGCAGCAGCAGGACCGGTCCCTGGCCCACCTTCACGAACGCGCGGCGGTGACCGTGGATCGTGAGGTAGGAGACCTCGTGCTGCGAGCGGGGCATGCGGACCAGCCTCTCGTGGACGTCCCGCGATTCAATCACGGGGGTGGCATTCATGGGACACCGAAACCCTTGTCTTCTCGGGGTTCTGGACTCCACTAACCTCGTGATGTGACCACGTCCAGCCGTCCCGCCCCTCGGCCGGACCGCGCGGCGGACGCCCTCACCCGCGCCACCGGGTCGCTCAGCACCGCCGCCACGGCGCGGATGGACTCCGATCTCCGGTGGTTCCGCGAGCTGAGCGCCGAGGACCGCTCCTGGGTGAGCGTGATCGTGCAGGCGGGCATCCAGGGGTTCGTGGACTGGTACTCCCACACCGGCAGTCCGGTGCCGGGCGCCACCGTGCTGGCCTCGGCCGTGTTCGGGGCCGCTCCCAGGGCGCTGGCGGGCGTGATCACGCTGCAGCAGACCGTCGACCTGGTGAAGCTGTCCATCGAGGTGGTGGAGAGCAACATCGACGCGATCGTCCACCCCGACGACGCCGTCGACACCCACGCCGCCGTCCTGCGCTACGCCCGTGAGGTCGCGTTCGCCACGGCCGAGGTCTACGCCCGCGCCGCCGAGGTCCGGGGCGCCTGGGACGCCCGGCTCGAGGCGCTCGTGGTCGACAGCGTGCTCCGCGGCGAGGCCGACGAGGCGGTGCTCTCGCGAGCCAGCGCCCTCGGCTGGTCGGGACACGGCGCGGTCTACGTCGTGCTCGGCGAGGCCCCCGGTCGCCGTGCCGACACCGACGTCTTCGAGGAGGTACGCCGGGTGGCGCGGGCCGCGAGCCAGGACGCGCTCTGCGCGACCCAGGGCGACCGGCTGGTCGTGCTGCTCGGCGGGACGGGTCACGGTGAGGGTCCGGTCGCGCCGGACCTGCTGGAGCTCTTCGGGCCGGGCCCGGTCGTGGTGGGCCCGGTGGTCGGCGGCCTCGAGCACGCGCACCGCTCCGCCCGCGCCACGCTCGCGGCGCACCGCGCCGCCCCGGGCTGGCCGGACGCGCCCCGCCCCGTACGCAGCTCGGAGCTGCTG
>CAVRSW010000020.1:0-12635 GCA_963723945.1 uncultured Actinomycetota bacterium
GGCGTCCGCGGAGCGACCAGCCGGGTCGCCGACCAGTCCCTGCTCACCGCGACCGTCGTGGTCTGGGAGAGCCCCGCGATCGGGGCCGCCTCGGCGATGTCGGCGGCCTCGACG
Source organism: uncultured Actinomycetota bacterium (assembly GCA_963723945.1). Lineage (GTDB taxonomy): Bacteria > Actinomycetota > Actinomycetes > Propionibacteriales > Nocardioidaceae > Nocardioides. The sequence goes on from CAVRSW010000020.1 coordinate 115, forward strand.
GAGTTGGGCCGGCCCACCTTCGGGGTCAGCAGCCAGATCACGCCGCCGCCCACGAGGTCGGTCAGCGAGTCGACGAGCCCGTCGACCAGGTCGCCGTCCTCGTCGCGCCACCACAGCACGACCGCGTCGACCACGTTGCCGTAGTCGCCGTCGACCATGTCGGCGTCGATGGCGTCCTCGATGGCGACCCGGAGGTCGTCGTCGGTGTCGGAGTCCCAGCCCAGCTCCTGCACGACCATGCCGGCCGTCAGGCCCAGGCGTGCCGCCGGTCCGGGCGTCGCCGACCCACTCGCCGGGGTCTGCGAGGCATCGCTGCCCGCCGTCGAGCTCACGGCTCCTCCATTCCATCCATCTCGGCCATCGCTGGCCCTCGGGGCGTCCGCAGGGTGCGGGCGCTCACGTGGGCAGTAGTCCAGCGGAGTTGCGGCGGGCGCGCAACCCGCGGCCACCCGGTCCGTGCTGGTCAGCGGGCGGCACGGCGCTACCGCTGGGTAGATTTTGCGGCCGCTCGCCGCGTGCGACGATGGGCACGTGAACGACGACACGAGCAAGAACGAGGGCCCGGACCGCGGCACGAAGCGGGCGCCCTCCGTCATCCACGAAGGGCTCCCGACCCAGCTCCCGGACATCGACCCCGACGAGACCACCGACTGGCTGGAGTCCTTCGACGGGCTCGTCGACGAGCGAGGCCGCGAGCGTGCCCGCTACATCATGCTGCGACTCCTCGAGCGTGCCCGCGAGTGGCAGGTCGGCGTCCCGGCGCTGCGCAGCACCGACTACATCAACACGATCCCGCCCGAGCGCGAGCCCTGGTTCCCCGGCGACGAGGAGATCGAGCGCCGGATCCGCGCCTTCATCCGCTGGAACGCCGCGATCACCGTGTCGACGGCCAACCGGAAGGGCCTCGAGGTCGGCGGTCACATCGCGACGTACCAGTCCTCCGCGAGCCTCTACGAGGTCGGCTTCAACCACTTCTTCCGCGGCAAGGACCACCCGGGCGGCGGCGACCAGATCTACATCCAGGGCCACGGCTCGCCCGGCATCTACGCCCGCGCCTTCCTCGAGGGCCGGCTGACCGAGCAGCAGCTCTCCCGGTTCCGCCAGGAGGTCCAGCACGGCGCCGGAAACGGGCTGCCGTCCTACCCGCACCCCCGGCTGATGCCCGACTTCTGGGAGTTCCCGACCGTGTCGATGGGCCTGACGGCCATCAACTCGATCTACCAGGCCCGGTTCAACCGCTACCTCCAGAACCGCAGCATCAAGGACACCTCCCGCCAGCGGGTCTGGGCGTTCCTGGGCGACGGCGAGATGGCCGAGCCCGAGTCGCTCGGCGCCATCGGCGTCGCCGCCCGCGAGGAGCTCGACAACCTCACCTGGGTCATCAACTGCAACCTGCAGCAGCTCGACGGGCCGGTGCGCGGCAACGGCAAGATCATCCAGGAGCTGGAGTCGCAGTTCCGCGGCGCCGGGTGGAACGTCATCAAGGTCGTCTGGGGACGCGAGTGGGACGACCTGCTCGCCCGCGACATCGACGGTGTCCTGGTCAACCGGATGAACAACACCCCCGACGGCCAGTTCCAGACCTACCACACCGAGTCCGGCGCCTACATCCGCGACCACTTCTTCGGGGCCGACCCCCGGCTGCGCGCCATGGTCGAGCACATGTCGGACGTCCAGATCGAGAAGCTCCCCCGCGGCGGCCACGACTACCGCAAGGTGTACGCCGCGTTCGACGCCGCGACCAAGCACGTCGGCCAGCCGACGGTGATCCTCGCCCACACCATCAAGGGCTGGACCATCGACGCGCTGGAGAGCAAGAACGCCACGCACCAGATGAAGAAGCTCACCAAGGACGACCTCAAGAAGTTCCGCGACCGGCTCTACCTGCCGATCAGCGACAAGGAGATCGACGAGAGCGAGATCGCCCCCTTCTTCCACCCCGGCGCGGACGCCCCGGAGATCCAGTACATGCTCGAGCGTCGCGCCGCCCTCGGCGGCTCGGTGCCCCGGCGGGTCGACCGCTCCAGCCCGCTGAAGCTGCCCGGTGACGCGGTCTACTCCGAGCTCAAGCAGGGGTCGGGCAAGAACAAGGTCGCCACCACGATGGCGCTGGTCCGGCTGCTCAAGGACTGGATGAAGGACCCCGAGATCGGCGACCGCATCGTCCCGATCGCGCCGGACGAGTACCGCACGTTCGGCATGGACTCGATGTTCCCGAGCGCCAAGGTCTACAACCCGGGCGGCCAGCAGTACGAATCGGTCGACCGCAAGTTGTTGCTGTCCTACAAGGAGTCTGCGCAGGGCCAGATGCTCCACGAGGGGATCTCGGAAGCCGGCTCGATGGCCTCCGCGACCGCGGTCGGGTCGTCGTACTCCGTCCACGGCGAGCCGATGATCCCGTTCTACATCTTCTACTCGATGTTCGGCTTCCAGCGCACCGGCGACTCGATCTGGGCGATGGCCGACCAGCTCGCCCGCGGGTTCCTGATCGGCGCGACCGCCGGCCGGACCACGCTGACCGGCGAGGGCCTCCAGCACGCCGACGGGCACTCGCCGCTGCTGGCGACGACCAACCCGGCGGTCGTGCACTACGACCCGGCCTACGCCTACGAGCTCAGCCACATCATGCAGACCGGCCTGGAGCGGATGTACGGCGCCGACGCCGAGAACGTCATCTACTACCTCACCGTCTACAACGAGCCGGTGAGCCAGCCCGCGGAGCCCGAGGACGTCGACGTCGACGGCATCCTCAGGGGGATCCACCGGGTGGGTCGGGGTGACGGCGACGGCCCGCGGGTGCAGCTGCTCGGGTCCGGCGTCGCGATGCCGTGGGTCGACGAGGCCGCCCGGCTGCTCCGCGAGGAGTGGGGCGTCACCTCCGACACCTGGTCCGTGACGTCCTGGAACGAGCTGGCCCGCGACGCGGTCTCGGCCGAGGACTGGAACCTGCTCCACCCGGACCAGGACAAGCGGACCGCCTACGTCACCGACCGGTTCCGCGACACCGAGGGCCCGATCATCGCCGTGTCCGACTACATGAGCGCCGTACCGCTCCAGATCGCGCGGTGGGTCCCGGCCGACTACCGGGTGCTCGGGGCCGACGGCTTCGGGTTCGCCGACACCCGTCCGGCCGCCCGCCGCTACTTCCGGATCGACGCCCAGTCGGTGGTCGTGCAGGCGCTGCAGGCGCTGGCCGACGCCGGCCAGGTGGACCGCGGCAAGGTGTCCGAGGCGTTCGCCCGCTACCGGATCGACGACCCCACCGCCGTCGCCGACGTCAAGCAGGAGGGTGGCGACGCGTAGGTCGCGCCACGATCTGCGTGTCGGCGGAGGTGCCTGAGCCGCGGGTTCGAGGCGCCGGCACCGGCGACGTGTCCGTCAGGCGGGCTTGATCCGGGTCACGGTGGCGTCGTGCGCGACCGCGCGGCCGGCTCGCAGCAGGGTCCGGAACTTGCTGCGGGAGTACGTCGCCGGTGGCGTCGACCGCACGAAGTCGTGGACGATCCGCGCGAACCGCTGCGGGTGGTCCTTGTGCGGGAAGTGACCGGCGTTGGGGATGACCCGCACCGTGGCGCCCGGCGCCAGCTGCGCCGCCTTCTCGGCGTGGCTGACCGGGATCACCCGGTCGTGCTCGCCCCACAGGACCGCCATCGGCATCTCCTGGGTCAGGTACGCCCGGTCGGCCATCGACACGATCTGGCCGCGCCAGTCGACGACGGCCTTCACCACGTGACGGATCGCGTGGCGGGCGGCCGGGTCGCGGAAGCTGTCGTAGATCGCGGCGACCTCGTCGAGGTCGCGGGTCAGCGGGCCGGGCAGCCGGGACAGGCCGCGCAGCCCGGCGCGGCCGACGTGACGTACGCCCGGCAGCGTGAGCACCCCCATCACGGGGTGGAAGCCCGGGGTCGACACGGCGCGGATCAGGGGACTGACCTCGCCGCCGAGGCCGCCGGAGGCGACCAGCACCATCCGCTCGGTGCGCTCGGGGAACTGGTAGGCGAACTGCATCGCCACGCCGCCGCCGAAGCTGTGGCCGACCACGGTCACCTTGTCGATGCCGAGCACCGTCAGCAGGTCACGCATGCCGTTGGCGTAGCCGCCCACGCTGTAGTCGGCGCGCGGCTTGTCGGAGAGGCCGTGCCCGAGCAGGTCCGGCGCGATCACCGTGTAGCGCCGCGCCAGCGTGTCGATCACGGGGGTCCACGTCGTGTGGTCGCAGCCGAGGCCGTGGAGCAGCAGCAGGACCGGTCCCTGGCCCACCTTCACGAACGCGCGGCGGTGACCGTGGATCGTGAGGTAGGAGACCTCGTGCTGCGAGCGGGGCATGCGGACCAGCCTCTCGTGGACGTCCCGCGATTCAATCACGGGGGTGGCGTTCATGGGGCACCGAAACCCTTGTCTTCTCGGGGTTCTGGACTCCACTAACCTCGTGATGTGACCACGTCCAGCCCCCGTCCCGCTCCTCGGCCGGACCGCGCGGCGGACGCCCTCACCCGCGCCACCGGGTCGCTCAGCACCGCCGCCACGGCGCGGATGGAGTCCGATCTCCGGTGGTTCCGCGAGCTGAGCGCCGAGGACCGCTCCTGGGTGGGCGTGATCGTGCAGGCGGGCATCCAGGGGTTCGTGGACTGGTACTCCCACACCGGCAGCCCGGTCCCCGGCGCCACCGTGCTGGCCTCGGCGGTCTTCGGGGCCGCTCCGCGGGCGCTGGCGGGCGTGATCACGCTGCAGCAGACCGTCGACCTGGTGAAGCTGTCCATCGAGGTGGTCGAGAGCAACATCGACGCGATCGTCCACCCCGACGACGCCGTCGACGCCCACGCCGCCGTCCTGCGCTACGCCCGCGAGGTCGCGTTCGCCACCGCCGAGGTCTACGCCCGCGCCGCCGAGGTCCGGGGCGCCTGGGACGCCCGGCTCGAGGCGCTCGTGGTCGACAGCGTGCTCCGCGGCGAGGCCGACGAGGCGGTGCTCTCGCGAGCCAGCGCCCTCGGCTGGTCGGGACACGGCGCGGTCTACGTCGTGCTCGGCGAGGCCCCCGGTCGCCGCGCCGACACCGACGTCTTCGAGGAGGTACGCCGGGTGGCGCGGGCCGCGGGCCAGGACGCGCTCTGCGCGACCCAGGGCGACCGGCTGGTCGTGCTGCTCGGCGGGACGGGTCACGGCGAGGGTCCGGTCGCGCCGGACCTGCTGGAGCTGTTCGGGCCGGGCCCGGTCGTGGTGGGCCCGGTGGTCGGCGGCCTCGAGCACGCGCACCGCTCCGCCCGCGCCACGCTCGCCGCGCACCGCGCCGCCCCGGGCTGGCCGGACGCGCCCCGCCCCGTACGCAGCTCCGAGCTGCTGCCGGAGCGGGTGCTGGCCGGCGACGGGCACGCCCGCCGCCACCTGGTCGAGGAGGTCTACCTCCCGCTGGCCGGTGCGCGGGACACCCTCGTCGAGACCCTGGCGACCTACCTCGCGACCGGGTCGTCGCTCGAGGCCACCGGCCGGGCGCTCTACGTGCATCCCAACACGGTGCGCTACCGGCTGCGGCAGGTCGCCGACCTCACCGGCTTCAGCCCCACCGAGGCCCGCGAGGCGTTCACCCTGCACATCGCGCTGGTGCTGGGCCGCCAGTCCGGGCGCCACGAACAGTTGTAGGAACCCTACAAAGACCAAGGGGTGGGATTCGTGCGCGCCGGAGGCGCACGGACGGCCCGGTCCCCGGCAGAGTGGTTCCCGTGCTCGTCATCGTCGCGCCCGGCCAGGGCGCCCAGTCCCCCGGCTTCCTGACCCCGTGGCTCGAGGACCGTACGTTCGCCTCGCGCTTCCAGTGGCTGGCCACCGTCGCCGACCTCGACCTGGTCCACCACGGCACCGAGTCCGACGCCGAGACCATCCGCGACACCCGCATCGCCCAGCCGCTGCTGGTCGCGACCGGGCTGGTCGCGGCGCTCGAGCTGTTCCCCCACCCGGCCGACGCGTTCACCCAGATCGGTGCCGTGGCCGGCCACAGCGTGGGCGAGCTCACCGCCGCGGCTGGTGCCCGGGTGATCACCGCCGAGCAGGCGATGGTCCTGGTCCGCGAGCGCGGCAACGCGATGGCCGAGGCCGCCGCCGCCACGCCCACCGGCATGACCGCCGTCCTCGGGGGTGACCGTGACGAGGTGCTCGCCGCGCTCGACAAGCACGGACTCACCGCCGCCAACGACAACGGCCCCGGCCAGGTCGTCGCGGCCGGCACCCTCGAGCAGCTCGAGGCGCTCGCCGCCGACCCGCCGCGCCAAGGCACGGCTGACGCAGCTCAGCGTCGCCGGCGCGTTCCACACCGACCACATGGCCCCCGCCGTCGGCCACCTCGGCGGCCTCGCCCGGTCGGTGTCGGTCCACGACCCGCGTACCCCGCTGATCTCCAACAAGGACGGCCAGGTCGTCCACGACGGCCAGGAGGTGCTCGCCCGGATCGTCGGCCAGATCGCCAGCCCGGTCCGCTGGGACCTCTGCCTGGAGGCGATGGAGGACCTCGGCGTGACCGGCATCCTGGAGATGCCGCCCGCCGGCACCCTCACCAACATCGCCAAGCGAGCCCTCAAGGGCGTCGAGACCTTCGCCCTCAAGGGTCCCGAGCAGCTCGACGACGCCCGCGCGTTCGTCCAGAAGCACGGCGAGGACTCCGGGATGGACACCAACCCGACCTGGCGGATGGTGGTCTCCCCGGCCAAGGGCACCTTCCACCAGTCCGAGGACGCCGCCGCCCGCGACGTGCTCGTCCCCGGCGCCCAGATCGGCGAGGTGGAGACGTCCCGCGACCGCGCCCGCATCGTGGCGCCCGCACGGCGGGCAGGTCGTGGAGTGGCTGGTCGAGGACGGTGACCTGGTCTCACCCGGCCAGCCGCTGGTGCGGCTCCACCCCGAGGGAGCCTCCTGATGGCCACCCTCGCCGGCGCCACCGGAGCGCCCCACGCCGCCATCCTGGGCCTCGGCGTCTACCGTCCGTCCCGCGTCGTGCCCAACGCCGACGTGGTCGACGCGATCGACTCCAGCGACGAGTGGATCCAGCAGCGCTCCGGCATCCGCCAGCGCCGGTGGGCCACGCCCGAGGAGACGGTGCAGATGATGTCCGTCGCCGCCTCGCGGGAGGCGCTCGAGCGTGCCGGCATCGCCGCGGCCCAGATCGACTGCGTCGTGGTCGCGACCGTCTCGCACCTGCTGCAGACGCCCGCGGTGGCCACGGCGATCGCCCACGAGCTCGGCACCGAGCGGGCCGCGGCCTTCGACATCTCCGCCGCCTGCGCGGGCTTCTGCCACGGCATCTCGCTCGCGGCCGACATGATCAAGGGCGGCAGCGCCGGCCACGTGCTCGTGATCGGGGTCGAGCGGCTCAGCGACATCACCGACCTCTACGACCGGGGCACCGCGTTCATCTTCGCCGACGGGGCGGGCGCCGCCGTGGTGGGCCCGAGCGAGACGGCGGGCATCGCCCCCGTCGTCTGGGGCTCCGACGGCGAGCAGTACGACCTGATCCGGCAGCGCGAGGACTGGCGCGACGTGGTCGGCACCCCCGAGAAGCCCGGCAGCGGCGTGATGCCCCACCTGACGATGCAGGGCAACCCGGTCTTCCGCTGGGCCTCGTTCGCCATGGCCAAGATCGGCCAGCAGGCGCTCGACCGCGCCGAGGTGTCGGCCGACGAGCTGGACGTCTTCGTGCCCCACCAGGCCAACATGCGCATCATCGACGCGATGGCCCGGTCCATGAAGCTCCCCGAGCGGGTCCGGATCGCCCGCGACATCGCCGACCAGGGCAACACCTCGGCGGCGTCGATCCCGCTCGCGCTCCACCGGATGATCGAGGAGGGCGAGGCGCGCAGTGGCGACCTGGCGCTGCTGATCGCCTTCGGAGCCGGCCTGGCGTACGCCGCCCAGGTCGTGACGGTTCCCTGAGCCCCACCCCACTCGCACCACCCGTCCGCATCACCCACCCGGAAGGAAACGCACACATGGCCACCACCGAAGAGATCCGCACCGACCTCGCCGAGATCGTCAACGAGGTCGCCGGCGTCGACGCCGACGACGTCCAGATGGACAAGTCGTTCGTCGACGACCTGGATGTCGACTCGCTCTCGATGGTCGAGGTCGTCGTCGCGGCCGAGGAGAAGTTCAGCGTCACCATCCCCGACGACGAGGTGAAGAACCTCAAGACCGTCGGCGACGCCGTCGCCTACATCGAGCGCGCCCAGGGCTGACCGGGCGCCGCCACCCCACCGTCTCGCTCTCGAAGGATCGGATCTGCACATGAGTCGTACCCGCGTCGTCGTCACCGGCATGGGCACCACCAGCCCGTTGGGCGGTGATGTCGCCAGCACCTGGGAGGGCATGCTCGAGGGCCGTTCCGGCGTTCGAGCCCTCACCGACGAGTGGGCCGCCGAGATGCCGGTCAAGATCGCCGGCCGGGTGGCCGTCGAGCCGACCGAGGTGCTCGAGCGGGTCAAGGCCCGCCGTCTCGACCGGTCCTCGCAGTTCGCCATGGTCGCCGCGATGGAGGCCTGGCAGGACTCCGGGCTCGCGGACCAGGAGGTCGACAGCGAGCGGCTCGGGGTGGCGATGGCCTCCGGCATCGGCGGCGTCAACACGCTGCTCGACAACTACGACGTCCTCAAGGAGAAGGGACCCCGCCGGGTCTCCCCCCTTGCGGTACCGATGCTGATGCCCAACGCCCCGGCGGCCCAGATCAGCCTGTTCGTCGGGGCGCGCGCCGCGGTCAACACCCCGGTCTCGGCGTGCGCGTCGGGCAACGAGGCGATCGCCCTCGCCGTCGACCAGATCCGGCTCGGCCGGGCCGACGTCATCCTGGCCGGCGGCACCGAGGCGGCGATCCACCCGCTCCCGATGGCCGCCTTCGCCAACATGATGGCGCTGTCGAAGAACGCCGGCGACCCGGCGACGGTCTCGCGCCCCTGGGACACCGGCCGCGACGGCTTCGTCCTCGGCGAGGGTGCCGGGGTGCTCGTGCTGGAGTCCGAGGAGCACGCCCGGGCGCGCGGCGCCCGGATCTACGCCGAGGTGCTGGGCGCCGGCATCACCGCCGACGCCCACGACATCGCCCAGCCCGATCCCGCCGGCCGCGGCGGCTCCCGGGCGATCCTGCGGGCGATCGCGGAGTCGGAGATCGACTCCGACTCGATCGTCCACGTCAACGCCCACGCGACGTCGACCCCGCAGGGCGACATCGCCGAGGGTCTGATGCTGCACGCCACGCTGGGCTCGCACGCGACCGAGGTCGTCGTCACCAGCACCAAGTCGATGACCGGGCACCTGCTGGGCGGTGCCGGCGCGCTCGAGGCGATCGCCACGATCCTCGCCGTCCACCACCGCGTCGCTCCCCCGACGATCAACCTCGACGACCAGGATCCCCAGGTCGAGCTGGACATCGCCACCAAGCCACGCGACCTGCCTGACGGCGACATCGCGGCCCTCAACAACTCCTTCGGCTTCGGCGGCGCCAACGTCGCGGTCGCGTTCGGGAGCGCCTCGTGACCCAGACGCCCGCCGCCCCGGTGAAGCCCGCCAAGCTCCCCCGGGACCAGGACCCGCGCAACCCGGTCCACCGGCTCACCGCCCTGCTCGACGAGGGCACGATGGAGCTGGTCACCCCCGACGACGACTCCGGCATGCTGGCCGCCGTCGGCAACGTCGACGGCACCCGGGTGGTCGCCTTCTGCTCCGACGCCACCGTGATGGGGGGCGCCATGGGCGACGTCGGCTGCCGCGTCGTCGTCGACGCCTACCACCGCGCGATGACCGACGGCGTACCGATCATCGGGCTGTGGCACTCCGGCGGTGCCCGGCTGGCCGAGGGTGTGCTGTCGCTGCACGCCGTCGGGCCGGATCTTCCACGCCATGACCCAGGCCTCCGGCCGCATCCCGCAGGTCTCCGTGGTCCTCGGCCCGGCGGCCGGCGGCGCGGCGTACGGCCCGGCGCTCACCGACGTCGTCATCCTCGGTCCCGAGGGCCGGATCTTCGTGACCGGGCCCGACGTGGTGCGCTCGGTCACCGGCGAGGACGTCGACATGCTCCGGCTCGGCGGACCCGAGCCGCACGGTCGCCGCTCCGGCGTGGTCCACGTGCTGACCGAGTCCGAGGAGGAGGCGCTGCAGCGGGCCCGCACCGTGGCCAGCCTGCTCGGCTCGCAGGGCGCCCTCGACGTCGACTCGGTCGAGGACCGCGACCTCGCGGCGCTGCTGCCCGAGTCGAAGAAGCGGGCCTACGACGTCCACCCGCTCGTCGAGTCGGTGCTCGACGAGGGCACGATGCAGGAGCTCCACACCCGCTGGGCCCCCAACATCGTGACCGCCCTCGGTCGCTTCGGCGGTCGTACGGTCGGCGTGGTGGCCAACAACCCGCTCCGCCTCGGCGGCTGCCTCGACTCGCTCTCGGCCGAGAAGGCCTCCCGCTTCGTCCGGATGTGCGACGCGTTCGGCGTCCCGCTGGTGGTCCTGGTCGACGTGCCGGGCTACCTGCCGGGCGTGGGCCAGGAGTGGGACGGCGTGGTCCGTCGCGGCGCCAAGCTGCTGCACGCGTTCGGCGAGTGCGTCGTCCCGCGGGTCACGCTGGTGACCCGCAAGACCTACGGCGGCGCCTACATCGCCATGAACGCGCGCTCGCTCGGGGCCACCCGGGTGCTCGCGTGGCCCGGTGCCGAGGTGGCGGTGATGGGGGCCGTGGCCGCCATCCGGATCCTGCACCGCCGCAAGCTCGCCGACGTCGCCCCGGAGATCCGTCCCCAGGTCGAGGCCGAGCTGGCAGCCGAGCACGAGCGGATCGCGGGAGGGGTCGACCGGGCGGTCGAGATCGGCGTCGTCGACGAGGTGGTCGAGCCCGACAGCACCCGGACCGCCATCGCGCGCGCCATCGACGACGCCGTGCAGGCCGTCGGGGTCCAGCGCGGCGCCCACGGCAACATCCCCCTCTGAGAGGCTGGCTGCGTAACGTCGGTCACACCGACGCGTTGGGCCTCTCGGAGGTAGGACATGGCCCTTCCCAGACTCTTCGTGGCGATCGTCCTCGGCTGCAGCCTGCTCGTGGCGGCTCCCGCGACCGCGTGGGACCCCGACTACGGCCGGGTGACGCGCGGTGACGGCGTCCTCAAGCAGGGGTGTCGCGACTACGGGTTCCGCTACCGGCTCAGGCCCGGACCCCACGACTGGGGAGCGGAGTTCTTCCTGGTCGGACCGGGGCGCGAGGGGCTCGGCACGGTCAACAGGCTGTCAGGCAACGCCCGCAAGCGCGGCCGCGGCCACTTCGAGGTGTGCGGGACCTCCACCCGGCCGGGCCGGTTCCGGATCCGCGGCAAGCTCACCATCACCCGTGGCTTCGACCAGACGGTCCACTGGGTGAAGCCGGCACGGTTCCGGCTCCACCGCGGTTGAGGCCTCAGACGACCTGGTGGAGCCAGCGCACCGGCGCGCCCTCGCCGGCGTGCCGGAACGTCTCCAGCTCGTCGTCCCACGGCTTGCCCAGCAGCTTGTCGACCTCGGCGACCAGCGTGGTGTCCCCGAGAGCAGCCTTGACCACGGCGGCCTTGAGCCGGTCCTCGGGGATCATCAGGTCGCCGTGCAGCCCGGTGACGGCGTGGAACACGCCCAGGTCGGGCGTGTAGGAGTAGCGGACGCCCTCGGTCGTCGCGGTCGCCTCCTCGGTGACCTCGAAGCGCAGGTGGTTCCACCCGCGCAGCGCCGAGGCGATGGAGGCGGCCGAGCCGGGGGCGCCCGACCACGACAGCTCGGCACGGTAGGTGCCGGACTGCGCGGGCTGGGGGGTCCAGTCCACGTGGGAGGACACGCCGAGGACGCCGCCCACGGCCCACTCGATGTGCGGGCACAGCGCAGACGGCGTGGAGTGGACGTAGAGGACGCCCCTCGTTGCGGTGGTGGTGCGTGTGGTCACCGTGACCTCCTTCAGCTCCGGCGCGAGGTACGCCTTCCCCAGCGGTCTCGGCTTCGAGCTGAACGGACTGTCGGTGTGTCACACCTGTGTAGTTGTGACTCCATTGTGACTCATGTGGCGGTTGAACACCAGTGAATCGGAAGTCTCAGTCCTCGAGTCGGCGCTCGAGGTCCTCGGCCCGTGACTCGGCGTCGGTGAGCTCCTCGCCATCGATGGCGTGGGTGCGGTGGAACCACGCCAGCGCGTCGGTCTCCCGCCCGGCCTGCTCGAGGGTGTCGGCGTACGCGTAGCGCAGCCGGACCACCCAGGAGGACCGGAGCTGCGACTGCAGCGGGGCGCGCTCCAGGGTCCGCAGGGCGGCGTCGTAGCGCTTCATGTCGCGCAGCGCGCCGGCCTCCACGATGGTCATCTCGGCCTTCGCCTCAGGACCGAACGAGGCGACCCCGGGGCTCTTGGCGAGCTTGAGCGCCTCCTCGGGCTTGCCGAGGGCGCGGTGGCAGTCCGCCATGATCGGGAGGTAGGCAGTCGCGCCGTTCATCCGCTTCGCGGCCCGCAGCTCGCTGAGCGCCTCCGCGTAGTGGCCGGCCGCGTAGGCGGCCTC
>CAVRSW010000021.1:0-151365 GCA_963723945.1 uncultured Actinomycetota bacterium
CTACCTCCGGCAAGAAACACGCAACGCTGCACCTAAATGCATTTCGGGGAGAACCAGCTATCACGAAGTTTGATTGGCCTTTCACCCCTATCCACAGGTCATCCCCTCAGTTTTCAACCTAAGTGGGTTCGGTCCTCCACGTCGTCTTACCGACGCTTCAACCTGCCCATGGATAGATCACTTCGCTTCGGGTCTTGAGCGTGCTACTCAACCGCCCTGTTCGGACTCGCTTTCGCTACGGCTTCCCCACACGGGTTAACCTCGCAACACACCGCAAACTCGCAGGCTCATTCTTCAAAAGGCACGCCATCACCCACCACCCACAAGGGATGCACAGGCTCTGACGGATTGTAGGCGCACGGTTTCAGGTACTATTTCACTCCCCGCCAGGGGTACTTTTCACCTTTCCCTCACGGTACTTGTCCGCTATCGGTCATCGAGGAGTATTTAGGCTTAACGGGTGGTCCCGCCAGATTCACACGGAATTTCAGGGGTTCCGTGCTACTTGGGAAAACGCTCCACAGACACGCACTTACACCTACGGGACTCTCACCCTCTCCGGCGCCCCATTCCAAGGGACTTCAGCTTCACACGCGTTTTCTTACTGCGCGACAGGCCGGCAGACCCATCCAAGCGCTCCCACAACCCCCCACACACAACCCCTGCCGGGTATCACATGCATGAGGTTTAGCCTGATCCGATTTCGCTCGCCACTACTCTCGGAATCACTATTGTTTTCTCTTCCTATGGGTACTGAGATGTTTCACTTCCCCACGTTCCCTCCACACACCCTATTTGATTCAGATGCGGGTAACACGACATGACTCGTGCTGGGTTTCCCCATTCGGACACCCCCGGATCACAGCTCGGTTGCCAACTCCCCAGGGCTTATCGCAGGCTCCAACGTCCTTCATCGGCTCTCGATGCCAAGGCATCCACCATGCGCCCTTCATAGCTTGTCTCACAAACCAACAAAACAATCACTACAAAGATGCTCGCGTCCACTATCCAGATCTCAAACAACAACCCCACACCACCCCCACCCCCCCACAAAAGGGAAGCAGGACCTGGCCGGGAACCAAGCCACCCGAACCCCCCACCCCACCCCACCCACACGGGCCGGACAGGACAAAACCACGGGGGGGCCTGATGCCTCAGAACCCCAACAGCGTGTCACCCCCACCCCCAGCACCCCACCCCCTGTGCGCAGGAGCAGGACACCAGCCACCCCCCAGGAAAACACCCGAGGGGACACGGGCAGGACCGTCGACGATTCCACTAGCGAACACCACCAACTGCCCGGACACGAACGGTCCAGGTCCGGGGTGCGTGCTCCTTAGAAAGGAGGTGATCCAGCCGCACCTTCCGGTACGGCTACCTTGTTACGACTTCGTCCCAATCGCCAGCCCCACCTTCGACGGCTCCCCCCACAAGGGTTGGGCCACCGGCTTCGGGTGTTGCCGACTTTCGTGACGTGACGGGCGGTGTGTACAAGGCCCGGGAACGTATTCACCGCAGCGTTGCTGATCTGCGATTACTAGCGACTCCGACTTCATGGGGTCGAGTTGCAGACCCCAATCCGAACTGAGACCGGCTTTTAGGGATTCGCTCCGCCTCACGGCATCGCAGCCCTCTGTACCGGCCATTGTAGCATGCGTGAAGCCCTGGACATAAGGGGCATGATGACTTGACGTCATCCCCACCTTCCTCCGAGTTGACCCCGGCAGTCTCCCATGAGTCCCCACCACCCCGAAGGGCGTGCTGGCAACATGGAACGAGGGTTGCGCTCGTTGCGGGACTTAACCCAACATCTCACGACACGAGCTGACGACAGCCATGCACCACCTGTACACCGACAAAAAGGGGCCACATCTCTGCAGCTTTCCGGTGTATGTCAAACCCAGGTAAGGTTCTTCGCGTTGCATCGAATTAATCCGCATGCTCCGCCGCTTGTGCGGGCCCCCGTCAATTCCTTTGAGTTTTAGCCTTGCGGCCGTACTCCCCAGGCGGGGCGCTTAATGCGTTAGCTACGGCACGGAACCCGTGGAATGGATCCCACACCTAGCGCCCAACGTTTACGGTGTGGACTACCAGGGTATCTAATCCTGTTCGCTCCCCACACTTTCGCTCCTCAGCGTCAGGTAATGCCCAGAGAACCGCCTTCGCCACCGGTGTTCCTCCTGATATCTGCGCATTTCACCGCTACACCAGGAATTCCGTTCTCCCCTGCATACCTCCAGTCTGCCCGTATCGAAAGCAAGCACCGAGTTAAGCCCGGTGTTTTCACTCCCGACGCGACAAACCGCCTACGAGCCCTTTACGCCCAATAATTCCGGACAACGCTCGGACCCTACGTATTACCGCGGCTGCTGGCACGTAGTTGGCCGGTCCTTCTTCTGCACCTACCGTCACTTGCGCTTCGTCGGTGCTGAAAGAGGTTTACAACCCGAAGGCCGTCATCCCTCACGCGGCGTTGCTGGATCAGGCTTCCGCCCATTGTCCAATATTCCCCACTGCTGCCTCCCGTAGGAGTCTGGGCCGTGTCTCAGTCCCAGTGTGGCCGGTCACCCTCTCAGGCCGGCTACCCGTCAAAGCCTTGGTAGGCCATTACCCCACCAACAAGCTGATAGGCCGCGAGCACATCCCCCACCGAAAAAACTTTCCACCACCACCAGATGCCTGGAGTGATCATATCCGGTATTAGCACCCGTTTCCGGGGGTTATCCCAAAGTAGGGGGCAGATTACTCACGTGTTACTCACCCGTTCGCCGCTCGAGTACCCCCGAAGGAGCCTTTCCGCTCGACTTGCATGTGTTAAGCACGCCGCCAGCGTTCGTCCTGAGCCAGGATCAAACTCTCCGTAGAAAAACTACAAAAAACCCAATACCCGACAACAAACCCTGACAAAAGCCAGAATCATCATCAAAACCCAAAACAACAACCACCAAAAGGCGATCATTGACAGGGCACACAAATCAATTCATCGACTAAATGACACACTGTTGAGTTCTCAAACATCAGACGCACATCGCGCTCCGGCCTCGGCCTTTGCTACGGCGGCTGGTGAAACTTATCGGGCTGCATTCGCTCCGTGCAAATCGGTGCTCGTTGCTGCCCACCTCCGCGCACTCCACTGGCCCGAGCTCGTGGCCGACGCCCGGAGGCGCGCGGACAACCACTCGATCTGTGGGTGTTGGAGGTGTCTCCCGGGGCCGGCGGCCCGGTCCGTGGACCTTGCCGCCCGCCGCTCCCTGGCGACTTCGAGAACACTAGAGGACCACCCGCGCGCTCCCCAAATCGGATTGCTGTGGCCTGCGCCACAGACGGCATCAGGGCAGGTCAGCGGCCTGTCCGGGACGACGCGGACGCGATCCCGCGCGTGTCGTCCAGGCGGGGGCAGCCGGCGATCCGCATCCCCTCGACCAGCTCGTCGGTCACCCGCTCCAAGCGTCGCGGCCACCTCGGCGGCGCCCCCGGCGGCGAGCGCGTGCACCGCGAGCCGCCCGACGAGGACGGCGTCGGCGCCGAGCGCGACCGCAGCCAAGGCGTCGAGCCCGCCGGTGATGCCGCCGTCGACGTACACCTGGGCGTCCCCCGCGACCTCCGCCACGACCGCAGGCAGCGCCAGGCAGGTCGGGGCGGTCCGGTCGAGCTGCCGGCCGCCGTGGTTGGAGACCCACACGGCGTCCGAGCCCGCCTCGACACAACGGCGGGCGTCGTCGGGACGCATCACGCCCTTGACCACCACCGGGACCCCGGCGACCTCGCGCAGCCTGCCGATGTCGTCCGGGACGAGGTCGGTGGCCCACCGCACGTCGCCGGGCTCGGAGAAGTTGCTGCGGAACCAGCTCAGGTCGATGCCGTCCCAGTCCGTCTCCCGGGGCCGGTGCTTGGTGCCGGGGACCGGGGTGTCGGCGGTCAGCACCACGGCCGAGGCGCCCGCCGCGACCGCCGCCTCGACGACGGGTCGTGCTGCCTCCCGGTCCGGCGGGAGGTAGAGCTGCAGCCACCACGGCGCGCCCTGCCGCAGGTCGTCGAACCGGTGGCCGGCGTTGGAGGAGACGACGTGGAGCGCCCCTGCAGCGGCGGCTCCGAGGGCCATCGCGACCTCTCCGTCCGGGTGGGCCACCCGCTGCAGCGCTGTGGGAGCGACCCCCACCGGTGTCGAGACCCGGCTCCCCAGCAGCGTCGTCGTCGTGTCGACGGACGACACGTCGTGGAGGACACGGGGCAGGAACCGGACGTCACGCCACGCGGGGCCGGCCTCCGCGGCGGTGACGCCCTCGCGGGCGCCGGTGGCGACGTAGTCCCACATCGGCGCCGGCATCGCGGCCCGGGCGCGCTCGGCCAGGTCCGACTGCCAGGTCACGGGAGCACCCTCACCGGCCGACGACCTCGATGCCGGCGAACTTCTTCTTGCCACGCCGCAGCACCAGCCACGACCCGGCCACCAGGTCCTGCTCGGCCGGGACCCGCTCGGGGTCGTCGACGCGTTCGTTGTTGAGGTAGGCACCACCCTCGCTGACGGTCCGCCGGGCCTCTCCCTTGCTCTTCGCCAGCCCGGACTCGACCAGCAGGTCGACGATGGCGGGCAGCTCGCCGGAGAGCTCGACCGAGCCGGCCTCGCGCAGCGCCGCCGCGAGCGTGCTCCCCCGGAGCTGGTGCAGGTCTCCCCCGCCGAACAGCGCCGCTGCGGCAGCCTTGGCCTGCTCGGTCTCCGACGCACCGTGCACCAGCGTCGTGACCTCGTCGGCGAGGGCCTTCTGGCCGGCGCGCAACCACGGCTGCTCCCGGGTCTGCTCCTCGAGCGCCTCGATCTCCTCGCGGGACAGGAACGTGAAGACCCGCAGCAGCTCGCCGACCTTCTCGTCCTCGGCGTTCAGCCAGAACTGGTGGAATGCGTACGGCGAGAGCATGTCGGGGTCGAGCCACAGCGCCCCGCCCTCGGTCTTGCCGTACTTCGTGCCGTCGGAGCGCGTCAGCAGCGGCGTGGCGAACGCGTGGGCCCGGCCCCCGTCGGAGCGCCGGATCAGCTCGACCCCGGCCGTGAGGTTGCCCCACTGGTCGGAGCCGCCGAACTGGAGCGTCACGCCGTGGTCGCGGTAGAGGTTGAGGAAGTCCCACGACTGGAGCAGCACGTAGCTGAACTCCGTGTAGCTGATCCCCTGCTCGAGCCGGCGGCTCACGACCTCGCGGGACAGCATCCGGTTGACCGGGAAGTGCTTGCCGACCTCACGCAGGAAGTCGATCGTCGACAGGCTGGCGGTCCAGTCGTAGTTGTTGACCATGGTCGCTCCGTTGGGACCCTCGAAGTCGAGGAACGGCTCGATCTGCGACCGGACGCGCAGGACCCACTCCTTGACCACGTCGAGGGAGTTGAGGGTGCGTTCACCGCTCTCCCGGGGGTCGCCGATCATGCCGGTCGCGCCGCCCACGAGCGCGTACGGGCGGTGGCCTGCCAGCTGCAGCCGGCGCGCCGTGATGACCTGCACCAGGTGGCCCATGTGGAGGCTCGGCGCCGTCGGGTCGAAGCCCACGTAGAAGCCGGTGCACTCGCCCAGCGCCGCGCGGAGCGCATCGAGGTCCGTCGAGTGCGCGATCAGGCCGCGCCACTCGAGGTCGTCGAGGAGGGTGGGGTCGATGGACAAGGTCGTACCTCTCCGGTTCGGTGCTCTCCCGGCAAGCCTGCCGCATGCCCCCGCGGGCCGCACACCGGGCTTGCCGCAGAGTTCACCCCCATGGGTGCCCCGGGTGGTCGCTAGCATGCCGGGGTGATCGCAGGCAGGTACGAGCTCGGACGCGAGATCGGTCGTGGCGGGATGGGCGCGGTCTGGCTCGCGCACGACACGACGCTCGGGCGCGAGGTGGCCGTGAAGCGGCTCGGCCTGGTGCCGGGCGGCGACGCCGCCGGGCTGGAGCGCGCCGCGCGCGAGGCCCGGCTGGCCGCGCGGCTCAACCACCCCCACGTCGTCCACGTCTTCGACCTCGTCAACGAGGACTCGGGCCAGTGGCTCGTCATGGAGTACGTCGAGGGACAGACCCTCGCGGCGATGATCCGCACCGAGGGCGCGATGTCGCCGGACCGGGCCTCGGGACTGCTCGGACAGGCGGCCGACGCGCTCGCTGCGGCCCACGCGGCCGGCATCGTGCACCGCGACGTCAAGCCCTCCAACATGCTGGTCGGCGGGACCGACGAGGTGAAGCTCTCGGACTTCGGCATCGCGCGGGCCGAGGCCGACCCCTCCCTGACCCAGACCGGTCTGGTGACCGGTTCGCCGGCGTACCTCTCGCCGGAGGTGGCGTCCGGGCGCACGGCGACCACCGCCAGCGACGTGTGGTCGCTCGGCGCGACCCTCTACCACGCGCTGTCGGGACAGCCGCCCTACGAGGTCGGCGACAACCTGATGGGTGCGCTCTACCGGATCGTCCACGAGGAACCGCCCCGGCTCGCCGACGCCGGCTGGTTGGCGCCGTTGCTCGAGGCCACGATGACCACGGAGCCGGGCGACCGCTGGTCCATGGCGCAGGTGCGTGACTTCCTGCACTCGCACGGCCGCGTCGCCGTGCCGGTGGGCGGGGAGACGACACAGGTGATGACCGCGCCGGTAGCGGCCGCGCCCGTGGCCCCCGCACCCGAGCCGACCCCGACCCCGGTCGAGCCTGCGGCCGCCCCGGTCTCCGAGGAGCCCCGCCGCCGCCGCTCCTGGCTGCCGATCGCGATCGCGGCGGCGCTGGTCCTGGTGCTGGGCGCGCTGGCCTGGGTGCTGCTCGGCGGGGAGGACGGCACCACGCCGACCATCGACCGCCCGTCCGCGAGTGCGGGCGGCGGCGGGGGCGGCGGGGGCGGCGGCAACAGCGAGGAGCCCTCCGACAGCGGGTCGTCCTCCCCCGAGCCGGACCAGCCCACCGCCAAGGGGATGGAGGGCTTCATCTCCGACTACCTCGCCACCGCGCCGAGCTCGCCCGAGACGACGTTCGCCATGCTGACGCCGGGATTCCAGGCCGACAGCGGCGGCATCGACGGCTACTCGGGCTACTGGTCCACGATCGCCGAGGCAACCCCGGTCGAGATCAACGCCGATCCGGAGGCCCTGACGGTCGAGTACACGGTGGACTACACCCGTGAGGACGGCTCCCAGGCGACGGACACGGTCGTTCTCCAATTGCAATACGAGGACGGGCAATATCTGATCGCCGACGAGGCGTGACCGGAGCTAGCCTGCCCGGCGTGGGACAGAGCCGTATTCGCAGTCTGGTGACCGCGCTCGTGGTCACGGTGCTGGTCGTGGCGCTGGCGTACCTGGCCTCGACCTGGGGGCTGTCGGCCGTGAGCCGGTCTCGCACTCCGAGCGACACCGGGGCGAGCGTGCTCCCCTCGGCGGTCGAGAACGCTCCACCGAGCCTGGGCACCACGGAGCAGCACGGGCCGCTGGGTGAGGTGTCGATGGTGTACGCCGGCACCGACGTCGAGGCCGGCCTGCTCAGCGAGGTCGAGCGCCCGTGGGTCGCCATCGGGGCACGCTCGGGCGAGTACCGGGCGATCACCGCACCGGACCTCCCTCCCGCCCAGCCGGGCGCGGTCGCGCTCAGCGAGGGCGGCGACCGCCTCGCCTGGGCCACGGGTGACGGCGTCGAGGTCTACGACCCCGCCACCGGCACGGCCCGCCTGGTCCCGCTCGAGGGGGCGTCACGCGTGGGCCACTTCTCCCCCGACCGCTCGCTGCTGACCGTGCACGCCGACGGTCTCGCCCTGCTGGACCTCGCGAGTGGCGACGTCGTCGCCGAGGCCGAGGGCACCGACCCCGACGTCGTACGTCTGGCGGCGTGGCGCGCCGACAGCAGTGCCGTCGACTACGTGCAGGGGTCGGACCTGATCACCCTGCCCGTCGACGGCGGGGAGCCGAGCAGCCAGCCCTCACCCTTCGCCGAGGGGTCGCCCCTGGCCTGGGCACCGACCGGCGAGCAGCTGGTGGCGCTGCAGGACGACGACGGCGTCCTCACCCTGCTCGTCGCCACCATCGATGACGACGGGCAGCTGGGGGAGGCACGGACGGTCGACACCTCCGGGATCTCCCTCGACGGCCTGCTCGGCTTCAGCGGTGACGACACGGTCGCCGTCCGGGCCTTTCTCCTCGAGTCGGGCAACATCGAGCGGGTCCTCGACGTGCAGCTCGACGGCGGCTCGCCCGTCGACGTGACCACGCTGCCGCCGCAGGGCGAGAACTGGCGCGGCAGTGCCACCCTGGCGGTCTCGGGGGACGCACTGCGCAGCGGCAGCACCGAGGTCGACAACAGGGTCTGGCCGTGGAGCTACCGTGCCCGGCTGGTGGCGTGCGTGCTCGTCGGGCTGTTCGGCCTCGGCCTGTGGCTGACCCGCCGGCGTCGGCCCTGGCGACGGCGTCGCTGACCTGCGTTCCCCCGATGCGGACGCGGTCGATCGCAGCCCCGGCAGCAGCGGACCGGCGCGCTAGATTCGGGGTGAGGCAATTGCGGCGTCGGCTCTGCCAGACTGCCAGCGTCGGCCAGACCGGCCGGAAAGGAAGTGGAATCGCTCCATGAACACACGCACCATCGCCATCGCGGCGCTCGTGATCGCCGTCATCATCCTGCTCATCTTCCTGTTCTGAGGATCGGTCGCGCCCGACCCGTGGTCGGGCGCGACCAGCCCGTCCCGAGCGGCACCACGGATCGTGCGCCTGCTGACCGGTTCGGCTCCTCCGCGGCGCAGGATGTGACTCGGCCACCGACACCCTGCGGCCCTGGTCGCTGGCCCCTTCACGGGGCCACTGAGCTCGGCGCTTTCCGGCGGTGCTTCCACGAGAGATCCAGGACGATGCCGATCATCAGGATCGCGACCAGCGCCACGGCCGTCCCGGGCTCCTCGACCAGCGTGGTCGCGGCGAAGGCGACCAGCACGACGACGGTCGTCAGGTTGGCGAGCACCAGCAACCACGTCCGGGCGCCCGTCTCGTGCCGGATGCGCAGGTGCCCGAAGGTGACGAGGGTGAACACGACCAGCGCGACGGCACTGCCGATCGAGGCGATCGCAGTGAGGTCGAAGGAGATCGCGAGAACGATCGCGGCCGCCGCCGTGACCAGGATGCCCATGGGTGCACGCCCCCCGACCCGGCGACCCAACAGCGGCGGGAACTGGCCGATGGCAGACATCTCGTCGGCGAGACCAGCGGCCGGGTAGAGCCCGGAGTTGGTCGCGCCCGCGGTTGCGAAGAGGGCTGTGACCGTCATCAACCAGTAGCCGACCGCCCCGAGCACCGGCTCGGCGGCGACGGCGAGGGCGGTGCCGCCCGAGTCGATCACCTCGTCGACGGTCAGCGTCCCAAACACTCCGAGGGCGACGGCGACGTAGACGGCGGTCGCGATGCCGAGGGCGAGGTAGATCGCCTTGGGAAGCTGCCGGTTCGGGTCGGCGAGGTCCTTCGCGGTGAAGGTGATGACACCGAAGCCGAGGAAGGCGAAGAAGGTCAGCGCCACGCTGGACACGATGTCTCGCAGGGAGGGGTAGCCCGAGAACGCCAGCAGGTCGACGTCCAGGTTCGACAGTGTCGCGACCGAGAACACGATGAGGATACCGACGACGACGACGACGACGACGGTCTGGGCGCGGGCGACGGCGTGGGAGCCCAGGATGTTCAGAGCAGCCATCACCAGCAAGATCAGCACCGCGAACGGCTTGACCCAGTCGGCGTTCTCGGCGACGGCATCACTCGCGTAGCTGCCGAACGACACGGCGACCATGGCGGTGATGATCGCGTTGACCGCCAGCAGCAGCCAGGCGAGGACACCCGTGAAGTGGCCATCGCCCCAGCCCCGGACGACGTACTCCAGGAACCCTCCCGCCGAGGGGTAGCGGGCGCCGAGCTTGGCGAAGGAGTACCCCTGCAGCACGGAGACCCCGCCTGCCGCGAGGAAGGAGATCCAGACGGCGGAGCCGGCCACCTCACCCGCGGCGCCGAGGAGCGCGAAGATGCCGGCACCGACCATGGATCCGACCCCGATGAAGGCCGCCTGCCGCACGGACAGGGCGAGGCGGCGACCGCCCTGCCCCACGCCGCTGGCCGCCATTTCACCCTCTCCGGCACCGACCATGCTCCCTCAGCCTCCGCCCGGCTCTCGCGACCAGAGTGGCGAGGATCGGGCGACCGCCACTCCCCCGGACCGGGTGATGCCGACCGATCGCGTGCCGCCTACCTTGCCAATCAGGTTCGCCGCTGGGCGGACCGGCGTGGAGACCGCATCGGTGGAGGCCTTGATGTCGCAGTCAGTCCAGTCTTCTGGGGTGAACCCCACCGCGAGTGACGCGGCCGAGGTCGCGCGAAGCCTCGACGTCGACCCAGCCCACGGTCTCACGGCCGGCGAGGCCGCCTCACGGCTGGCCACGCACGGCGCGAACCGGCTGGCCGCCGGCAAGCAGGAGCCCGGATGGCGCGCCTTCCTCCGCCAGTACGAGGACTTCATGCAGGTGGTGCTCCTCGGAGCCGCCCTCGTCAACCAGCTGGTCACCGGCGAGACCGGCACCACGGTCGTTCTGGCCGGGCTGACCGTGTTCAACGCAGTCGTCGGTCTGCGCCAGGAGGCCAAGGCCGAGGAGAGCGTCAAGGCACTGGCGCAGATGATGAAGACGATCGCCCGGGTACGCCGCGACGGCCAGGCCGTCGAGATCGACGCGGAGGAGCTGGTTCCCGGTGACGTGGTGCTGGTCGAGGCCGGCAACCGGGTGCCCGCCGATGGCCGGGTGGTCCTGGCCGCGACCCTGGAGATCGAAGAGGCGGCGCTGACGGGCGAGAGCCTGCCGGTCGGCAAGTCGACCGACCCGGTGCCGGGAGACGACGTCCCCCTGGGCGACCGCACGTGCATGGCGTACATGAACACCTCGGTCACCCGGGGCCGTGGCGAGCTGATCGTCAGCGCCACGGGAATGGACACCGAGATCGGCCACATCGCCGACATGCTGGCCAACACCGAGACGAGCAAGACCCCGCTGCAGAAGCAGCTCGACGCCCTGTCCAAGATCATCGCCTCCATCGCCGCCGTGGCGCTGGTGATCGTCGTGCTGCTGGGCCTGGCCCGCGGAGAGTCCTTCGACACCCTGTTCGTCACCGGCGTCGCCCTCGCGGTGGCCGCGATCCCGACCGGGCTCCCCGCCGTGGTGACCGCGCTGCTGTCGATGGGAACCCGTGAGATCGCACGCCGCAACGCGATCGTGAAGCGGCTGCCCGCGGTCGAGACACTGGGCTCGACCTCGGCGATCTGCTCGGACAAGACGGGCACCCTGACCCTCAACAAGATGACCGCACGGGAGCTGGTCATCCCCGGCCACAACCGGTACACGGTGTCCGGCGAGGGCTACAGCACGGTCGGCGAGATCAGCCACGTGGGCGGCCAACGCCACGACCTCGACCCGTACCTGCTCCCGATGGTGCTGTGCGCGGACGCCGTGCTCGACGGGGCGGACCTGATCGGGGACCCGACCGAGGGTGCCTTGATCGTGCTGGGCGCCAAGGGCGGGCTCGACATCAACGAGACCCGGGCCACGCTGCCCCGGGTCGCGGAGGTGCCGTTCGACTCCGACTACAAGTTCATGGCGACCTTCCACGAGATGACCGCGGACGACGGCCGCCCGGTCGTGCGCTGTTACGTCAAGGGCGCTCCGGACGTCCTCATCGCCCGCGCCACGACGATCCGGAACCCCGACGGTGCCCTGCTGCCGATCACCGACGACAACCGACACCTCGCGCTCGAGGCGAACGACCAGATCGCGAACGCCGGTGAACGCGTGATGGTGGTCGCGCAGCGCGACTTCGAGCCCGGAACCGTCCAGCCCGGCGGCGACCTCATCGCTCTGGTCCAGGAGCTCACGCTGCTGGCGATGGTCGGCATCGTCGACCCGCCGCGGCCCGAGGCCAGGACCGCCATCGCCGAGTGCCGTGAGGCCGGCATCCGGGTCCGGATGATCACCGGTGACCACGCCACCACGGCCGCCGCGATCGCGGGCGAGCTGGGCATCGAGGGGCGCGCGGTCACCGGCACCGAGTTCGCCGCGATGAGCGACCAGCAGCTCCTGAGCGAGATCGACGAGATCGGGGTCGTCGCCCGGGTGGCGCCCGAGGACAAGGTCCGCCTCGTCCGGTTGCTCAAGGAGAAGGGCAACGTGGTCGCGATGACCGGGGACGGCGTGAACGACGCACCGGCGCTGAAGACGGCCGACATCGGCGTGGCCATGGGTATCACCGGCACCGAGGTCTCCAAGGAGGCCGCCGTGATGATCCTGACCGACGACAACTTCGCGACCATCGTCGGCGCCGTCTCCTACGGCCGCACCCTCTACGACAACCTGCTGAAGTACCTGCGCTTCCAGATGTCGACCCTGGTCGCCTACATCGCGATCTTCATCGGCGCCGGGATCATCGGGATCGCGGACGGCGCGCCGCTCAACCCGCTGCAGATCCTGTGGCTGAACATGGTGGTCGACATCCCGCTGGCGATCGCGCTCGGTTTCGACCAGCCCGCCCGTGGCCTGATGGGTCGCCCGCCGCGCCCGGTCGGCGCGCCGGTCCTGTCCCGCAACAACTGGATCCGGCTCTGCGTCCAGGGTGCCGTGATGACCGTCGGGTCGCTCGTCGCCTACCAGATCGGCGACGACCAGGGCGACGCGATCGTGGCGGCGACCATGCTGCTCACCACGCTGTCGGTGTTCCACCTGTTCGCGGCCCTGCTGTGCCGGGACCAGACCAACACGATCTTCGACCGCGACACGTTCCCGGGCATCATGCAGCTGCGGCGCTACGCCGTCTCGCTGTTCGCCATCATCGCGATCACCGCACTGGGCATCCTCCAGCGGATCTTCGACACGACAGCGCTGGACTTCGGCCAGTGGTGCATCTGCATCGGCATCGCCACCTCCCTCGTCGTCGTGGAGGAGCTCATCAAGCTCGTGCAGCGCCAGCGCCAGCGTCGAGACGTGGGCTCGTCGACGACGCCACCCCATCCACTGCTCGTCACTCCGGCCAGCATCTGACAAGGGAGTAGTCCATGTCCTTCAACCTTCGCCACCGCAGCTTCCTCAAGGAGCTCGACTTCACTCCCGGGGAGATGAAGTTCCTGCTCAAGCTGTCCGCCGACCTCAAGGCCGCCAAGTACGCCGGGTACGAGCAGCCCCGCCTCGCCGGCAAGGACATCGCGATGATCTTCGAGAAGACCTCCACCCGGACCCGGACCGCGTTCGAGGTGGCCTCGAAGGACCAGGGCGCGCATGTCACCTACCTGGAGCCGAGCGGCTCCCAGATCGGGCACAAGGAGTCGATCAAGGACACGGCTCGGGTACTGGGCCGCACCTTTGACGGGATCGAGTACCGCGGCTTCTCCCAGGACACGGTGGAGACGCTGGCGGCGTACGCCGGTGTGCCGGTGTGGAACGGCCTGACCGACGAGTTCCATCCCACCCAGATCCTGGCCGATGTGCTCACGATGACCGAGCACTGCGACAAGCCGCTGACCGACATCGCGTTCTGCTATCTCGGCGACGCCCGCAACAACATGGGCAACTCGCTGATGGTCGGCGGCTGCAAGTACGGCATGGACGTCAGGCTGTGCGCGCCACGCGACCTGTGGCCGACGGACGACCTGGTCAAGACCTGTCGCGAGATAGCCGAGGAGACCGGCGCCCGGCTCACCCTGACCGAGGACGTGGACGAAGGCGTTTCCGGGGTGGACTACCTCTACACCGACGTCTGGGTGTCGATGGGCGAGGAGAAGAGCGTCTGGGCCGAGCGGATCAAGCTCCTCACGCCCTACCAGGTGAACCGCGACGTGGTCACCCGCACCGGCAACCCGACGGTCAAGTTCATGCACTGCCTGCCCGCCTTCCACAACCGGGAGACCAAGGTGGGAGAGGACATCTTCCAGGAGTTCGGGATGGACGGCCTCGAGGTCACCGACGACATCTTCGAGTCCGCGCACTCGATCGTCTTCGACCAGGCCGAGAACCGCCTGCACACGATCAAGGCGATCATGGTCGCCACTCTGGGGGACTGAGCTCCGATGCGCGTCGTGGTGGCCCTGGGCGGCAATGCACTGCTGCAGCGCGGTCAGCCGATGACCGCGGAGAACCAGCGCACCAACGTCCGGGGAGCCGCGCCTGCCCTGGCGGCCGTCGCCCAGGACCACCAGCTGGTGCTCTCGCACGGCAACGGACCCCAAGTCGGCCTGCTCGCCCTGCAGGCAGCCGCCTACACCGACGTCGACCCGTACCCGCTCGACATCCTCGGCGCCCAGACCGAGGGGATGATCGGCTACGTGCTCGAGCAGGAGCTCGGCAACGCGATGCCTCCCGACACTCCGCTCGCCACGATGCTCACCATGGTCCAGGTCGACCCGGCCGATCCGGCGTTCCAGGACCCGACCAAGTTCGTCGGCCCGATCTACACCCGCGCCGACGCCGACGCGCTGGCCGCCCGGAAAGGCTGGGTGTTCAAGCCGGACGGCGACAGCTGGCGCCGGGTGGTGCCCTCGCCCCAGCCCCAGCACATCTTCGAGATCCAACCGATCCGCTGGCTGCTCGAGCACGACGTGGTGCTCATCTGCGCGGGAGGCGGCGGCGTACCGACGATGTTCCTGGCCGCCGCGGAGACCACGCTGATCGGCGTCGAGGCGGTCATCGACAAGGACCTGTCCAGCGAGCTGCTCGCCCGCGAGGTCGACGCCGACCTGTTCGTGATGGCCACCGACGTCGACTCCGTCTACACCGACTGGGGCACGCCGCAGCAGCGTGCGCTGGGGCGCGTCACGGCCGAGGAGCTCCGCCGGGCCGAGTTCCCGGCCGGCTCGATGGGACCCAAGGTCGACGCGGCGTGCCGCTTCGTCGAAGCCACCGGGGGACGCGCCGCCATCGGCGCGCTCACCCAGATCCAGCAGATCGTCGAGGGAGAAGCAGGCACCCAGGTGGTGCCAGGGACGGAGGAGCGATGACGACGTTCGGGGTTCACTCAGAGGTCGGGCGACTACGGCAGGTGATGGTCCACCGCCCGGAGCTCAGCCTCCAGCGGTTGACACCGTCCAACCACGACGGCCTGCTCTTCGACGACGTGCTGTGGGTCGAGCGCGCGCAGTACGAGCACGACCAGTTCGTGGCACGGATGCAGGAGCGCGGCGTCGAGGTCTTCCTGCTCCAGACCCTGCTGGCCGAGTCGTTGGCCGCCAGCGACGAGGGGCGCACCCGGCTGATCGAGGTGGCGGCCTCCGAGTACACCGTGGGGCTGTCCCTGGTGGACGAGGTGCGGGCCGCGCTCTCCGCGATGAAGCCGGAGGCACTCGCCACCCACCTCATCGGGGGCCTCACCGTCGCCGAGTCCGGGCTCGACGTGGGGACGTACCGGTCGCGCTCGCTGCCCGCGGCCGCCCTGGACGACGACAGCATGTTCGTGCTGCCGCCTCTCCCGAACACCTTGTTCACGCGTGACTCCTCGTGCTGGATCTACGGCGGCGTCTCGATCAACCCGATGTTCTGGCCGGCGCGCCGGCTCGAGGCCTACAACGTCGCGGCCATCTACCGGTACCACCCGATGTTCCAGGACGCGGAGTTCGCGTTCTGGTACCCGCGCCTCGGTGACGACGGCCGCTTCGAGGCGCACGACTTCGGTCGCTCCTCCCTCGAGGGTGGGGACGTGATGCCGATCGGCAACGGGACCGTCCTGATCGGGATGAGCGAGCGGTCCCAGGCCCGGATGATCGAGCAGGTCGCCGCGGCGCTGTTCGAGACGGGGGCGGCCGAGCGGGTGATCGCGGCCGTCATGACCAAGGATCGCGCCCACATGCACCTCGATACCGTGTTCACGATGCTGGACCGGGACAAGGTGACGGCGTACCCCTCGGTGGTCGGCGGCATCCGGGCGATCAGCCTGCGGCCCGGAAGCAACGGGCAGCGGTTCCACGTCACCGAGGAGGAGTCGTTCCTGTCAGCGGTGGCCGACGCGATGGGCGTGGCCCGGCTGCAGGTGGTGGAGACCGGCGGCGACGCGTACCAGCAGGAGCGCGAGCAGTGGGACGACGGCAACAACGTCGTGGCCCTCGAGCCCGGGGTGGTGGTGGCCTACGAGCGGAACACGTACACGATCGCCAAGATGCGCGAGGCCGGGGTGGAGGTCATCACCATCGAGGGATTCGAGCTCGGCAAGGGCCGCGGTGGTGGGCACTGCATGACGTGCCCCCTGACGCGGGACCCGGTCTGAGGTGATCCGCGATGCCTCGTGACGTGCCTCGTTGGG
Organism: uncultured Actinomycetota bacterium; assembly: GCA_963723945.1. Taxonomy (GTDB): domain Bacteria; phylum Actinomycetota; class Actinomycetes; order Propionibacteriales; family Nocardioidaceae; genus Nocardioides. The sequence goes on from CAVRSW010000021.1 coordinate 16,281, forward strand.
TCCTGGTCGTGATCGTGCTCGCCTGTGTCGTCGCCCTGATCGTGTGGGCACGCGGGAGGGAGCACTTCCGAGGGCTGTTCGAGGGCGCCCTCGAAGCCCCGTACTCCTCCGCACAGGTGCCGACAGGCTGAGGTGGCGGCGATGTCCGCTCCCCCTGCCGAGTCATCGGGCGGCACACAACTGCACGCACGGGGCCCACGCGCACCCAGCATGCTCGACGCCGTGCTGCCGATCGTCGTGCTGATCGTGCTGCTCGCCATGACCATCTACCTGTTCGGGATCGACGCCACCAACGGGCCCCTCCAGGTGGCGCTGCTCCTGAGCGCCGCGTTCGCCAGCCTGATGGCCTTCAAGAACGGCTACACGGTCGCCGGCGTCGCGGACGCCGCGGTCGGGGGCGTCACCTCGGCGGTAGGGGCGATCTTCATCCTGCTCGCCGTCGGCGCACTCATCGGCACGTGGAACATGGCCGGGACCATCCCCACCATCGTCGACTACGGCATCCGGCTGGTGAGCCCGTCCCTGTTCTACCTCACCGCGGCGGTCGTCTGCGCCCTGGTCGGTGTCGTCACCGGCAGCTCGTGGACCACCGCCGGCACCCTGGGCGTCGCCTTCGTCGGGATGTCGAACGTGATGGGCCTGGACGAGGCGATCGCCGCCGGCGCCGTCATCTGCGGGGCCTACTTCGGGGACAAGATGACCCCACTGTCGGAGACCACGATCCTCGTCCCCCAGCTCGTCGGCGGCGGGCTCACGACCGGAGAGCACGTCCGCAACATGTTCTGGACCGCGGGCCCGGCGCTGGGTGTCAGCCTGGTCATCTTCCTCATCCTGGGGTTGAACGCGGACCCCGAAGCAGCGCTCAGCACCGACGCGGCGCAGGCGGCACTGGCCACCGCCTTCAACATCGGGTTCGTCACCCTGCTCCCGCTGTTGCTGCTGGTCGTCTTCGCGATCTTCAAGTTCCCGCCCTTCCTGTCCATCCTGGGGTCCGCCCTCTTCGCCGGCATCCTGGCCCCGTTCACGCAGTGGGAGGCGGTCAAGGCGTTCGTGGACGACCCGTCCCTCGGGCCGGTCGCCACCTCGATCGAGGCCATCTTCGGTGCGATGGCAACAGGGTTCGTCAGCAACTCGGGGGTCGGGCCCATCGACGACCTGTTCACGCGCGGCGGGATGGCGAGCCTGCTGAGCACGATCTGGCTGGTGCTCGGTGCGCTCTCGTTCGCCGCCGTCATGGAGCATGCGGGCTTCCTCCAGCGCCTGCTCGACCCGATCGTGTCGCGGGCCAAGCGGCGCGGGTCACTGATCACCGCCGTCAACGGCAGCGGGGTCGGCCTGAACGTGATCGCGGGCGACCAGTACGTCGCCGTCGTGCTGCCCGCGCGCACGTTCCGCACGGAGTTCGCGCGACGCGGGCTCGCGCCCCAGGTGCTGAGCCGCGCGGTCGAGGACTCCGGCACCGTCACGTCGGTGCTGGTGCCGTGGAACACCTGCGGGGCGTACATCTCAGGAGTTCTCGGGGTCTCCACCGCCGCCTACTTCCCGTTCTGCTTCTTCAACCTGCTCAGCCCCCTCCTCGACATCCTCTACGCCTACATCGGCTTCAAGGTCCCCCGGGCCGACCACCCGTGGGAGGACGAAGCCATGACCGCCACGTTGCCCGCCGTCAACGAAGGAGACACCGATGCCTGAAGCGACCACCGCCCCGACGGCCGAACCGAAGCACGGGTTCAAGCTCCCCTCGGCCTACACCATCCTCTTCGCCCTGATCGTCCTCATGGCACTGGCGACTTGGGTCATCCCCGCCGGCGCGTACCAGCTCGACAAGGAAGGGGCCCCGTTACCGGGCACCTACTCCGAGATTGACGGCAATCCCCAGCGCATCCTCATCGACTCCCTGACCGCCCCCATCAACGGGCTCTACGGGATCGAGAACGCCAAGGGGAACATCAGCTACTACAACACCGGCGCCCTGTTCGGAGCCATCGACGTCGCGCTCTTCATCATCGTGATCGGGGGCTTCCTGGGTGTGACCATGCGGACCGGCGCGATCCAGACCGGTATCGGGCGGCTGGTGGCCCGGCTCCGCGGCCGGGAACGGTGGATGATCCCCATCCTGATGATGGTCTTCGCCCTCGGCGGGTCGACGTACGGCATGGCGGAGGAGAGCCTCGCGTTCTACACCCTCGTCATCGCGGTCATGATCGCCGCCGGCTACGACGCCTTGACGGGCGCCGCGATCGTGCTGCTGGGCTGCGGGATCGGCACCCTGGGATCGACGATCAACCCGTTCGCAACGGGCATCGCGTCCGGTTTCGCCGGCATCTCCATCAGCGAGGGCCTGCTCTCCCGGCTGATCATCCTCGTGGTCGGGCTCGGACTGGGGATCTTCTTCGTCATGCGGTATGCCGAGCGGGTCAAGGCGGACCCCACCAAGTCGGCGGTCCTGCACATGAGGGAGGCCAACGAGGCCCACTTCAGCGTCCAGGGAGAGACCGAGCAGATCGTCATGACCGCCCGCGACAAGGTCATCCTGAGCGTCTTCGGCCTGGCCTTCGTCATCATGATGTACGGCGTCATCCCCTGGCAGGACATGGGCATAGCGATCCCCACACTCTGGTGGTGGTTCCCGGAGATGACGGCGCTCTTCATCCTGTTCTCGGTCGTGATCGGGCTGATCGGACGGTTGAGCGAGACCGACCTCACGGACTCGTTCGTCGGCGGCGCCCGCGATCTCCTGGGCGTCGCGCTCATCATCGGCATCGCCCGTGGGATCACGGTGGTCATGAACAACGGCGGGATCACCGACACCGTGCTGCACTGGGCCGAGCAAGCCGTCGAGGGCCTCGGTCCCGTGGCGTTCGTCGTCGTGGTGTTCCTGCTGTTCCTCCCACTCTCGTTCCTGATCCCCTCATCGTCCGGCCTCGCCACCGTGTCGATGCCGATCCTGACCCCACTCGCGGCGTTCGTGAGCGTGGAGGCGGACCTGGTCGTCACCGCCTTCCAGAGCGCGTCCGGTCTGATGAACCTGTTCATCCCCACCTCGGCGGTGGTGATGGGTGGCCTCGCCATAGCACGCGTGCCCTACGGCACCTACCTGAGATGGGTATGGCCACTGCTGGCCATGCTCGCGGCGCTGAGCGTGGTCGTCCTCGGTCTGGCGGCATTCATTGCGTAGCTTCGACGCCGGTTCGTGGCGGTTGGGGGTGGGCGGCAGCCTGCGACCGGCCGGACGTGACCCTCGACCACCGTGCATCGGCCCCCTGGCTGGCACCCAGTCGTCCGGGCACGACCGCGCTCGTGTGGTAGCGGCCACGCCGAACTCGGTGCCCGAGGAAACAACCACGAGCCGACCCTCGGCTTGGTGGATGGGCAAGGGTCTGCGGACCTAGAAGGGCACACTGCCTTTGCAGTGACGGTTGGGGTCGTTCCAGGCAACTCTTTCGAGTTCGCCGGCTCGGCGCCCTCCCCAATCGGGTCGTCGCTCTGCTCGATATCAAGCGTCCTACCTTCCGTCCGGACCGAGCCAACTCGGGGACTTCAACTTTCGCGCATGGGCGCGTAGCGTCGACTTCCGAGCCATGTCCCACCAGTCAAAGAGGGACTATCGGGTCGGCCGACTTCGCCATCTCACTGCCAGCCCGCCGGGTCGGCAGACCACCCCGAAGACAGCCGGGTGGACCGTGGACACGCTGGGTGAACCCTGCAGCTCGCTCCCACCGCTGTGTCGAGAGCGCTCTGCCCGGCAGGCCGAAACGATGCGTCATGAGGTGAGCGGTACCCGAGGAATTGGAGAGGCTGGAGTCGTGGAGATTGAGATTCAAAGCGTCGAACGGCTCCGGTACAACGACGGAGCGCCCGTTCGGTCGGCCTCCGCGGTGGTCCCCTTCGGGGGCGGCTTTCTTGTGGTGCCAGACGACGCCACCCATGCTGCCTGGTTCCGTGAGGGGACGGTGACTCCCGTGCGGCTCGTCCCGCCTGTCGACGGGCTCGAACTGTTCGAGAAGGTGTCCGAGCACCAAACACCTCAAGCCTGACTTCGAGACGGCTTGCCAGGTCATTGTCGATGATGCACCTGCGGCGTTGATGACGGGCTCAGGATCGTCCCCGGCCCGGATGCTGTGGTCGCTCGTCCGGCTCGAACAGGGCGAACCCCGAGCTGTGGTGGCGGACATGTCCCAGGTGTACTCGGCCGCCGCGGCTGCCCTGTCCGTTGACGCCGAGGTGCTCAACATGGAGGGTGCCTGCCGCGTCGGGACTGCACTGCGGTGGTTCCACCGAGGACTTCCCTCAGCCGGTCTGCCCTCCGGAAGCGTCGACCTCGACCTGCCCACCGCGCTGGCTGCCGCCATCGGGCAGGGCGATGTCGCGGACGTTGGCGCGAGGAACCCCAAGTCTTACGACCTAGGCGCTGTGGGCGGTGTGGGGCTTGCGATCACCGACGTCGTCGCCTTGCCCGATGGCACGCTCCTTGCCAGCGCGGCCGCTGAAGACAGCCCCAACCCCCGAGACGACGGGCCGGTTGTCGCCTCGGCCCTGGCACGACTCGAGGGCGACAACGTCGTCGCGGTCGTTCCCCTGCCCCCATTGGACGGCGGGGTCATCAAGGTAGAAGGAATGATGGCGCTCGGGGCCGATCAGCAGCAGACACTGCTGTTCGCGGTGGCTGATGTCGATGATCCGGAAGCAGCGTCTCTGGCAATCCGGCTTCTCGTTCGACACTGACCCTCGTGACCGAAGCGAGAAGTGGCGCGGCGCGCCAAGCAAAGCTCGCGGTGCTCAAACACGTCGAGGAAGTCGCCGGCAACGTGTCGCTGCCACGGGCATCAGCCGCACCTGCTCCTACACATGGCTCGAGCACTGCAAGAAATGGGATCGGAGGGTCTCCAAGGCGAGGTCATCGACGATGCTCGCCTCTTCGAGAACACGACTTCAGGAGTGGGAGGACTCCCCACGACGACCGACCCCACGGCGGCCTCGGGACCACCTGCCCAAGAACGCCGACGACAGAGAGGCGCAGACCCAGTGTCATGGGCGTCCGTGAGTCACGTACCTGGCCCAACGCATTCCGGCAGGGTGCAAGAGAGCCGAATGCGGTTGGATGGAGCGCCGTGTGCCGCTGACCTCGCGTTCCCCGGGACGCCAGCACGCGCGGGTCGGCCTTTCCATTCGGGTCGCGAGGAGGGATCCTTGAAGGGGTAGGGTCCTTGGTTTCGAGGTGCTGGCTCCGAGCCGACCCCCACCCGCGCAGGAGAGGTCGTCATGTGCCGAGATGGTTCCGCGGGATGATCAAGCGGTTCGGGCTACTGATTGCGATTCCGGTTGCCATCGGACTCGTAATTTTGTTGGTTGTCATCATTACTCCGAGCCGTTTCAACACGTCCGGGTTACCCGCACCATCGGCCTCTGCAACGTCCACGGCCGGCCCTTCTGCGTCGACCTTGTCTCCCGAGGTCTTGCCGAGAACTCGACCGTCGTTCCTCGAGCCAGGGACGCGCAGGGTCGGCTTCGGCGCGTTCAACATGGGCGGGAAACTCAAGGTGCCTGGCGTTATCCACCACGAGTTCATCGACTTCGCACCGGAATCGATCGAGCGGTTGAGGGCGGCAGTCACAACGGCTGCATCCGACCATCGGGTTGCGCTCATCAGCTGGGAACCCCACGTGTACGGCCAGACCACCGGTGCCGAAGAGACGCTCGCGGAGATCACCGCGGGCGCCTGGGACGAGTACCTCATCGAAGCTGCCGACGCCTTGCGTGGCACCGACCAGACGGTGCTGCTGCGATTCGCGCACGAGATGGATCAGGAAACGTCGCAGTTGCACCCGTGGGCCGGGCAGAAGCCGGGACTGTACATAGAGGCATGGCGCCACGCTCACAAGATCTTCGGCCAGGAGGGCGCCGCCAACGTGGAGTGGGTCTGGACGCCCGTGGGCCGCATCGTAGACGACAGGCTGCTCTCCGATCGGTGGTATCCGGGTGACCGCTGGACCGACATGGTCGGGTTCACCGCCTATTCCTTCTGGCGGTGGGAGGAGCAGAACGCAGAGCACACCGTGCGCGCTCCGGCCGACCTGATCCTGCCGCGCTACCGGGCGATCACCAAGCACACCAAGCCGGCGATCATTGCCGAGCTCGGTGTCGACCACCATCCCACCCGACAGAAGGATGAGGTCCCCTGGTTGAGCGACTTCGTTCAACTGGTGCAGACGCAGATGCCCGACCTGGTGGCGGTCGCGTACTTCCATGCCCCACACGACGTGCCCGGCGGCAAGCCGGGTGACTGGCGACTCGAGCCTGCCCAACAGAGGGCGTTTCACGCACAGCTGGCCGGTGCAGACCGCTTCGAGCTCAACGTCCCCTAAGTGCCCCGGCCCGCAGCCCACGCGCTGGGGACGTTGTTCGATCAGACAGCCGGCGCCGTGGCCTGTTTCCTCCTCTTACGGCGGGAAACCAGGTAGACGACGATCGGGAACCCGGCAACCACCATCGTCACCAGGGCCCAGAACACGGCATATGGGTGAATCAGCACCGGCCCGACCAGCATGCCGGCGAAGATCAGGACCAGGCCACCGGAGATCCAGAGAAGGTGAGGCTGGAACGTACGCAGCCGATCGGGGCTGGTCAGGTCGCCCTTGGCGGTAACGGCGTAGGCGAGCGGGCGACCGGTGACGAAAGACAGGGCTGCTGAGACGTACACAGGGATCGCGGCCAGGAACAACACCATGCCGGCCATTCCCAGCTCGCGTCGTTCGTGCTCGACGAGGTTGAAGCGACGCAACCAGAAGAAGGTCAGCAGCGAGACGCTGATGGCGGCGAACCACAGGGGGATCCACGTCGTCACATCGATGTTCGCTGTCGCCGCGCCGAGTAGGTAGAGCCCGGTGGCCAGATTGCCCAGGATCCACGCGATGGCGACCGTGGGATAGAAGAGCTGGAGCATGGAGAAGGAGAGTCGCTGCACCCAGCTCACGCGACTCAACACTCGGTGGTCCTTCCTGCCGATGATCTCCCAGATGCCGTAGGCCCAGCGCTTCTGCTGGTTGAAGTAGTCGGTGAACGAGGTCGGGCCCTCTCCGATCGCGACTATGTCGGGTGTGTAGACACCCCGCCACCGGTGCCCGGATTCCGGGTTGGTCGCCGCGTAGACGGCCATCGCGGTCAGGTGGTCCTCGATGATCGAGTCCTGATAGCCCCCGATCTGGGCGAAGGCGGCCGCCCGGTAGAGGTGGTTGGTGCCGATCAGCAACGGTGCACCCATGCCGTTTCCGCCGCGCTGCATGACACCATGGAAGACGTACGACTGGGTGGCCGCGCCGTGCGCGATCCAGCTTTCGTCGTGGTTGCCATAGACCTGCGGCGCGACAACGAAGGCGACGTCCGGGTCGCGGAAGTAGCCAATGGTTCTGGTCAAGAAGTCGGGCAACGGAACATGGTCGGGGTCCATCTGGGCGACGATGTCGTACTGACTCTCGTACCCGTCACGCCAAGCGTTGTGGTTGCCGGCCTTCGTCTTGGCCCTGAAGGCACCCGACTCGGTATTCCAGCGGGCCACACCCTTGCGGGAGAAGTGTTTGACGCCGATTGCTTCGACGGCTCTGCGCACGCTGGGGTCGTTTCCCTCGTCCAGGAGCCACACGTCGAGCGGTCCGTCGTGCTCAAGGCGCTTCATGGCGCGCAAGGTGCCTAGCACGAGCTCGACCGGCTCCTTCGACGGGACGATCGTGGTCAGCACGGCGACTCGCGAGCCCGGCTCGGGGACCATTGGAACCGGGTCTTCAGCGGCGGCCGCGAAGATCCACAGCGCGCTGGTCTGCACCACTCGAATGACCTCGACGATGACGACCATGGCGAGGGCGAGGTATCCGCTGAGCAGGGCCACCGTGGAGAGGTCGTCAGCGGGGGTCGGAAGGTGCGACGGCAGCAGCAGCCAGACGACGAATCCGAGTCCAAAGACGATGTTGAGGACGATGAGACAACCGAGCCGGAGCCGTTCGCCCGACGACATCACCTCGCGATAGCCGACACGGTCACCCTCAACGAGGGGACCGGTGAGAGAGCTGGCGTCGGCGTAGAGACCCGCCGACCCCGACGGATCGCTCTCACCCGGCTGGATGAGGGGCCCTGTGCCGTCGCCCGAGATCGGCATGCCGAACATTCTCGCGCACACCCGTGGTCGGTACAACCGTAGGCGGACCATCTTCAGTTGCAGGGACGCCGGCCTATCAGCTGAAGACGCCCGCGTTGAACACCCTCCGCGCGGCCCTCATCGCACGGACACTGGACTGCAGTCGCCAGTCCGCTTCGCGCCCCTCGTTGAACCACACCACAGCGCGCACCGCGGGGAACTTTCCGGGTAGGTCGCGCCGAAAAGCGTCGCGGATCCAGAGGGCCTTGTCGCCACCCTGTTCGGCGCAGCCGGTTTCCGCAATGATCACCGGTCGTCTCGAGATCCGACGAACCCTTCGGTAGAGCTGGCCAAAGACCTCCTCGAATGTCAGCCAGCCGCCCCAATCAGCCGCGACCCCGGCGTTGTAACCGTCCATGCCGACATACGACACGAAGGCGTCGCCCGGGAAGCACTCGCCGACGTCAACGCTGCGGGGAGCCGGCCGGTCAGGACACCACACGAACCGAACGTTCGTCGCGCGCTCGGCGCGAAAGATGGTCACCACGCGACGCCACGCCCGCACGTAGTCGGCGGCCGTATTGCCGTTGACACCGATCGCCCACGGATAGGACTCGCCGTTCATCTCGTGGGCAAACCGTAGCCACACCGGACCGTCGACGCGTGCCATCCCTTGAGCGTTGGCACGGATATAGTCGTCGAACCGTCCTGCGGCGATGCGCCGAAGCGCGTAGCCAGGCTGGTCGCGGCCGACGCGATAGTCCCAGGGTTCCCAGCTCACCATCGAGATGCAACCCCGCAAACTCACGTGCTGGGCGCGATCCAGGGCGAACCCGCTCTCGTCCGCGCCCCAGCCTTGGTACCAGTGCTCGATGTCAAGCGCGCGGCCGAGCCGACGTTCGAGCCTCCGGCTCGCCACCGGACCGCCCGGCACCCACGCGCCGACCAGGACGCGGTGACGAGGCAGCGAGGTCACGGTTGGCGCGAACGCGTGAGCGAGCCGATCGCACCCGAGCAAAGCGGGTCCGACCCCCACCGCGAGACCGAGCAGGGTACGACGGAGGACGCCCGCGTGCCCGCTCTCCAACAATGTCACCCTCGCTTTCGGCCGGGGACTTGCCGCAAGTGAGCGACGCTGCCGTGGACGAGCCGCCACTATACGGGTTCGGTTGCACGCTTCCGGGGGGCGATGTCCTAACCTGGCCGAAGTGAGGGCGCGCGGCGAGCACCGCGCCATTGGCGGTCAGAAGTCGGCCCGACCCGCGTCGTTCCTGACATCTCCTGGCGCGGCCAGTACCGTCGCCGGACGGCTTGCAAACCAAGGATCCTGCCACCCGCATCAGGCCTCGGTTTCGGCGGGCACGCTGCCGTCTCCGCGAAAGTCGCCCTCGCGACCGAGCCGCTTGGTGAGGCTCGCACGGCGCGCCCCAACACTGGTCTAGCCCACGGTGTCTCGTCTCGCTCGCCGGCCCTACCCTGAGACGCGCGGGGGACACCGCCCGTCCGGGGGGCGGCGGTGCGGGCGTTGCCCTGCTCCCCGGTGAGTGCCGGGGAGGGAGGGCATCGCCGTCAGCCTGTCCCACGTGGCCGTCGCCATGAGCACGTTCCCCGAACCTGCGCCGCTCGAGCAATCCATCACGCATGCCACGGGCTTCGACCGCAATCTGTGCGAGTGCGAGGCGGTTCGTACGCCGTGGACGCGTGTGCCGCTGCATCAGGGCTCCGCGGTTCAGGTCGAGGTTCAACCGAAGCACACTTGGCGCCGGTGGGGCGGGTGGGGCGGGTGGGGCTCGAACCCACGACCCAAGGATTATGAGTCCTCTGCTCTGACCGACTGAGCTACCGCCCCTCACGCTCAGCGCGTCGACCCGGACGCCTCGCCTCTTCTTGGGGCATTCGGGGGCAGCCAAACCGCGAGGATCGCTGCTGATGGCGGCGCCGAGAGGTGTCCGTATTTCATTGTCGTGTGCGTCGAGACGTGCCCGCGAAGCCTACCGACCTCAGCGTCGACCTGGCGTGCCCGCCCCGGAGGCTAGGTCGTCCGCGTGACCCGTTGCGCGGGCAGGGAGCGAGCTGCGCCGCAGCCGAACGGGAGCAGTGACGATGCGGAGACCCCGGCCCAGCGTCATGGCGGGCACGTCGGAGTGTCGTACCAGTCCGGCTACGGCGCTGGACCGGGCCGCCGCCTGACGGACTTATCCACGATTTCCCACGGACGGCTCCCTCGCGGATCTACGCTGCAAGCAGCGGGTCACAGGGTCCGCCTCGCGACAGGACCGATGGCCATGAAGCACCACTTCACTTCGGGTGCCGCTGCACTCGCCGCCGCGCTGGTGATGGTCTCCGGGGTCACGGCCCAGGCCCAGACCGCGAAGGTCAACGACCGGAGGAGCGACGTCTGGCGCGCCACCCACGACGAGGCCGACCCGTACGTCGCGGCCAACTCGCCGCTGAACGCCGACATCGACAGCACCACCGTCGATCACGGGTCCCGCGAACTGGTCATCACCACCACCTACGAGCGGCTGGCCGAGCGCAGGCACGCCGTGTTCCCGATCTGGACGATCCGGACCAGCGACGGCACCGGGTACTCCGCCGCCGTGCTGGCCGGACCCGGCGACTGGACGGGACAGACCTTCCTGTTCACCGACAGCACCCCGCCGCCGCCACAGCAGGTGTCGGCACTCGTCGGGGCCGGGGGCGAGTGCGCCAGGATGTCGCACACGATCGACTACGACGGCAACACGATCTCGATCACGATCCCGCGCGCCTGCCTCGGCGCGCCCGACGAGCTCAGGGTGCGGTCGACCGCGCAGGCGTCCTCTGGGGAAGACAAGTCCTGGTACGACAACGGGCACAACCGCGGGCACGGCCAGAAGGGCTTCACCCGGATGCTCGGCTCCGCCTGAGCCGACGGATCGCCTAGGTCGGCGGGGTGAAGCGGCCGTCGATCGCGGTCCAGCCGCCGTCCACGTGGAGCTGCGCCCCGGTGACGAACGACGAGGCGTCGGAGGCGAGGTAGACGACGGCCCCGGCCAGCTCATCGGGTCGGGACCACCGCCCGAGCGCGCTCTTGTCCGCGTACGCCTGCGCCCACGCAGGGTCGTCCTTGATCTGCGCGGTGAGTGGGGTGTCGACGATGCCCGGCGCGATCGCGTTGAGCCTCACTCCTGACGGGCCGAGCTCGGCGGCCGCCGTACGCAGCAGCTGCACCAGCCCCGCCTTGGTCGCCGCGTAGACCCCCTGCCCGGGCTCGACCGCCACCGCCCGGATCGAGCTGAAGCCGATGATGCTGCCCCGTCCACGCTCGGCCATTCCCGCGCCGAACGCACGGATCAGGTCGAAGGAGGCCCGCAGGTTGAGGGAGACCACACGGTCGAACTCCTCGGCGGAGTAGTCGAGGACTCGCTTGCGCACGTTGGTGGCCGCGGTGAAGACCAGGACGTCGACCGGCCCGAGCTCGCTCGCCGCGCGCGCCACGGCGTCGCCGTCGAGGACGTCGAGGACGTACGCCGACAACGACTCGCCATGGGCTGCGGTCTCCTCGGCCGCGGTGAGGTCGCGGTCGGCGCACACCACCTCGGCGCCGTGGGCGGCCAGCGCCAGCGCGCTCTCGCGTCCGATCCCACTGCCGGAGCCGACCACGACGGCGCGTCGGCCGTCGAGGCGGAACAGGTCCGCGTAGGCGGCGAGGCGGTCGTCCCCGGTGGGTGCGGTGCTCATGTCAGCCCTTCCTGGTCGTCGGCCGGATCACGGCCATCCGGGTCACGGTCAGCTCCTCGATGGCGAACCGCGGTCCCTCGCGCCCGGCGCCGGAGTCCTTGACTCCGCCGTACGGCATCACGTCGGAGCGGAACCCGGGCACCTCGTTGACCACCACTCCCCCGACCTCCAGCCGGTCGAGCGCCTCGAAGGCCGACTCGAGCGAGGCGGTGAACACGCTGGCGTGGAGGCCGTAGCGGGAGGCGTTGACGACGGCGTACGCCGTGGCCAGGTCGGGCACGCTGCGCACCGCGACGACAGGGGCGAAGACCTCCTCGTCCCAGGCCCGCATCCCGTCGGGGACGTCGACGAGCACCGTCGGCCGGACCACCGCATCGGTGACCTCGCCGCCGACCACGACCCCGGCACCGGCGGCGACGGCCTCGTCGACCCAGCCGCGCACCCGTTCGGCCGAGCGGGTGTCGATGAGGGCGGAGACCCGGGTGGCCTCGTCGCGGGGGTCGCCGACCACGACGTCGTCCATCCGCGCAGTGAGCCGCTCCAGGAACGCGTCGCGGACCCTCTCGACGACCACCACGCGCTGCACGCTGATGCAGGCCTGGCCCGAGGCGTAGTAGCCGCCGCGGACGACGGCGTCGGCCGCCGCGTCGAGGTCGGCGTCGGCCGCCACGACCAGCGCCGCGTTGGAGCCGAGCTCGAGCAGCACCTTGGTGGGTGCGGCGTCGCGGGCGATCTGGTGGCCCACGGCCGCCGAGCCGGTGAAGGACACGGCACCGAGCCGCGGGTCGGTCGTGAGCGCGACCCCGACCTCCGGGCCACCCGTCACCAGCTGCACCGCGGCGCGCGGCCCACCCGCCTCGGCGAGCGCCTCCCGCACCAGGTGGACCAGCCAGAGGGTGGCCAGCGGCGTCTGTGGCGCGGGCTTGGCGACGATCGGGCAGCCGGCGGCGAGCGCGGGGGCGATCTTGTGGGTGGCCAGGAGCAGCGGGTAGTTGAAGCCCGCGATGCCGACCACGACCCCGATCGGCTTGCGGACCCAGAAGCCGAGCAGGCCGTCGCCGCTGGGCAGCAGGTCCAGCGGCACGGTCTCGCCGTGGAGCCGGGCCACCTCCTCGGCCGCCGTCTGCAGCGTCAGCAGGGTGCGGTCGACCTCGACCCGGCAGTCGACCAGCGGCTTGCCGGTCTCGAGGACGAGCAGCTCCTCGAAGTCCGTACGCCGTGCGGCGACCGCGTCGTGGGTGGTGAGCAGCGCCTGCCGTCGGACCCGCGAGGGCAACCGCCCCACCTCGTCCCGGACGGCGAGCGCCTCCTCGACCGCGCGCGTCGCCAGCGCCACGTCGCCGACCGGCGCCTGCGCGACGACGCTGCCGTCGAAGGGGAAGCGCACCTCGGCCGTGCCGGACGCCGGTTGCCAGGTCTCGCCGACCGGGAGGCCGTCGGGGAACCGATGGGTGTGCACGTTGCTGCTCACTTCTCCTCTTGGTCGGGCCGCCGTGCGAGGTCGGCTGCGGTGACGCCGGCGAGCGCCTTGTCGAGCGTGGGCACGGCGTTGATCAAGGTGCGGGTGTAGGGGTGCTGCGGGTCGTCGTAGAGCTGGCCGGTCGGCCCGCTCTCGACGATCCGGCCCTCGTGGACCACCGCCACCCGGTCGCAGACGTGGCGGACCACCGAGAGGTCGTGGGAGACGAACACCAGGGTGAGCCCCAGCTCGTCGACCAGCTCGCTGATCAGGTTGAGCACCTGCGCGCGGACGGAGACGTCGAGTGCGCTGACCGGCTCGTCGGCCACGATGACCTGCGGCCGGGGGGCGAGTGCGCGGGCGATCGAGATCCGCTGCCGCTGCCCCCCGGAGAACTGGTGGGGGAAGCGGTCGGCGGCGTCGCGGCTCAGGCCCACGGCCTCCAGCAGCTCGACGACCCGCTCCCGGTGGTCGCCCCTGCCCTGGGCGACCAGCGGCTCGGCGACGATGTCGCGCACCCGCATCCGCGGGTCGAGCGAGCCCATCGGGTCCTGGAAGACCAGCTGCAGGTGCTCGCGCAGGAAGCCGAGCCGGCGGTCGGGCAGGCCGGTGATGTCGCGGCCGTCGACCATGACGGTCCCGGAGGTGGCGCGGTCGAGCCCGGCGATGATCCGCAGCAGCGTCGACTTGCCGCACCCGGACTCCCCGACGATGCCGAAGTGCTCGCCCCTGGCCACGTCGAAGCTGACCCCGCGCAGCGCGCGCACGGAGGGCGCGGGACCGCGCAGCGAGGTCCGCGGCCGGCGGTAGTCGCGGACCAGGTCGCGCACGCTGATCGCCGCGTCGGGGTCGGGCGCGCTCACGGTGGGCTGCTCAGCCACGGGCGACCTCCTCCTCGGTGTGGGGGTGGACGCAGGCGTGGCCGGCCTCGGGCCCGGTCGCGGTCCAGGGCGGGAGCGCGGCGCAGGCGTCGTCGGCGTGGCTGCAGCGGCTCCGGAAGACGCAGCCGCTCGGGAAGTCACCGGCCGCCGGCACCGACCCCGGGATCGTGACCAGCCGGCCCCGCTCGTCGACCGCGGTGAGGTCGGAGGCGCCGACCAGGCCCTGGGTGTAGCGGTGGCGTGGCCGGGTCAGCACCTCGCGCACCGGCCCGGCCTCGACGATCCGGCCGCCGTACATCACGAGCACCCGTTCGCACGCGGTCGCCACCACCGCGAGGTCGTGGGTGATGAAGAGCATCGCCGAGCGGCGCTCCTCGACGCCGCGCACGATCAGGTCGAGGACGCGCGCCTGGACCGTGACGTCGAGGGCGGTCGTGGGCTCGTCGCAGATCAGCAGGGCGGGGTCGTTGGCCAGGGCCAGTGCGAGCACGATCCGCTGCCGCTGGCCGCCCGAGAACTGGTGGGGGTACGCCCGCACGGCGTCGGCGGGGTCGGGCAGCCCGACCTGGTCGAGCAGCTCGACGGCCGCGGCCTGGGCGGAGCGGCGGTCGGGCTGGTTCCCGTGGACCAGCAGCGCCTCGGCCACCTGCCGCCCGACCCGCATGGTCGGGTTGAGCGCGGTCATCGGCTCCTGGAAGACCATCGCGACGTCGCGGCCCCGGACACCGGACAGCGTGCGCTCGCTGGCCCCGACGAGGTCGTCGTCGACCCCGTCGACCCGGACCGACCCGCTGGCCGTCAGCCCCTCGGGCAGCAGGCCCATCATCGCCAGCGCGGTGAGCGACTTGCCGGAGCCGGACTCGCCGATCAGGCCCACCCGCTCGCCGGCGCGGATCCGGAAGCCCACGTCGGCGACGAGCGGGTCGCCGTGGGCGGTGACGCCGAGGCCCTCGACCGTCACGACGTCGCGAGCGGCCGTCGCGGTCGAGGGGTCGGCGGGCCCGTCGGCGGGGCGTACGGCCGTCATCGGCGGTCCTGCAGCTTGGGGTCGAAGTGGTCGCGCAGCCCGTCGCCGAGCAGGTTGAACCCGAGCACCGCGATCGCGATGGCCAGGCCCGGGAACACCGCGAGGAGGGGAGCGGAGAACAGCAGCTCCTGGCTCTCCTGCAGCATCCGGCCCCACGACGGGGTGGGCGGCGGGGTGCCGTAGCCGAGGAACGACAGCGCCGCCTCCGCGAGCACCGCGATCGCGAAGCCGACCGAGGCCTGCACGATCACCAGGCTGCTCACGTTGGGCAGGACGTGCCGGAGCCCGATCGCGAACGGCGAGCGGCCGGCGGCCCGGGCCGCCATGGCGTACTCGGTGCCGAGCACCTGGAGCGTGCCGCTGCGCACCAGCCGGGCGAAGCTCGGGATGGTCGCGATGCCGATGGCCACCATCGCCACCAGGGTGCTGGCGCCGTAGACGGCGGCGAACATGATCGCGAGCAGCAGCGCCGGGAAGGCGAGCAGCAGGTCGTTGCCCCGCATCAACGGCTCGCCGAACCAGCGCGGCGCCATCCCGGCGAGAATGCCCAGCGGTACGCCGATCACAGCGGCGACGCCGACCGCGACGAACCCGACGAAGAGCGTGATCCGCGACCCCACCATGATCCGGCTGAACACGTCGCGGCCGAACTTGTCGGTGCCGAACCAGTAGTCCGCCGACGGCGACTGCAACCGGACCTCCGGGTCGACCAGCGTCGGGTCGTGCGGCGTCCAGACGAACGACAGCAGCGCCATCCCGATCACGCCCAGCACGATCAGGCCGCCGACCACCAGGCTCCCGTTGAGCCGGCGTCGCCGGCCGCGTCCGGAGGTGGCCGGACCGGGCCGGCCGGTGTCAGGGCTCAGGGGGACACTCATGACACGCCCGTCCGGAGTCGCGGGTCGATGGCCGTGTAGAGCAGGTCGACGAGGAAGTTCACCAGCAGCACGGCGACGACCAGGATCATCACGACGTCCTGGACCATGATCAGGTCGCGGTTGGAGACGCTGTCCAGCAGCAGGCTCCCCAGTCCCGGGATGACGAAGACCCGCTCGATCACCACGGCGCCGATCAGCAGCGTCGCGAGCTGCAGCCCCAGCACGGTCACCACCGGGACGGCGGCGTTGCGCAACCCGTGGCGCCGCAGCACCTGACCGGGCAGCAGCCCCTTCGCCCGGGCGGTCCGCAGGTAGTCCTCGCGCAGCACGTCGAGCACGGCGCTGCGCACGTAGCGGGTGAGCACGGCGCCCTGCACGAGCCCCAGCGCCAACGCCGGAAGCACCAGCTGCTTCAGGAACATGACCGGGTCCTCGGCGGGCGGCGTCCAGCCGTTGGCCGGCAGCCACGCCAGCTTCACCGCGAACAGCGTGATCAGCAGGATCCCGGCCAGGAACGCCGGCACCGCCACCCCCACCTGGGACACCGCTGACAGCACCAGGCCGGACGGCTTCCGGTGGCGCACCGCCATCAGCGTCCCGAGCGGCATCGCGATCACCGCCGCGATCACCATCGCGGCGACGACCAGCCACAGCGTGACGAGGAACCGGTCGACGATCTGCGGCGCGATCTCCGCCCGGGTCACGTACGACAACCCGAGGTCGAAGGTGAGCAGCCCCTGCATCCAGTCGACGTACTGCGCGAGGTAGGACCGGTCGAGCCCGAACTGCTGCTGCATCTCGGCCACCGCGGCGTCGGAGGCGTTGACGCCAAGGGCGACGCGCGCGGGGTCACCCGGCAGCACCGCCATGAACGTGAACACGATGACCGAGCTCACGAGCAGGCTCACGACCAGGATCCCGAGGCGTTGCAGGACGCGCAGCAGCATGGGGTCAGCTCACTCCTTCTCCCGGACCGGACCGGTCACTCGCGACCGAGCCCTGTCACGTCGAAGGACTCCGAGATGGCGTTCTGCGGCAGCCCCGTGATCCCGGCGTCGGCCACGATCAGGTTGGGCAGCAGGAACAGCCAGTCGGCAGCGGCGTCCTGCGACAGCTTCTCCGCCGCCTGCTGCTGGAACTCCGTCTGCTCCTCGGCGCTGCCCTGGTCGGCCTTCTCGAGCAGGGCCTGGAACTCCGGGTCGCCGTAGCGCGTGTAGTACTTCGGGTCGCCGAACACCGCACCCATGTCGCGCGGCTCCACGTGCGCGATGATCGACATGTCGTAGTCGGCGTTGGTGAACACCGTGGTGAGCCACGCGGCCGGGAACTCGAGCTGGTCGAGCTCGACGGTGAAGCCGACCTCCTCCAGCTGGCTCTTCACGACCTGTCCGCAGGCGTCGGCGTACGGCAACGTCGGCAGCCGCAGCCGCACGGTCTGGTCGGCGGCGTCGGACTCCTGCAGCAGCTGCTCGGCCTGCTCGGGGTCATACGGGTAGTCGCCGGTGCGGTCCTCGTACCACGGGTCGGTCGGCGGCACCATGCTCCCGATCAGCTCGCCGCGACCGGCCCAGCAGGTGTCCATCAGCGCCTGGTGGTCGATGGCGTAGCGGGCCGCCTGCCGCGCCTTCAGGTCGCTCATCGGACCGGACTCGTTGTTCATCGACAGCACGACCTCGCCGTTGGTGGTGCCCTCGATGACCTGGTACTCCTCGTTGCCCTCGAACTGCTCCAGCGACTCCGGCGTCTGGACGGTGCCGATGACGTCGATGGTGTCGCTCAGCAGCGCGTTGTTGAGCGCGGTCGGGTCCTTGAAGTACTGCAGCGTCACGGTCTGGAAGTACGGCGCCTCGCCCCAGTAGTCGTCGTTGCGGGTCAGCGTGATCGAGTCGCCGCGTGTGAAGTCGCTGACGTCGTACGGGCCGGTGCCGACCGGGTCGTTGGCGAGGTCGGAGACGCCGTTCTCGTCGAACATCGCGCCGATCCGCGTCGTCATCCGGTACAGCCAGTCGTTGCTCGGCCGCTCGAGGGTGACCACCAGCTCGGTCGGCGAGGGCGCCTCGACCTTCTCGACGACGTCCATCGCCGTCTTGAGCGAGATCGTCCAGTCCTTCTGCACCTGCTCGATCGAGAACTTGGCGTCCTCGGCGGTGAACTCCTCGCCGTTGGAGAACGTCGCGCCCTCGACCAGCTGGAAGGTGTAGGTCCTGCCGTCCTCGGAGACGTCCCACGACTCGGCCAGCGCCGGGACGATCTCGCCCTCCTGGTCGACCTCGACGAGGTTCTCGTAGACGTTGTAGAGCAGCGCCTGCGGGATCGCCGCCCCGTCGGTGGTGGTGAAGTCGAGGTTGGCCGCCTCGGCGACCAGTCCGATGGTGAGCTGGTCGTCGCTGCTCCCGCTCCCGTCGCCCCCCTCGCTGCCGGACCCGGTGCCGGAGCCCGCCGAGCATGCCGCGAGCACGAGCGTCGAAGCGGCGAGCACGG
Source organism: uncultured Actinomycetota bacterium (assembly GCA_963723945.1). GTDB lineage: Bacteria > Actinomycetota > Actinomycetes > Propionibacteriales > Nocardioidaceae > Nocardioides. The sequence goes on from CAVRSW010000021.1 coordinate 34,858, forward strand.
CGCTCGCGCCGCGCACCTTCCTGGTGTGGTTCCTCACTGTGCTTCCTCCAGTTCCTCCAGGACGGCGGAGCCGAGCTCCGTCGTGGTGGCGCGGCCGCCGAGGTCGGCCGTGTGGTGGTCAGGGTCCAGCAGGGCGGCGGCCACGGCGGCGCGGACGCGAGCGGCCGCCTCGCCGTAACCGAGGTCGTCCAGCAGCATCGCACCGGACAGCAGGCACGCGACAGGGTTGGCGATGCCGCGGCCGGCGATGTCGGGGGCCGAGCCGTGGACCGGCTCGTAGATGCCGGGGACGTCGTGGTCGGGACGGATGTTGGCGCTGGGAGCGGTGCCCATGCCGCCCGCGAGCACGGCCGCGAGGTCGGAGAGGATGTCGCCGAACAGGTTGCTCGCGAGCAGCACGTCGAGCGAGCGCGGCGACTGGATCATCCTGGCGGCCATCGCATCGACGAGCACGACCTCGAGGTCGACCTGCGGGTGCTCCTCCGCCACCTCGCGCACGACCCGGTCCCACAGCGGGTAGCCGTGACGCATCGCGTTGGACTTGGTCACCAGGCTCAGCCGGCGGCCCCGTGACTCGGCGAGCCGGAAGGCATGGCGCGCCGCCCGCTCGATGACGCGTCGCGAGTGAAGGGCGACCTCGATGCCGAGGTCGTGGCCGGTCCCCGCATGGGCGAGGCCACCGGCGCCGACGTACTCGCCCTCGGTGTTCTCGCGCACGATCACCAGGTCGACGCCGTCGGTGTCGCGCACCTGGGTCGGGACGCCGGGGAAGGACTTCACCGGGCGGATGTTGACCACGAGGTCGAGCTGCTGCCGCAGGCCGATGATCAGGCCCCAGACCAGCTCGTCGTCGGGGACGTCAGGGCGGCCGACGGCGCCGAACAGCACGGCGTCGAAGCCCCGGACGACGTCGGCCGCGTCGGCGGGCATCGCGGCCCCCTCGCGGAGGTAGCGCTCGCCGCCCCAGTCGAGCTCGGTGGTCTCCAGCGTCGCGCCGCCGGCGCCCAGCGCCGACGCGAGCACGGGGAGCGTGGCTGCCACGACCTCCGGTCCGACCCCATCACCCGGGATCGCCGCGAGGCGTACTGCGGAACGCTCCGTCACGTCCACCCTTTCAACTGGTCTGACCAGTGACCTATGTCTCGATTCCCGCTACCCTCGCGAGAACGTCACCGGATGTCAAGGGGTCCGATCCGACCCGGAGGGGAGAGCACGTGTCCGAGCCAGACCGGGAGAACGGCGGGCTCGCCGCCCTGCCGGCGGTGGAGATGCTGCGGGCCTTCGCTGCCCGGGAGGTCTCACCCGTCGAGGTCCACGACGCGGTCCTCGCGGTCGTCGAGGAGCGGGAACCGGTGCTCAACGCGTTCTGGGAGCGGGACGCCGCGACGTCGTCCGCCGCGGCCCGGGCCAGCGAGCAGCGGTGGGCCTCGGGCGAGCCGCTCGGCCCGCTCGACGGCGTCCCGGTGACCCTCAAGGAGAACCTGGCCCGGCGCGGGGTGCCGATGCCCGCGGGCAACGCCGGCGTCGACCCGGTGGTGCCGGACCACGACGCCCCGGTCACCGCCCGGGTCCTCGAGGCGGGCGCGGTCGTGCTCGGCTCCACGGTGATGCCCGACTGGGGCATGCTCTCCTCCGGCGTCTCCAGCCGGCACGGCATCACCCGCAGCCCCTGGAACCCCGCGTGGACGACGGGCGGCTCGAGCTCGGGCGCCGGCGCCGCGGCGGCCGGTGGCTACGGTCCGCTCCACGTCGGCACCGACATCGGCGGCTCGATCCGGCTCCCCGGGACCTGGCTGGGCCTGGTGGCGCTCAAGCCCAGCGACGGCCGGGTCCCGCTCGACGCCCCCTACCTCGGGCGGGTCGCCGGGCCGCTCACCCGCACCGTCGCCGACACCGCGCTGCTGATGCGGGTGATCAGCCGTCCCGACGCCCGCGACTGGACCAGCCTGCCGCCGGAGGACATCGACTGGCTCGACCTCGACCGACCGGTGTCCGGGCTGCGGGTCGGTCTCCACCTCGACGCCGGCTGTGGCGCCCCGGTCGAGCCGGAGGTCGCCGCTGTCGTACGCCGGGCGGGGGATTGCCTCGAGGCGTCCGGTGCGGTCGTCGAGGAGCTGCCGCCGTTCGCGGAGCAGGAGCTGCTTGACGCCCTCGACCAGTTCTGGCGGGTGCGGTCCTGGAACGACTACCGCCGGCTGCCGGTCGAGGCGAAGCGCCGGGTGCTCCCCTACATCGCCGAGTGGGTCCACGGTGGCGCCGACGTGTCCGGCGCGCGGGTGCTCGACTGCTACCACCTGATCGCGCAGCTGCAGTCGCGGACCGTCGCCGCGACCCGGCCGTTCGACCTGGTGCTCTCCCCCGTCAGCCCGGCACCCGCGTTCCTCGCCGAACAGCCCATGCCCCACCCCGACCCGCAGGTGACGATGTCCCACATCGGGTTCACTGCGCCGTACAACATGTCGGGCCAGCCGGCACTCAGCATCAACGCCGGCTTCACCGACGACGGCCGTCCGGTGGGCGTGCAGGTCGCCGGCCGCCGCTTCGACGACCTCGGCGTGCTGCGTGCGGCGCGGTGGTACGAGCAGCACCGCCCGTCCGCGGCCGTGCCGCGCTGGCCCGACCGGGTCCCGATCGCCCGGGAGGACACATGACCGAGCGCGCCCGATTCCAGCAGGTCGAGCCGGTCCGGCTCTACCAGCGCATCGTCGAACAGATCGAGGACGCGATCGCCACCGGTTCGTTGCGGCCGGGTGAGCGGTTGCCGAGCGAACGCGAGCTGGTGACCCAGTTCGGAGCCAGCCGCTCGACGGTGCGCGAGGCGCTGCGGGTGCTCGAGAGCAACGGGATCGTCCGCTCCCGGCCCGGCGACCCGCACGGCCCCGAGATCCTGCCGTTCTCACCGCACGGGCTGGCCAAGCAGATGACCCGGCTGACCCGGGTCGACCAGCTCTCGATCGCCGACCTGGTGTCGTTCCGGATGATCCTCGACGGCTCCGCCAACATGCTCGCCGCACGGCTGCGCTCCGTCCCCGAGCTGGCCGCGATCGAGGAGACCATCGTGGTGATGGAGCAGGCGATCGACGCGGGCTTCGAGGAGTTCAGCGAGGCCGACGTCGCCTTCCACGACGCAGTCGCCCGCGCCAGCCGCAACGCGATGGTCCAGGTCTGCAACAGCGTCGTGCGCGGCGTGGTGCTGACGCTGATCTCCGACAAGGTCACCCGCGCCCGCAACAGCAAGGCGCTGATGCGGGAGTCGCTCCGCCACCACCAGGAGGTGCTCGAGGCGATCCGCGCGGGCGACGGCCCGGCCGCGGCGCGCATCTCCCGGCAGAACCTCTACGACTACTACGCCGGCTACGTGCCGGCGAAGGATCGGGACGCGCTGCTCGCGCTGCTGGAGTCCGATCCGGGCTGAACGCCCTCAGGGGGGCGGGAAGAGGACCTTCCAGGCGCGCAGCAGCGGCGCCTCCAGGACGCCCTCGACGGCGTACGGATCGGCGTCGACCAGCGCCCGGGCCTCCGCCTCGTCGGCGACCTCGTAGACGATCAGCCCACCGGAGCCGTCCTCGAACGGGCCGGCCGAGACCACCTGGCCGGTCGCGTGCAGCGCACCGACGTAGTCGAGGTGGGCGGGCCGGACCCGGGCACGCAGGTCGGGGTCGGAGTAGCCGAACAGCAACGCGAAGTGGGCCATGCCCCCATCTCACCCCGTGCACCGTGGCCCGATCCACGGCATGCTCGCCCCATGGACATCGAACCCCTCGAACCGCTCCCCGAGGACTGGCAGCGGATGTTGTGCGTCGTCGCCCATCCCGACGACATGGAGTTCGGCGCCGCCGCCGCAGTGGCGCGCTGGACCGGCCAGGGCAAGGACGTCGTCTACTGCATGGTCACCAGCGGCGAGGCGGGCATCGACGGGATGACCCCGGACGAGTGCCGTCAGGTCCGGGAGGCCGAGCAGGTCGAGTCGGCGCGGATCGTCGGGGTCGACGCCGTGGAGTTCCTCGGCCTGCCCGACGGGATCCTGGAGTACGGCGTCCCGCTGCGCCGCGCGATCACCGAGGTCGTACGCCGCCACCGACCGGAGGTCGTCGTGACCGGCAACTTCCGCGACACCTGGGGCGGCCGCAACCTCAACCAGGCCGACCACATCGCCGTCGGCAAGGCGGTCGTCGACGCGGTCCGCGACGCCGGCAATCGGTGGGTCTTCCCGGAGCAGCTCGGCGGCGACCTCGAGCCGTGGGGCGGGGTCGGGGCCGTGTGGGCCTTCGGGTCGCCGCAGTCCGGCCACGCCGTCGACACGACCGACACCTTCGACTCCGGCGTCGCCTCGCTGGAGGCGCACCGCGCCTACATCGACGGCCTGGGGTGGGAGCACTTCGACCCGCGCGAGTTCCTGGAGGGCATGGGCCGGCAGACCGGGCAGCGGCTCGGCGTGGGCCTCGCGGCGCCGTTCGAGGTGTTCCCGATGGGCTGGGGCGAGTAGCCCTACCCGGGGCCCGGGCTCCCGGCGGGGCCGTAGGGCGCGTCGCGCGGGTCGCGGAGGCCGAGCCGGTCGGTGGAGCACGGCAGGCTCCGGGCCACGGTGGCCTGGTCGCGGCTGGTCCACGCGCAGAGCGCGACCACCGCGAGGGTGAGGATGACGAGCGCCACGAAGACCATGCGAGGACCTCCCTTCCCGCATTGAACCACAGCCGCGACCCCGTGAACGTGACCGCGGCACACCGTCTGAGGTCAACCGCTGCGCGCTGGGCTGAGGGCCACGCACGTCACTCGTAGGGGGTGAGCAGCTGGTCGACCGGTGCCCGGTCGTCGGTGAGCACGTCGGCGTCGCCGACCCAGGTCTCCAGCCGCGTCCCGCTGAGCACGGGCCACCCCGTCCCGCGCTCGTCGAGCCCCTGCTGCCAGCGCTCGGTGTCGAGCGGGCGGTCACCGGCCAGCAGCACCAGGTTGCCGCCGCCCTCCCCCGCGAGCGCCTCCGGCGACGCGGCGACGGCCACGTGCTCGAACACGGCGCCCAGCGTTGCCGTCTCCGCCCGCGCGAAGGCCAGCGGCGGGTGGTCGATGACGTTCGCGATGTAGACCCCGTCGGACGCCAGCACCCGACGCACCTCCCCCAGCGCCTCGGCGGTCGTCAGGTGGAACGGGATGCTCACCCCGCCGAACGCGTCGCCCACGACGAGGTCGCGGCTGTCACCCGCCAGCCGGCGCAGCCCGGTCCGGCCGTCCTCCACCCGCACGACGAGGTCGTCGTCCGTGCGCAGCCCGAGCCGCTCGACGTCGACCTCCACCACCCCGGGGTCGATCTCCGAGACCGTGCTCTGAGTGCCGGGCCGGACCTCCTCCAGCCACCGCGGCACGGTCAGCCCTCCCCCGCCGAGGTGGTGGGCCTGCACCGGCACGCCCGCGTCGTACGACGCGTCGACGGCCGCCGCGATCGCGCGGATGTAACGGAACTCGAGGTGGGTGGGGTCGGCGAGGTCGACGTAGGAGTGCCGGACGCCGTCCATCACCAGCACCCGGCCGTCGGGGCGGAGCGGGTCCTCCTCGACGACCACGCAGTGGTAGGTCGTCTCGACGTCGCAGCCACCGGGCGCGACCCCGACCGCGAGGGCACCGAGCACCACGACCACGGTGGGTCCGCCGAGGAGCCGCCAGCCGCGGACCGCGACGTCGACGACGACGCCGCACGCGACCAGCAGCACCCCGAGGCCGACGAGGATGGTGCTCACCGGCACCAGGCTCACGAGCACGAACCCCGTGACCACGGTGCCGGCGATCGCCCCGACCGTGCCGATCCCGGAGAGCCGGCCGACGACCGACCCCGTCTCGTCGAGGTTCGTCAGCCGGAGCTTGGTCACCATCGGCGTCACCGCCGCCAGCAGGGCCGCCGGCACCACGATCGCCAGCGACGCGACCCAGAACAGCAGCGCGGCATCACCCGTGGCACCGGCCCACCGGACCGCCGCCGGCATCAGCGCCACGGCACCGCCGGCCGCTCCCAGCAGCGACCCGAGCAGCCGGCGGGGTGACCCCCGGTCGGCCGCCTGCCCACCGAGCCACGCGCCGGCAGCGATCGCCCCGAGCGCGAGCCCGATGACGAGGGTGTTGGTCTCCAGGGTGAGCCCGAGGTACGGCGCCAGCAGCCGCAGCGACGCCAGCTCCACGACCAGCACCGCCCCGGACGACCCGAACACCAGCGCGCCCGCCGACCACGGACCCAGCCGGGCGGGCGGGGTGGGCTCGTCCATGGCGTCACCCTCTCAGAGGGTGGTGATGCGCAGCGAGCACGTCCCGGACGGGACGTGCTCGCTGGGTGGCTCACCCGGTTGGACTCGAACCAACAACCCTCCGGGTACCGGCCGTCGGTCCGCATAGGTCCGCTGAGGGCTGCTGGCGGTGGGGATCTCCTTCGATCCCGCTCCCGAGGTCCGTCCAGATCCATCGAACTGCCGTCTGAACTGCCGTCGTAGCCCCCGCCGATGCCGGCCGGGTTCAGGGCGTCGATGAAGTCGTCCCAGACCATCTGCACTCGGTCGTCAACGAGGCAGCCAGAACCGCGGGCCGCCATCATCGGCGGGCTTGGGAACGTTCGCGGCGCGCACGAGAGCCCTCGCCCCATGCAGCTCCGCTCCCCACGACATCCGGACATGCGAACAGACCCTGTTGCGCGGGAGGTGGCCGTGGGCCACCTCCCCCGCTGGGTTAGGCGAGCACCTTGGTCAGGGTGCTGAGGGTGGTGCGGTCGAGCTTGCCGAAGTCGCCAGTGATCGCGCGGAGCATGTTCCGCTCTGCGCGTTGCCCCGCGCGGACAGTGCCCTTGTGGTGCTCGTAGGTGTTGGCCGCCTGCACCACCCCGTGCACTGTGCCGGCGGCCAGGGTGACGAAGAGGGCGTGCCGGATGCACACAACATGGGTCCCGCCTGTCACTGGGTGGCGGGACCTCATGCTGTGTCCGGGCTCGCTGCTGTGTCTGAGGCAGCAGGGTGAAGATCGCTCGGGACTGATGATCAACTCGCGGCCCCGAGGCGCACGCGGTCTGATCGTGCCAGTTTTGAGTCTTTAGTGGTCAGCGGGCGGTCTCGCAGCGCGTCATCGATGAAGACGTCGTTGCCGGTCCAGCCAGAGGCCCCGACGCGGAACGTCACCCAGCGAGGATTGCTGGCGCACCGCCGCGGGAAACTCAGCCTGATCACGTTGGCTTCGTAGTCTATGGAGTGCCGCACGGCGCATCGGACAGTGCGCCCGCGCCCGGTGAACATCGAAGTCTCACCGGACCAGTGCCGCCGCGTGACATCCAGTTCCACAAAGCGTCGAGCCCCCTCATCGGTCTTCATGACGATCCAAAGACTCTGGTATCGGCCGCCGGCCTTCCTCTTGAGCTCGACGTAGTCGACTCGGACCGCCACCCTGTGGGTGCGGTGAGCGAGCGTGGTGTTGCTGACGTCGTTCAGTGTCCGCTCAGGGGCAGGGACAAAGGCCTCTCCGTTGTCGGTGAAGGTCAGCATGGCCATGTCGCCGTCGGCGTCAGGGTCATCGACGGCTTGGGCTTGGGCCGGGGCAGGGGCCGCGGCCACTAACGCGGCACACAGGGCGGCCACCACCAACGGGCGCGCCGACCGTCTGCGGGGGGCGGGTGATGTGGAACTTCTCGTACGTGTGAACATCGGTTTCTCCGAGCGGGTGGGAATGGATGTGTGAACGTCCCTCACTGTGCCGAGACCCCCGGACGAGCGCATCGGCACAGGTACTCACCCCCGCTCGCGGGATGAAGCCCCGGACGGCGGCATCTGCCTTCCGGCAGGCGGGCACGAAAAAAGAGGCCGCGGTGCGGGGAGGCGGCCCCCAGAGACCGCCTCCCCCAGCGGGTCAGACGAGCACCCGGGTGAGGGTGCTGAGGATGTTGCGGTCGAGCCTGCCGAACTCGCCGGTGATGGCGCGGAGCATGTTCCGTTCGGCCCGTTGACCACCGCGGACGGTGCCCTCGTGGTGCTCGTAGGTGTTCACGGCCTGGACCACCCCATGCGCGGTGCCCGCCCACGGCGAGACCCGCAGGTCGTGCCGGTAGAGCCGCTGCAGGGTGTCGCGCTTCTTGTCGGCCAGGGTGAGCGATCGGGCCGTGGGCGTGCGAGTACCGGGAGTGCTTGACCTTGTAGGTCTGCCCGTCCTCCCGTAGCGCCGCCTCGCGGGTGTTGTCGCAGACCACATCGGTGATGGTGCGCTTGAAGGTGGTGGCGATCGAGCCATCGAACGACGTGGTTGCCAAGAGGTTCGGTCGGAAGACCACCCCCTCTGGAGTGGTGATTGACTCGGGCACCGAGACCTCGACCCAGGCGATCGCGCCGCCGCGGAGGTGTCCGGCGGAGCTGATGGACAGGTCGCCGTCGAGGATGTTGGCCACGGTTGTGAGCAGCCATTCGTCGTATTGGTGCATCTCGTAGCCCCGGGTGAACACCCCCATCACGGCGTCGGTGTCGGAACGGCAGATCGCCTGCCGATCGGCGAGGACCTGCCACCGGGCGGGGATGTCGAACTCGTTGAGGTGGGTCATCGTGTCGAGCTCGGCGGGTACCTCGACGGCGATCGGTCGGGAGACCGCCTCCCAGTCGAGCAGCCGGCGTCGGACATCGCCCATGGGGATCGGGCCTGGGTAGTGGTTGGACTCTTCCCCCTGCTCGGTAGCCCGGTAGTCCAGGCGGTGCCGCGGTGCATGGTGTTGCCGATCAAGGTGTTGATGTTCAAGTCCCGCAGCGTCTCTCGGGACATTGCGGATTCCTCTTGAGACATGACAAAGCCCCCGCAGGTGCCGAGGGCGATGGTTTGGTGCTGCGGTGCATTCAGATGTCGGGCGCTCATGTGTGGTACGTGTCCGGCCGCCACCAGTCGTCGCCGGGGTCCCAGTCGCCGCGGCGTACGGCTCGGCTGATGGTGATGTAGGCGGTCGTGACGGCTCGGCCACCTTCAGGCTGGTGAAGGTCTTGCCCGTGCCGCAGGCCATGATCAGCTGGCCCCGATCTCCGTTCGCCATGCCCTTCTCCACCGCAGACAAGGCCTCCCACTGGTGGGGACGCGGCCGAGCTCGTCCCAGCCGAAGACATCGACCCGCAGCACCGGCACCGTCTGGCCGTGGATGGTCTCCTCGGCGTTCTTGCCCCACTCAGTGGAGCGCGCCGCAAACTCGATCCGGGGCTGGATCGAGGAGTGGCCCCCGGGGGTTCCCGATCGCGGCCGGATGTAGGTGGTCGGGCCGAGATGCGATCCGCAGGGGCGTTCTACCGTGGTGTGAGGCGCATGAGGGCTCGGTACATCTGGCGGTGGGTGGGTGGGTCCGGGAGGGGCTGAGCGGCCTCGGCGGCGAAGGACTGAACCAGGTATCCGACGAGGCGACGCCATGCGTCTGGGGCAGCGTCTCGGGTGGCGGTGACGACCCCGGCGTTGGCCATCAGGATCAGGGGCACGTCCTGGTGGGCGAAGTCGTCGCGTAGCCGGCCGGTGGCCTTCGCGCGTTCGAGCAGCTCGGTGAGGGCGTTGGCAGTCCGCTTGCGCTCTGCCTCGAACGCTTTGGCGGTGGGGAACGTCAGGGTGAGAACGTCGGCGAAGCCTCGGTCGTCGGCCTGCATCTGGCAGACACGTTCGATGTAGGCGCAGAAGCCGTGCCACGGATCGGGGTCGGCGAGCGCGTCGTGGATGGCCTCCGCATAGGCGTTCATCTTCTCGGCGAAGGTCGCAGCGATCAGGTCCTCGCGGGTCGGGAAGCGACGGAACAGGGTGGCGACACCGACGCCGGCGCGACGGGCTATCTCGTTGGTGGAGGCGTCCAGCCCTCGCTCGGCGAACACCTCTCGGGCGGCGTGGATGACGCTCTCGCGATTCTTCTCGGCATCGGCCCGCAGGCCTCGACCACCCGCGGCCGCGGCCTCCCCTGGCTCCGGTTCGCTCGCCATGACCAGCATCGTACCGGCCCATGTGGAATAGGCACTCCACTTATAGTGTTGGCGTGACTGGTACGTGGAGCACCCGCTCCACTGCGTGAGCAAGAGGCGAGAACAACCACCCCATGAACGTGTTCCTGTGGGTCCTCCAGATTGCCGTGGCCGCGATCTTCCTGATGGCGGGCTTCATCAAAGCAACCCAGCCGAAGGAGAAGCTGGTCACCAACCTGCCCTGGGTCGAGGACTTCTCCCCGGCCACGGTGAAGCTCATCGCCGCCCTGGAGCTGCTGGGCGCGATCGGGCTGATCCTGCCCGCGCTCACCGGCGTCCTCCCGGTCCTGACCCCGCTCGCGGCGACGGGCCTGGCGATCGTGATGGCGTTGGCCGTCAACACCCACCGCCGCCGTCACGAGCCCAGCGGCATGGCCATCACCGCGGCGTTGTTCGTGGCCGCGGTCGTGGTGGCCTGGGGTCGCTTCGGCCCGTACTCACTCTGACCCCCGCTCCCCATCCAATCGAACCGATCACCACACCCAGGAGAACTGACATGCGCGCCTTCGTCCTCACCGACTTCGGAACCGCCCCCGAGCTCGTCGACCTCGACCTGCCCGAACCTGCCGAAGGTGAGGTGCGCGTCCGCGTGCAGGCCGCCTCGGTCAACGGCTTCGACACCGCGGTCGCCAACAGCTACCTCAAAGGCATGATGGAGCACCGCTTCCCGGTGGTCTTGGGCAAGGACTTCGCCGGCACCGTCGACGCCGTCGGCTCCGGCGTGACCGACTACCGGGTCGCCGACCGGGTCTTCGGCACCGTCACCAAGTCCTACCTGGGCGACGGCTCCTTCGCCGAGTACGTGACCGTCGATACCGCGGTCGGCATCGCCGCCCTTCCCGAGTCGATCGACTTCGCCACCGGTGCGGCCCTGGGCCTGGCCGGGTCGGCCGCGATCGCGGCGGTCGATGCCGCCGACCTGCGACCCGACCAGACCGTGCTGGTCGCCGGCGCGACCGGCGGGGTCGGCAACCAGGTCGTCCAGCTGGCCGCCAAGGCCGGTGCCCAGGTCGTGGCCACCGCCAGCTCCGAGACCGAGCAAGCACTGGTCCGCGACCTCGGAGCAGCCACGAGCATCGACTACACCGGTGACGTGACCCAGGCCGTCCAGCAGGCCCACCCCGGTGGTGTGGACGTGGTCATCCACCTGGCCGGCGACCCCGCCACCCTGCTGCCGGCGGTGCGCACCGGCGGCCGGTTCATCTCCACACTCATCGGCTCCCCGGAGCAGCTGCCCACCGAGGAGGCGACCGTCATCGGCATCTACGCCAACCCCGACACAGCCACCCTGAACCGCGCCGCTGCCCACCAAGTCGACGGCGTCACCCGGCTCCAGGTCCAGGACACCTTCCCCCTCGACAAGGCCCCGGCCGCCCTCGCCGCCTTCACCGGCGGCACCCTCGGCAAGCTCGTCATCACCACCACCTGACGCCCGAACCGCCTGACCAGTAGAACCCATGCGCATCACCGTGTTTGGGGCCACCGGACCCGCGGGCGGCTCGTGATCCGCCACGCCTCGACCAGCCACCACGTCACCGCCTACGCCCGCAACCCCGCCAAGCTCGACGAGCGCCCCGGACTGACCGTGGTCGCCGGCAAGCTCGACGACACGGCGGCCATCCAGACGGCGGTCACCCGCGCGGACGCCGTCATCAGCCTGCTCGGACCAGGACCAGACAAGGCCAGCATGGCCTTGGTATCGGGCATGCAGACCATCGTCGAACGCAATGACCGAGCCCACCCAGGGCAGCAGATCCGAGGGTCAGGTCATCACTCCCGCAGGGCCGGCAGACGATGTCCATGCTCCGGAGTGTCCGTGGAACGAGCCCGGTCGACCAGCATCGCCCCATGACCGTGGGTGGCAACGACCGGACTACATATCCCATACGATCCGCTACACGGGGGTCGTCAGACGCACCTCGGCGACCGGCCGTATCGACCAGGCCTGGCGTGGCACACAGCAGCGTGTGCGGACGCCGGCAAGCCCAGGCGTGATCTCGGTCCGGAAATCTGCTCTACCTGGCCGCGGCGGCGGCCCAGCGGTGATCATCGCGACAACCCGCGACGAGTACATCGTCGGACGACTCTGCGAACCGCGCTGAGGGCTTCGCGGGCGGTCGGTCCCGGGGCGCGTAGCCGGAGTCGACGATGAGGGTTGCAGACCCGGCCAACTCGCGCGAGCTGTGGCGATAGCGTCGCCCCGCTTCGTGCTCGCCGGGCGGGGTCATGGTCACGTCAGCCGTCGCTGCGCTCTGGCAGCTGCAGGCGGTACGGTGCGGTGCATGGCGTACAGCTACAAGGTGGTCGAGGTCCGCGAGAAGCTGATGGGCGGCAAGATGTCTGGCGAGAAGCTGGAGAAGCTGCTGAACGAACACGCAGCGCAGGGGTGGCAGTTGAAGGCGATCACCTCTGTCGAGGTCAAGGGGCGCGTCGGCCCTGGTGGCGTCGAGGGGCTCCTTGTCACGTTCGAGCGCGCAACCGCCTGACACGAGATCAAGACTCCGGCCACCGCCACCACTCAACAGCACGTGGACAGCACGCGGACCGACTCGGATGCGCGTCAACACGCTCAGAACTGCGGAGACCCTGGTGGGCGATACTGGATTCATTGCGTACGCCGCAGGCTTCGAATACACCACAGCCTCCGTCGACGGCAAGCCACGCACGTACACCTTGCGGGCTACCCAGGTCTATCGCCGTGAAGGCGGCGAGTGGCGAGTAGCCCATCGCCACGGTGACACTGTGACGGACTGACGACGCTCGCTCCTCGGCACGAGTGCGCACTCAGCGGCTATGAGCGGCCGGACCATGTGGTCGTTCACGGCGGCCGTTTCACCGTTCATCGCACGCTGCCAGACCGCCGACTGAAGCTGATCAAGACGGGCAAGCTCCACGCGGCGGAAATGATCGACTCCCGCGACCTCTCGCTCCGCCAACGCCTTGCTCACCGCTTTGTAGGCGCGCTGCCGCGGTGGCTGTAGCCAACAGTTCTGGCGATCTGATCGAAGGATCGTCCGTCTGCTGCGAGTTCGAGGGCACGCGCCCGCTTCAATCTTGCCGTCGCGAGTGTCCGCACCGTGCTTCTCTCCCGGTTGGTGGCGGCGCTCGACGTGATCGCCGGCGCGCGCGTGCCCAGCTGAACTGCCGTCCAAACTGCCGTCCGACAACGGCAGAGGCCCAGTCCCGAGCCTGGGACTGGACCTCTGACCTGCTGGTATGGCTCCCCCGGTTGGACTCGAACCAACAACCCTCCGGTTAACAGCCGAATGCTCTGCCAGTTGAGCTACAGGGGATCGTGCGGGTTGCGCCGCACAGGTTAGCAAGGGTGGGGAAGGGGACCGAAATCGAGCCCGGTCACTCGTGTCCGACCTCGCCACGCGCCGCGACGAGCGCCGCCTCGCTGAGCGTGCGCACCTCCGGATCGGCGGGATCGACACCCTCGTCGTAGCGGACGAACCACGCGATCGCTCCGCCGCGAGGCGCCCGCCGGGCGATCACCTGCAGCCCGGAGCCGTCGCGGACCGGGACGTGGCGCTGCAGCACGAGACTGGCGGTGACCCGCTCGCGGACCAGCTCGAGGAACCGGCCCGGCTCGCTCAGCGAGAAGACGTGCTCGCGGCGTCGCTCGCCCCACGACCCCACCTCGCTGAGCCGGAACAGCTCGGCGTCACGGTCCCAGTCCGCGGCCTCGACCTGCTCCCAGGGCAGCCGGGCACTCCCGGGCAGGTAGACCGCGTCGCGGGTGCCGGCCAGGACCGCGCCGTCACCGGTCTCCGCCCACGCGAGCAGCCGCTCCCCCGGCGCGACGTCGACCTGCGGGCGAACGACCCGCGGCGTCCGCCCGGGCCGCCTCACGGGGTTCCTCACTGGGGACCCACCGCGCGCTCGCGGAGCGTACGTCGGTGCTGCTCGAGCGCGACCAGCTCGCCGAACATCCGGTTGTAGTCGACCGGGTGTTCGACCGGGTTGGTGCGTTGCAGCCGGGACTTCAGGTCGGCGATGCGGCGCATCGCCGTCAGCTCCTGCAGCCGGTAGACGTGGCCGGCGACGTAGCCGGCGTCGGGCTCCTTGGCGGTCTTGATCGGCTCCACGCCGAGCGCGCTCACCGCCGACGCGACCGCCGGGTCGGTGGCGCCGTCGCGCAGCCGCGCCGCCCACCCGGGCTCGTCGGCTCCGGCGAACGGGCCACCGGCCGCGGCGACCAGGCCCCACACGGCGCGGTAGGTCGGGTGGGTGAAGTCGTTGTCGCCGACGCCACGGGCGGTGTGGCCGACGGCGGCGGGGTGCTGCAGCACCAGCTTGAGCGTCTCGCGCTCGATCGCGAACCGCGGGTCGCGCAGGTCGGGGAGCTGCTGGCGTGGCCGCTCGGTCGTCGCCTGCTCGGCCACCGGCCGCTGCTGCGGTCGGCTGGACCGGTCCTGCGTCCGGTTGTGGCCCCGGTTCTGGGCCCTGCGCACCTCCTCGCGGGCCTGCTCGACCTCGACCCCGATCATCCCCGCGAGCTCGCGGGCGAAGGCGTCGACCTTGGAGCGGTCGCGGATGCTCGAGACCAGTCGCGCACCCTCGCGCACCGCGTCGACCCGGCCGTCGGCCCGGTCGAGGTCGTACTTGCCGACGACGTTGCCGAGCACGAAGCGGTAGAGCGGCACCCGACGGGCGACCAGCTCCCGCACCGCGGCGTCGCCCTCCTTGATCCGCAGGTCGCAGGGGTCGAGGCCGGACGGCTCGACCGCGACGTAGGTCTGCGAGACGAAGTTCTGGTCGCCGTCGAAGGCGCGCAGCGCGGCCTTCTGGCCGGCGGCGTCGCCGTCGAAGGTGAAGATCACCTCGCCGCGGAACTCCTCGTGGTCGTGGAGGAACCGTCGCAGCACCCGGGCGTGGTCGTCACCGAAGGCGGTGCCACAGGTGGCCACTGCGGTGCCGACCCCGGCGAGGTGGCAGGCCATCACGTCGGTGTAGCCCTCGACCACCACCGCCTGCGAGCTGCGGCCCATCTCCCGCCGCGCCAGGTCGATGCCGTACAGGACCTGGCTCTTCTTGTAGAGCGAGGTCTCGGGGGTGTTGAGGTACTTGGCCTCGATCTTGTCGTCGTCGTGGATCCGCCGCGCGCCGAAGCCGATCGTGTCCCCGGACGCGTCGCGGATCGGCCAGAGCAGCCGCCCGCGGAACCGGTCGTAGGCCGACCGCCCGATCGCCACCAGACCGGCGGCCACGCTCTCCTCGTCGCGGAAGCCCTTCTGGCGGAGCACCGTGAGCAGCGCCTCGCCGTCGCGCGGGGCGTAGCCGTTGCCGAACGTCTCGGCGGCCGTGCCGTCGAAGCCACGCTCGAGCAGGAACTGACGGGCCTGCTGAGCCTCCGGCCCGCGGAGCTGCTCGGCGTAGAACTCCTGGGCGATCCGGTTGGCCTCGATCAGCCGGCTGCGCTGCGGCCCCCGGGGGCGCTCCTCGCGGGGGCCGTCGCCCTCCTCGCGCCGGAGCCGGACGCCGTACTTCTCGGCCAGTCGCTCGACCGCCTCGGTGAACCCGAGCCCGTCCATCTGCATCAGGAAGTTGATGACGTCGCCGCCGGCCTGGCAGCCGAAGCAGTGGTAGAACCCACGGCTCGGCGTGACGTGGAACGACGGCGACTTCTCGTCGTGGAACGGGCACAGCCCCTTCTGGGAGCCGCCGCCGGCGTTGCGGAGCGTGACGTAGGACGACACGACCTCGTCGATGCGGGCCTTCTCGCGCACCTCGGCGATGTCCTCGTCACGGATCCGGCCTGCCACGTGGCGGAGTCTACGGCGCCCCCACAGCCGACGGGCCGCGCCTCCACACGCCGCGCGGCCGGGGCGGCTCACCCTCATGGGGGTTGGCATGCGGCTCGTGAAACCGGCAACGTGGGGGGAATGAGCCACCCCGACGACACGCCGGCACGCCCCCCCGACGCCGAGCCCACCCTGGGGGCGATCGTCCACGACCTCACCACGCAGATCCCGGAGCTGATCCGCTCCGAGATCCGCCTCGCCCAGGCGGAGATGGCCGAGAAGGGCAAGCGCGCGGGCATCGGCATCGGCCTTTTCAGCGGTGCCGGGCTGCTCGCGTTCTTCGGCCTCGCGACCCTGATCACCACCGCGATCCTCGCGCTGAGCCTCGTGGTCGACGCCTGGCTCGCGGCCCTGATCGTCGCGGCGGCGCTCTTCCTCGGAGCGGCCGTGCTCGGCCTCGGCGGCAAGAAGCAGGTGCAGGAGGCGACCCCCGCCGCGCCCGAACGGGCGGTCGAGGGCGTCAAGGAGGACATCGCCACAGTGAAGGGACAGCACCGATGAGCACGCCCAACGGCAACGGCCCGGAGAAGGCCAAGACCCCCGAGGAGATCGAGGCGGAGATCGCGGCGCAGCGCGAGCAGCTCGCCGACACCGTGGACCAGCTGTCGGCGAAGCTGGACGTCAAGTCGCGCGCCCAACGGAAGGCCAGTGAGCTGAAGGACCGGGCGACCACCGACAGCGGCAAGCCCCGCCCTGAGGTGCTCGGGGCAGCGGGGTCGCTGCTGGCGATGGCGCTGGTCCTCGTCTGGTGGCGGCGCCGCTCGTGAGCCGTCATGCCGCAACCTCCACCCGGAGCGACCCGGCTCCGCCGCCCGAGGCAGCGGGAAAGCCGGACGGCCCCAGCGACCTGACCCGACGGTCGTGGACCTACGTCGCCCGCAAGACCCTGCGGGAGTTCACCGACGACGAGTGCCTCGACCTCGCCGCGGCCCTGACGTACTACGCGGTGCTCGCCATGTTCCCGGCGATGCTGGCGCTGCTGTCCCTCCTCGGCCTGGTCGTCGATCCGCAGAAGTCGGTCGAGACCGCCCTGGAGGTGCTGCGACCGCTGGTGTCCGACCAGCTCGTGACCACCATCGAGCAGCCGCTGAACGACCTCGCGAGCTCGGACGCCGCAGGCACCGCGCTCGTCGTGGGCCTCGTCCTGGCGCTGTGGTCGGCCTCGGGCTACGTCGGTGCCTTCGGCCGGGCCATGAACCGGATCTACGAGATCGGTGAGGGGCGCCCGTTCTGGAAGCTCCGGCCGATCATGCTCGTCATCACCCTGGTGGCCGTGCTGCTGATCGCGGTCGTCCTCGTGCTGCTCGTCGTGTCCGGTCCGGTGGCGCAGTCCATCGGCGACGTCATCGGGGTAGGCGACCAGGCCGTGCTCGTCTGGGAGATCGCCAAGTGGCCGGTGATCGGCCTGACGGTGGTGGCCATCGTCGCGATGCTCTACTACGCCACGCCCAACGTGCAGCAGCCGAAGTTCCGCTGGATCTCGGTCGGCGCCACCGTCGCGATCCTCGTCTGGTTGCTCGCCTCCGCCGGCTTCGCGCTCTACCTGGCCACGTTCGCCAACTACGACAAGACCTACGGCTCGCTGGCCGGAGCCATCGTGGCCCTGCTGTTCCTGTGGATCACCAACCTCGCCCTGCTGCTCGGCGCCGAGATCGACTCGGAGCTCGAGCGGGGCCGTGAGCTGCAGGCCGGGATACCTGCCGAGGCGGAGCTGCAGCTCCCGGCGCGCGACACCCGCAACATCGAGAAGGCCGACGCCAAGGAGGCCGAGGACATCGAACGCGGCCGCGAGATCCGGGAGCGCTCCGGAGCCACGCCCGACCCGGGCAACCGAAACGAAGAGGAGAGATCATCATGAGGAAGCTGACCATCCTGGTGGCGGGAGCCGTGGGCTACGTGCTCGGGACCCGCGCAGGCCGCGAGCGCTACGAGCAGATGAAGAGCATGGCCTTCAAGGTGAAGGACGACCCGCGGGTGCAGGAGAAGGCCCACCAGGCCGCCGACCTGGCCAAGGAGAAGGCGCCGGTCGTGAAGGACAAGGTCCAGGACGTCGCCGGCACCGCCGCTGCCAAGGTCAAGGACGCCGCGAGCAGCAGCGACGAGCCGCTCGAGGAGCAGCTGCACCCCGACAGCACGGCCCGGCAGGACGACCCCTACCCCAAGGGCGACCTGCCCTGAGCTAGCGGCGACCGACCAGCCGGTGGTGCCACGCCACCGCGCTGGCGTCGGTCAGCGAGGCGACCTGGTCGATCACGACCCGGCGCCTCGCGGCGTCGTCGGGCGCCGTGCGCCAGTCACCGGCGTACGGCGCCTCGAGCTCGTCGGGAGCGCGGTCCAGCAGCACCTCCACGAGCCCGGCGAGCAGCTCGCGCTGGTCCGAGCGCGCCGCCACCCGGTCCTCGGCCTTCATCACGTAGTGGGCGGCGATGCCCTTGAGCAGGCCCATCTCGAGGCGCACCTGCTCGGGCACCACCAGGTCCGCCCGGTGGCGGACGAACGGGCCGGGGGCCGAGGCGAACGTCGCCCGCTGGGCCGCGCCGCAGAAGCGGCCGATCAGGTCGCTGGTGAGGTTCTTGAGCCGCGCCAGCGACCGGCGGCTCCCGTCGTGGGGCCCGTCGGGCCAGCCGGCGACCGCCGCCAGGCCGTCGAGCGCGTCGGCCAGCCGCTGATCGACGACGCCGGGCAGGTACCAGTCGCGGGCGGTCGCGAACAGCGCCGGCCGATCGAGCCGGCTCAGGTCGATCCGGCCCGCGACGACGCCGTCCTCCACGTCGTGGACGGAGTACGCGACGTCGTCGGCCAGGTCCATCACCTGCGCCTCGAAGCAGCGTCCGGTGCCGGGCTGGTCGCGCCGCAGCCACGCGAAGACCGGCAGGTCGTCGTCGTAGACCCCGAACTTCACCACGGCCACGGGGGTGCCGTCGCCGTGGACCCCCGAGGGCGGTGCCGCTTCGGCGCGTCCCCAGGGGTACTTGGTGCAGGCGTCCAGGGTCGCTCGGGTGAGGTTGAGCCCCGCCGACTCCCCGTCGTCGCCGAAGGTCTTGGCCTCCAGCCGGGTGAGGAGGCGCAGCGTCTGCGCGTTGCCCTCGAACCCGCCGCAGTCGGCCGCCCACTCGGCCAGCAGCCGCTCGCCGTTGTGGCCGAAGGGCGGGTGACCGAGGTCGTGCGCGAGCGCCGCGGTCTCGGCGATGTCCGGGTGGCAGCCGAGGGCGCGGGCCAGGTCGCGCGCGACCTGGGCCACCTCCAGGCTGTGGGTCAGCCGGTTGCGGACGAAGTCATCGCTCTGCGGCCCCATCACCTGGGTCTTGGCAGCCAGCCGGCGCGAGGCCGCGGCGTGGACCACCCGCGCGCGGTCGCGCTCGAACGGCGTGCGCTCCGGCGCGTCCACCCGCTTGGGCGGCTCGGTGACCAGACGCTCGCGCGCTGCCTCGTCGTAGAGGTCGGCGAGCTCGAGGGAGTCCATCGGGGGCGACCCTAGTCGCCCCCGACGACCTCACCGCCAGCCGGTCAGTACGTGGTGACGTGGACGTGGTCGTAGTGGTTGGCCGTGACGGAGCCGCGGTCCTCCACGTAGCGCCAGCCCTCGCTCGACCGGTCGACCGACCAGATCTTCTGGGAGTACATGACGTAGTTGACGCCCAGCTCCGCGTAGTTGGCCCGGACGAACTCCGCGACCTCCCAGCCGCGCGCGCCGCTGACCATGATGTCGATGGCCAGGCCCTGGGAGTGCTCACCGTCGCTGCGGTAGGTGCCGTACGAGGTGATCTCGGGGAAGGACGCACACACCGCCTCGTGGACGGCGAGGATGTTGGGCTGCCCCTCGACCGAGGTGCCGTTGGTGCAGGTGCCACCGAGGGACGGGGCGGCGGCCTCGTCGCCGCCCCCACCACCGGACGCGCCACCGGACGCGCCACCGGACGCGGTGACCGCGTCGGGGTTCTCGTCGGTGAGGTAGCCGCTGGTGACCCAGAGCGCCTCGCCGTCGACGACCACCTCGACCCGGCCGGCGGCCTCGCGGCCGGTCACCAGGACCTTCTTGGACTCCTCGAGGAGGCCGGTCTTGCCGGCCTCCTCCCCGGGCGTGGCCCACAGGTTGAGCGCGGCGGTCGTCCAGAGCTTGTCGTCCGCGGCGCGGACGGCCCGGGCGACGGCCTTCTTCTCGAGCATGTCCTCCCACGGCTCCTCGGGCACGATGCGTGCCTGGGACCGGGAGATGACCTGGGGGCGCTCGACGGTGTCGGCCTCGCTGGTGGCGTCCTCGGACGCCTGCGCCACGCTGCTGGTGCTGCTGGCGACGACGAGGTCACGGGTTTCGGGGTTGGCAGCCACCAGCCCCAGACCGACGGTCGAGAGGGTGGCTGCTACGGCGAGGCCTCCGGCGAGGTAGGGCGCCTTGGGCATGGGGAAACTACGGCGGGCATCGGTGTCCCGCTTGTGGCTGTTGGCCACAGCGCTGATCCTTTGCTGTTGCTGACGGGGGTACGTCACGGCTTGTGGCCACTGACGCCCGAGAGTCACCGAGTGAAGCACACACCCCAACGGGTGACCAATCCGGGGGTGGCGTTTCGCAGGGTAATTCCCGTCACCCTACCGTCACCTCGCCGTTATCCGCCCGTGATCTCCACCGACTCCTCGCGGACGCACAGGTCGCGTCCGTCGGTGTCGTCGAGCCACCCCTCGGGCAGCACCACCCGCGTCCGCGGGGAGCCTTGGCGGCCACGCGGGGACCCGAGCTCGGCCAGCGGAAACTGCTCGTCCGGGTCGAGCCCCGCGAGCAGCCCGTCGAGGGCCGCGAGCGAGTCGACCAGGGCCAGCGAGTGGCGCAGCCGGCCGCCCGCCGAGAACCCCTTGAGGTACCAGGAGACGTGCTTGCGGAACTCCTTGCAGCCACGTTCCTCCCCGAGGTGCTCGCTCAGCAGCTCGGCGTGCCGGCGCATCATCGCCGCCACCTCGCCCAGGGTCGGCAGGGTGCGGGTCTCCCGGCCCGCGAAGGCGTCGGCGAGGTCGCGGAACAGCCACGGACGGCCGAGGCAGCCGCGGCCCACGACCACGCCGGCGGCGCCGGTCTGCTCGACCATGCGGACCGCGTCGGCCGCCTCCCAGACGTCGCCGTTGCCGAGCACCGGGATCTCCACGTGGTCGACGAGCGCGGCGATCGCGTCCCAGTCGGCGCGGCCCGAGTAGGCCTGGGCGACGGTGCGTCCGTGCAGCGCGATCGCGGCGCAGCCGGACTCCTGGGCGATCCGGCCGGCGTCGAGGTAGGTCAGGTGGTCGTCGTCGAGCCCCTTGCGCGTCTTCATCGTCACCGGGACGCCGTACGGCGCTGCGGCCGCGACTGCCTGCTCCAGGATCGCGCCGAGCAGGCTGCGCTTCCACGGCAGCGCTCCCCCGCCACCCTTGCGGGTCACCTTCGGGACCGGGCAGCCGAAGTTCAGGTCGACGTGGGCGACGCCGTAGTCGGCACACAGGATCTCGGTCGCCTTGGCCACGTACGCCGGGTCGGTGCCGTAGAGCTGCACCGACCGGACCCGCTCGGCCTCGTCGAAGACCAGCATCCGGTGGGTGGTCTCGTCGCCCTCGACCAGGCCGCGGCTGGTGATCATCTCGCAGACGTACAGGCCGGCGCCCTGCTCGGCGCAGAGCCGGCGGTAGGCCGCGTTGGTGATCCCCGCCATCGGCGCCAGCACCACGGGGGTGTCGACGACGACGTCCCCGAGGCGCAGCTCGGTCGGCAGAGCGGTCATGGCCCCATTGTCCGCGGCCGGCGGCCGCGGCACGAAATCCCCAGGGGCCGGCTAGGAGCCGCCGCCTCCCTGCTTCTGGTCGCCCGACTGCTGGTCGTCGGACTTCTGGCTGCCCGAGGGCTTCTGCCCGTCCTCCGCGCCGGCCTTCGTGAGCTCGCCGGTCCAGGTGATCGGGTCGAACTCCTGGTCCGGTCGGAAGCTGACGGCGGTCAGCTTGCCCTTGTCGGGGGCGAGGTAGACCAGGCACGCCTTGACCTTGTCCCCGTTCTTGAACTTCTGGGGGAACATCGAGCTCTCGCACGGCTTGAAGGTCCCGGTGAAGACCGAGGACTCGATCAGCCGGTTGTCGTCGTCGACGATGTAGAGGGGCACGGGCCGCCCGCCGAGGTCGGTGTCGCCGACGTTGGTGACGGCGGCGCGGACGAAGTACGGCGCGGTCTTCCGGGTCTCCTTCGTGAGCTCCCAACCCTCGAACATCGAGAACGACGCCTTCTCGGTCGAGGTGACCTTGATGTCGAGGGCGCCGACGGCGTTCTGGCGCGGCTCGTAGGCGACGGTCGCGGAGTCGCCCACCTCGAGCTCGGACCCCTGAGAGGTCAGCTCGACCCCCTCGGGCACCTCCAGGTACGGCGTCTCGGTGACGGTCGGGCTGCTCTCGGGCTCGCTGGACTCGGGGCTCCCACCGTCGTCGCCCGAGCAGGCGGACACGGCCAGTGACGCAGCCAGGGCGAGCCCGGCCAGGCGGGTGGGAAGACGCATGCGGTCATTGTGCACGAGGCCCACCTCAGCACCCGACGAATCGCTGGGCGAACCAGGCGGTCAGGCCGTCGAGGCCGATCCGCTCCTGGGTCATCGTGTCGCGCTCGCGCACGGTGACCGCGTGGTCGTCCAGGGTCTCGAAGTCGACGGTGACGCAGTACGGCGTACCGATCTCGTCCTGGCGACGGTAGCGGCGACCGATGGCGCCCGAGTCGTCGAACTCGACGTTCCAGTTGCCCCGCAGCTCGGTGGCGAGGTCCCGCGCCTTCGGCGACAGGTCGGCGTTCCGCGAGAGCGGCAGCACCGCCACCTTGACCGGCGCCAGCCGCGGGTCGAGCCGCAGCACGGTCCGCTTGTCGACCCCGCCCTTGGTGTTGGGCGCCTCGTCCTCGGTGTAGGCGTCGATCAGGAAGGCCATCAGGCTCCGCGTCAGGCCGGCGGCCGGCTCGATGACGTAGGGCACGTAGCGCTCGTTGCTGGCCTGGTCGAAGTACGAGAGGTCCTGGCCGGAGAACGTGCTGTGCTGGGTCAGGTCGAAGTCGGTCCGGTTGGCGACGCCCTCGAGCTCTTCGAAGTCACGGCCGGAGAAGCCGAAGCGGTACTCGATGTCGACGGTGCGCTTGGAGTAGTGGGACAGCTTCTCCTTCGGGTGCTCGTAGTGGCGCAGGTTGTCGGGATCGATGCCGAGGTCGGTGTACCACTGGGTCCGGGCGTCGATCCAGTACTGGTGCAGCTCCTCGTCCTCGCCCGGCTTGACGAAGTACTCCATCTCCATCTGCTCGAACTCGCGGGTCCGGAAGATGAAGTTGCCGGGGGTGATCTCGTTGCGGAAGCTCTTGCCCATCTGGGCGATGCCGAACGGCGGCTTCTTGCGGCTCGAGGTCACCACGTTGGCGAAGTTGAGGAAGATGCCCTGCGCGGTCTCGGGTCGCAGGTAGTGCAGGCCGGACTCGTCCTCGATCACGCCGAGGTAGGTCTTGAGCATCATGTTGAATGCGCGGGGCGGGGTCCACGCGGCCCGGGTGCCGCAGTTGGGGCAGGCGACGGACTCGTTGATGTCGACCGTGTCGGGGTCCTCGATGCCCTTCTTCTGGGCGTAGTCCTCCTGCAGGTGGTCCTCGCGGAACCGCTTGTGGCAGGACTGGCACTCGGTCAGCGGGTCGCTGAAGGTGCTCAGGTGGCCACTGGCCTCCCACGTCCTGGTCGGCAGGATGACGCTGGAGTCGAGGCCCACGACGTCCTCGCGGGCGGTGACCATCGCCTTCCACCACTGCCGCTTGATGTTCTCCTTCAGCTCGACACCCAGCGGGCCGTAGTCCCAGGCCGAGCGGGTGCCGCCGTAGATCTCACCGCAGGGGTAGACGAAACCCCGGCGCTTGCAGAGGGAGACGACGTGGTCGAGGGTCGATGCGGGCGGCTTGGCCACAGAGCGGCTCACTTCCTGAGGTCGGCCGGCTGGCTGCCGGGCTGACGTGCGCGTTCGGGCGAGCCTTCAGCCTAACGACCGGGTCCGCACGACGTTGAGGTCGGCTCCCGGCTCGACCGGCTCGTAGGCACTGGGCTCCTCGATCGCCCGGCCGAGCACCGGCACGGCATGGAGCTTCACGTCGTACGCCGAGAGCGCGCGGCGGTAGGCGCCGACGTGGTCCCACCGGCTGACCAGGGTCCAGAGCGTCGGGTCGTCGACGTTGCGGCCGACGTGGCTGTCGACGTGGCCGGGTCGCGCGGCCAGCGCGAGCCGGGCGCGCTCGAGGTCGTCGCGGAAGGCGGGGGCCTCCGGCTCGGGCACACGGAACCTGTTCACGACCAGCACCCACCCAGTATCGCCGACACCCGGTTTGACAACCGTTCTCAATCACGCTGAGAATCGTTCTCATGTCTGCCCTCCCCGCGACCGCCCGGCTCGCCGTGGCCGGCGCCGCCGCGCTGCTGCTCGGCGGGTGCGGCGCCGTGACCGGGGACGACGGCGGCGACGGTCGCGAGGTCGTCGGGTCGTTCTACCCGCTGGCCTGGGTCACCGAGCAGGTCGCGGGCGACGGCTGGGAGGTCTCCAACCTCACCGCTCCCGGGGGCGAGCCGCACGACCTCGAGCTGTCGATCGACGCGACGGCGACGCTCGCGCGTGCCGACCTGGTGGTCTACCTGCGGGGGTTCCAGCCAGCGGTCGACGACGCGGTCGACACCACCGCCGAGGGTGAGACCCTCGACGCGGCCGAGGTGGTCGACCTGCAGGAGCTCGCCGAGCACGCCGGCGAGGACGGCCACTCCCACGAGGAGGGAAGCCTCGACCCGCACTTCTGGCAGGACCCCGCCCGGATGGCGCAGCTCGCCGACGCGGTGGCCGAGGAGCTCGGCCGGCTCGACGGGGCCCACGCCGCCGACTACCGCGCCCGGGCCGCGGAGCTCGGTGCCGAGCTCGAGCGGCTCGACCGCGACTACGCCGAGGGGCTGGCGGGGTGCGAGCGCGACGTCGTCGTGGTCAGCCACGACGCCTTCGGCTACCTCGAGAAGTACGGCCTCCACCTCCAGCCGATCGCCGGACTCACGCCCGACGCAGAGCCGACCCCGGCGGCGCTGGCCGAGCTCGGCGACCTGATCCGGGACGAGGGCATCACGACCGTGTTCTCCGAGCGGCTGGCCAGCCCGGCCATGGCCGAGACCCTGGCCTCCGACCTCGACGTCGACGCCGCGCTGCTCGACCCGGTCGAGGGGCTCACCGAGCAGACCGCCGGGGAGGACTACGTGTCGCTGATGCGCGACAACCTCGCGGCCCTGCAGGAGGCGAACGGCTGTTGAGCCCGGTCATCGACGTACGCAGCGTCCAGGTGGTCATCGCCGGACGCCCCGTCCTGCACGACGTCGACCTCTCCGTCCCGTCCGGGCAGTTCGTGGCGCTGATGGGTGCCAACGGCTCGGGCAAGTCGACCCTGGTCCGTGCCGCCACCGGCCTGCGGTCGGTCGCCTCTGGGCAGGTCGAGCTCTTCGGCACCCCGCTGCCGCGGTTCCGTGAGTGGCACCGGATCGGGTTCGTCCCGCAGCGCAGCGGCGCCGCGTCGGGGGTGCCCGCCTCGGTGCGGGAGGTGGTCGCGTCCGGACGGCTCGGCCGCCGGCGCCTGCTCGCGCCGCTCTCGCGGGCCGACCGGCGCGCCATCGACGACGCGCTGGACGTCGTCGGTCTCACCGGCCGCGCCGCCGAGAGCGTGGCCACGCTCTCGGGCGGGCAGCAGCAGCGGGTGCTGATCGCACGCGCCCTGGCCGGCGAGCCCGACGCGTTCTTCCTCGACGAGCCGACCGCCGGCGTCGACCTGCCCCACCAGGAGGCACTGGCGCGCTCGCTCGCCGTGCTGAAGGCGCGGGGCGCCACGATCGTGCTCGTCGCCCACGAGCTCGGGCCGTTGGCCCCGCTGGTCGACCGTGCCGTGGTGCTCTCCCACGGCCGGGTGTCCTACGACGGCCCGCCGCTGGCCGAGCAGGCGCACGAGGCGCACCACCACGCGCACGAGGAGCGCCACGACCACACGCCGCACGTCGGCTCCCCGCTCGACACCCTCCAGGAGGACACGTGATCGAGCTGCTCTCCCTGCCGTTCATGGTCCGGGCGCTGATCGCCGCCGCGGTCACCGGCCTCGCGGCCCCGACCATCGGCACCTACCTGGTGCAGCGCCGGCTCGCGCTGCTCGGCGACGGCCTGGGCCACGTCGCGGTCACCGGTGTCGCCCTCGGCCTGCTGACCGGCACCTCGCCCACGTGGTTCGCGGTCGGCGTGGCGATCCTGGGCGCGGTCGGGATCGAGGTCATCCGGGAGCGGGGTCACACCAGCGGCGACGTCGCGCTGGCGCTGCTGTTCTACGGCGGCCTGGCCGGTGGCGTCCTGATCACCGGTCTGGCCGGGCAGACCGGCTACCGGCTGCAGGAGTACCTGTTCGGCTCGGTGACCAGCGTCTCCGTCGCCGACGTGGCCACCACCGTGGTGCTGGCGGCCGTGGTGGTCCTCACCTGCCTCGGACTGCTCCCCCAGCTGTTCGCGGTGTCGCAGGACCAGGACTTCGCCCGGGTGGCCGGGGTCCGGGTCCGGGCCTACAACCTGCTGGTGGCCGTGCTCGCGGCCGTCACGGTCACGGTCGCGATGCGCACCGTCGGCCTGCTGCTGGTCTCGGCGCTGATGGTGGTGCCCGTCGCGACCGCCCAGCAGCTCACGCGTTCCTTCCGCTCGACGATCGGGGTGGCCATGGCCCTCGGGCTGGCCGCGTCGCTCGGCGGGCTGGTGCTCGCGGCGTACCTGTCCACGGTGCCGCTCAACGTCGCACCCGGACCCACGATCGTGCTGCTCTCGCTCGCCGGCTTCGCACTCGCCTGGCCGCTGGGCATGTGGCGGCGCACCCGCCAGCACGCGCTCCCGGAGGTGGCCCGTGTCTGAGCAGCCGCTGCGTCTCACGCGACAGCGCCAGGCGGTGGCGGACGTGCTGTCGACCCTCGACGACTTCCGGTCCGCACAGGAGATCCACGAGCTGCTGACCGGCCAGGGCCACGCCGTGGGCCTGGCGACGGTCTACCGCACCCTGCAGCTGCTCGCCGACCACGACGAGGTCGACGTGCTGCGTGGCCGGGACGGCGAGGCGAGCTACCGCCGCTGCTCGGGCACCCACCACCACCACCTGGTGTGCCGGACGTGCGGCGCCACGGTCGAGGTGGAGGGGCCGACCGTCGAGCAGTGGACCCGCAGCGTCGCCGAGCAGCACGGGTACGCCGAGGTCAGCCACACCCTCGAGATCTTCGGGAACTGCCCTCGCTGTCGGTGAGGGAGCTCAGGCGAGCGGGGCCGCGTCGTCGCGGGGGATCCGCACCCGGAACACGCTGCCCTCCCCCGGCTGGCTGTCGACCTCGATCCGGCCGCCGTGGCTCTCGACGATCGAGCGGGCGATGGAGAGGCCGAGACCCACACCCTGGATGTTGCGCTCCGCGGCCTGCTGGGCCCGGAAGAAGCGGGTGAACAGCCGGTCCCGGTCGGGGGCGTCGATGCCGATCCCGGTGTCGCGGACGGCCAGCTCGACGCGCTCGCCGTCGGGGCGCAGCCGGACCGACACCCGCCCGCCGCGGGGCGTGTACTTGAGCGCGTTGGAGACCAGGTTGTCGGCCACCTGCCGCATCCGGTCGCGGTCCATGGTCAGCAGCAGCTCCTCCGGGACCTCCGACTCGATGGTGACCCCCTCCACCGCCGCCGCGGGCGCAGCCGCCGAGACGGCCTCGCGCACGATGTGGGCCAGGTCGCCACTGGTCCGGACCACGTGCATCGGACCGACGTCGACCTGGGCGCTGTGCAGCAGGTCGGCGACCAGCCGGCCCAGCCGTTCGGCGTTGCGGGCGACGACCCCGAGGAAGTGCGTCGCGTCGTCGGGCAGGTCGTCGCGCTCGCGCAGCAGGTCGACGTACCCCCGGATCGAGGTCAGCGGGGTCCGCAGCTCGTGGGACACCGACGCCACGAACTCGTCCTTGACCCGCAGCGCCCGCATGAAGTCGGTGACGTCGTTGTAGGCCAGTGCCGCCCCGGTGAAGCGGCCCTCGTCGTCACGGACCGAGCGGGCCGAGACCGAGAGTGCCCGCCGGGTGCGGGGGTCGTCCCCCACCCAGATCCGGCAGTCGTCGAACTCCTCGCCGCGGGAGGCGCGGTGGCTCGGCATCTGGGCCTGCGAGAGCGGCGTCGTGCCGTCCTCGTCCCAGACGAGTCCCAGCTGGCCGGCGCGGCCGGCGTGGCCGTCAGGGAAGGCCAGCCGGAGGAAGTCGCGCTGCCGGCGGTTCATCGACTGGTAGTGGCCGTGCTCGTCGAGCAGCACCAGTCCGACGTCGACGGTGTCGAGGATCGCGTCGGCGACCCGCCGCTGGTGGTCGATCAGGTCGTGCGCCTCGGCCAGCCGCTGGCGGTGGCGCTCCACGCGCCCACCCGGGCTGAGGGCACGACGCAGCCTGCGGGCGGCACGCCCACCGGTCGTCGCCGGACGGCCCTCACCGTCCGATGCGGGTGAGGTCACGAGGCTCCCCTCTCGAGATCCCCCACGGATCCGTGGCATCCTCCCAGACTCCGGGCGGGTTTCGTACCACCTCGGCGGGGTCGTCTCCCGACCCCGCCCAGCCTCAGGACGCGGTCACGCTCAGCGGCAGCCGGACGCGGAACACGCTGCCGCGCCCGATCTCGCTGTCGACCTCGATGCGTCCGCCATGGCTCTCGACGATCGACTTCGTGATCGAGAGCCCGAGACCGACGCCCTGGATGCTCTGCTCCTCGGCGTGGCGGGCGCGGAAGAAGCGGGTGAAGAGCTGGTCCCGGTCCCGGGCCTCGATCCCGATGCCGGTGTCCTCGACGCAGAGCTCGGCACGCTCGCCGTCGAGGCCGAGCCGGACGGACACCCGTCCGCCGCGCGGGGTGTACTTCAGCGCGTTGGAGACCAGGTTGTCGGCCACCTGCCGCATCCGGTCGCGGTCGAGCAGCATCTCCAGGGAGTGTGGGAGCTCCGCGTCGAGCTCCACCCCCACCGCGGTCGCGAGCGGCGTGGCGGCGTCGACGGTGTCGCGCACGATCGTGGCGAGATCGCCCTGGGTCCGGATGACGTGCATCGGCCCGAGGTCGATCTGGGCGCTCTGCAGGAGGTCGGCCACGAGCCGACCGAGACGCTCGGCGTTGCGAGTCACGACCTCCAGCTTCTGCACCGCTTCGGGCGGCAGGTCGTCGTCCATGAGCAGGTCGACGTAGCCGCGGATCGAGGTCAGCGGGGTGCGCAGCTCGTGGGACACCGACGCCACGAACTCGTCCTTGACCCGGAGCGCCCGCATGTAGTCGGTGACGTCGTTGTAGGCCAGGGCCGCGCCCCGGAAGCTGCCGTCGTCGCCGCGGACCGACCGCGCCGACACCGACATGGCGCGCCAGGTCAGCGGGTCGTCGCCGACCCAGATCCGGCAGTCGTCGAACTCCTCGCCCCGGGCCGCGCGGGTGGTCGGCATCTCCTCGCCGGAGAGCCGCCGGTCGCCGTTCTCGTCGAACACCAGCCCCAGCTGGCCCACGCGCCCACGGTGCCCGTCCGGGAAGGCGACCCGCATGAAGTCGCGGTGCCGCCGGTTCATCGACTGGTAGTTGCCCTCGGCGTCGAGCAGCAGCAGCCCGACGTCCACCGTGTCGATGATCGCGTCGGAGACCCGCCCCTGGTGCTCGATGAACTCCAGCGCGCCCGCGAGCCGGTCGCGGTCGGCCTCGGCCAGCTCCCGCTCGCTCCGCAGCTGGTCGAGGGTCGCCTCGATCGCCGACGCGGCCCACGCCGCGAACGCACCGACTCCGGGGATCAGCAGCGCCCGGGTGATGTTGTCGCCGGTGGGCTCGAGGACCAGCACCCCCGGCAGCGTGACCGTCACCAGCCCGACGACCAGCGTGACCACCACGCCGCGGCGTCCGAGCGTGCGCCCGAGCCAGTACGCCGGCAGCAGCACCAGCACCCCGACTCCGGCGCCCAGCGAGGCCAGCCGCGACATACCGACGACGGCGATGTCGATCACCGGCAGGATGCAGATCGCCTCGGCGGGGAATCGCTCCCACGGCACGGTCACGGCCAGGAGGGCAGCGATGCCGGCCAGCACCAGGGCCGCGACCGGCCACGACGCCCACGAGTCGACGCGACCGGCGATCACCCGGATCGTCAGGTCCAGGGTGACGAGTCCCGTGAAGAGCCCCTGCATCAGCAGCGGCCGGGGCCACTCGGCCGTCCGATCCCGATGTGGGCGGGGCAGGGCGGGCGGAGGACTCGTGGCAGCCACTCTGGCCCCCCTTCCGTGAACCCCGTTCTGTCACCCCGTGGGGGGATGATCCCAGAGCGGGTCGGGTTTGGGGAGCCCTGATCTACACCAGTCGCGGCATCCGTCGGCCCCGCTCTGACATCCTGCCGGGGTGACATCCCGCGTCCGCACGCCCACCCCGCACCCGTCGGGAGCACGGCCACCCGACGTCCCGCGCGACCTGGTGCCGCGCCACGTCGCGATCGTCATGGACGGCAACGGCCGGTGGGCCAAGGAGCGCGGTCTGCCCCGCACCGCCGGGCACCAGCAGGGCGAGCACTCGCTCTTCGACGTCGTCGAGGGGGCGATCGAGATCGGCGTGAAGGCGATCTCGGCGTACGCCTTCTCGACCGAGAACTGGTCCCGCTCCCCCGAGGAGGTGCGGTTCCTCATGGGCTTCAACCGCGACGTGATCCGGCGGCGTCGCGACGAGATGCACGAGCTCGGCGTCCGGGTCCGGTGGGCGGGGCGGGAACCCAGGCTGTGGAGGTCGGTGATCCGCGAGCTGCAGGTCGCGGAGGAGCTGACCCGCGACAACGACGTGCTGACGCTCACGATGTGCGTCAACTACGGCGGACGGGCCGAGCTGGCCGACACGGCCCGCTCGATCGCGCGGGAGGTCGCCGCCGGGCGGCTGAAGCCGGAGAAGGTCGACGAGCGCACCTTCGCCCGCCACCTCTACGTCCCCGAGGTGTCCGACGCCGACATGGTGTGGCGGACCTCGGGCGAGCAGCGGCTCTCCAACTTCCTGCTGTGGCAGGCGGCGTACGCCGAGCTGGTCTTCACCGACGTGCTCTGGCCCGACGTCGACCGGACCCACCTGTGGCAGGCGATCGAGACGTACGCCCGCCGCGACCGCCGGTACGGCGGCGCGGACCCGGCCTGAGGCTCGCGCCCCCGTCGCTGGCCCTAGCGCTCGACGTACTCCAGCGAGCGCAGGCTGCGCTCGAGGTGCCAGGCGAGGTAGGCGGCGACCAGCCCACTGGCCTCGCGGAGGTGGCGGGTGTCGGCGGCGTGCACGACCGGCCAGTCGCCGGCGAGCAGCGCGCCGAGCAGGAGCAGGGTGCCGGGTGCGGGGCCGGCCGACCCCGGGACCCGGCAGTCGCCGCACAGCACCCCGCCGGCGGACGGGCTGAACCAGCGGTGCGGGCCCGGGTCGCCGCACCGTGCGCAGTGGTCGAAGGAGGGCGCGTAGCCGGCCACCGCCAGCGAGCGCAGCAGGTAGGAGTCGAGGACCTGGCCCGGCCGGTGCTCGCCCGCCGCCATCGCCCGCAACCCCCCGACCAGCAGCAGGAACTGCTGGACCGCGGGCTGCTTCTCCTCGGTGACCAGCCGTTCGGCCGTCTCGAGCATCACGGTGCCGGCGGTGTAGCGGTCGTAGTCGTCACCGAGCCGGGCGGCGAACGGGTCGAGGGACTCGGCCTGGGTCACCACGTCGAGGTTGCGCCCCACGGCGAGCTGGAGGTCGACGTGGGTGAACGGCTCCAGCCGCGAGCCCCAGCGCGACGTGGTGCGGCGTACCCCCTTGGCGACGGCGCGGACCAGCCCGTGCTGCCGGGTCAGCAGCGTGATGATCCGGTCGGCCTCCCCCAGCTTGTGGGTGCGCAGGACGACCGCCTCGTCGCGATAGAGGGGCATCCCTCCATTGTGCCGCGTTCAGCCGCCCGTGCCCTGCTGCCGCTCCCGGGTCCGTACGCCGGACCGCTCGCCGTCCCAGCAGGCCGACGCGAAGTCGGCCGCCGCCCGGTCCAGCCGTGCCGGCCGCACCCGCCACTCCAGGATGCTGGTCGCCTGCACGAACTCGGCGTTCGGCATCTCGTGCGCCAGCATCGCGGCGTCCGCGGCCGGGTGGATCGGGTCGGAGGGGTGCCCCACGACGACCGCGGGGGCCGTGATCGCCCGCCGCTCCCGCGAGGACGGCGCGACCCGGCCGAAGAAGATGCCGTGGACGACGGCGGCGACCGACCCCGGTCGCTGGTCGAGGGTGTCGAGCGCTATCCCGACCCAGAACGGCACCAGGCCGCGCGGCACCGGCCGGGTCACCCAGCGCAGCGCCGAGACGCTGAGCGGCAGGAACCGCGCGGCGAACATCAGCGGTGCGAAGGCGATGATCCCCGCCTCGACGGCGTTGTCGAGCACCGGCATCTCCAGCAGCAGCCCCGCGACCCGGTCGGGCGCGGTCGCGGCGAGCTCGAGCGAGACGTTGGCGCCGAGAGAGGTGCCGCCCACGACGGCCTGCTCGGCACCGAGGTGGTCGAGCAGCGAGCGGACCTGGTGGGCGAAGGCGGTGACGGAGTACGCGGTGGGATCCTCGGGCCGGTCGGACCGACCGTGTCCGAGCAGGTCCAGGGTGACGACGTGCAGTCCCTCGGCCGCGAGCCGGCGGGCCAGCGGCTCGTGCATCCGGCGCGGCATCAGCTGACCGTGCAGCAGCACCACCCACCGGTCCCCCGAGCCGTACTCGGTGTACTCGAGCCGGTCCCGGCCCGCGTCGCCCTCGAGGAAGAACTGCCCGATGCGTTCGGAGACCAGCATGTCCGCAGCGTAGGTGCAATCACCTCGGCCGGGCCGGGAAAGCCTGCCAAAGCCGACCACATGGGAAAGACTGCCGCCATGAGCCACACGGTCAGGGGCTGGTTGACCCCGGCTGCCGCCACCGCGGCCGTGCTGCTGGGCATCTACCTCGCGGGCACCGGCGCGGTCTACTTCCGACCCGAGGGCAGCAGCGTCGCGTTCTGGTGGCCGGCCGCCGGGCTCTCGGTCGCCCTGGTGGCGACCATGCCGCGTTCGTGGGCACCCGGCCTGGCCGTGGCCGTCGCCGTCGTGTCCGCCGCGGCCAACGTGACCGGCGGCCAGACCCTCGAGATCTCGCTCGCGTACGGCCTGGCCAACGCCGTCGAGGCGATCATCGCGGGGCTGGCGCTCAAGGACTCCTCGGGTCACCTGGTGCGGCTCACCCAGCTCTCCGACTTCGTACGGCTGCTCGTGGCCGCGCTCGCGGGTGCCGTGGCCCTCGGGCTGATCGCCGCCACGGCGGCGACGGTGCTGGGCGAGGCCGAGTTCCTGCCGACGCTGCGCAACCTGATCGTCTCCCACACCGCGGCCACCATGGTGATCGTGCCGGTGGCGATGGCCTGGCGGCACCGCACCGGGCCCGCGAGCCGGGCCGAGTACGCCGCGCAGGTGACAGCGCTGGTCGTGGCGATCGCGGTGGTCTTCGGGCCGCTCCACTCGCTGCCGGTGTCGTTCGCCGTGCTGCCGTTCCTGGTCTGGGCGGCGCTGCGGCTCGACCCCCGCACGGTCACCCTGGAGCTGCTGCTGTCGTGCCTGGTGGCGGTGCTGCTGACGGCCCAGGGCCGCGGCCCGTTCGGCGACGTGGGTGGAGGCATCCCGCTGGAGCTCGCCGCGCCCCTCGTGCAGGGCTACATCTTCGCGACCACCCTGGTGGCGCTCCCGCTGACGCTGGCGGTCACCCAGCGGGCCGGGGCGCTGGCGGAGCTCACGGAGCGCGAGCGCCTCTTCCGCCGCAACTTCACCGAGTCGATGACCGGCATGGTGCTGCTGGTGCTGCGGGGCGACCGGCTGGAGATCGTCGACGCCAACGACACCGCCCTGCAGATGCTCGACGACGGGCGCACCCCCGTGATGGGCCGCTACCTCGACCGGGTCCTGACCGGCGCGTCGACGCTGCGCGAGGTCTGCCGGGACATGAGGTCCGGCGCCCTCGACGGCTGGCGCGGGCAGCTCGCGCTCGCACACCGCCCCGGGAGCCACGTCAAGGTGGCGCTCTCGCCGCTCTCCAGCGGCGACGAACCGACCTACTCGGCCCAGCTGCTCGACGTCAGTGCCGAGTACGCCGCGCTGGCCCGCTCCGCCGCCGCGGAACGGCTGACCAACGCCACCCTCGACACCACCAACTGCATCATCATCGTGGCCGACATGTCCGGCACGGTCGTGCGGGTCAACCAGGCGACGACCACGATCACCGGGTTCCCGGAGCACGCGATCCTGAACCGCCCGGTGTGGGAGGCGATCGTCCCGCCGTACCGGGTGCCGATCGTCCAGGCGATGTTCGCCGAGCCCGACGGGTCCGCGATCCCCGGGACCCGTGAGGCCAACGCCCAGTCCGCGTCCGGGGAGACGCTGCGGGTGGTCTGGAACAACGACCTGGTCCGCGACGAGGACGGCACCCCTCGCTACGCGGTCATGACCGGCGTCGACGTGACGGCCGAGCGGACGACGGCCGGGCTGATGACCAACCTGTTCCAGGCCGGCATCTCCACGGCGATCATCGGCATCGACAGCCGCGGCCGGATCACGCTGTTCAACGCCGGGGCCCAGGCGCTGCTCGGCTGGACGGCCGAGCAGGTCAACGGCTCCCGGTTCACCGACCTGCTGGAGCCCGAGGAGCTCGCCGAGCGTACCGGGCAGCCCGGCGCGGGCTGGAGCGCGCTGACCGCGCTGGTGGGCGAGGGGCGCGAGTCCCAGCTGATCGACTGGACCTGGCGCACCGCCACTGGTGGGCGCCGCACCGTCGCGATGACCCTCAGCGGCGGCGGCAGCCAGTTCGGGCCGCAGGCCGGCTACCTCGTGGTCGGCCGCGACGTCACGGAGCAGCGGCACTCGCAGGTGATGCTGATGGATGCGCTGGAGAAGGAGCGGATGGCGGCCGACCGGCTGCGCCAGCTCGACACCGCGAAGAACGAGTTCGTGTCGACGGTCAGCCACGAGCTCCGGACCCCGGTCACCAGCATCGTCGGGTACGCCGAGCTGCTGGCCGACGGCTCGCCGGTGCCGGCCGACCCCCGGCAGCTGCCCCTGCTCGACACCATCGCGCGCAACGGCGCCCGGCTGATCTCGTTGTGCAACGACCTCCTCACCCTGGCGGGCCTGGACTCCGAGGGTCCGGCCTGGAACCGCACGGAGATCGACCTCCGGACGCTCGTCGACCAGGTCGAGGACTCGCTGCGCCCGATGGTGCGCGACCGGGACCTGACGATGACCTTCGCCGTGCCGCCGGAGCCGGTGGTCGTGCTCGGCGACGCCATCCAGCTCGAGCGGGTGCTGCTCAACCTGCTCTCCAACGCCCTGAAGTTCACCCCGGACGGCGGCCGGGTCACCACCACCCTGGCGACCCAGGACGGCGAGGCCTGCCTCGCGGTCGCCGACACCGGGATCGGCATCCCGAGCGAGGAGCAGGACGCCCTGTTCCATAAGTTCTTCCGCGCCTCCACCGCCCAGGACCTCGCGATCCAGGGCACCGGCCTCGGGCTCTCGATCGTCGCCGGCATCGTGGCGGTGCACGGCGGCCGGATCGCGGTCGACTCCGAGTCCGGCGTCGGCACCACCTTCACGATGCGGCTGCCGCGCCTCACGCCCTAGGTGCGCGCCGCCCGGTTGACCGCACTGACGACCGCCTTGAGCGAGGCGGTGACGATGTTGGCGTCGATGCCGACGCCCCACACCACGGCGGTCTCTCCCGACCCGGTCGTCACCGCGCACTCGACGTACGCCGCGGCGACGGCGTCGCCGCCCGCGGACAGGGCGTGCTCGGCGTAGTCGAGGACCCGGACGTCCCAGTCCTGGGGCAACCCGTTGAGGGCGTCGACGAACGCCGCGATCGGGCCGTTGCCCGACCCCTCGAGGGTCCGCTGCTCACCCTCGACGAACACGTCGACGGTGAGCGCGTCCTTCTCGCCGGCGGCACTCGACGTGTGCACGGAGTCGAGCCGCAGCGGCTCCTCTGCGCGCAGGTACTCGGCCTCGAAGATCTCCCAGATGTGGGTGGCCGACATCTCGCCGCCCTCGGTGTCGGTGCGCTCCTGCACCACCCGGCTGAACTCGATCTGCGCCCGGCGCGGCAGGTCGAGCTTGTGCTCGGCCTTGAGGATGTAGGCGACGCCGCCCTTGCCGGACTGGCTGTTCACGCGGATCACGGCCTCGTAGGTGCGCCCCACGTCCTTCGGGTCGATCGGGAGGTACGGCGCCTGCCAGGCGACCTGCTCGACCGGGACGCCCTGGTCCCGGGCCTGCCGGTCGAGGTCCTCGAGCCCCTTCTTGATGGCGTCCTGGTGGGACCCGGAGAAGGCGGTGTAGACGAGGTCGCCGGCGTACGGGTGTCGCGGGTGGACCGGCAGCTGGGTGCAGTACTCGACCGTGCGCCGGACCTCGTCGATGTCGGAGAAGTCGATCTGCGGGTCGATGCCCTGGCTGAACAGGTTCATGCCGAGCGTCACCAGGCAGACGTTGCCGGTGCGCTCGCCGTGCCCGAACAGGCAGCCCTCGACCCGGTCCGCGCCGGCCATCAGCGCCAGCTCGGTGGCGGCCACGGCGGTCCCGCGGTCGTTGTGGGGGTGCAGCGAGACCGTGGTGTGGTCGCGCCGGGTGAGCTGGCGGCAGAACCACTCGATCTGGTCGGCGTACACGTTGGGCGTCGACATCTCGACCGTGGCGGGCAGGTTGAGGATGATCTCGCGGTCGTCCTCGGGCTGCCAGACGTCGGAGACCGCCTCGCACACCTCGAGGCTGTAGGGCAGCTCGGTGGAGGTGAAGATCTCGGGGCTGTACTCGTAGCCGATGCGGGTCGCGCCGAGGATGTTCTCGGCGTGCTTCATGACCAGCTCGGTGCCGCGCACCGCGATGTCCTTGACCTCGTCGGGGCTGGCGTGGAACACCACCCGGCGGAACAGCGGGGCCAGCGCGTTGTAGAGGTGGATGTTGGCGTGGTGGATGCCGACCAGGCTGTGCACCGAGCGCTCGATGAGGTCCTCGCGGGCCTGGGTCAGCACCGAGATCGTGACGTCCTGGGGCACCTTGTCCTGCTCGACGAGCTGTCGTACGAAGTCGAAGTCGGTCTGGCTCGCGCTGGGGAAGCCGACCTCGATCTCCTTGTAGCCCATCGAGACCAGCAGGTCGAACATCGCCATCTTGCGGGCAGGGGTCATCGGGTCGATCAGCGCCTGGTTGCCGTCGCGCAGGTCCGTGGAGAGCCAGCGCGGCGCCTGGGTGACGGTCCTGGTCGGCCAGGTCCGGTCGGGGAGGTCGATCGGCTCGAACGCGCGGTAGCGCTCGATCGGCATGCCGCTCCCGCGCTGGGCGTGGGTGGAGCGGAACGGGGGGCGTACGTCGGGGTGGCTCCCGGGACTGGTCATCACGCGGCCTTCGCTGGCTGGAGGTGGTGTGCCGGCGGGCACGAGCACTCCGCAGCGAGGAGACCGGCTCTCAGGCCCCGCTGCGGCGGCGAAGGAGAAGCTGCGCGCGCATCATGACGTGGCCAGCATAGCCACCACCCGGGCCACCGGTCCCCCGTCGGCCCACATGGCGGATCAGCCCGCGGGGCGGGACGCGAGGCTCAGCCGTCCGCGGTGATGCACTCCTGCAGCGCACCCATCAGCTCCTGCTGACCGCCCTCCTGGTCGTTCATGAAGACCGAGACCAGGAAGTCGTGGAGCACCTCGTCGCTGAGGTTCTCGTCGACGCACTGCTGCGCCTCCTCGGGCAGGTCGCCCATGGCGGAGGTGAACAGCTCCTTGATGTTCGCGCAGCCCGCCATCACGTCGGCGGCGGAGCCGGCGTCGCCCTCGGACATCTCGACGTTGTCGATGCCGTCGTTGGCCTTGAGGTCCTCGGTGATGATGCCGTACTCGGTGAGCTTGTCGACACCGATCTCGTCGACCATCCCGTCGCCCACGCAGTCGGCCTCCTGCTGGGTCACCTCGAAGGTCTGGTCGTTGCTCTCCATGATCGAGTCCGAGATCGCCTGGCTGGCGGCCTCCTCGTCCTGGCCACAGGCCGTCAGGAACAGCGCAAGCACGGCGACGGCTCCGATGGCGCGGATCTTCATGGTGGGTTCCTCCCCATAGTGACGACGCGGCTGAGACTAGCCTGCGGCGACACCCCGGGGCGCGACCCGGAGGGACGGCGCGCGCGCCGTTCGTGCCGGCCCGGCGCGCCTAGCCTGAGGACATGGCCCGCCTGCTCGTCGTCCACCACTCACCCACCCCGGCCACGCGGCTGCTCCTGGACCAGGTGGTGGCCGGCGCCCACGACGACGCGATCGAGGGCGTCGAGGTCGAGGTGGTTCCGGCCCTGGAGGCCGGGCTCGCCAGCGCGAAGGCCGCCGACGGGTTCCTCCTCGGCACCTCCGCCAACTTCGGCTACATGAGCGGGGCGCTCAAGCACTTCTTCGACGCGCACTTCCTCGCCCTCGGCGGCGCGCTCGCCGATGACGGGTCCGGGGCGCCCGCGACCGGGGGCCGCAAGCCGTACGGGCTGTGGGTCCACGGCCGCTACGACACGACCGGGGCCGTCCGGTCGGTGCAGGCGATCGCAGGAGCGCTGCCGTGGCGGCAGTCCAGCGACGTGCTCGAAGTGCTCGGCGAGGTGGGCGAGGTGGAGCTGGCGGCGGCGTACGAGCTCGGGGGTACCATCGCCGCACTGCTGGCCGACTGAGGAGGACCGAGTGCCGCTGAGGCTGCCGGGTGCGCTGCTCGGCGCCCTGCTGCTGGCGGGCTGCTCGGGCTCGGGACAGGGCACCAACGTCGACCCGGACCAGATCGACACCGTGGAGTCGCCCGAGCTCGGCGCGTGCCGCGTGCTCGCCCCCGAGGACGTCGCGCAGCCGAGCAACGCCACCCGCACCGTCGACTGCGCCGAGGAGCACACGGCCCAGACGTTCGCCGTGGGCCAGCTCCCCGACCAGTTCGACGACGCCGCGTACGACGACGAGGAGCTCGGCCGCTTCGCCTACCGCGAGTGCAGCACCCGCTTCGAGAAGTTCCTCGGCGCCGACGAGAGCCTCGCGATGCGGACCGTCGTGAGCTGGGCCTGGTTCCGGCCCTCGGAGGAGGCCTGGGACCAGGGCGCCCGCTGGTACCGCTGCGACATCGTGGGCGGCGGCGACCAGAGCACCGACT
The DNA here is from genome assembly GCA_963723945.1 of uncultured Actinomycetota bacterium. Classification (GTDB taxonomy): domain Bacteria; phylum Actinomycetota; class Actinomycetes; order Propionibacteriales; family Nocardioidaceae; genus Nocardioides. The sequence goes on from CAVRSW010000021.1 coordinate 73,881, forward strand.
ACATCGCCCTGCCCGAGGACGCCAAGGGCCTGCTCCAGGGCCGCATCGACGACCGCTGGCTGGTGTGCGCCGACGGGCCGACGGTGGCGGCGGGGGCCCGGGTGCCCTGCTCGGAGGCCCACACGTGGCGTGCGGTGACCACCATCAAGCTCGGCGAGCCCGAGGACGACTACCCCGGCGACCGGCTGGTCGAGGTGCAGACCCGCGACTTCTGCGACAAGTCGGTCGGGGCGGTGCTCGGCTACCCGGTCAAGTACGACTTCGCCTACACCTGGTTCCACGAGGCGGAGTGGGAGGTCGGCAACCGCCGGTCGATCTGCTGGGCCAAGACGGACCGATGAGCATCCCCGCCCGGCTCTCCCTGATCGCCGCGATCGCCGTCACGGTGGCGGCGGTGGTGGTGGGCTGGCGCACCTACGACCGACAGCCGGGCGCCGAGCCCGGTCCGGGGCAGACGCCCTCGTCCAGTGACACGCCGTCGGCCTCACCGTCCGACGAGGCCACCCCGACGCCGGCCGCGCTGCCACCCGCGCCGCGCGAGGGCGCGTGCCACCGGCTCACGTACAGCGACGCGGTGGCCCCGACGGCGTCGCTGCGGGACGTCCCGTGCGGCCAGCCGCACACCTCGGTCACCTTCGCCGTCGACGAGCTGGACACGGTGGTGTCCGGCCACCTGGTCACCGTCGACTCCGAACGCGTCCGCAACCAGGTCGCGGGCGCCTGTCCCGACCGCTTCGACCGCTACGTGGGCGGCACCCTGGAGCAGCGCCGGCTGAGCGTGCTGCGCCCGGTCGGCTTCACCCCGACCGTCGAGCAGTCCGACCGCGGGGCGACGTGGTTCCGCTGCGACGCCGTCGCCGTCGTCGAGGGCACGAGGCTGGAGCCGCTCGACACCGGGCTCGACGGCGTGCTCGACAGTGAGGAGGGGCGGACGCGCTACGGGCTGTGCGCCCCCGCCGGTCCCGGCACCTCCGGCTTCCGGACCGTCGTGTGCACCGCGGACCACTCCTGGCGGGCGGTCCGGACGGTCACGTTCGACAGCGAGTCCTACCCCGGCACCGCCGTGGTCCGCGAGGCCGGCACCCAGCCCTGTCGCGCGGCCGGGAGGGCGGCATCCGGCAACGCGCTGAACTTCCAGTGGGGCTACGAGTGGCCCACCGCGGAGCGTTGGGGCGCGGGACGGACGTACGGCATCTGCTGGGTGCCGGACTGACCCGGTCACCGCCCCGGCCCGTTAGCGTGTGTCGATGGCCACCCACTGGACCCTGGGCTGCGACGCCCGCGACCCTGACCGCCTGGCGGGCTTCTGGGCGCTCGCCCTGGGCTACGTCCCCGAGCCCGGCTACGACGACCCGGACGGGGCGTCACTCGTCGACCCCGACGGCGTCGGGCCTGCGATCGGCTTCATGCGCGTCCCCGAGGCGAAGACGTCGAAGAACCGGATGCACATCGACGTGAGGGTGGCCGGCGAGGGGCCGTGGGACATGGCCGCGCGCGAGCGGCTGATCCGGGAGAAGGTGCCGGTCCTGGTGGAGGCGGGCGCGGCGGTCGTGCGCGAGGAGTCCTACGACGGCGTCCACCTGGGCCACGTCGTGATGACCGACCCCGAGGGCAACGAGTTCTGCGTGGCCTGAGGGGCGTCAGAAGCCGAGCTTGCGGAGCTGGCGCGGGTCGCGCTGCCAGTCCTTGGCGACCTTGACGTGGAGGTCGAGGTAGACGGGGACGCCCAGCAACGACTCGATCTGGGTCCGGGCCCGCTGGCCGACGTCCTTGAGCCGCTTGCCCTGGTGCCCGATGACGATGCCCTTCTGCGAGTCCCGCTCGACGAAGAGGTTGGCGTGGATGTCGAGCAGCGGCCGGTCCTCGGGCCGGTCCTCCCGCATCCGCATCTCCTCGACGACCACCGCGATGGAGTGCGGCAGCTCGTCGCGCACGCCCTCGAGCGCCGCCTCGCGGATCAGCTCGGCGGCGAGGTGCTCCTCGGGCTCGTCGGACAGCTCGTCGTCGGGGTAGAGCTTCGGCCCCTCGGGCATCTGCCGCACCAGCAGGTCGGTCAACAGCCCGACCTGGTCGCCCGCCACCGCGGACACCGGCACCACCTCAGCCCACTCGACGCCGGTCGCGCGCCCGAGCTCGGCGACGTCGAGCAGGTGCTGGGCGATCCGGTCGGGGGCGGCGAGGTCGGTCTTGGTGACGATCGCGAACTTGGTCGTGTGCCGGACCTTGGCCAGCTCCTTGACCAGGAAGGTGTCACCGGGTCCGACCAGCTGGTCGGCCGGGAAGCAGACGCCCACCACGTCGACCTCGGCCCACGTCGTCCGGACCAGGTCGTTGAGCCGCTCCCCCAACAGGGTCCGGGGTCGGTGCAGTCCGGGGGTGTCGACCAGGATCAGCTGCGCGTCCGGTCGGGTCAGGATGCCGCGCACCACCGTCCGGGTCGTCTGCGGCTTGTCGGAGGTGATCACGATCTTCTGGCCGACCAGTGCGTTGGTCAGCGTCGACTTGCCGGCGTTCGGCCGGCCGACGAAGCAGGCGAACCCGCTCCGGAATCCCTCGTCGCTCATGGCCGCTCCTCCCGGGCGCGGTCGTAGTCCGCCCAGATCTCCTCGTCGGTCTTGCCGGCGGCCTTGCCGGCCCGCCAGATCGGTCCCGGGTCGACCGCGCGGGGCTGCCGCTCCCGGACGCCGCGCCAGTAGCCCATCACGTCGTACGCCGCGGACGGCAGCCGTCGCCCGCGCATCAGGTGCTTGCGGATCGCCCGCATCTGCGCGGACTCCCCCGCCATCCAGAAGTAGCCCTCGCCCGCTGGCCAGTCCAGCCCCTCGACCACCTCGGCGAGCCGGCTCCCGCCGTCGGGGGGTGGCTCGAGCCACGTCACGTCGGCGCCGTCGGGCAGGTAGCCGGACAGGTCGTCGGGGACCTCGGCCCACACGCGCGTCGGCAGCTGCGGGTGCGTCTCGACGATCCGCGCGATCGCGGGCATCGCGGTGAGGTCACCCACGAGCATCAGCCACGACGCGCCTGGCGGGAGGTCGAAGGACCCCCTGGCCTCGGTGATCGTCACCGTGTCGCCCCGGCAGTCGCGGGACGCCCACCCGGTCACGAGGCCGACCTCGTGCACCACGACGTCCAGCACCATCAGTGCGCCGTCGAAGGCGCGCACGGTGTAGTAGCGAGACTGGAACTGACCGGGGACGACCAGGCCGACCCACTCGTCGGGGACGCCCGTCGACGCGAAGTCGTCCAGCCCGGCCAGGGTCAGCCGGACCAGGTGCGGTGAGACGACGTCCCGGTCGGCGACCGTGGCCTCGAAGGTCCGGGCACGAGCAGTCACCCACGCAGGCTAGTCACCACACCGGTCGCAGCGGGAATCCGTCGTCGCCGTCGTCGGTGGAGCGTGCGGCCAGCACCTGGTGGAGCTGGATCTCGTTGCGCTCGAAGGCGAGCCGTGACCCGGCCATGTAGAGCCCCCAGACCCGTGCGGTGCCCTCGCCGACCTCGGCCACCGCCTCGTCCCAGTGGTCGACCAGGTTGCGGCACCAGTGGGCCAGGGTCAGCGCGTAGTGGCGACGCAGGTTCTCCTCGTGGACGACCTCGAGCCCGGCGTCCTGGGCCTCGCTGATGATCCTCCCCGACCCGGTCAGCTCCCCGTCGGGGAAGACGTAGCGGTCGAGGAACGCCCCGATGTCCTGGCGCCGGTTGTGGGACCTGGTGATGCAGTGGTTGAGCAGCCGGCCGCCCGGACGCAGCCGGTCGCGGAGGTGGCCGAAGTAGGCCGGGTAGTTGCGGACGCCGATGTGCTCGGTGAGCCCGATCGAGCTGACCGCGTCGAAGTCCGACTCGAGCACGTCGCGGTAGTCGAGGTGGCGGACCTCCGCGAGGTCGCCGAGCCCCTCGCGGTCGATCGCGTCCTTGCCCCACGAGGCCTGCTGCCGGGAGAGCGTCACGCCGAGCGCGTGCACCCCGTACTCGCGTGCGGCGTGGCGCACCATCCCGCCCCAGCCACAGCCGACGTCGAGCAGCCGCTGCCCGGGCTGCAGGCCCAGCTTGCGGCAGACCAGGTCGTACTTCTCGGCCTGCGCCTGCTCGAGGGTCGCGTCGGCCTGCGGGTAGACCGCGCAGGTGTAGGTCATCGACGGCCCGAGCACGAGCTCGTAGAACCGGTTGGACACGTCGTAGTGGTGGGAGATCACCTCGGCGTCGCGGCCGCGCGAGTGGCGCAGCCCCTCGACGGCCCTGCGCCAGCGCGGGAGCGCCTCCTGGGGCGGCGGCGGGGGCGGCTTCAGGCTGCCGAGGCCGAGCGAGCGCAGCACGGCGAGCCCCTCGGCGGCCGTGGGGGTGCGGAACCGGAGGTTGCTCTGCAGCGAGACCAGCGCATCGTAGGGATCGCCCGGGTGGGCGCCGTGGATCAGCAGGTCGCCGGCCACGTAGGCGCGCGCCATCCCGAGGTCGCCGGGCGCCGTGAGCAGGTACGCGAGACCGCGCGGCGAGGTCAGCTCGAGCCGGATCGACGAGTCCGGCGGGCCGACGGCGCTGCCGTCGTAGGCGGTGAAGCGGAGCGGCATCCCGTCACGCATCAGCGAGTCGATGGCCTCGGCGATCGAGAGGTCGGGGGTCGGCCTGATCTTCTGGGTCACGCGCGTCGCACCACCTTGTCGTAGAGACCGGTCAGCCGGTTGTCGGGATCGAACTGCGCCTTGACGCGGGCCAGGTGGTCCCCGTCGTAGAGCGCGTCGAAGGTCGCTCGGTCGTAGAACGCCTCGGAGTAGAGGCTCTTGTGGCCGCCCAGCTCGTGGACCACCTGCTCGATGGCGCGGTTGAGCGGTGCGTCGGCCGCGTCGGGACCGACGTGGACGGTGCCCCAGAATCCGACGTTGACGTAGAGGACCTCGGGATCGAGGGGGTACGTCGGCCAGGTCCGGGTGGCGCGGACGGGACACAGCCACACCGGTCGCATGCCGACCCGCTCGTCGAACCAGTCCAGGAACTCGGGCAGCCGGTCGAGCGGCACCTCGACGTCCTGGACCACGCGCTCGCGCTGCGGCCGGCCGGCGCGCCGGTCGAGCCGGTCGGCGACGGAGAACCGACGGTCGAGGGCGAGCAGTCGCAGGTAGACGTCGGAGCGGCGCCACCGACGCGGCCACACCCGCCGGACGAGGGGGTGCTGGGCACCGAAGGCGCGGGAGCACCAGAACCAGTCGGTGTCCCATCGCCAGAGGTAGTCGCGCCCGCTGAGCAGGTCGGTGTCCCGCTCGGCGACCGACCGGTAGTAGACCTGCTGCCCGGCGTAGTCGCTGGTCGGCCCGCCGCTGTCGCGCCAGGTCGCGAGCGTCAGGACCAGGTGCCCGGGGTCGAACGCGACGCCGTCGAGCGCGTCGACCCGCTCGCCCTCGAAGCTGCCCTGCTCCTCGATCTCGGCAACCGTCTTGGCGAGCAGCGTGGCGTCGTCGAACCGGACGTGGCGCAGCCCGACCACGGCGGGCGCGGGCTCGAGGTCGATCCGGAGCCGGGTGGCGTAGCCGAGCGAGCCGTAGGTGTTGGGGAAGGTGTCGAAGAGCTCCTCCCCCGGCCTGGTGGTCACGACCTCACCCGCCCCGGTGAGCACGTCCATCTCCTGCACCGACTCGTGCGGCAGCCCGCTGCGGAAGGAGGTGGCCTCGATGCCGAGTCCGGAGACCGCGCCGCCCAGGGTGATGGTGCGCAGCTGCGGCACCACCAGCGGCATCAGGCCGTGGGCGAGCGTCACGTCGACGAGGTCCTCGTAGGTGCACATGCCCTGGACGTCGGCGGTGCGAGCCTCGCGGTCGAGGGCGACGACGCCGGTCAGCCCCGACGCGTCGAGCCGCGCCTCCGCCTGCACGCGCGGGCGGAACAGGTTGGACGTGGTGGTGCGCAGCCGCACCGGAGCACCCCGTGGGATGGCGTGGAAACTGCGGACCATGCGGTCCACGCCCTCCCCGTGACGCTCCCACCCGACGGGATCGCTCACACCACCACGTTAGCCAGCCGCGGTCACGCGCGCGAGCAGGTTGGCGTCGAGCCGGCTCTCGCGGCGGTCCAGCCGCGCCTGCAACCGGGTCGTCGCGTCCTCGTAGCGCTCGGCCATCGCGAGGGTCTGCAGCAGGGTGTCCTCGAAGACCTCGCGCTGGGCGTGGGACCCGCCGTACCGGACGACGTACGGCTCCTGGGCCAGCAGCAGGTCGCTCGCGGCGGCATGGTCGCCCTCGACGTACGCCGCCAGGCCGCGGGCCAGCCCGGGCAGCAGCTCGGCTGCGCCGGGGGCGGTGAACGACCTCGCGCTGGCCGCCAGGCGGCGTAGTCCCTCGGCATCACGCGCGGTGGCGAGGCCGAGGGCGACGTGGACGCCGACGAACGTGGAGGGCACCGCGTCGACCAGGTGGGTGAGGAGCGGACCGACGGGGGTCTCGGAGGGGTCGGTGCCGTGCGGCACCAGGCCGTGGATCTGGCATCGCCACAACATCGAGGTGCCGTCGACCACGGCGCCCGCGCCCGGCCGGCCCGCGCAGTGGTGGTAGCGCTCGAGGGCGCCCGGACCGTCGCCGACCGCGAGGTGGTGGAGCGCGGAGTGCCAGACGAGGTGGCACCCGAACGACGCCTCCTGGTCGGTGGTCGGGAGCCAGTCGTCCAGCCATGCGATGCCACCGACGTGGTCGCCGCTCTCGAAGAAGACGTGGGCGAGTGGGTGGCCGCCGGAGAACCCGGTGGGGTCCAGCTCGAGCGCACGGAGCGCCAGTCGGTGGGCGTCGTCGAGCCGGCCCTGGTCCTGGGCGGTCATCGCCTCGAAGCCCACCAGGACCGGATGCTCCCCGACCGCGTCGGCCGAGGTCCGCGCGATGGCCAGTGCCCGGTCCTCGGCGTCGGGCTCGGTCGAGGTCAGGGTGAGGAAGACCGCGATGCTCAGGCCGATCAGGTCGGCCGGGAAGCGCTGCTGGTGACGCTCCCAGGCGGGGCGCGCAGGCCACATCCCCTGGCTGTGGGTCGTGAGAGTGGCCTCGGTGAACGAGCGCTCCCAGTCGTGGTCGGCACGCCCCCGGCGGGCCGTCGCCGTCGTCTCGGCCGGGTCGAAGTCGGCAGCGTCGAGCCCGATCATCAGGAGCGCGGCGGCGCGGGCGACGGCGAGCCCGGGGTCGGCCTCGATCACCTCGGCCAGGGCGGCCTCGGCTCCGGAACGACGGGTGACGTAGCGGTCGACGTACGCCCACCAGAGCGACGCGGTGTCGGCGTCGGTCGACAGCGGCAGCATGACCGGCACCTCGGGGGCGATCTCGGGTGCCATGGGAAGTCACGCTAGACCGGAGGCCCGATCCCCGCCATGATCAGCGCGGGCAAGTCGAGAGATGACACGAGGCCCCCCGCACCGAGGTGCGGAGGGCCTCTCCGTGTCCGTGTGACGAACACGCGCTCGTCGGGTCCGGGGGGATGGACGCCTTGCGAGCTTCACGACGGGAGGCGGTTCGTGGGGTTTGCCTCTCGCCTGTGTCTGAAGTTTACACGTTCCGAGCCGTGGGGGGAGAGTTTCGTAAAAGTGATTTCAGTAGTCCAGACCACCGGGTCTGAGCAGGCAATATGCGCCGTCAAACGGGCTCGACGCAACGGAAATCGAGGCGATTGGGACCATCGGGCACTTCCCGATTTGCCTCGTTATGCCTCATGCTGGGCGCGAACGCCTCCTCGCCCCCGACTCCTCCCAGGAGAATCGCCATGACCCGCAAGCTCAAGCTCACCGTCGCCGCACTCATGACCGCCGTCGTCGCGACGCTTGGCGTGAGCACCACCACCGCGGGTGTGGCAGTGGCCAAGGACCGCAGCTGGTGCTGCTGATCCACCGCAGTTGACGCGCGGTCGCTGCGCCCTGGGCGAGCCCCGAGACCCCGTCCCGTGACCGTCAGGGAATCGCGTTCATCACATTGATCGGGATCGCTGGCCTCGCGCGCAGCCCGGTTGAGGCCGCCGCGCTCCGGTAGGCCTCTCGCGCCGCGTCCATGTCTCCGAGTCCCTCGAGGAGCCCGGCGAGCTCGAACCACAGGTCAGCGGCGTCACGATCGGCGCCCACGCTCGTCAGGAGCATGACTGCCTGGCGGTACACGCGGGCGGCTTCATCGACCAGGCCGGCCGCGGCGGCCGCCTGCCCCTCGATCAGCTTGGCGTCAGCCGCCGAAAGTGGTGAGTGCTCCGCCACCCGGTTGTGCACTGAAGCGCTGAGCTCTCGCGCTGACCCGAGGTCGCCGACCAACATCAGGGCCCGGGCGCGGGCGACGTCGTTGCGCGCAATGTCGAACGCGCCGCCACTCGACTCACTCAGCTCCTTGGCAGCCAGGTCGAGCTGGTGCTGCGCCGCGGCTACCTCCGGCGGGTCCAGCTGCAGCTGCATGTCGGCCAGCGCGGTGCGCAGCCGGGCGAGGTTGCGTCCGTCCTGACCCTCGGCGAGCAGCGCGAGGGCCCTTTCAGCCAGCGGGATCGCCTCTGCGACGGAACCGCGCTCCGCCTCCATGATGCTGGCGTTCCAGTACGCGGAGGCCCTCGCCTTGGGAGTCCCGATGCGCTCGGCCTGCGCAATGGCCTTGCGGCAGGCACGCACCGCCTGGCCGGTGTCACCTCGGTCGAAGTACGTCGCGGCGAGCGTGACCGCGAGCTGCACGACCTCATCGACTCCGTCGAGATCCGTGCCCGCGAGGTCGTTGAGCGTCCGCTCCATGATGTCCGTGGCGAGCCCGAAGTCGCCCGACTGGCGGTAACAGCGACCCAGGGCGATCACTGCCTTGATCCGCGGGATCGCCGGCAGCGCCGCCCGCGGGATGGCAGCCGCGCCGGCCCGCGGGATCGCGCCGCCCTCGCCGTTGACCAGCGGCTCGAGCTCGAGGATGGCGTCGTCGACGTTGCCCTGGCTCTCGAGCGCACGCGCGATCAGGTAGGTCGCTCGACCGGCCAGCTCCTCGTGCACGATCGCGCGGGCACGGTCGCGGGCCTGACGGGCCTGGACCTCGGCCTCGGCGTGCTCGCCGTTCTCGAGCGAGAGCTCGGCGAAGTCGAGGGCGAGGCGCAGCTCGTCCTGCTCCGGCGCGGTCGGGCCTCGCAGGAGCTGGTCGGTCGAGACGCCCAGTCGCTGGGCGAGGGCCTCGAGCACCTCGGCGTTCGGACGCCGGTGCCCGGACTCCAGACGCGAGACGTAGCCCACCGACACCATGTCACCGGCCAGCTCGGTCTGCGTCCAGCCGCGAGCGAGCCGGGCCGCGCGCAGCCGCGAACCCAGTTCGTAGGGTCGGATCTCCTGCAGGAGTGCCGCGTCCGCGAGGTTCATGGGTCCGATTGTGACTGACAATGCGTCAATCTGGGCAACTTTTCTGTCAAGTAGTCTGAGCCATGTCCTCGCGAGGATCCTGCGCTCTAGGCTTCCGGAGCCGGGGGATGGCAAGTCACGCGTGTGTCAATGACACACGCGTGACTCCTTTCCGGGACGTTTTCCCGGTCATCGGCGCAGCGCCGACCAGCCCCGGTGGTCGTGCACCGCGACCCCTGCGTACGTCGGATGACCTGCCGTGGCGGCGTCGACGTCGGCCAGCGCCCGGTCCAGCTGTCGCTGCGTCGAGCCGAAGAAGGTCTGCTTGGCCGACACCGGGTCGTCGCCGAGCCACCGGGTCTCGACCGCCAGCCGGACCGGCCGGCCGAGCCGGCCAGCGGTCGCCAGGGCGGTCCGGGAAATTCCGGTGATGCTGTCTGGACCAGTGGCCGTGTCGCGGTAGCTCATCACCGTCACGGCGTCGACCGCCCCGATCACGGCCTCGTCGGCGGGGCGTCCGCCGACGGCGTGCTCGTGGAGCCAGAACGGGATGTCGGCCTCGACCCGGAGCCCGGTCGCGGCGGACGACTGCTGGAGCAGGGCCACCCACGACGCCAGCAACGCCGACGCGTCACTCCCCCACTCGGGGTGCAACCACGGCTCGACGTCGAGGTGGACGCCGTCGAACAGTCCGGTGGCGAGCACCTGGTGCTGCCACGCCGCAGCCGCCGCGTGGTCGTCGAGCCACCAGACCTCGGCACCGAGCGCGTGGAGCCGGATCCCCGCCGCGCTGGTGCTGGTGCGCAGGGACCGGAACCACGGCAGGTCCGGCGAGGTCGCCAAGTGACCCGGGGTCGAGACGAACAGGTCGCGCACGCCGTGCCGCCGGGCGAAGTCGACCAGGGCCGGGACTCCCGGCCGGTCCCACACCCACATCGCGCGGGCGTCGGTCGACGACGGCCGCGGCGCGGCACTCGCTTGGACCGTGGTGGTGAGGACCCCGAGCACCAGCACGGTGGCCGCCAGGAGCAGGGACGGATGGCGGCGGGTCACACGGCAGGACGCTACGCGGACGGGCTGCGTCGCCGCCACGACCGGACTGGGCCGGTCAGGTCTCCGTGGTCTCGAGGATCCCGCCGCGCGTGTCACCGCGATGGACGCTCACCCCGCCGCCGGCGACGTCGCGCACGACCGCGAGGTCGGCGTCGGCGACCCTCTCGGCGTCGGTCAGGACGACCGCGGCCTCCAGGCCCCGTGCCCCGGACGAGACCGCCATCGCGACCGCGACACCCAGCGCCGACACCTGCAGCGACGGCAGGTCCACCGTCGCGGCGGCGTACGTGCGGCCGTCGACGTCGCGCACCGCCGCGCCCTCGGCGGCGCGGGTCCGGGCGCGGGTGCTGCGCGCCAGGGTGACCAGCTTGGCGTCCTCGGGGGAGAGCGTCGGCTCAGGCATCCGCATCCACCTGGTGGGGCTGGGGCGCCGGGTCGATCCGGCTGATCAGCACGGTGCCGATCTTGTTGCGCCGGCCGGCGGCGTCCTCGGCGGTGAACCGCAGGCCGTGGGCCTCGACGGAGGAGCCCGGGATGGGGACCAGCCCGAGGTGCTTGGCCATCAGGCCGCCCACGCTGTCGACGTCCTCCTCCTCGACGTCGAAGCCGAAGAGCTCGTCGAGGTCGTCGACCGGGTAGCGCGGGGAGACCCGGGCGGAGCCGTCCTCGAGCTGCTCGACCTCGACCTCCTCCTCGTCGTACTCGTCGGTGATCTCGCCGACGATCTCCTCGAGCACGTCCTCGATCGTGACCAGCCCGGCCGTGCCGCCGTACTCGTCGACGACGACCGCGATGTGCTGGCGCTTGGCCTGCATCTCCGAGAGCAGCGCGTCGACCGGCTTGGAGTCGGGCACGAACGACGCGGGCCGCATCACCTCCTCGACCCGCTGCGTGAACTCGACGTCCGGGGCCTCGAAGTCACGGCGGACCAGGTCCTTGAGGTAGGCGAACCCGAGGACGTCGTCGAGGTTGTCCCCGATCACCGGCACCCGCGAGAAGCCGCTGCGGAGGAACAGCGACATCGTCTGGCGGAGGTTCTTGTGGCGCTCGATGTAGACGACGTCGTTGCGCGGCACCATCACCTCGCGCGCGCTGGTGTCGCCGAGCTCGAAGACGGAGTGGATCATCCGGCGCTCACCGGACTCGATGACGGCCGAGGCCTCGGCGAGGTCGACGAGCTCGCGGAGCTCGGTCTCGGTCGAGAACGGGCCCTCACGGAAGCCGCGGCCCGGGGTGATCGCGTTGCCGACCAGGATCAGCACCCGTGGGACCGGTCCGAGGATGGTCGTGATCGCCGACAGCGGTGCGGCCGACCAGAGCGCCACCCGCTCGCTGTGCTGCCGGCCGAGGGTGCGCGGGGCGACGCCGATCACCACGAATGACACGACCAGCATGACGACGATCGAGGTGATCGCCGCCGGCCAGAAGGCGGCGTCCCAGGCGTCCTGGACCAGCTGGGCGACCAGGACCGTCGCCGAGATCTCGCACAGCAGCCGCAGGAACAGCGCCGTGTTGAGGTGACGGGCCGGGTCCTCGAGGAGGGTCGCCAGCCGGCGGGCACCCGCGCGCCCCTCGCTGGCGAGCTCCTCCGCGCGGGCACGCGAGGAGGAGGCGACAGCAGCATCGGCCGCCGAGAACACGCCTGCCAGGACCACGAGGGTCGCGGCTGCGGTCAGCAGCCACACGTCACCGGCGGTCACCGCCGTCGCCACTCCTCGAGCAGCCGGTCCTGGAGGCCGAACATCTCCCGGTGCTCCTCCGGCTCGACGTGGTCGTAGCCGAGCAGGTGGAGGATCCCGTGGACGGTCAGCAGCTCGAGCTCCGCCTCGGTGCCGTGGCCCGCCGTCTCTCCCTGGCGCACCGCCACGTCCGGGCACAGCACCAGGTCGCCGAGCACGCCCTCCTCGGGCTCCTGGTCGACCAGGCCCGGGCGCAGCTCGTCCATCGGGAACGCCAGCACGTCGGTCGGACCCTCTTTCTCCATCCACTGCTCGTTGAGCTCCGCCATGGTGTCGACGTCGACCGCCTTGATGCAGAGCTCGGCCAGCGGGTGGACCCGCATCTGGCCCATGACGAAGCGCGACAGGGATGCGAGATGCTGGACGTCGAGGCCGGCGCCCGACTCGTCCAGGACCTCGATGCTCACGGGCGGCCCCCGCGGCCGTCGCCGCGGGCGTCGTGGGCGTCGTAGGCCGCGACGATGCGCCCCACCAGCTTGTGGCGTACGACGTCGTGGCTGGTCAGCCGGTTGAAGACGACGTCCTCGACCCCGGTCAGGATCTCCTCGACGACCTTCAGCCCGGAGCGGGTGGCGCCCGGGAGGTCGATCTGGGTCACGTCACCGGTCACCACGATCTTCGAGCCGAACCCGAGCCGGGTGAGGAACATCTTCATCTGCTCGGGGGTGGTGTTCTGGGCCTCGTCGAGGATCACGAACGCGTCGTTGAGGCTGCGGCCGCGCATGTAGGCCAGCGGCGCCACCTCGATGGTGCCGGCGGCCAGCAGCTTGGGGATCGACTCGGGGTCGATCATGTCGTGGAGCGCGTCGTAGAGCGGCCGCAGGTAGGGGTCGATCTTCTCGCTCAGCGTGCCGGGCAGGAACCCGAGCCGCTCCCCCGCCTCGACCGCGGGCCGGGTCAGGATGATCCGGTTGACCTCCTTGCCCTGCAGCGCCTGCACCGCCTTGGCCATGGCGAGGTAGGTCTTGCCGGTGCCGGCCGGTCCGATCCCGAAGGTGATCGTGTGCTTGTCGATGGAGTCGACGTAGCGCTTCTGGTTGAGGGTCTTGGGACGGATCGACCGGCCGCGGTTGGACAGGATGTTGAGCGAGAGCACGTCGGCCGGCCGCTCGCCGGGCTGCGTGGACTCGGCGCGGAGCATCGCCAGCACCCGCTCGACCGTCTCGGTGGAGATGCCCTGACCCGTACGGATGATCGTCACCAGCTCGTCGAGCAGCCGCTCGGCGAGGGCGATCTCGCCCGGCTCGCCCTGGAGCGTGATCCGGTTGCCCCGCACGTGGATGTCGGCGTCGAAGGCCTTCTCGATCAGGGCGAGGTGCTCGTCCGCGGGACCGAGCAGGCTCACGAGGTCGATGCTGTTGGGGACGACGACCGTGTGGCGGGTCTGCGCCGGGTCGGGCTGGCGAGGTCTCTCAGTCATGGGGCTTCCATGCTACGCAGTCGCCGTCGCCCGGGCCCACCGGGATTCGGGGCGGCCGGGGGCCGCTCAGCCCGGGGGCCAGCCCAGCTCGCGGCCGCCGAGCACGTGCAGGTGGGTGTGGAAGACGCTCTGCCCGGCGCCCGCGCCGGTGTTGAGGACCAACCGGTAGTCGGTGAGCCCCTCGCGGTCGGCCACCTCCGCCGCGGCGGCGACCAGTCGACCGATCGCCTGCGGGTCGGCAGCCGCCGTGGCGGCGGCGTTCGGCCGGTGGTCGCGCGGGACGACCAGCACGTGCGTCGGGGCGGCCGGGTTGACGTCACGGAACGCCACCACGTGGTCGGTCGTGAGCACCAGGTCGCCCGGGACCTCGCCGGCCACGATCTTGCAGAACAGGCAGTCCTCGGCGGTCTCGGTGGGCATGCACACACTGTAGGAGACGAATCCGGGTTCGATGACGTGTCAACCACCGGTGGCAGCGGCGCGTGCTACTAGCGTGCTGATGCATGCGACCGTCTACGCCGGACCGCTCCTCGTGAGCGGCCCGACGACCTGGGATGCCGACCAGGCGCTCGACCAGCTGTACGCCGCCCACTGGCGCTCGCTGGTCCGCCTCGCCGTGCTCCTGGTCCACGACGTGTCGCTCGCCGAGGAGATCGTCCAGGACTCCTTCGTGGCGGTCCACGGACGCTGGCGGGGGCTGCGCGACCCCGACCGGGCGCTGGCCTACCTCCGGCAGACGGTCGTCAACCGCGGCCGCTCCGCGTTGCGGCACCGGGGCGTCGTCGAGCGCCACGCCGAGCGGGACCGACAGGCCACGACGGTGCCGGGTGCCGACGACGCGGTCCTGGTCGACGACCGGCGCGACCGCGTCCTCGACGCGCTGCGCAGCCTGCCCGCCCGGCAACGCGAGGTGCTCGCGCTGCGCTACTACTCCGAGCTCTCCGAGGCCGAGATCGCCGATGCCCTCGGCATCAGCCGGGGGGCCGTCAAGAGCCACGCCTCGCGCGGTGCCGCCGCGCTGCGGATCTCCCTCGCCGCCTACCTGGAGGACCGGTCATGACCCGCGGCGACACCGACCCGGTGCTCGACCGGCAGCTGCGCGAGCTGCTGCGCGACGCCGTGGCCGGGATCGAGCCCGAGGAGCGTCTCGGTGAGCTGCGCGCCCGGGTGTCGCGTCCCTCGCGCCGGCGCCCGGCGCTGCTGGCCTTGGGCGGGGCCGCGCTGGCGGGTGCCGCTGCGGTCGCCGCGGTCGCCGTCACCGGTGCCCAGCTGCCCGGCACCGACGACGAGCCGGCGGACCCCCCGGTCGCCGCTTCCTCCGACGAGTCCGGTGGCGACCCGACCGCCTCCCAGCTCCCGTCCGGGCCGCCGGTGGCCTCGAGAGCGGTGGCGGGCTACTACCTCGGCGACACACCGGCCGGCGTACGCCTGTTCCGGGAGTTCCGCTCGCTCGAGTCCGCCGACGACGGGCCCGCCGGGTCGGTCCGGCTGCTCACGACCGCCCCCGCCGACCCCGACTACCGCACCGAGTGGCCGGCGGGCGCGTTCGTCGGCGCCGAGGTCGCCGACGACCGGATCACCGTCGAGCTGGGCGATGCCTCGCTGGAGGAGCGCCCCGACTCGATGACCGAGGAGGAGGCGCAGGCCTCGGTGCAGCAGGTCGTCTACACGCTGCAGGCGTACGCCCAGCAGCGGCTGCCCGTGGAGTTCACCACCCCCGACGGGCCCGCCGACCAGGTGCTCGGCACCAGCACCGACGGGCCGGTCCCGGCCGAGGCGCCGCTCGAGGCGCTGTCCCACGTCAACCTCACCACCCCTGACGAGGGGCAGCCGGTCTCCGGGAAGCTGCCGGTCGAGGGCGTGGCCAGCTCGTTCGAGGGCAACGTGCTGTGGGCGCTCCAGGACGACTCCGGCGCGACGGTCGCCGACGGCTTCTTCACCGCCGAGGGGTCGCTGGGCGACCGGCTGTTCCCCTTCGCCGACACGATCGACCTGACGTCGATCGCGCCCGGCAGCTACACCCTCGTGGTCGAGACCGACGATCCGTCCGGCGGAGCGGAGGGCCCCGGAGCCTTCTCCGACAGCCGGACCGTCGTCGTCGAGTGAGAGCGGAGACCCCCGATGAAGCTCCCCGTGCTGGTCCTGGCGACCCTGCTCGCCGTCAGCGGCTGCGCCGCCGACCCCGAGCCGACCTCGTCGCGCGAGCGCCGCGACCGTGCCGTCGACAGGTCCACTCCCGGCCGTGACCGGCCCGCAGCGCCGGACTCCTCCGACCAGGCGGGGTCGGACCCGGCACCGATCGTCGGCGGGACGGACTTCGCGGCCGCCGTCTACTACCTCGGCGACACCGACCGGGGTGGCGTCCGGCTCTACCGCGAGTTCCGCCCCGGGACGGGCGAGCGGCTCGACGGCACCCTCGAGCTGGTGATGTCCGCGCCCCTCGACCCCGACTACCGCACCGCCTGGGATCCGGGCACGCTCCAGTCCGCCGAGGTCGCGGGTGACCGGATCGAGGTCGTCGTGGCGCCCGCCGCGACGGCCCGACCGGGCGGCATGTCGACCACCGACGCGCGCCAGGCAGTGCAGCAGGTCGTCTACTCGCTCCAGGCCGCGGCGCAGCAGCGGCTGCCGGTCCAGTTCACCACTCCGGCGGGACCCGCCGACCAGGTCCTCGGCGTCCCGACGCCGGGTCCCGTACGCCAGGCTCGCCGCTGCAGGTGCTCTCCCACGTGAGCCTGACCTCCCCGGAACAGGGATCGACGGCCGACGGCACGCTCCGGGTGAGCGGCGTCGGCAACAGCTTCGAGGCCGGACTCGGCTGGGAGATCCGGCAGGGCGACCGGGTCGTCCGGCGTGGCTACGCCACGACGGAGGGCTGGATGGACGACAAGCTCTTCCCGTTCGAGACCACCGTCGACGTCTCGCGGCTGCAGCCCGGCAGCTACACCTTCTGGGTCACGACCGACGACCCGACGGGCGGCGCCGAGGGCTCCGGGGCGATGACCGACGACCGCGAGTTCACCGTCGGCTGACCAGCCGCGGCAAGCCTTGACCGCCACCGGGGCCAGTCGTAACGTCCCAAGGCGGGGGCGAGGCGCGGCGCCCATCCTCGGGCGTCCCCGGACAGGCAGGGGACGCGCATGTTCATCCAGATCATCCAGGGCACGTGCCAGCGGCAGGACGAGGTCCGTGCACTCATGGACCAGTGGCTCGCCGAGGTCGCACCCGGCTCCGTCGGGTGGCTCGGTGGGACCTACGGCTTCACCGACGAGGGCGAGCTGCTCGCCGTCGTCCGGTTCGAGTCACGCGAGGCGGCGGCGGCGAACTCCGAGCGCCCCGAGCAGGGCGAGTGGTGGAGCCGGATGGAGCCGATGTTCGACGGACCGGTCGAGTTCCACGACTGCGACCGGGTCGTGCTGATGCTCGACGGCGGCTCGGACGACGCCGGGTTCGTCCAGGTCGTCCGCGGCAAGATCGACGACCCCGACGCCCTGGAGTCCGGCATGCGGGACATGGAGAGCATGCTCCACGAGGCCCGGCCCGAGATCATCGGTGCGACCTTCGCGATCGAGCCCGACGGGACCTTCACCGAGACCGTGGCGTTCACCGACGAGGCCTCCGCCAGGGAGGCCGAGCGTCGCACCGCCCCGGAGTCGGGACCGGTGCACGAGGCGATGGCGAGCTGGGAGCGGATGGTCCACGACGTCAGCTTCCGGGACCTGCACCACCCCTGGTTCGCCTCACGGGCGTGACCGCGAGCCGGACGGCCTAGGCCCAGCGCGGGGTCCGGGACAGCAGCGCCGCGGCTGCGGCCACCCCGGCCGTCGAGGTGCGCAGCACCTCGGCCCCCAGCCGGACGGCGTGCGCGCCGGCGTCGACGCACGCGGAGACCTCGTCGTCGGTCAGCCCGCCCTCGGGACCGACGACGAGCACGATCGTGCCGGAGGCGGGTGGCTCGTACGCCACGAGCGGCTCCGTCGCGGCCTCGTGCAGGACGAGCGCGAGGTCAGCGGCGCGCACCAGCTCCAGGACGTCGGACGACCGGGCCAGCGGCGCCACGTCCGGGTGCCACGCCCGGCGGGCCTGCTTGGCGGCCTCCCGGGCCGTCGCCTGCCACTTCGCGTGGGCCCGGGCCGCCCGGTCGCCCTTCCAGACGGCCACGCTGCGGGTGGCCGCCCAGGGGACGACGGTGGCGGCCCCCACCTCGGTCAGCAGCTCGACGGCCAGCTCGCCGCGGTCGCCCTTGGGGAGCGCCTGCACGACGACCAGCTCGGGCTGCGGCCGCGGCTCGTGGCGTACGTCGTCGACCCCGACCTCGAACACCCGCTTGCCGGTGGAGCGCACCGTGCCGGTCGCGGCCGCCCCCCGGCCGTCAGTGAGCACGACCTGCTCCCCCACCCGCAGCCGCCGGACGGCCACGGCGTGGTGGGCCTCGTCGCCGGTCACCTCGACCGACGACCCCACCTCGGTCCCGGCCAGCGAGGACACCAGGTGGACCGGCAGGCTCATCGCGCGCCGCTCAGTGGGTGTTGAACGCGTCGCGCAGCCGGCCGAAGACCGACTTGGAGGCGGGCCGCACCTGGCCGGTCGGCTGCTCCTCGCCCCGGATCGCGGCCATCTCGAGGAGCAGCTCCTCCTGGCGCGGGTCGAGTCGCGTCGGGGTCTCCACGACCGTGTGCACCACGAGGTCGCCGCGAGAGGTGCCGCGCAGGCCGGGGACGCCGCGGCCGCGCATCACCTGCTCGGCACCGGACTGGGTGCCGGGCCGGATCTCGAGCTCGAAGCTGGTCTCGACGCCCGAGCCGGCCCCCTGCTCGAGGTCGGCCTCGAGGGTCGGCAGCGTGAGCGTGGTGCCGAGCGCCGCAGCGGTCATCGGCACCGTGACGGTGCAGTGGAGGTCGTCACCCTGCCGCGTGAAGGTGTCGTGGGGGGCCACGTTGATCTCGACGTAGAGGTCGCCTGCCGGGCCACCGCCGGGACCGACCTCGCCCTGATCGCTGAGCTGGACCCGGGTCCCGGAGTCGACCCCCGCGGGGATCTTGACCGTGAGGGTGCGGCGGGAGCGGACCCGGCCGTCGCCCGAGCACTCGCGGCACGGGTCGGGAATGATCGTGCCGAACCCACGGCAGGCGGCGCAGGGCCGCAACGTGCGGACCTCACCCAGGAACGAGCGCTGCACGTGGGCCACCTCGCCGGCTCCGCGGCAGGTCTCGCAGGGCACCGGGTGGCTGCCGGGGGCCGCGCCCTCGCCGCCGCAGGTCGTGCAGACCACCGCAGTGTCGACCTTGAGCTCACGGGCCACCCCGAAGGCGGCCTCGGCCAGCTCGATCTCGACCCGGATCAGCGCGTCCTGGCCCCGGCGTACGCGCGAGCGGGGGCCGCGGCCGCCGCCCGGTGCGGCACCACCGCCACCGCCGAAGAACGCGTCCATGATGTCGGTGAAGGAGAACCCGGCGCCCTGGCCGCCGAAGCCGGCGCCCATCCCGCCGAACGGGTCGCCGCCGCGGTCGTATGCCGCCCGCTTCTGCGGGTCCGACAGCACCTCGTAGGCGCGGGAGACCTCGCTGAACCTCTCCTTCGAGGCCGCGTCGGGGTTGACGTCGGGGTGGTACTGGCGCGCCAGTCGGCGGTAGGCCTTCTTGATGGTGTCGGCGTCCGCGTCGCGGCTGACACCCAGGAGCTCGTACGGGTCCTGGCTCAACGGTGTTCCTTCGTGGGTCGTCCGTGGGTGGTGGGAATGGTCGGGTGGCTCATGCCTCGTCGAGGATCCGGGAGACGTAGCGGGCCACGGCCCGGACCGCCGCCATGGTCCCCGGGTAGTCCATCCGGGTCGGGCCGACGATGCCGAGCGTGGCCAACGCCTCCTCGCCCGGGCCGTAGCCGGTCGCCACGACGCTGGTGGAGGCCAGCTCGCGGTAGGGGCCCTCGTGGCCGATGCGGACCGTGACGGTGTCGCCGGTGGTCGCCTCGCCGAGCAGCTTGAGCAGGATGACGTGCTCCTCGAGCGCCTCGAGCAGCGGCCGGACCGCCGAGTCGAAGCTGTCGCCGTAGCGGGCCAGGTTGGCGGTACCGCCCACCACGATCCGCTCGTCGGAGCGGTGGTCGCTCATCGCCTCGGCGAGCGTCTCGGCGACCGGCGCCGCTGCGGGCACCTCGGTGGCCAGCGTCCGGAGCGCAGCCACCCCCTCGATGATGGTCTGCCCGGTGGCGGCCCGGTTGACCTGGCTGCGCAGGTCGGCCATGGCGTCGTCGCCGAGGGCGGCGGGGAGCTCGACGAGCCGCTGCTCGACCCGGCCGGTGCTGAGGATCAGCACCGTCAGCAGCCGGCTGGGGCTGAGCGCGACGAGCTCGACGTGGCGGACCGTGCTGCGGCTGAGCGTGGGGTACTGGACGACGGCGACCTGGCGGGTCAGCTGTGCCAGCAGCCGCACCGAGCGGTGCACGACGTCGTCGAGGTCGACCGCGCCGTCGAGCAGGGTGGTGATCGCGCGGCGCTCGGCCGCAGTCATCGGCTTGACGGTGGTGAGCCGGTCGACGAAGAGCCGGTAGCCCTTGTCGGTCGGCACCCGGCCCGCGCTCGTGTGGGGCTGGGTGATGAACCCCTCCTCCTCCAGCGCGGCCATGTCGTTGCGGACCGTCGCCGGGGAGACCCCGAGCCGGTGCCGCTCGACCAGCGCCTTGGAGCCGACGGGCTCCTCGGTGGCGACGTAGTCCTCGACGATCGCCCGGAGCACGGCGAGCCTCCGCTCGTCCTGCACGGCCGCCACCTCCTCCGGATTCGTCTTGGCACTCACTTCGGCTGAGTGCCAATGCTACTAGGGCCGCCACTAGTCTCGACCTTCGTGGCTGACTTCACCGAGGTGGCAGCGCGGGTGTGGGTGGCCCGCTACGAGTGGTTCGACGCCAACGTGACGGTGGTGGGTGGCGGCCGTGGCGTGCTCGTCGTCGACACCCACGGCTCCACCGCGGCCGGTCGCGCCGTGGTCGACGACGTACGCCGACTGGGGGCCGGCGAGGTGGTCGGCGTGGTCAACACGCACTGGCACTTCGACCACACCTTCGGCAACGAGGCGTTCCGCGAGGCATGGGGGGCGGTGCCCGTCACCGCCCACGAGGACGCCGCCGAGGAGCTGGCCCGTCGCGGCGAGGAGATCCGGCAGCGCTACGCCGACGCCCCCGACGACCCGCACCGTGACGACGTCCTGGCGACCACCGTGGTGGTCCCCGACCAGACGTTCTCCTCGGCGCGCGTCCTCGACCTGGGCGACCGCGCGGTGGAGCTGGTCCACCCGGGCCGGGGCCACACCGCCGGTGACCTGGTGGTCCGGGTCCCCGACGCCGACGTCGTGCTCGCCGGCGACCAGGTCGAGGAGTCGGCGCCTCCGGCGTACGGCTCGGACTGCTTCCCGCTGGACTGGCCGCACAGCCTCGACACCGTGCTCGGGCTGCTCACGGCGCGGTCGGTCGTCGTCCCCGGCCACGGCGCCCCGGTCGACCGTGAGTTCGTCGAGCAGCAGCGCAACGAGATCGGCATCGTCGCGCAGACCGTGCGCGACCTGGCCGGCCGCGGCGTCCCCGCCGACCAGGCGCTGGCCGCGGGCGAGTGGCCCTGGGAGGCAGCGCGGCTGGAGCAGGCCGTGGTGCGGGGCTACGCGCACCTCCCCCGCGGTCAGCGGCAGCTCCCGATGGCCTGATCCGTCAGCGGCCTGCGTCCGGGCCCGGAGCTCCGCGCTGCGCGGGCGCAGGACCACTCCACCAGGAGGCCTGACCCGGGAAATCGTTGGTCACGTCGGCCTGCTCGCCCCTACGGTCGGCCGGTGACGTCCTTCGACGACGCGTGGGCCGATGCGGTGGGCCGGGTCTGCGACCCGGTGATGGCGCGTGCCGACGTCGGGTTCGTGCGCCAGGTCATGACCGGTGACGGGGGCCGTGTGCACGCCCTGCTCTGGGAGGCCGAGCCGCTGCGGTTCGCCGAGCGCTACCCCCACAGCCGGATCGTCGAGTCGTACGGCGACCAGTGGCCGCCTCCCTGCATCGACTACTGGGTCTACGTCGACCCACGGCTCTCGCGGGCTGAGCTCAGCATCGAGGGGTGGAGCGAGGACCCCGACGACGTCGGGCTGACCGGGCACGGTGCGCTCGACGGCGTGACGCTCGGGACGGTGTTCGCGCGGGTGCTGGGCGTGCCGCCCCCCTCGGGGTGATGACCGCGCTGCGGTGTCGCCACTAGGTTCGACCCCATGAGCGAATCCGAGCGCGAGCCCGACGGGATCACGGACGACGACCTGCCCGAGGACCTCCAGCCCGGCGAGGACAACCCGCTCGCCGAGCCGCTGGACACCGACCAGGTCGACCCCGACGACATCGACCTCGAGGGCGGCAAGACCGCCGACGAGTCCGAGGACTCCGAGGAGGACGAGCAGGAGGACGGCTCCGACGACGAGGAGGAGTGATCCCCGGCGCGCCCTGCCCGGGGTCGCGCCCGCACCCTCCTAGCGTGTCCTGGTGGCTTCCTCCCCGACCTCACGCGACCGCTACGGCTCCGACGTCCTCGCCGGCGACTGGCGGGTCCCGAGGAACGGCCGCGCGACCGAGGCTCCGGCCACGAGGGGCGAGGTCGTCGAGGAGGTCACGTCCGACTTCGTCGGCGAGATCGTCGCGGTCGACCGCGACCTCCACACCGTGACCCTCGAGGACCGCCGGCGGCGTCGGCGCACGTTCCCGCTGGGTGCGGGCTTCCTGCTCGAGGGGCGGCCGGTGATCCTCGTCGCGCCACCCCGCGCCGGTGCCCCTGCCAGGCCGACCCGGACCGCCTCGGGCTCGGTCGCCGTGCACGGGGCCAAGGCGCGGGTCGCCCGCCAGAGCCGGATCTACGTCGAGGGCCGCCACGACGCCGAGCTGGTCGAGAAGGTGTGGGGCGACGACCTCCGGGTCGAGGGCGTGGTCGTCGAGTACCTCGGCGGCGTCGACGACCTGGCGGACCACCTGCGCGACTTCGGCCCCGGTCCCGGGCGCCGGGTCGGTGTCCTGGTCGACCACCTGGTGCGGGGCTCCAAGGAGAGCCGGATCGCCGACGCCGTACGACGCTCCCCCGTCGGGCCCCACGTCCTCGTGGTGGGACACCCGTTCATCGACATCTGGCAGGCCGTCAAGCCGCAGCGGCTCGGCTTCGAGCAGTGGCCCGACGTCCCGAAGCGCGAGGACTGGAAACGCGGCACCTGCCAGCGGCTGGGCTGGCCCCACCGCGACCAGGCCGACATCGCTCGCGCCTGGAAGCACGTCCTGGGCGGCGTCCGTGGCTTCCAGGACCTCGACCCGGCCCTGCTGGGCCGGGTCGAGGAGCTGATCGACTTCGTTACTCTCGAGCCATGAGCGACCTCTGGGGCATCCCGCGCGACAGCCTCACCCAGGAAGACAGGACGTGGGCGCTGGTCGCCCACATCGGCACCCTGGTCTCGGCGTACATCGCGCTGGGCTTCCTCGCGCCGCTCCTGGTGATGCTGCTCAAGGGCGAGTCCTCGCCCTTCGTCCGGCGGCACTCCGTGGAGTCGCTGAACTTCCAGATCTCGCTGCTGATCTACTCGGTGGTCCTCGGGATCGTGGCCGCCGTGCTCGTGATCGGGACCGTCGGTCTCGCCCTGCTGGTCGTGGTCCCCGTCGGGCTGCTGCTGGCGGTCATCGTCCTGACCCTCATCATCATCGCCACCTTCCGGGCCAGCAACGGCGAGGCGTACGAGTACCCGTTGACGATCCGCCTGGTCAAGTAGCGCTCAGGGGAGCAGGTCACGCACCACCGCGTCGGCCAGCAGCCGGCCGTCGCGCGTGAGCACCACGGCATCCGCCCCGGCCTCGAGCAGGCCCCGCTGGGCCAGCCCCGGCAGCGCGGCCCGGCCGGCGTCGTCGAGCAGCGCCGGGTCGAGCCCGTCGGCGAGCCGGGTCTCCAGCAGCACCCGCTCCACCCGCCGCTCCTCGACCGTCAGCGTCTCGCGCGCGTGGGCGGGGCTGTCGCCGCCCGCCAGTCGCTCGGCGTACGCGGCGGGGTGCTTGACGTTCCACCAGCGGACGCCGCCGACGTGGGAGTGGGCCCCGGGCCCGACGCCCCACCAGTCCGCCCCGGTCCAGTAGAGGAGGTTGTGGCGGCAGCGGGCCGCCCCCGTGCCGGCCGGGTCCCGCGCCCAGTTGGAGACCTCGTACCAGCGGAGCCCACCGGCGGCGAGCCGCTCGTCGGCGAGGAGGTACTTGTCCGCGAGGTCGTCGTCGTCGGGGGCCGGCACCTCGCCACGTCGTACGGCGCGGGCGAGCGCGGTGCCGTCCTCCACGATCAGCGCGTAGGCCGACACGTGGTCGGGCTCGCACTCGAGGGCGGCGTCGAGCGAGGTCTCCCAGTCCAGCAGCGACTCCCCCGGCGTGCCGTAGATCAGGTCCAGGCTCACCTGGTCGAAGCCCGCCTCGCGGGCCCACTCCACGGCGGCCGGGACCCGCAGCGGGTCGTGCGTCCGGTCGAGCGTGGCCAGCACGTGCGGCACCGCCGACTGCATCCCGAAGGAGATCCGGGTGAATCCGGACTCCCGGAGCTCCTCGAGGTCCCACCGGGTCACCGAGTCGGGGTTGGCCTCGGTCGTCACCTCGGCGTCGGTGGCCAGCCCGAACTCCGCCGCGGCGGAGGCCAGCACCGCCGCGAGGTCGGCGGGCGGCAGCAGCGTCGGCGTCCCACCGCCCAGGAAGACCGTCGAGACGGGGAGGTCGACGTCGCCGAGCACCCTGCGGGCCAGCCGGATCTCCTCGATCGCCGATCCGGCGTACGTCGTGCGGGACGCGCCGGGCCCGAGCTCCTCCGCGGTGTAGGTGTTGAAGTCGCAGTACCCGCACCGGACGCGGCAGAACGGGACGTGGACGTAGAGCCCGAAGGGCTGTTCCCCCAGCTGTGCGAGCGCCTGCTCCGGCAACCGGCCGTCGGTCGGCGCCGGGTCGCCGGGAGGCGGGGCGGACGGCACCGACCCATGCTGCCACACGCCCCGGCGGCGCCTCCGCTCAGATCGGGACGTTGAGGGTCGCCACGTAGCCCTCCTCGACCGAGCCGGTGACCCTGGCGAGCTGGAGCGAGTGGCCGTCGCTGAAGATGCCGTCGCTGTCGAGGCTGACCTGTCCCAGGTTGGTGACCGACTGCTCGTAGCCCTCGGTCGCGTACACCTCCTCGCAGACGTCCTGCGGGAACGCCAGCTGCGACGTCCGCTGCTTGTTCGACGCGCTGGTGGCCTTCTCGACCGACTCGTACACCTCGAAGTGCACGTGCGGCCATCGGCCCGCGTAGCAGCCCGGGAAGGTCGTCGTGAAGCTCAGCCAGCCGTCCTCGTCGGCCTGCTGCACGCCGCGCAGGTAGTTCTCGTCCACGGCGTCGCCGTCGTACATCGAGTAGCTGCCCTCGCGGTCGCAGTGCCACGCGTACAGCGCGGCGCCCGGCAGCGCGGTCACCTCGTCACCCGAGAGGTCGTAGACCCGGAACCGCAGCGTGAGCGGCGCCCCTGCGGCCACGCCGCCGGCGGAGCCGAAGCTGCTCGTGATGTCCTGCCGGACGATGCCCGACTCGGTCAGCACGTTGGGGCCGTTGGAGCCGTCCCCGGGAAACGGGCCGGCGGTCTCCTCCGGGATCTCGCCCTCGGCGACGCTCACGTCGGACTCCGCTCCCCCCGGCCCGAGGCCGTCGTCCGGCGGGCCGGACTGCGAGGAGCCGGGATCGGCCGCGCAGGCGGCCAGCGCACCCGCCGCACCCAGCCCGCCCAGGACGCCGAGGAGTCGGCGGCGTCCCAGGCCCTTGCGGTGCAGGGTGACGACGTCGTGCTGCAGCCCGAGGTCGTGCTCGTGGATCTCGTGGTCGTGACTCGTCATGGCCCCAGCACACCCGCCCTGCCTGTGCGTCCCCTGTGCCGCGCACAGGCCAGGGCTGAGACTCTCTCCCGATCAGGCGTAGAACGCGTCCAGGCGCTGCTTGTAGTTGTCCTCGACCACGTTGCGCTTGACCTTCATCGACGGGGTCAGCTCACCCGACTCGACGGTGAGGTCGTGGTCGAGCAGCTCCCACTTCTTGATGGTCTCCCACCGGTTGAGGTTGCTGTTGAGCTCGTCGACGTAGCCCTGCACCATGGTGCGGCACTTCTCGGACGCGACGATGGCGGTGTAGTCGCCGGTGACGCCGTTCTCGGCGGCCCAGCCTGCGATCGCGTCGGGATCGAGCGTCACCAGCGCGACGCAGAAGTTGCGCTCGTTGCCGAACACCATGAACTGGCTGGCGTACGGGCAGATCGCCTTGAACTTCGACTCGATCGCCGGCGGCGCGACGTACTTGCCGCCGGAGGTCTTGAAGAGCTCCTTGATCCGGCCGGTGATCGTCAGGTAGCCGTCTGCGTCGACCGACCCCTTGTCACCGGTCCGCAGCCACCCGTCGTCGGTGAGCGTCTTGGCGGTCTCCTCCGGGAGGTTGTGGTAGCCGTCCATGACGCCGGGACCCTTGATCAGGATCTCGTCGCCGTCGCCGAGGCTGACCTCGGTGCCGGGGACGGCCGGGCCGACGGTGCCGAAGCGGTAGTCGTCGGGGTGGTTGACGAACGAGCCCGCGGAGGTCTCGGTCAGCCCGTAGCCCTCGAGGATCAGGATGCCGGCCGCGTGGAACCACTCGGCGATGTCGCGGTTGAGCGCCGCAGCGCCGGAGATGAAGAACCGGACCCGGCCCCCGAAGCGGTCGCGGACCTTGCTGAACACCAGCTTGTCGAACAGTCCGTGCTGCAGCTTCAGCGGCAGCGGCACCGACTTGCCCTCGCGCTTGAGCCGGTCGACCTCGAGGCCGACCTTGAACGCCTGGGTGAAGATCTTCTCCTTGGCGCCCCCCTCGGAGGCGGTCATCGTGACGATCCGGCCGTGGGCCTTCTCGAAGATCCGGGGCGCGGCCCCCATGAAGGTCGGCTTCACGACGCCGAGGTTGTCGACGATCTTGTCGACCCGGCCGTCGATCGCGGTCGCGAAGCCGCACGCCATCTGGGTGGAGAGCAGCACCTTGCCGAAGGAGTGCGCCATCGGCAGCCAGAGGAACTGCAGGTCGTCCTCGTGGAGGATGTTCTGCGCCTTGATCGCCTCGCCCTCGTAGACCCACGAGCGGTGCTTGAGGCGTACGCCCTTGGGTCGACCGGTCGTGCCGGAGGTGTAGATCAAGGTGGCCAGCTGGTCGGGGCCGATCGCGCGGGCGACCTCCTCGACCGCACCGGGGTGGTCGGCGAGGTGGGCCTTGCCGAGCCCGGCGAGGTCGTCGAGCGAGATCACCCAGTCGTCGTCGGCGACGCCGTCGAACGTCACGACCTTGAGGACGTGGGGCAGCTCGCTCTTGTGCTCGAAGAGCTTGGCCAGCTGCTCGTCGTCCTCGGCGAAGACCACCCGGCACTCCGCGTCGCCCAGGATGTAGCCGGTGTCGCGACTGTTGGTCGTCGGGTAGACGGTGGTGGTGGCGGCGCCGGCACACATGATGGCGAGGTCGGCCAGGATCCACTCGTACCGGGTGCTCGAGGCGATGCCCACCCGCTGCTCCGACTGGATCCCGAGCGAGAGCAGCCCGGCCGCGAGCTCCCGGACGCGGTCGCCGGCCTGCCGCCAGGTCACCGACTCCCAGGTCTCGCCCACCGGGTAGCGGAACGCCTCGTGGTCGGCGGACCGCTCGACGCGGTCCAGGAACTGCACGGCCACGTTGGCCGGCATGGTGTCGAGGAAGCTGGTGTCATGCGTGGTGGGCACAGGCACTCCTGGGCTCGGGCGAGATCGTGTGGTGCGTAACCTAGATCACCGGGTTACGCGGCGGTAGCACCACCACGCAACGGACCGCCGAACCGTTACCGGTGGCCCGCGACGTACCGCTCCGCGAGAGCCCGGGCCCCCTCGACCAGGCCCTCCACCTCGAGCAGCCGCGGCAGCAGCTCGCGCTCGGTCATGAGTGCGCGGAACATGACCGACACGGTGACGCCGTGACCGGGCCGGTGCTCGACCTCCGCCCGGTCGCCGGAGGCCACCTCGCCCTCCTCGATCACCCGCAGGTAGGGCCCGGGGCGCGCCTCGGCGGCGAACCGCTTGACCCAGGCGGTGTTGTCGAGGCCGCACTCCCCCATCCAGCCCTTGAAGTCGTTGCAGGGCGTACGGACCGAGGCCACCTCGAGCAGTGCACTGCCGACCCGCCAGCGCTCGCCGACCTCGGCCTCGTTGACGTCGTAGCCGCTGGTCGTGAGGTTCTCGCCGAACTGGCCGTCGCGCAGCGTCGTGCCGAGCTCCGCGGCCCACCAGTCGAGGTCCTCGCGCGCGAAGGCGTAGACCGCCTGGTCGACGCCGCCGTGGTGACGGGTGTCGGACACCTGGTCGCCGGCCAGGCCGAGCGTGGCGACCTCGACCGGGCCCGGGACACCGTGCTTCTCGATGGAGCTGCGACCGATCTCGGCCCAGGCCCACGGCTGCGGCCGGCCGATGTTGACGGAGCGGATGGTGAACGGCACGGGCCCCATCTGATCACGCGTGGGGCTCAGTCCTGTACTGCTTTCACGATCGCCACGCAACGCGTCACCCAGTCCTGCTCGTCCGCCGACAGACCACGCCCGGCCCGGCGGGCGTCCTCCACGCTCCACGACGCGTCGACGACCATCCGCACCACCATCCAGTCCCTCGCCCGGGACTCGTCGAGCCCGGCGGCATCGACCACGGCGTGGAACCTGCGCCGGATCGCGTCGCGCAGACTGCCCGGCCCCGCCGTCATCTCCTCCCACCGGTTCTGCAGCAGCGGGCCGGGCTCGTAGTGCGGGTCGCCGCTCATCGGCTTGGGGTCGATGACCAGCCACGGCTCCCGGTCGGCGGCCAGCACGTTCTCGTAGTGGAGGTCGCCGTGGATGATCACGCCGGTGCTGGCGGGGTCGCCGACCAGCGCCCGGCCGAGGTGCAGTGCCTGCTCGACCATCCGTGGTGGCACCGGCATGTCGCGGCGAAGCTCGTCGAGCCCGTCGAGCCAGCGGTCGACGTACGCCGTCAGCGGGCGCAGCTGGGGCAGTGCCCGCCGGTGGAGGCGCGGATAGAAGCCCGCGACCACCTCGCACGCCTCGACGTCCTCCAGCGCGCAGAGGTCCTGGTCGTGCAGCCGCTCCAGCAGCATCGCCCGGCGTCGCGGATCGGCCCGTAGCAGCCGGACCGTGCCGTCGCCGCGCCAGTGCTGCAGCGCGAGCGCCTCGTGCTCGGACTCGTCGTCGGGGAGGCCGATCTTGAGCACCGCCGCCCCCCCGTCAGCGTCCCGGGTGGGGAGGACGAGGGAGCAGAAGCCGTGGGTCGGGTCGCCGTCGGGCGTCAGCGCCCACTCCTCCAGCAGCTCGTCGCGCAGCCGCGGCAGCCGGTCCAGCCAGTGGGCCCAGTCCGGCCCGAGCCGGCGTTGTGCGTCGAGGTCCGGCGGGACGCCGCCGGTCACCGCGGTTGGTCCTGGAGGTAGCGGCCGGGGGTCAGGCCGGTGACCGTACGGAAGTCCTGGGTGAAGTGGGCCTGGTCGGTGTAGCCGAGGTCCGCGGCGATCTCGGCCAGCGAGGTGGTGCCGGCCTTCAGCCGCTCGACCGCGTCGTGGAGCCGGCGCCGCTGGATCAGCCACTTCGGCGTCATGCCGACCCGCTGCAGCACCAGCCGCTGCAGGGTGCGCTCGCCGATCCCGAACGCGTCGGCGAGGTCGGCGACCCGGTCGACCTCGGGGTGGTCGCGCAGCCACCCGACCAGGTCGTTGACCAGCTGTCCCTGCTCGTCGATCGGCAGCAGCGCACCGAGCTGGCGCTCCAGCTCCGCGATGGCGGCGGCGTGGGCCCCCGGGGCGGTCGGGTCGTCCGACATCGCCTCACGGATCCGGCGTACGAGCTCGGCGGCGTCGAGCCCGGGCACCTCCTCCACGTCGACGTGACGATCGGTCGTCGGGGCCACCGGGCCGCCCAGCAGCACGCTGCCGGCAGCCGGGGTCAGCATCGTCCCGACGGCCCAGCCGTCGCCCTCGAGCGTGACCGTCGAGAGGCCACGGACCACGCCGTAGAAGCGGGCGTAGCTGTCACTGACGACGACGAGGCAGGCCGGGTGCTGGAGGGTGCTCTGGACGCTCGGCTGCTGGAGCGACCAGACGGGCACCCAGTAGCGCTGGACCAGCGGCCGCAGCGCCTCGCTCGGGGCGTACCGGAAGATCGGCGGCGAGGGTCGGCTGGCTCCGGTCAGGTGGGCACGGTCGATCGGGTCGATCGGGCTGATCGGGAACTGACCGGCGTCGGGCGTCACGTGTCGGATTATCACAAGAGCCGGTGAGGGCGCCGTCCGTACGGTCCGGAGCATGAGGACGAACGCCACCGCCCAGACCTTCACCGACCGCGCGGAGAGGTTCAGCCGCATCCTCGACGGCGCCGGCGGCCGCTGGGACGCCCCCAGCCCGTGCGAGGGCTGGACCGCGCGCGACGTGGTCGCCCACGTGATCGGGACCGAGCGTGACTTCCTGGCCCGTCACGACCTGCTCGACTCTCCCGCACCCCCGCTCACCGACCCGGCCGAGGCGTTCCGGGCGCACGCGGCGGACGTCGTCCGCGCGCTCGACCGCGACGGCACCGCCGACCGCGAGTACGACGGCTACTTCGGCAGGACCACCTTCGGCGCGACGATGTCGGAGTTCTACGGCTGGGACCTCGTGGTGCACGGCTGGGACGTCGCCCGCGCCACCGGCCAGGAGTGGTCGATCAGCGACGAGGAGGCGCGGGCGCTCGGCTCCGACGCCGACGGCTGGGGGGACGCCCTCTACAGCGAGGGCATCTGCGCGGCGCCGGTCCCCGTGGCCGACGACGCCTCCGTCCAGGACCGGCTGCTCGGCCGGCTCGGACGCGACCCGCGGTGGGCTCCGCCTGCCTGATCCGGCGCTACCGTGGACCATGGGCGCTGCATCCTCCCGGCCGCCGCGAGTCCCGCCCGCATGGTTCGTGCACCTCGCGTGGCGCGCCCACCGCGGCCTCCACCGGCTCAGCGGCGGACGCTTCCTCTGGACCCCGCGCAACAAGCGCGGCTGGGGAGCGTTGCACCTCACGACCACCGGGCGCCGGTCCGGCCAGCCGCGCAGCGTGATCATCGGCTACCTCGAGGACGGCCCGGACCTCGTCGCCCTGGCCATGAACGGCTGGGACGAGGGGCACCCCGCCTGGTGGCTCAACCTCGCGGCGAACCCCGTCGCCGTGGTCCGGCTGTCCGGCCAGCCGCCGCGGGAGGTTCGCGCACGTCAGGCCACCGGGGACGAGCGCGACCGGCTGTGGCAGCGGTGGCGGGCGGTCGGTCCACAGCTCGAGGAGTACGCCGGACGGCGTACGACGCTCACCCCCGTCGTGGTGCTGGAGCCCGTCGGCGAGGAATGAGGCGGCGCCCGCGCAGGTTCGGCCCTCGAGAGCCCGACACCGGGAGGACGCATGGCATCGCGTGCCGAGACCGACAAGCAGAACGTCCAGGCCTTCTACGACCTGATGTTCAACCGGTGCCGGCCGGCCGAGGCCATCGAGCGCTACGCCGGCGCCACGTACATCCAGCACAACCCGCACGTCGGGGACGGCAAGCAGGCCTTCATCGACTACTTCGAACGGATGGCCGCCGAGCATCCGGGGAAGCGGGTCGAGTTCATCCGCGCCGTTGCCGAGGGCGACCACGTGGTCCTGCACTGTCGGCAGACCTGGCCCGGTGACCTCGTCTACGCCGGGATCGACATCTTCCGCCTCGACGACGCCGGGAAGGTGGTCGAGCACTGGGACGTCCTGCAGGTCGTCCCCGATCACTCCGAGAACGGGAACGGGATGTTCTGAGCTGGTCTCAGCAGCGTGGGAGGTGTCGGCTGCTCCGGCTGGCTCGTGCCGGTGTCGAGGGCCCGCGGGTAAGGGCCGTGGACGGGCATTCCGGACCGGTGACTGTCCAGCGGTAGTGCCCGCACGTCCGGCGGGTCGGGCAGGTTGCAGCCCAGCGCCGGTCCCGGGTCATGACATGCTCGGCGGCTCGGCTGGTCCCCTCTGTGGGTGCGCACCTGTGACGGTTCGCCCGACCCTGTGGGGCCGCGATTGATCCCGGGTGCAGGGCGGGCTGGGCGTGCTGGTGGCCCCGCCTGAGGGGTGGGCGGGGTGTGGGGCGGGGTCAATCTCGTCGGAGTGAGCCGGGTGGGTCGAGGGGGGTGGTGCCGGTGTGGTCGCGGCGGAACCGGAGCCCGCGGGGGCCGGTCCAGTGGTAGTGGCCGGGCTCGACCACGGTGATCGACCAGTTGGTGTGGGTCTTGTGGCGGTGGTGGCTGCGGCACAGCGGCACCAGCTGGCAGGTGCAGGTGGCGCCGCCGGTGCGGCCGGGTCGCCAGGGGGTGGTGCGCTGGCGGCGGGCCAGTTCCCCGGCCGCCAGCGACCGCCGCACGTCCAACGACTCCTCACAACCCAGGTCCTTGAGCTGTCCGGCGATGCTCCGGATCGCGTCGTCGAGGTCGAGCGCGTCGGCCAGGTCCAGCTCCCCGGTGACCAGGCTGGTGCCGGCGAAGCTCACCTGGGTGTGGTCGATGTCGAAGCGCCGCCCCTCCGCCGCGGCCGTCGTCCATCAACGAGCACTCGGACACCGCCACGACGTAGGGCGGCGCGGTCGCCACCAGCACCTCGGCGCCATCTCTGAACACTGGCTGCATGTGGGCTGGGTGTTCGGTCTGGGCATCACCTTGGAGGTGCTTGGGCCTCGTGGGTGACTGGCAACGGTGTGGAGGCTGGAA
The DNA here is from genome assembly GCA_963723945.1 of uncultured Actinomycetota bacterium. Taxonomy (GTDB): domain Bacteria; phylum Actinomycetota; class Actinomycetes; order Propionibacteriales; family Nocardioidaceae; genus Nocardioides. The sequence goes on from CAVRSW010000021.1 coordinate 106,184, forward strand.
TCTTCGATGGCTCGGGTGACGCCCCTGGCACGTGAGAACCCGGTCGAGCCAAGGACCGGCGGCGGTTCACGCGCTATGAGTGGGCGATCCCCCGCCGCTCTGTGCTGAACGACGGTGGGTCGCACACCTTCCGCCGTACCGCCGTCCCCCGTCCGCGATCCTGGTGACCACCCTGAACGATCGCGCCTGACATTGGGGACTCGCCACGTGCACAACTCAGTGACAGCTGCCGGTGCCCCCTCGCGGCCGAGCAACCGACGGCCTGGTCCTCGCGCCGTATTACGTGGAGTAGCGGCAGATCGGGGCCTCCGCCGCCCGGCGGTCGGTATATGGCAACAGGCGGCGGAGGCCGGGGTACGGGGTGATCGCCAGCCGCCAACAGGGGGTGAGGGGGCCGGCGCTCATTGCCCCGCGACGGCCACGGTAGGCCGCGTCGGCACCGGGGGGCCCACCCGTTCGGGTGGGCTGGTCCAGACCAGTGCAACAACGCTGGCATGAAACCGCGAGTGCGGGTTACAAACATGGCGCGGTCCCTCCTGTCCGGGGGGGAGCGGACCGATCCGTGAGCGCCCCCGTCGCTTGTCGGGGGCAGGCGGCGGGGGCTCGGCGGACTCACCCGGCGTTGTCGGGGTAGGGGTGGTCACTGCCACGACGCATCCGGCTCCCTCACCCCCGCGCGGGTATGATTGCTGGTTGGGAAGGACCAGTGGCGGCGTGGGGCCGCCCGTCCCCCGCGGGGGTCTCGCACCGACCTTGGACCCAACCCGGCTCCCGTCGCTCGGCGCAGGTCGGCGGCGGGGGCTGTTTCGTCATGGCCGTCCAGGGCCGCGTCCCCAAGGTATTCGCAAGCGGACGATGCGATGATTTCGAGTGGGAGAGGAACCGTTGGGGAGGCGGCGAGATCGCGTCCCCCGCGCGAAGCGGCGCTCGGACCGACAGGACCATTCCCGCGGCCTCCGTCACCCCTACCGGTGGCGGGGGCCCGCTTCGTCACATGCCCCCAACCCCCTGATCGGGTGCGCATCACCCATGCCGAGGCCGCCGAGAGTCTCGGCATCGGCGGCGCCACGCGCGCCTAACCATATCCGCCGGGCCAACCCGCCTCCGCTGCCTGTGGCCACACCGGGCGGCAGAGGCCGCGCTTGCCGTCAATCGAGATAGTGCGGGGCCAGGACCGGGTGATCTGGCCACTCGGCTGCGAGCACCCGCAACTCCTCGTGCATCCATTCCTTCAGCGGCAGCAGTTCCTCATCTGATAGGTCGGGGAGACGGACCTTCACGAATACCAACCACTTCCGTCCTGCACCACGTCAGCAACCCTCGACCCGCTCCCCGAGCCGCTCACGTATCGCTGCCCGCAGCCGCTCATCACCCCGGGATTCAGGCACGAAACGATGGTGCCCCTCCGACAGAGGGGCCAGTCTCATCTTCCCGGCGCGTCGGCCGGTGATGTGGTCGGCGCTGAGCTCGGTCCCGCCCCAAGGGCGGGGTCAGTCGGAGTAGTGCCCGAGGTGAAGACACTGCAGTGACGTTATTCCTCGTCTGCGCCTTGTTGGGCGGCCTTTCTGCGCTCAAGCCGCCAGTGGATCTCCCCGGTGTTCGGGTGCCGCCACTCGCGCATCCGGTACTCGAAACCGGGCAGCAGCACGATCGGGATCGGGTCTGGTGACGCCGGAGCGACCGCCCCAATCACGATCTTGGCGTCCAGGGGGATGAACGGGGACTGTGCCGGGATCGGCTCGGTGAGGATCTCCACAGGGTCGCTATAGGGACGTGCCATGCGGCTAAGGATACCAGAGCAGCAACAGTGACGCAGTTCACGCACTCGATAGGTAGGTTATAGAACATGCATAGCATACTCTTAGTGACACCAGAGGTTCACACGCGGCCAACCAGGAGAAACAACATGAGCACCAGCACCACGCAGCAGCCCGAGCCCCAGGTCGTCTACGTCGAGAAGAAGGGCAGCTTCCTCAAGAAGTTCCTCATCTTCGTCGCCGTGATGAGCGGGTTGATGATCGCCGTGATCGGCGGGTGCGCTGCCCTCGTCGGCGGCGCGGCCAACGAGATCGACAAGGAGATGAAGGCCGAGGCGGCGCTTGACCGCCCCGTCGACGTCAAGGAGGGCGCGGCGTTCGAGCACGACGGCTACGCCTTCGCACAGGGCTGGACCATCGCCCCCGACCAGTTCGGCGACCTGACCCTCAAGGGTCTGACCGTCGCGAACGAGTCCCATGAGGGCGCGGAGGACACCCCGATGCTGACCTTCACCCTGTGGGACGGCAAGCAGAACGTGGGCACCATCGAGGCCTCCGGCAACGCCATCGCGCAGGGCCAGACCTCCAAGATGGACGCCTTCGCCCTGGACTCGATTCCGCGTGAGGCCGACTACAGCAAGGTCACCGTCGAAGACGCTTGGTGATCGCATCCCGCCGCACTTCTGATCCGGGTTGAACGGGCGCACCATCCCGACGAGGGGACGGGATGGCGCTGCCCGAGCCGTCCGGCTCACACAGACAAGGAGCAGCTTGTGAGCAACACCATTCGACAGCACGTCCGTCCGTTCATCGCGACGATGGCCGTGGCTCTCCTCGGATTCGGTGTGCTGGTCCTCGGCCCGGCCACGCACGCGGACGCCGCCACGGAGAGCCAACTCTTCGACAGTACGTCCAGCATCTGAGCCAGGCCGACCTCGGCTGATCCGGACCCTGACCGCTGTGCACCTGCCCCGCAGGGGGAGGCAGGTGCGTAGCCCGAGCCGTCCGGCTCACACCAACGAGAAGGAGCAACACCAAATGCGCAAGATCATCCTCGGCTTCGTGGCCACCGCCGCGATCGCCAGTCCGCTCGCCCTCGCCGCGTCGGCCAACGCCGACGCGCCCGACGGCACTTACCAGATCGCCCCCAAGGCGAACGACCACGCCAGCGCCATCGGCAAGCAGTCCGCCCAGATCACCCAGAACGGCCAGTTCGTCTCCGGTCAGTACAACGACCGCGCAGGCTGGCAGAACCAGGGCAACCAGCGCGGCCAGATCGTGCAGGACACGCTCGGCCACTGATCCTGATCCGGGCTGGACGGCCGTCTCCTTTCGTGGGGGGAGGGGAGGCGTGTCCGAGTCGTCCGGCTCCCATCCGCGCCGAAGGAAGGAGCACGCCGCACGTCCAACGACTCGGTGGAGCCGAGGTCGGCGAGCTCTCCGGCGATGCTCCGGATCGCGTCGTCGAGGTCGAGCGCGTCGGCCAGGTCCAGCTCCCCGGTGACCAGGCTGGTGCCGGCGAAGCTCACCTGGGTGTGGTCGATGTCGAAGCGCCGCCCCTCCGCCGCCCGGCGACGTTCCGCCTCGGCCTCGGCGGGCATGAACCGGCCCACCGCCTCGACCACCAGCCGGTCCACCTGGCTGGTGCCGATCCGGCCCGCGACCGGCGCGACGTGGCGGTCCACGAACCCCGCCGCCTCCCCGGTGAGGCCGCGGCCGATGGTCTGCTCGGCCACCCGCCGCGCCCGCCACGCCGCCACCTCCCCGACCACCACACGACCCCACAGCCGCGGCAACCGGTGCGCCAGCTCCACCGCGTGCCCCACGTACCGCTTCCCCGCCTCCGGACCCAACCCCACCGCCGCCGCGAACTCCGCGGCCGCATACTCGGACACCAACGGCGCCCCGGGACCCGCGATCGGCACCCCACGACCGTTCCCGAACACATCCGGCCGCCCGTAGCACTCCGCATCATCGACATGCTCCGCCACATGCAGGCCCGCCCACGCCACCGCCAACCCGAGCAGCCATGCCTCGGCCAGGTCAGCCGCCCGGCGCTCCTCCCGCGCGGCCGCCAACAACCCGGACGCGGTGTCCGGAACCCTGCTCGCGGTGCTGCTGGCGGTGCTGGTCACGACACCCACCCAACACCGACCACTGACACTCCAGGCGCCCAGAACCCCTTCTCCACAAGGCGATCCGGCGCTTCCCGCCCCACCCACCGTCACCCCCTCTCGGAGCTCCGACCGGACACTCACCTCCCTCGAGCACCTCAGGCACCCCCGCCGCGAACGCCGCGCCGGGCGCGCCACGAGTCGGTGACGATCTCGGCGAGCTCGTCCGGGTCCAGCCGGTCCAGCCACGCCCAGATAGAGACCTTGACGCGGAAGGTGTCGACGCGGAAGAAGGTGTCGGAGCGATCGGCCAGCGCGTCGGCCGAGTCGAGCTCGAGCGACCAGAACTGCAGGATCTCGCGGCCCGTATCGTCGTGGCGGAGCCGCGCGAACGGGTGCCGCCCCACGTCGTACGTCGGCACGCCTTCGTGGGCGACGCCGGGCCTCGCCCCGGCGAGCGCGGAGGCGATGCGCTCGACGTCGCGCCAGGTCGCCACGGACGGCTACTTCTTGGCGGGCTTCTCGGTGGGCTGGGTGGTGGAGAGCGCGGCGACGAACGCCTCCTGGGGGACCTCGACGCGGCCGACCATCTTCATCCGCTTCTTGCCCTCCTTCTGCTTCTCCAGCAGCTTGCGCTTGCGGGTGATGTCACCGCCGTAGCACTTGGCGAGGACGTCCTTGCGGATGGCGCGGATGTTCTCCCGCGCGATGACGCGGGCGCCGATGGCCGCCTGGATCGGGACCTCGAACTGCTGGCGCGGGATCAGGTCCTTGAGCTTGCCGGCCATCATCACGCCGTACGCGTAGGCCGCGTCACGGTGGACGATGGCGGAGAACGCGTCGACGGGCTCGCCCTGGAGCAGGATGTCGACCTTGACCAGGTCGGCGGCCTGCTCGCCGGAGCGCTCGTAGTCGAGCGAGGCGTAGCCCTTGGTGCGCGACTTCAGCTGGTCGAAGAAGTCGAAGACGATGTCGCCCATCGGGAGGGTGTAGCGCATCTCCACGCGGTCCTCGGAGAGGTAGTCCATCCCCTGCAGGATGCCGCGCTTGGCCTGGCACAGCTCCATGATCGTGCCGATGTAGTCGGCGGGACTGAGGATCGTGGCCTTGACGACGGGCTCGTGGACCTCGGCCATCTTGCCCTCGGGGAACTCGCTCGGGTTGGTGACCTCGTACTGGGTCCCGTCCTCCATCACGACCCCGTAGACCACGTTGGGCGCGGTCGAGATCAGGTCGAGGCCGAACTCCCGCTCGAGCCGGTCGCGGGTGATCTCCATGTGGAGCAGGCCCAGGAAGCCGATCCGGAACCCGAAGCCGAGCGCGCCCGACGTCTCCGGCTCGTACGCGAGGGCGGCGTCGTTGAGCTGCAGCTTCTCGAGCGCCTCGCGCAGGTCGCCGAACTGGTCGCCGTCGATCGGGTAGAGCCCGGCGTAGACCATCGGGTTGGGGTGCTGGTAGCCGCCCAGCGCGGTGTCCGCGCCGTGGTGCTGGGTGGTGACGGTGTCGCCGACCCGGGACTGGCGGACGTCCTTGACGCCGGTGATCAGGTAGCCGACCTCGCCGACGCCCAGCTCACCCGCCTTGACCTGCTCGGGGCTGATCACGCCGACCTCGAGCATCTCGTGGGTGGCGCCGGTCGACATCATCTTGATCCGGTCGCGGTGGTTGAGCTTGCCGTCGATGACCCGGACGTAGGTGATCACGCCGCGGTAGGTGTCGTAGACCGAGTCGAAGATCAGGGCGCGCGGCGGCTTGTCGGCCCGGCCGACGGGCGGCGGGGTCTCGCTGACGATGTGGTGGAGCAGCTCCTTGACCCCGTCACCGGTCTTGGCGCTGACCCGCAGCACCTCGGAGGGCTCGCAGCCGACCAGGCCGGCGAGCTCCGCGGCGTACTTGTCGGGGTCGGCGCTCGGCAGGTCGATCTTGTTGAGCACGGGGATGATGTGGAGGTCCGCGCCCATGGCGAGGTAGAGGTTGGCGAGGGTCTGCGCCTCGATCCCCTGGGCCGCGTCGACGAGCAGCACCGCCGCCTCGCACGCCGCCAGCGACCGCGACACCTCGTAGGTGAAGTCGACGTGCCCGGGGGTGTCGATCATGTTGAGGACGTACGTCCCGGGCGTGATGTCGAGGAGGGCTGCGTCCTCGTCGTCGGCCACGGTCCAGGGCATCCGGACGGCCTGGCTCTTGATGGTGATGCCGCGCTCGCGCTCGATGTCCATCCGGTCGAGGTACTGGGCGCGGGCCGAGCGCTCGTCGACCACCCCCGTCAGCTGCAGCATCCGGTCCGCCAGCGTCGACTTGCCGTGATCGATGTGGGCGATGATGCAGAAGTTCCGGATGACCGAGGGGTCGGTCTGGCCGGGCTTCGGAGGCGCGGGAGTCGAGGGCACGTCGTACTTCCGTGAGGCGGGTGGCGGAAACGGTCATTGTTCCACGGCACACCTCGACCACCGGAACTCGCGGAACCGCCGGTAGCGTCGCCGTCGTGCCCACCGCACCCGCCCAGACCACGGTCGCCACGGCAGGACGTACCTTGCCGCTGGTCCCGGCAGCCGCGTTCGTGCTGGTGTGGTCGTCGGGCTACATCTCCGGCCCGGCCGCGGTCCGGGCCTCAGCCCCGCTCACGGTGCTGGGGTGGCGGTTCCTCCTCGCGGCGGCCCTCGGCGCGCTGGTGGCACTCGTGCTGCGGCGCTCGCCGCGGATGTCACGCGGGCTGCTGCTCCGCGTGGCCGTGATCGGGCTGGCGATGAACGCCGTGCAGTTCTCCATGATGTTCCTGGCCTTCGACCGCGGCCTGCCCGCCGTGCTGGGGTCGCTCTTCCACGCGCTCAGCCCGGTGCTGACCGCACTGCTCGCCGCGGCCCTGCTGCGGGAACGGATCACCCGGATCCAGGTCGGCGGCTTCGTGCTCGGCGTCGCCGGGGTCCTGCTCGTGCTCGGGCCCGAGGTCGAGGAGGCCGGGGGCTTCGTCGCGGTGACGTTGGGGGCCGCGGCGATGCTGATGCTCAGCATCGGCACCCTCGGGCAGCGCTGGATCGGCGAGGAGCCCGACCTGCTCTGGTCGACGGTGGTGCAGTTCGCCGTGTCGGCGCCGCCGGTGCTGCTGGCCGGGGCGCTGCTCGAGGGCCCGTGGCCCGTGGTCGACCCGGAAGTCACCGCGATCGCCCTCGGTTTCCAGGTCATCGTCAACTCGCTGCTCGGCCTCGGGCTGCTCGCCCTCCTCGTACGCCGCGCGGGGTCGGGAGCGGCCGCGTCGCTGTTCTTCCTCTCCCCGCCGGTGACGGCGGTGATGGCCTGGCTGGTGCTCGGTGAGACGCTGGGCCCCCGCGAGCTCGTCGGCCTGTTCGTGGCCGTGGTGGGCGTCGCGGCCGCCACCTGGACCCGGAAGGACCCGCCGCCGTGACGACGTACCCCGCTCCCGTCGGGCGCACGGCCCGGAGGCTGGAGTGGCCCTTCCTGCCGCCGACCCTGCGCACCGAGATCGAGGGGCAGTGCGGCTCCCCGGTCGTGGAGGCGCACTCGCAGGGCTCCGGCTACACGCCGGGCTTCGCCTCGGTGCTGGTCTGCGAGGACGGGTCGCGGCACTTCGTCAAGGCCGCGTCGGTGAAGGCGCAGCGGATGTTCGCGGAGTCCTACCGGGAGGAGGCGCGCAAGCTCGCGCTGCTGCCGGACTCGGTGCCCGCCCCGCGGCTGCTGTGGACGATCGAGCACGACTGGGTGGCGCTCGGGATCGACCACGTCCCCTCCCGACAGCCGTACCGGCCCTGGCAGCGGGCCGACCTCGACGCCTGCCTCGACAGCCTCGAGCTGGTCGCCGCGGAGCTCACGCCCGCGCCGACCGCGCTCGGCCTCGACACGTTCGTCGAGGAGTTCGCGTCGTTCCCCGACTTCTGGCGGCACGTCGCCGCGACCCGCCCCGGTCTCCCCCACCTCGACGACGCCGCCCTGCTGGCGCGGCGCTACGCGGAGGTGACCGAGGGCGACACCCTGGTCCACACCGACGTGCGCGACGACAACGCGCTGATCGACGACGACGGTCGCGCCTGGTTCTGCGACTGGAACTTCCCGGTCGTGGGCGCCGACTGGCTCGACTCGCTGCTGATGCTGATCGGCCCCCGTGGCGACGGGCTCGACGTGGCCGAGGTGATCGGCAGCCGCCGGCTGCTCCGCGACGTACCGCCGGAGTCGGTGGACGTCGTGCTCGCGATGGTGACCGGCTACTTCTGGAAGTCCGCCGACGACCCGGTGCCGCCCAGCTCTCCCCACCTCCGGGACCACCAGCGCTGGCAGGGAGACGTGTGCTGGGCATGGCTGGCGGAGCGGCGCGGGTGGTGACCCAGCCGTACGGCCGGGGGGTGTCACGACCGCTCGCCCCGGCCACCTCGGATTTGTTGGCGACGACGCGGCGCTGTTAACCTTGCTCGTCGCGCGCGCCGCTGGCGCTGCGCACCCATGCTCAGGATCCGACCCACCGACCCGAAGGCTTCATCAGTGGCGAACATCAAGTCCCAGATCAAGCGGAACAAGCAGAACGAGAAGCGTCACGAGCGCAACAAGGCCGTCAAGACCGGCCTGAAGACCGCCGTGCGCAAGTTCCGCACCGCCGCCGACGCCGGCGACAAGGAGACTGCCGTCGCCGCCGGTCGTGACGCCGCCCGGATGCTCGACAAGGCCGTGTCCAAGGGCGTCATCCACAAGAACCAGGCCGCCAACCGCAAGTCGGCCATCTCCAAGCGCGCCGCCGCTCTCTGACGTCCGAAACTCGCCCCGTTGGGGGTTGGCCGAATCCGGCCTCGAAGGACCCGCTCCGGCGGGTCCTTCTGCATGTCCGGGCTCAGCGCTCGCGCAGGCCGGTGACCGTGAGGACCAGCCGCTCCAGCGTGTACGACGCGTCGCCCGCCGCTCCCTTGACGTCGGCGTCGGCCTGCGCGACCGCCCGGATGGCACGCGCGATGCCGGCCTCGGACCAGGCGCGCGACTGGTCGCGCACGGTCCGGACCTTCCACGGCGGGACGCCGAGCTCGCGGGCCAGGTCGGCCTCGCGCAGCCCGCGCGGGGCGCCGAGGTAGCGGGCCAGGCCCCGGGCGCTCCCGGCGAACGCGGAGGTGACCAGGACCGGGGCCGTGCCGGTGTCGAGCGCCCAGCGGAGCTCCTCGAGCGCGTGGGCGCGACGACCGGAGAAGGCGGAGTCGGCGACGGCGAACGACTTGGCCTCGGCGCGGCCGCCGAAGTATCGGCGCACCTCGTCCTCGCCGATGGTCTCCCCGGGGAAGTCGGACACCAGCTGGGAGACCGCCGCCGAGAGACCGCGGAGGTCCTGGCCGACGGCCTGCACCAGCGCGGCCGTGGCCGGCTGGTCGATGCGGCCACCGGCGGCGCGGGCCTCCGACGCCACGAACCCGGGGTAGTCGCTCGCGCGCAGCTCGGTGGACTTCGCCTCCGTCACGGCCTCGAGCTTGCGCAGCTTGGTCAGCACCCCGCTGCCCTTCTGGCCGCCTCCGTGGAGCAGGACCAGGGCCACGTCGGGCACCGGCGCGGCCACGTAGTCGAGCAGGGCGGGCACGGACTCCTCGGGGAGGTCCTCGAGCCCGCGGACGACCACGCAGCGGGTGGCCGAGAACAGGGAGGGGGCCGTGAGCTCGCCCAGCGAGGCGAGCGTCAGGTCGATGGCGCGGGAGTCTGAGTCCTCCGCCTCGGCGTCGTGGCCGCGCACCGCCGCCCGGACCGCCTGGATCGTCCGCTCGCCCAGGAATTCCTCCTTGCCCGTCACGAGGGTGACCCGGCCGAGCACGTCGGCTGCGCGAGGACCTGCCATGGCGGGGACCCTACCGAGTGGTGGCGACAGCGATCCCACCGTCCTCGGGCACGACGGCCAGGTCGCCGTCGAGGTCGGTGCGCCGCACGTCCACCCCGGCCCCCTCGAACGCCGCCAGCGTCGCGGGAGCGGGGTGGCCGTAGTCGTTGTCGGCGCCCGCCGAGACCAGCGCCAGGCTGGCGCCGAGCCCGAGCAGCCAGTCGGTGTCCTGGAACCGGCTGCCGTGGTGGGGCACCTTGACGACGTCGACGGCCAGCCCCGGCCAGGTCCGCTCCAGCGCGAGCTGGCTGGGCGGCTCGACGTCGCCCGTGAGCAGCATCCGTACGCCCCCGACCTCGGCGAGCAGCACGACGCTCGCGTCGTTGGGGTTGTCCACCCGGTGGCCGGGAGGCGGCCAGAGCACCTGCAAGGTCGCCTCGCCGACGACCCGGGTGGCGCCGTACGGCGCGTCGGCGTGGGTCTCCACCTCGCCCACCTGACGCCCCTCCTCGACCCCGGCCAGACCGTCGACGTGATCGGCGTGCGGGTGGGTGAGCACGAGCAGCGGCACCCGTTCCACACCCAGCCGGTCGAGGCACCGGTCGACGAGCGCGGCATCCGGGCCGGCGTCCACGACCACCGCGCTGTCCGGTCCGGTCCGCACCGCGAGCGCGTCGCCCTGGCCGACGTCGCAGGCGACGAGCACCCAGCCGGCGGGCGGCCACCCGGCGACGGGCAGCCGGACCAGCACCAGGACCGCGACCAGGCAGCCGCAGCCGAGACCGGTCGCGGGCCGTCGCAGCAGCGGCGGCAGCGCCACGGTGGTCGCGACCACGAGCAGCGTCAGCAGCACCAGCGCCCAGGGCCCGGTCCCCCACCCGACTGCCGGCAGCGGCAGCGCGGCGCCGCGCTCGGCGACCTCGACCAGCCAGGCGGCACACCAGCCCGCGCCCGTGCCGAGCACGCGGCCGAGCGGGTCGGCGACCAGCCCAGCCAGCCCACCCAGAAGCCCCAGCACGGTCGCCGGACCGACGGCCGGCGCCGCGGCGAGGTTGGAAGCGACCGCGACCAGGCTGACCTGCTCCGAGATGGCCGCGACGAGCGGCGTGCAGGCCAGCTGCGCGGCCAGCGGTACGGCGACCGCCTCGGCGACCCACCGGGGCAGCCACCGCGCGAGCGCGTCACGCAGCCCGGGCGCGACGAGCAGGATGCCCGCCGTCGCGACGGCCGAGAGCGCGAAGCCGACGGTCAGGGCGAGCCCCGGGTCGAGCAGGAGGAGCACCACGACGGCGACCCCCAGCGCCCGGGGGCCCCTCCGGCGGCCGTCGACCCCCATCCCCACCAGCCCGACCGCTCCCATCGCGGCCGCGCGCACCACGCTCGGCTCGGTGCGGGCCAGCAGCACGAAGCCGACGATGCCGAGCGCGCCCACCACGTAGTGGCCGCGCCCCCGGACGCCGCACCACCGACCGAGGACCAGCAGGAAGCCGACGACCAGGGTCAGGTTGGTCCCCGACACCGCCAGCAGGTGGGTCATGCCGGTGGCCCGGAAGTCCTCGGCGAGTCGTGGGTCGAGGTCGCTGTCGTCGCCGACGACGAGCGCAGGCACCAGCGCCCGCTGGTGGTCGGGCCGGTGGGCCACCGAGGCACGCAGCGACGCGCGCACGGCCTCGGCCACGCGCCACCACACGTCGGGCCGGGCCACCGGCACCGGGTCGCTGGACGCCGCGAGCACGGCTGCCTCGTGGGAGCCGTCGGCCGGAGCGAGCCGGCCGTCGAGGCGCACCCGCGACCCGAGTCGGACGTCAGCCCACCCCGGGTCGCCGAAGACGAGGACGGGGGCACGGAGCCGGTGGGTCGCGCCCCGGCCGGTGACCTCGCGCAGCGACACCCGGACCGCGACTCCCTCCTCGAAGCCGTGGGTCGCCCGCGGGTCGCCGACCACCACACCCTCGGCGCTGACCTGGGCGCGTTCGGCGGCCAGCTCGGTGACCGGCGCCCGGTCGAGCTGGGCCTGTCGCAGCAGCGCGCTCGCGGCGACGCCGGCCATCACGAGCGTGGCGGCGCCGAGCGCCAGGCTGCGGCGGGCACCGGCCAGGGCGAGACCGGCGACGAGGGCCACGACGGCGGCCCACGCGGGGAGCAGCCCGCCGCACAGTCCGCCCGCCCAGGCCGCGAGCGCGAGCACGGGCATCCGCAGGTCGGTGCGCTCCACCTCACACCGTGACGAACGGCGCCATCGCCTCCAGCGTCGCCTCCCCGATCCCGTCGACCTCGAGCAGCTCGTCGACCGCGGTGTAGCCGCCGTTGTCCTCCCGCCAGGTGACGATGGCCTGCGCAGTCACGGGACCGACCTCGGGCAGCGTCTCGAGCTCGGCGAGGCCGGCGGTGTTGATGTTGACCAAGGTCGCGCCGGGCGTCGCTGCGCCCGGCGAGGGGGCAGCCGGTGGCGCGGCCGCGGGCACGGCAACGCCCACCAGGACCTGCTCGCCGTCGACGAGGAGCCGGGCGAGGTTGAGACCGCTCAGGTCGACGCCCGGACGGACGCCGCCGGCCGCCTCGAGCGCGTCGACCACGCGGGCGCCGGCGTCGAGGATGGCGATGCCGGGACGGCGTACCTTGCCGGCGACGTCGACGGTGACGGTGTCACCGGCGGCGCCCTCGCTCGCCGTGGGGCCGGCCGGTCCGGTGGCCCCGCCGGACGGCGTCGCCAGCGCCTCGGCCGGACCGGGGGCGGCCGGCGCCACGGGCGCCACGGGGCTCGGCTCGCTGCGCACCACCCACCAGGCCGTGACCGCCAGTCCGGCCGCCACCAGCACCGCCACGACCGCGAGCTGCGCCGGGCCCAGCGCCACCCGGCCCCGCAGCGGCTCCGGCACCAGCCCGTCGGCCACCGACCCGCGCCGACGGGCGGCGTGGCGACCGGGCTCCGGGACGATCGGGGCCGGCTCCGCCGCGTCGTCGTACGTGGGCTCGTCGACCGGACCGGCCACACGTGGACGGCCCGCCCAGGACGACTCGCCGCGGACCCCGGCCAGCTCGGCGCTGAGCTGTTCGAGCCGCCGGGCGACGGCGGCCTCGTGGTCGGCTCGGGAGGGTCGACTGGCCATGGCGCGAGGCTAGGAAGCCCTCGGCCACCCCGGAAGGGACCGGGTCGCCACCTGTGGACAACCGCGCTCCGGATGTGCCGTTCCGGTCAGCGCCCCGCGTCAGCCGGTCCGCGGGGCGACACACACGGCCAGCATCCCCGGCCCGACGTGGGCGCCGAGGACGGCTCCGACCTCGCCGCACTGCACGTCGCGTCCCTCGAGGTTGGCCACCAGCCGCTCGGCCATCCGCTCGGCCAGCGCCGCGCCCCGTTCCTCGCTGGCCAGGTGGGCGACCCCGACGTCGACCGGCTGGTCACCAGCCGCGGTGACCGCCAGCTCCTCCAGGCGGGCCAGCGCCCGCCCGGCCGTACGGACCCGCTCCCGGTTGACGACCCGGCCGTCCTCGATGGCCAGCAGCGGCTTGACCGCGAGCGCTCCCCCGAGCAGCGCGGCCGCCGCACCGACCCGGCCGCCACGTCGCAGGTGTTCCAGGGTGTCGACGTAGAACAGCGACGTCGTGGCCTCGGCCCGTCGGCGGGCGGCCGCAGCGGCGGTCCGCGCGTCCCCGCCCCCGGCGACCACCTCGGCGGCCGTGAGCACGGCGAAGCCCGTGGCGATCCCGACCTGTCGGCTGTCGACCGGCACGACGGTCACCGACGCCTGCTGCGCGGCGAGCTGGGCGGACTCGTAGGTGCCGCTCATCTCCGAGGACAGGTGGACCGACACGATCTCGGTGGCCCCGGCAGCGGCCAGCCGCTCGTAGACCTCCAGCATCGCGGCCGGTGCGGGCCGGGACGTGCTGACCGGCACGAACGCGCGCAGAGCCTCGGCGACCGTGCCCGGCGTGGCACCCTCGGCGCCCTCCTCGTAGGGCGTCGCGCCGACCACCACCTGCAGCGGCACGACGGTGATGCCGTGGGCCGCCGCCAGGTCCTCGGGGAGCGAGGCGGTCGAGTCGGTGACGACGACGGTCCGGGACATGGGTCCGCACGCTACTGGCAGGTCCCGACTGCGCCTACCCTGACCGCCATGCCTTCTTCGCGGGTCCACCGCCTTCCGCAAGCACGCCCGGCTGATCCACGGCACCCCCACGCCCTGACCCGCACCCACGTACCGATCTGTCACCGACCGCAGGAGCCGACATGCCCCACCGGGACGTCATACGGTTGGAGCGCTCCGGCGCACGATCCGTATGACGTCCCTGTGCTTGCTGACGCGGGCTCAGACGACGATCCCCCCGGTTGCTTCGCCCTCCGCGCGCATCCTCACCCACCGCAGGCACATGCGGACCGAAGCGCGCTCCGGGCTCAGACGACGATCCCCCGGTCGCTTCGCCCTCCGCGCGCATCCTCACCCACCGCAGGCACGTGCGGACCGAAGCGCGCTCCGGGCTCAGACGACGATGTTGACGAGCTTCGGCGCCCGGACGATCACCTTCCGCACGACGGCGCCGTCGATCGCGCGCTGCACGGCCGGGTCGGCGAGCGCGGCGGCCTCCAGGTCGGTGTCGGAGACCTCGGGCGAGACCTCCAACCGGGCGCGGACCTTGCCCTTGACCTGCACCACGCAGGTGACGGTGTCCTGGACCAGCAGCGCCTCGTCGACCGTCGGCCAGCCGGCGGTGGCGACGGTCGGGGCGTGGCCCAGCCGCTCCCACATCTCCTCCGCGGTGTACGGCGCGACCAGCGACAGCAGCACCGCCACCGCCTCGGCGGCCTCCCGGACGGCCGCGTCGGCCCCACCTGAGCCGGAGTCGATCGCCTTGCGGGTGGCGTTCACCAGCTCCATGGTCCGGGCCACCATCACGTTGAAGCGGTGCGACTCCACCAGCTGCGCGGCCTCGTGCAGCGTCCGGTGGGTCACCTTGCGCAGCGCCACGTCGCCGGCCGCCGGGTCGGCGCCGGGCGACGACGTCACGTCGCCGGCCAGCCGCCAGGCCCGCTGCAGGAAGCGCAGCGACCCCGCGGGCGACATGTCCGCCCAGTCGATGTCGTCCTCGGGCGGGCCGGCGAAGACCAGGGTCAGCCGGACGGCATCCACTCCGTACTCCGCAAGTTGTCCCCCCAGACTGACGCCGTTGCCCAGCGACTTGCTCATCTTGCGGCCGTTGTTGATGACCTTGCCCTGGCTCAGGTACGCCGAGAACGGCTCCCCGAAGTCGACCAGGCCCAGGTCGCGCAGCGCCTTGGTGAAGAACCGCGCGTACAGCAGGTGCAGCACGGCGTGCTCGTCACCGCCCACGTAGATGTCGCAGGGCATCCAGGCGTTCACCAGGTCGGAGTCGAACGCCCGGGTGTCGTCGTTCGGCGAGACGAAGCGGAACATGTACCAGGACGAGTCGACGAAGGTGTCCATGGTGTCGGTGTCCCGCGTCGCGGGGCCACCGCAGGTCGGGCAGTCGACGTTGACCCAGTCGGTGGCCGCGCCCAGCGGCGAGACCCCCTTGGGCTTCAGGTCGGCGCCGCGCAGCTCGGGCAGCGTGACCGGCAGCTGGTCCTCCGGCACGGGGACCTCGCCGTCGACCGGGCAGTGGATGATCGGGATCGGCGCGCCCCAGTAGCGCTGCCGGGACAGCAGCCAGTCGCGCAGCCGGAAGTTGACCGCGCCGCGGCCGAAATGCTGCTCCTCCAGGAACGCGATGGTGGCCCGCTTCGCCTCGGCGACGTCGAGCCCGTTGATGTCCAGCGGGGTGTCGGTGCCGGCCGCCGGCGAGTTGATGGCCGGGCCCTCCCCGGAGTACGCCTCGCCGTCGAAGCCGGCGGGCGGCTCCGTGGTGCGGATGATCCGCAGTCCCATCTCGGTGGCGAACTCCCAGTCGCGCTGGTCGCCACCGGGCACGCCCATCACGGCGCCGGTGCCGTAGTCGGCCAGCACGTAGTCGGTGGCCCACACCGGGATCTGCTCGCCGGTGACCGGGTTGGTCGCCGTGATGCCCAGGTCGACACCGGTCTTGGGCCGGTCGGTCGCCAGCCTCTCGATCTCGGTCTCCTTGCGGATCTCGTCACGGTAGGCCTCGAACGCCGGGCGCCGGTCGTCCGTCACCAGCTCCGCCGCCAGGGCGGAGTCGACCGCGACCACCATGAAGGTGGTGCCGAAGATCGTGTCCGGCCGGGTCGTGTAGACCGTGATCGGCACCTCGCGCCCGGCGACCGCGAAGTCGACGTGGGCGCCCTCGGAGCGACCGATCCAGTTGCGCTGGGCGTTGACGACCTTGTCCGACCAGGTCTCCTGCAGGTCGTCCAGGCAGTCCAGCAGCTCCTGGGCGTACGCCGTGGTCCGGAAGTACCACTGCGTCAGCTCGCGCTTGGTCACCTCGGCCCCGCAGCGCTCGCAGTGGCCGTCGACGACCTGCTCGTTGGCCAGCACGGTCTGGTCGTGGGGGCACCAGTTGACCGGCGAGTTCTTGCGGTAGGCCAGGCCCCGCTCGCGGAACTTCAGGAACAGCCACTGCGTCCAGCGGTAGTACGCCGGGTCGGAGGTGTTGAAACGGCGCGACCAGTCGAAGCTCACCGCGTACCGGTGGAACGAACCGAACTGGGTGTCGATGTTGCCGTAGGTGTAGTCGGCGGGGTGCGCGTCGTTGCGGATCGCGGCGTTCTCCGCCGGCAGCCCGAACGAGTCCCAGCCCATCGGGTTCAGGACCTCGTAGCCGCGCTGCCGCCAGTAGCGCGCGATGACGTCGTGCAGCGCGGTCACCTCGGCGTGGCCCATGTGCAGGTCCCCGCTGGGATAGGGGAACATCGTCAGCGCGTAGCGCTTCTCGCGCTCCCCGGCCAGCACGGCCCGGTCGTCGGCCACGTAGGGCTGCAGGTCCTCCCAGACCCGCTGCCACTTGCTCTCGACCTCCTGGACGTCGTACGACGTCCGCTCGGTCTGCTGCTCGGTCTGCTCGCTCATGTGTCTCTCTCGTCTCGTCCTGCTCGTCGCTTACCTGGCGGGGGCACAAAAAAGCCCCTCGCTCACGAGGGGCAGCCGCGTCGGCGTCGTGGTGACCGGCGCGGCTAGGTAAGGAGCAGGGTCCTGCGCATGCCCCCATGGTAGCGAACCGGCCGCCGGGGCGGTCACCCCGCGGGCCCACGCTCCCAGGCGTGGCTGCGGTCGATGTCGCCGACAGCGATCGAGTACTCCTCGTAGTAGTCGGCGACGCCCGCCCGTTGCGCCTCACGGTGGTCGGGGTGACGTGCCCAGGCGGCGTGGCTGGCGCGGTCCGCGAACCGGACCAGCGTCACCCGCTCGCCGTCGTCGGCGGTGAAGACCTTGTGCTCGACGTAGCCGGGCATCGACCGCGCCAGCTCGCTCATCCGCACGGCGTGCTCGGCGTACGCCTCCGCGGCGACCTCGCGCAGCCGGGACCGGAAGACGGTCATCACCTGCCCGGGGGCCGGGTCCGGCGCGGTCACGGCACCTCCCCTCCGGCGAGTACGCGGAAGACGGGCGTCTCGCGCTGGTCACGGCTCGGCGGCAGCGGGACGGCGGGTTCGCCCATGGACAGCATCGTAGGGTCCCCCCATGACCGACGGTGTGCTCGACCTGTTCCGGCTCGACGGCAAGGTGGCGATCGTGACCGGCGCCTCCAGCGGCCTCGGCGTCGCCTTCGCCCAGGCGCTCGCCGAGGCCGGTGCGGACGTCGCACTCGGCGCCCGCCGGGTCGACCGGCTCGAGGAGACCGCCCAGCTGGTCCGCGACGCCGGGCGGCGCGTGGTCGCGGTCGCCACCGACGTGGCCGACCCCGAGCAGTGCCAGGCGCTGGTCGACGCCGCGATGGCCGAGCTCGGCCGGGTGGACATCCTGGTCAACAACGCCGGGGTCGGGACGGCCGAGCCGGCCACCCGGGAGCAGCCCGACCAGTTCCGGCAGGTGATCGACGTCAACCTCAACGGTTGCTACTGGATGGCCCAGGCCTGCGGCCGCGTGATGCAGCCGGGCTCGAGCATCGTCAACGTCTCCAGCGTCCTCGCGATCACCACCGCCGGGCTGCCGCAGGCGGCCTACGCCTCCTCCAAGGCGGGTCTGCTCGGCATGACCCGCGACCTCGCGCAGCAGTGGACCGGCCGCAAGGGCATCCGGGTCAACGCGGTGGCGCCGGGCTTCTTCACCTCCGAGATGACCGACCAGTACCCCGACGGCTACCTCGAGGAGCAGCAGCAGCGGATCCCGGCGGGCCGCAAGGGCGACCCGCGGGAGCTGGCCGCCACCGTCGTCTACCTCGCCTCCGACGCCGCCGGCTACGTCACCGGGCAGACGCTGCCGGTCGACGGCGGCATGACGATCAGCTGACGGTCAGCGAGACGGGGACCGATCGGCCCCGTCGACGGCGGCGTGGCGCCGCAGCCACCAGAGACCGGCGAAGGGCAGGACCAGCGGCACCAGGCCGTAGCCGATCCCGAAGTCCGACCACACCGTCTGGTCGGGGAACCACGCAGGCCGCAGCACCGACAGCGTGCCCACCACCACGACGCCGACCGCCTCGAAGACCAGCGCCGTCCACGCGACCCGGTGGGCGGTGGCGGTGGTCCGGCGCAGCGCCAGCGTGGCGACCAGGTAGACGAGCGCGGCGACCAGCGAGAGGGAGTACGCGAGCGGAGCCTCGGAGAAGTCGATCGAGATCTGCACCAGCGACCGGGCCCCTGCGGCCACGGCGAAGACGGCGTAGAGCGCGACCAGGACCTGCCGTCCGGTCGACCCGCGGGACCGGGCGGCGCTCACCGGGTCTGCACCAGCCGGACCAGGCACACCGCGACGGCGAGCAGCGCCACGGCGACGACCCACAGTGACGCCGGCTCCTCCTCGGCCTCCTCCCGGGGCGGCCGTCGCTGCACCAGCACGGGCACCAGGCCGACCGCGGCCACGGCATAGCCGAGGTGGGTGACCATGCTGTCGGGCCGGTCGGAGGCGTCGGCGCGCAGCACCAGCCCGAGGTCGGCCACGACCACCACGGCCACCAGGACGACCAGCGGGGCCACGGCCAGCCGTACCGGCCGCTCCAGCACCGGCACCCGGGTCGCGACCACGGCGACGACGGCCACGACGACCAGGACGGCTGCCACCAGCCACGCGGTCACGATCACGACCCGGAGGCTATCCGGGGCGACTCGCCCGTGTCCGTACTGACTTAACTTGAGTGGTTTAGTAGTATTAACTCCTCACCACCCCCTGGAGGCACCGATGAGCGTCACCGACGAGCTGTTCGCCAACAACGAGGCGTACGCCGCCGACTTCGACGGCCCGCTCCCCCTGCCGCCCGCCAAGGGGGTCGCCGTGGTCGCCTGCATGGACGCACGGCTCGACGTCTACCGGATCCTGGGCCTCGAAGAGGGGCAGGCCCACGTCATCCGCAACGCCGGCGGGGTCGTGACCGACGACGAGATCCGGTCGCTGGCGATCAGCCAGCGGCTGCTCGGGACCCGCGAGATCGTGCTGATCCACCACACCGACTGCGGCATGCTCACCTTCGACGACGAGGAGTTCCGCGACTCGATCGAGGCCGACGCCGGCGACCGGCCCACGTGGTCGTCGGAGGCGTTCCCCGATCTCGACCAGGACGTGCGCGACTCCGTCCACCGCATCACCGGGAGCCCGTACGTGCCCCACACCGACCAGGTCCGCGGCTTCGTCTTCGACGTCGCGACCGGGCGCCTGCGCGAGGTGGCCTGACCCTCCACCGACCGCACGCGCATGGCGCCCCGGGTCCTCGGCACACGCTGACGGCGACCCGGGGCGCCGTTACGTCCGGGCTCAGCGGGTCCGCCGGGACAGCTCGGCGAGCCGGTCCTCGGGCCAGTCGGTGTCGAGCACCTGGTCCCAGCCGTAGGCATGCTGCCCGGAGAAGATGTGACCCGTCCCGGGCGGCGTCCCGAACCCGAGCGCGAGGTCGGCGGTCACCTGCCCGAAGGTCACGAACGGGATCCAGGTCATGGCGCCGTCGACGTCGGGGCCGCGTGGCTCCTCCAACCAGTCAGGCCGGTTCAGGACCAGGTCGGGGCTCCACCACGTCACGGGGTCGGAGGCGTGCTGGAGGTAGAGCACCCGCGTGCCGTCCCACGCCGCCTCGCCCGGCGGCTCGCCCGCCGCCGGGTCGAGGGCGAACCGGACCGTCTCGCCCCCGCGGAAGATCGGCTCGATCTCCGGGCTCTCGGGGTCCCGGTCGTCGATGAAGCTGCGGTACAGCGGGTTGAAGACCGGCGGACCGGAGAAGAGTGCGCCGGAGAGCCGGTTCGCCATGTCGGCGTCGCCGCTGAACGCCGCCTCCCCGCCGAAGGACCCCAGGCTCTCGCCGAAGACGTAGAGCTCGGGCCGGGCGTCGGCCGGCAGCCCGGACCACTCTCGGTAGACGGCGTCGAAGAGCGCCCGGCCCGCGTCGCGCGCCCGCTCGGCGTCCACCCACCACGAGAGCCAGGACGGGAGGTGGGAGTACTGCATGCTCACGATCGCGGAGTCGCCCTCGGAGAGGTACTCGAAGGAGGTCGCCGAGCTCGGTTCGACCCAGCCGGTCCCGGTCGTGGTCACCACCAGCAGGTTGCGGCGCTCGAAGCCACCAGCACGGTCGAGGTCGGCCACCACGAGCTCGGCCCGATCGCGGACGTCGTCCTCGCTCGCCACCCCGGCGTACACCCGGATCGGCTCGAGGGCCTCCTCCCCCGTCAACCGGGAGATCCGGGCGGCGTCCGGGCCACGGCCCACGAAGTTGCGTCCCTCCCTGCCGAGGTCGTCCCACGCGACCAGCGACTCGTCACTGCCCGAGCGCAACGGGGTGTCGGGCTGGACGACGCCCGCCCCGGTGAGCAGGTCGCCGACACTGGCCGACCGGTCCATCACGACGACGAAGCCACGCATCAGGACGCCGCTGAACACGAGGGCCGTCAGCGCCACCACGGCACCGAGCCCCAGCGCCCGGGCCGCACGAGGGCTGGTGTGCCCCTCGAGCCACCCTGCCGTCCGGCGGTAGAAGCCGCGCAGGCCGCGGCCGAGGCCCACCAGGGCGACGAAGACCACGGCCGCCACGACCGGGGTGAGCAGGAGCGCCGCGGCAGGGTGGACCGGCTCCATGCCGACCAACGCGCTGGACTGCCGGTTCCACACGATGCCGGCGACCGGGGCGGCGAGGCCGCCGACGGCCAGCACCACGAGGTAGCTCCGCCACGACCGGGCCCGGGTCGGCCTCGGGTCGCGGTCGAGCAGCTCCCGGGTCACCGCGGCGGCGGTCACCCCGACGAGGTAGCCGAACGCCGCGCTCGCCCCGGCGACCGCCCCCTGGTAGGCCCAGCCCCGAGGCAGCAGCGACGGCGTGAAGGAGAGGAGCGCCAGCACGGTCGCGGGCCAGAGCCCCGTCAGGGAGTAGCGCAACCGGGCCACCCGACCCACCAGCGGCAGTCTGCTCATCCCACGTCGACCAGCACGACGGGCACCCCGGGCGCGGGCACCATCAGAAGTCCACCGGGTCCCGGATGATCGGGCAGGTCATGCAGTGACCGCCACCGCGGCCGCGGCCGAGCTCGGCACCGACGATGGTGATGACCTCCACCCCCGCCTTGCGCAGCAGCGTGTTGGTCAGCGTGTTGCGGTCGTAGGTGAACACCACGCCGGGTTCGAGCGCCACGGCGTTGTTGCCGCTGTCCCACTGCTGCCGCTCCGACTGGTAGACGTCGCCGCCGGTCTCGATCACCCGCAGCGAGCCGAGCCCGAGCGCGGCCGCGACGACGTCGACGAAGGCCTCCGAGCCGTGGTCGACGACGTCGACCCCCGGGGCCGCGTCCGAAGGGAGGAGCGTGAAGGTGTGGACCGCGTCCATGATCGTCGGGTACAGGGTGACGATGTCGCGGTCGGCGAAGGTGAACACGGTGTCGAGGTGCATCGCGGCCCGCAGCTTCGGCATGCCGGCCACGACGACCTTCTCCGCCCCGCCCTGCGCGAACAGGGCGGCCGCCACCTGGGTGATCGCGTGCCGTGAGGTGCGCTCGCTCATGCCCATCAGCACCACGCCGTTGCCCACCGGCATGATGTCGCCGCCCTCGAACGTCGCCTGTCCCCACTCCTGCTCGGGATCGCCCCACCAGACCCTCGACCCGACGAAGTCCGGGTGGAATTCGTAGATCGCCTTGTAGAGCAGGGTCTCGTCCTTGCGCGCGGGCCAGAAGAGCGGATTCATGGTCAGCCCGCCGTACAGCCAGCACGTGGTGTCGCGGGTGTAGAGCGTGTTGGGCAGCGGCGGCATGAGGTACTCCCGTGCCCCGGTCGACTCCCGGACCAGGGCGACGTGGCCGGAGCGGAAGTCCGCCGGCAGGTCCTGGGTCGCCATCCCGCCGATCAGCAGCTCCGCGAGCTCGCCGGAGGGGAGCGAGTCGAGGTAGGCACGGGTGCCGTCGACCAGCCCGATGCCGACGTGGTTGGGCTCGATCTTCCGGTCCAGCACCCAGTCGCGCGCCCCGGGCACGTCGAGGGTCGCGGCCAGCACGTCGCGCAGCTCGACGACGTCGACACCCCGTTGCGTCAGCTTGTTGACGAAGTCGGCGTGGTCGCGCTGGGCGTTCTCGACCCACATCACGTCGTCGAAGAGCAGCTCGTGGTTGTTGCTCGGCGTGAGCCTCCGGTGCGCGAGTCCGGGCGAGCAGACCATCACCTTGCGGAGCCGGCCCACCTCGGAGTGCACGCCGTACGTCGCGGACGGGGAGTCGATCATGTGCTGCCCTTTCGTCAGGGGAAGAGGATCACAGGGCGATGCGACCGGTCCAGAGCCCGACCACACCGAGGGCGCCGCCGGCCACGATGAGGGCGAAGAGCGCGACCTCGGCCGGGCTGAACAGCCGCCGGCCGTGCTCGCTGCGGGCCTTCACGTAGAGCAGCGACGCCGGCGCGAGGACCACCGTCATCAGCAGGACGAACTTCATCCCGGCGGCGTCGAACAGGAAGATCGTGTACGCGGTGGCTGTGCCTGCCACGACGGTCTCCTTGCGTCGGACGGTCGCCGTCACGCCCTCGTACGTCTCGCCGGTGAGCCCGAGCTTGAGGGCGTAGGCCGCGGCCAGGAGGTAGGGCAGCAGGGCGAGGCTGGTCGACAGGTCGAGCATGAAGTTCAACGCGTCGTCCACGAACAGCGTGAGCGCGAGCAGCCCCTGCACCGCGAGCGAGGTGACCACGAGGGCGGTGATGGGGGTGCCGCTGGAGTTCTCCCGCCCGAGGAACTCGGGGAAGTCGTCCTGCCGCGCCGGGATGAACATCACCTCGGCCGCCATCAGTGTCCAGGCGAGGTAGGCCCCCAGCACGGACACGATCACCGCGACGCTGATGAAGACCTCGCCCCACTCGCCGACGACGGACTCGAACACACCGACCATCGACGGCTGCCGGGTCGCGGCGAGCTCGGGCTGCGGGACCACCGAGTAGCTGGACAGCGTGACCAGGGCGAAGATCGACAGCACGCTGAGGAAGCCCATGACCGTGGCCCGGCCGACGTCCTCACGGCGCCGGGCGTAGCGCGAGTAGACGCTCGCGCCCTCGATGCCGATGAAGACGAACGTCGTGATCAGCATGGTGTTGCGGATCTGCTCGTCCAGCGAGCCGAGGTCGCCGTACCCGTAGGCGGTCCAGTTGTCGGAGAACACCCCGGCGTCGAAGTTCACGAACAGGACGACGATGAACACCAGGATCGGGATGATCTTGAAGACCGTCACGATCCGGTTGACCACCGCGGCGTCCCGGACGCCCCTGGCGACGAGGGCGTGGAACACCCAGACGCCGACCGAGCCGACGGCGACGGCGAGGAACGTGTCGCCGTCGCCGAAGCCCTCGAAGAAGGCACCGACGGTCGCGGTCATGAAGACCCAGTAGAAGGTGTTGCCGGCCACCGTGCTGGCCCAGAAGCCGATCGCGGAGTTGAACCCGGCGTAGTCGCCGAACCCGGCCGTCGCGTAGATGAAGACGCCCGAGTCGAGGTCGGGCTTGCGGATCGCCAGGTTCTGGAAGACGAAGGCGAGCATCAGCATCCCCGCGCCCGCGATCGTCCACGCGATGAGCGCGCCGAGCACCCCGGTGGCCACGCCGAACCGGGCGGGCAGCGAGAAGACCCCGGCGCCGACCATGCCGCCGACGACCATGGCCGTCAGGGTCGGCACGCTCATCTTCGCGACGGCGCCCCCCGCGGGCGTCTCGGTCTGCGTGCTCATGCCGATCCTCGATCTCGGTCGGGCTCCGGTCGGTCCTGGGCCGTGAGGAGCCACCCTCTCCGTCGGGCTCCTGCACACCGGCGTCCACACGGTGTCCGCGCGCGGCCTGGCGCGCCTCACGAGAATCGGGGAAATCGGAGACGTGGCGGGCACCGGCGCCCTGAAATGCCCACGAGGCCCCGCGCCATGCGCGGGACCTCGTGTGCACCCGGTGGAGCTGAGGGGACTCGAACCCCTGACCCTCTGCATGCCATGCAGATGCGCTACCAGCTGCGCCACAGCCCCAGGCCGCTGCCGATCCGGCAACGGACAGAGATACTAACCGGCCGTCTCGTCGGGGACGAAATCGGGTCGCAGGTTCCACGCGACCAACCGCCAGCCGGTTCCGGGCCGGTCCTGGTCCAGCACCGCCACCGCGCAGTTGTCGAGTCCGTGGATCGAGCGGTTGTGCTCCTGCGGCCAGCCCAGCAGCGCCAGCACCGAGACCTTGAGGGCCGCGCCGTGGGCCACCACCACGCCCGTCCGACCCGGCGCGATGCCCGCCACCACCTCGTCGTACGCCGGGAGCGACCGGGCGAGCACCTCGGTCGTCTCCTCCGCACCCGGCAGCTCGGCGCGGCGCTCGTCGAGCCAGGCGGCGTGCTCGTCCGGGTGCTGCTCGGCGTACTCGGTCATCGTCAGCCCGGTCCGCTCCCCCACGTCGAACTCCCGCAGCCGGGCGTCGAGCCGGGCGGTCAGGCCGGTCTCCTTCTCGACGTACGCCGCGGTCTGGCGGGCCCGGGCGAGGTCGGAGGACCAGAGCGTGGCCGGTCGCATCGCGGCGACCCACGGGGCGACGGCGGACGCCTGCGCGTGCCCGGTCTCGTCGAGCTCGACGTCGGCGTGGCCCTGCGCCCGGCCGGTCGCGTTCCAGGCGGTGCGGCCGTGCCGCAGCAGCACCAGCCGCCGCGGGGCGTGCTCAGCGCTCACCCGACACCACGTCGGCCGGGAGCGCGATGATCGGGCAGTCGCGCCACAGCCGCTCGAGCGCGTAGAACTGCCGCTCCTCCTCGTGCTGGACGTGGACCACGACGTCACCGTAGTCGAGCAGCACCCAGCGTCCTTCGCGCTCGCCCTCCCGCTGCACCGGCTTGGCGCCGAGCTCGCGCAGGGTGTCCTCGATCGCGTCGACCACGGCCCGCACCTGCCGGTCGTTGCTGCCGGAGGCGAGGAGGAACGCGTCCGTGATGACGAGCTGGTCGCTGACGTCGAAGGCCAGGATGTCGGTGGCGAGCTTGTCGGCCGCCGCGCGGGCGGCGGCGTGGACGATCTCGACGGCACGTTCGGTTGCGGTCATGTGTCTCTCTGCTCGAGGTAGAGGTGGTGCTTGGCGATGTACTGCACGACGCCGTCCGGCACGAGGTACCAGACCGGCTCGCCGCGCGTGGCGCGCGAGCGGCAGTCGGAGGACGAGATGGCGAGAGCGGGGATCTCCACGAGCGTGACGCGGTCCTCGGGGATGCCGGTCAACGTCGCGGGATCCATCAGGTAGCCGGGGCGCGTGCAGCCGACGAAGTGCGCCAGCTCGAAGAGCCGCTCCGCGTCGCGCCAGGTGAAGATGTCGCCGAGCGCGTCGGCGCCGGTGATGAAGTAGAGCTCGGCGTCGGGGAGCTCCGCGCGCAGGTCGGCCAGGGTGTCGGCGGTGTACGTCGGCCCCGCGCGGTCGACGTCGACCCGTGACACCCGGAAGCGCGGGTTGGCGGCGGTCGCGATCACCGTCATCAGGTAGCGGTGCTCGGCCGGCGACACCGTTCGTTCGGACTTCTGCCACGGGTCACCAGTGGGGACGAACACGACCTCGTCGAGGCCGAACCACGCCTGCACCTCGGAGGCGGCGACCAGGTGGCCGTGGTGGATCGGGTCGAAGGTCCCGCCCATCACGCCGACGCGGCGGGGCGGGCCGGCGAACGGGGTGGCGGCGCGCGCGTTCAGCTGTGCTCGCGTCCCCCGCCGAACGCGACGAGCGCGCCCAGCAGCACCAGCAGGATCAGGAGCGCCCCGATCCCGACGCCCCAGCTGAGCAGGTGGTCCACTTCGTGCGTCTCGGCGGCCATCACGGTCATCGACATGCGCACGATCCTACCGGGGACCGGCCCCGGCGCCGACGCGCGTCACCGCACGTGCCCCTCGCCGGTGACGACGTACTTGGTGGTGGTCATCTCGGGCAGCCCCATCGGGCCGCGCGCGTGCAGCTTCTGGGTGCTGATCCCGATCTCGGCGCCGAAGCCGAACTCACCCCCGTCGGTGAACCGCGTGGAGGCGTTGACGAGCACCGCCGCGGCGTCGACTGCCGCCACGAAACGGCGCGCGGCCCCCTGGTCCTCGGTGACGATCGCCTCGGAGTGGCCGCTGCCGTGCCGGTGCACGTGGTCGACCGCGGCGTCGAGGTCGGGCACGACCCGCGCGGAGATGTCGAGCGAGAGGTACTCGGTGCCCCAGTCGTCCCCGGTGGCCGCCACGACGCCGGGCTCGGCGGCGAACCCCGCGTCGCCGTGGACCGTGACGCCGGCCTCCTGGAGCGCCCGGACGACGCGGGGCACGAAGTCGGCCGCGACCGCCTCGTGGACGAGCAGCGACTCGGCGGCGTTGCAGACCGAGGTGCGCTGGGTCTTGGAGTTGAGGACGATCGCCAGCGCCCGGTCGAGGTCGGCCGCGGCGTCGACGTAGACGTGGCAGTTGCCGACGCCCGTCTCGATCACCGGCACGGTCGACCCCTCGACGACCGAGCGGATCAGCCCGGCGCCCCCGCGCGGCACCAGGACGTCGACCAGCCCCCGCGCCCGCATCAACGCGACGACCGTCTCGCGGCTGTCGGCGGGGACCAGCTGCACCACGTCGGGAGGGAGCCCGGCGGCCGCCGCCGCGTCGCGCAGCACCGCGACCACGGCCCGGTTGGACGAAGCAGCGCTGGACGAGCCGCGCAGCAGCACCGCGTTGCCCGACTTCAGGCAGATCCCGGCCGCGTCGGCCGTGACGTTGGGACGGCCCTCGTAGACCATGGCGACCACGCCGAACGGCACCCGGACCTGGCGCAGCTCCAGCCCGTTGGCCAGTGTGCTGCCGCGCACCACCTCGCCCACCGGGTCGGGCAGCCCGGCCACGTCGCGCAGCCCCTGCGCCATCCCGGCCACGCGCTCCGGCGTCAGCCGGAGCCGGTCGACGACGTTGTCCGGCGTCCCTGCCCCGGCGGCGCGGGCCAGGTCGTCGGAGTTGGCCGCCAGCACCTCCTCACAGCGGCCGACGAGGCCGTCTGCCATGGCGACCAGGGCCGCGTCCTTGGCCGCCCTGGTCTCGAGCGCGAGCGCCCGCGCGGC
Organism: uncultured Actinomycetota bacterium; assembly: GCA_963723945.1. Classification (GTDB taxonomy): domain Bacteria; phylum Actinomycetota; class Actinomycetes; order Propionibacteriales; family Nocardioidaceae; genus Nocardioides. The sequence continues at coordinate 133,450 of CAVRSW010000021.1, forward strand.
CACCCGGGCCCGCGACGCCAGGTCGCGCACGAGGTCCTCGGATGAGCGGTCCACGACACCGAGGCTAGTGGCGCCCGAAATACTTTCGGAAAGCTGACTCCGACAGGCAACCGATCGGTGATCCTGAGCGTCAACCAGTCAGCGGGGGCAAGCGGCTCCCGGTCCCGAGAGGATTCCCATGCATCGGCGTGCCCTGACCGCAGCACTCGCGAGCGCCACCGTGGCGCTCGGCGGCGCCCTCGCAGTCACCAGTGTTCCGTCCCAGGCGGCGGACCCGGCCTCACCGCTCGTGCTCGACGCCCCCCACCGGGTGGTCGCCCGCAGCCACGGCGGCTGGATCTACTCCAACCTCGGCGTCCGCATGATCGCGCAGAACGAGGACTTCAGGATCGAGGCCAACCGGACCCCGTCGGGCAGCGTCGACGAGTGGTGGGACCCGAGCTACAACTCGCCCATCACGGCGACCTGGAAGCGTGAGGCCGGCGACGTGTCCCTCGGCGAGATGACCTCCTGGTCCGGGCTCGACGAGTTCGCCCGCATCCGGATCTTCCGATCCAGCGACGGCAAGCGGATCCGCAAGATCCGGGCCGCCGGATGCTTCAACGGCGAGGCCACCAGGATCGGTCCGAACGGCCCGGCCAGCAACCCCTTCCCCTGGGGCTGCCCGTGGAACCCGTACACGCTGGGCTCGGTCATGGGTGTCGCCCAGGACTACTCCAGCTCGCTGCTCCCGGAGTGGGGCACCCCCCTCCGCCTCAAGCCCGGGATCTACGAGATGGTCGCCGGCATCGCGCCGAAGTGGCGCGACACGTTCGGCATCAGCGAGGCCGACGGCGCCGTGACCACCAAGCTGGTCGTCAAGGAGGCACGCAACCGGTTCCGGTCCACCGCCACGCTCAGCGCCGGGAGGAGGGGCACCGACAACCTCGACCCCGTGGCCGAGGAGCCCACCAGCAGCTCTGCCGGTGTCCTCCCCGACGCGCACGCGCCCGACCTGCGCGCCCTCCCGGCCTTCGACGTCAGCATCAACGAGAAGGGCACCGCGATGCGCTTCGGCGCGACGGTCTGGAACGGCGGCGCCGGCCCGATGGTCATCGAGGGCTTCCGTGACGACCGCTCGGTCGACGAGATGACCGCCTACCAGTACTACTTCGACGAGCACGGCGAGCAGACCGGCTTCGACCAGGTCGGCGAGCTCCACTTCCACGAGGGCAACCACCACCACTGGCACTTCGAGGACTTCGCCCGGTACCGCCTGCTGGCGCCCGACGCGGAGAACCCGAACCAGCCGGGCGACGCGGTCGTGCGGTCGACCAAGCAGTCCTTCTGCCTGGTCGCCACCGACGCCGTGGACCTCACCGTCCCCAACGCCGACATGCGGCCGGAGTTCACCGACCTCGGCAGCCAGTGCGGCGGCCCGGGTGCGCTGTCGCTCCGCGAGGTGCTGGCCAACGGCCACGGCGACACCTACTACCAGTACCGCACCGGCCAGGCGTTCCGCCTCGGCGACCTCGAGGACGGCACCTACTTCGTCGCCGTCGAGGCCAACCCCGACGACGAGGACGGCCGCAACCTGCAGGAGCTCGACGTGACCAACAACGAGTCCTACCGGAAGGTGGAGCTGTTCACCAACGCCAAGGGGGTCCGGAAGGTGCGGATGGCCCCGGTCGGGATCGTCGACGAGTTCAACAGGTTCGAGCAGTTCCGGATGCGCTGAGCCGCCACGACGGCTCGACGCAACGAGGGCCCCGCCACCGGGAGGTGGCGGGGCCCTCGCCGTACGTCGGCGGGCCGGGCGTGCGTGGTCAGCCCTTGCGCTCGGTGACCTTCTCGGCGGCGGCGGGGAACACGGTGTGGAGGTCGCCCACCACGCCGAAGTCGACGAGCTCGAAGATCGGGGCCTCGTCGTCCTTGTTGACGGCCACGATCGTCTTGGACGTCTGCATGCCGGCCCGGTGCTGGATGGCACCGGAGATCCCGCCGGCCACGTAGAGCTGCGGCGAGACGGTCTTGCCGGTCTGCCCGATCTGGAAGGAGTGCGGGATCCAGCCGGAGTCGACAGCCGCGCGGGACGCGCCCACGGCGCCACCCAGCGCGTCGGCCAGGCTCTCGACCGGCTCGAACTTCCCACCCGTGCCACGTCCGCCGGCGACCACGATGGCCGCCTCGGTCAGCTCGGGGCGGCCGCTGGCCTTGCGCGGCTGCGAGGCCACGATCTGCGCCTTCTTCGCCGAGTCGGACACGGTGGCCGCGAACTCCTCCACCGCCGCCGCGCCGTCGGCCTCCTCGGGCGTGGCCGAGTTGGGCTTGACGGTGATGATCGGCGTGCCCCTGGTGACCTTGGCCGTGACCGTGAAGTTGCCGGCGAAGACGGACTGGGTGGTGGTGCCGTCGTCGCTCACGTCGACGGCGTCGGTGATCAGGCCGGAGCCGAGCTTGATCGCGAGCCGGCCCGCGACCTCTTTGCCCTCGAAGGTCGACGGGATGAGGATCGCTGCCGGCCCCTGTCCACCAGCCTTCTCGGCCAGCTGCTTGCTGAGCTGCTCGAGCGCCTCGGCCTTCGGGGCGACCAGGTAGCCCTTGATGTCGGCGTCGTCGACGACGTACACCTTCTCGGCGCCGTACTTCTTGACCTTCTCGGCGACGGCGGCACCCTGGTCACCGCTGCCGATGAAGACGGCCGACGGCTCACCGAGGCGGCGTGCGATGGTGAGCAGCTCGTAGGTGGGCTTCTTGACCTCGCCGTCGGCGTGGTCGATCAGGACGAGTACTTCGGTCATGTCTGCAGCCCTCCTCAGATGAACTTCTTCGACGCGAGGAACTCGACGAGCGCGGTGGCGCCGGAGCCGTCCTCGTCGGTGACGATCTCGCCGGCCGTGCGCGGCGGGCGGGCGGTGGTCTCCTGCACCTCGGTCCAGGCGACCGACAGGCCGACGTCGCCGGCGTCGACGCCGAGGTCGCCCAGCGAGTAGGTCTCGAGCGGCTTCTTCTTGGCCGCCATGATCCCCTTGAAGGACGGGTAGCGCGCCTCGCCCGACTGGTCGGTCACCGACAGCACCAGCGGCATCGTCGCCCCGATCACCTCGGTGGCCGTGTCGCCGTCGCGTTTGATCCGGACCTGGTCGCCCTGCGACTCGATCACCGATGCCAGCGTCACCTGGGGCAGGTCGAGCCGCTCGGCGAGCATCGCCGGGACGACGCTCATCGCGCCGTCGGTGGAGGCCATGCCGCAGACCACCAGGTCGACGTCACCCACCTTCTCGACGGCCTTGGCGAGCACCAGCGACGTGGCCACCGCGTCGGACCCGGCGATCGCCTCGTCGGCGACGTGGACGCCTTGGTCGGCGCCCATCTGCAGGGCCTTGCGGACCGCGTCGACACCGGCCCCGGGGGCGACCGTCAGCGCGGTCACGGTGACCGACGCGGGATCCTCGGCCTTCTCCTTCAGCTGGAGCGCCTGCTCGACGGCGTACTCGTCGAGCTCGGACAGCAGTCCGTCGACGCCTTCGCGGTCAACGGTGTTGTCCGACTCGAACTGCCGGTCGGCGGTCGCGTCGGGTACGTACTTCACACAGACGACAATGTTCATGGTTGTGGCCGGTCAGGCCCCTCCTGTGCACTCGGGTTGTCCACGAGGTTACTCGCGGGAAACTTCATCGGGAACCGGGTCCGCGGTGGGGTGGCTCACACGATGGCGTGGGTCACGCCGTCGGTCGGCCCCGGCCGCCGGACTCGCGGTCAGGGACGGATCAACCGGTCGAGGATCCGGCCGACGACGAGGTACGCGACGGCGGCGAGGCCCCAGTTGAGCAGGGCGTTCTTGACGTCGGCGTTCTCCCCGTGGAACTCCTTGATGCCGTTCCGGCGGGAGAACAGCCCGAGGTCGACGGCATCGGCCCCGTCGAGCACGAGCCTGACCAGGGGGTTCTGGGTGTTGGCGTCGAGCGCGACCAGCAGCGCTCCGACCGCAAGCAGCAGCGCACACACCACGGCGACCAGCCACACCACCTGGGCGATGCGGGTGCGGACCCTGTCCATCGCACTGGCACCGCCGGCCTTGCTGTCCGGGGTGTCCTTGTCGTCGGCCGCCTCGGCCTTGCGTCGCGCCATGGGCGGATCATAGGGGCAGCCCCGCGGCCGTGCCCGAGGGGTCAGCGGCCGCGGAACTCCGCCTTGCCCGGGCCGTGCTCGAGGAAGGACGCCATGCCCGCCGTGCGGTCCTCGGTGGCGAACAGCGCGGCGAACTGCTGGCGCTCGATCTCCAGGCCGGTCTCGAGATCGACCTCGCTCCCGCGGTCGATGGTCTCCTTGGCGGCGCGGAGGGCGTACGCCGGACCTGTCACGAACTGCCGGGCCCACGCGACCGCCTCCTCGTAGACCCGGCCGTCGGGGACGACCTTGTCGACCATGCCGATCCGGAGCGCCTCGTCGGCGTTGACGAACCGGCCGGTGAAGATCAGGTCCTTGGCGACGCTCGGCCCGACCAGCCGGGTCAGGCGCTGGGTGCCGCCGGCGCCCGGGATGACGCCGAGCTGGATCTCGGGCTGCCCGAGCACGGCGTCGTCGGCGGCGAACCGGACGTCGGCGCACAGCGCGAGCTCACAGCCTCCGCCCAGTGCGTAGCCGGTGATCGCCGCGACCACCGGCTTCGGGATCTTGGCGACGAGGGTCAGCGCGCCCTGCAGCTTGCCGGAGTAGTCGACCATGTCGGTGTAGGACATCTCGTTCATCTGCTTGATGTCGGCGCCGGCCGCGAAGACCTTCTCGCCGCCGTAGACGACGACCGCCCGGACGTCCTCCCGCTCGGTCGCCTCGGTGGCCGCCACCCGCAGCTCGGCCTGGACCTGCGCGTCGATGGCGTTCATCTTGGGGCGTTCGAGCCGGATCGTGCCGACACCCCCGTCCACCTCGAGACGTACGAACTCAGACTTCCCGGTCATCCGGCACTCCTCATCTCCGTCGGCTCGCGCCGTGGGCAGGTCCGCCCGAGCCTAACCGTGCCCCGCGCGGGCCATGGGCTTGAATGGGCCGGTGAACCGCGACAGCTGGCGTTGGCAGCGCCACGACGAGACCGCCCCCGTCTGGCCGGGCCACCACCAGCAGCTCGGCGCGACGTGGACGCCCGAGGCCACCAACTTCGCCGTCTGGGCGCCCGAGGGCACCGCGGCCTGGGTCTGCCTCTTCGACAGGTCGGGGGCCGAGACCCGGCACCAGCTCACCGAGCACACGCTCGGCGTGTGGCACGGGCAGCTGCCCGGCATCCCGGTCGGCCAGCGGTACGGCTTCCGCGTCGACGGGCCCTGGGACCCCGCCCACGGCCGTCGGTTCAACCCCGCCAAGCTGCTCCTGGACCCGTACGCCCGGGCGATCACCGGCGAGGTGACCCCCGGACCGCTCCCACTGGCCCACAGCGCCGCCGACCCGCTCGAGCGCGACGACCGCGACTCGGCCCCCGCGGTCCCCCGGTCGGTCGTCGTGCACGACGAGTTCGACTGGGAGGGCGACACCCAGCTGCGCACCCGGTGGCGCGACACGGTCATCTACGAGCTGCACGTGAAGGGCTTCACCCGGTTGCACGACGAGGTCCCCGACGAGCTGCGCGGGACGTACGCCGGGCTCGGCAGCCGCACCGTCACCCGCTACCTCAACGACCTCGGGGTGACCGCCGTCGAGCTGCTGCCGGTGCACCACTTCCTCACCGAGCCGTTCGTGGCCGACCGGGGCATGGCCAACTACTGGGGCTACAACTCGATCGGCTACTTCGCCCCGCACGCGGCCTACTCCGCCGCGGGCACGCTCGGCGAGCAGGTGACCGAGTTCAAGCAGATGGTGAAGGACTTCCACGCCGCCGGCATCGAGGTGATCCTCGACGTGGTCTACAACCACACCGCCGAGGGCGGTCCGGACGGGCCGACGTACTCGTTCCGGGGGCTGGACGACCTCGGCTACTACCAGCGCGCCGGCACCGGCGCCGACCACTACTGGGACGTGACCGGCTGCGGCAACACCGTCGACACCACCAACGTCGGGTCGCTCCGGCTGATCCTCGACTCGCTGCGCTACTGGGTCACCGAGATGCACGTCGACGGCTTCCGGTTCGACCTCGCGTCAGCGCTCGCGCGGACGGGTCACGAGATCGACATGCGCGGCGCGTTCCTGACCACCATCGGCCAGGACCCGGTGTTGCGGCACGTGAAGCTGATCGCCGAGCCGTGGGACGCGTCCATGGACGGCTACCGCGTCGGGTCGTTCCCGCCCCCGTGGGTGGAGTGGAACGACCGCTACCGGGACACGCTGCGCGACTTCTGGCGCCCGGGGCACGGGTCGGTGCGCGACGTCGCCTCCCGGCTCGCCGGCAGCTCCGACATGTACGCCGACGACGGCCGCTCGCCCTACGCGTCGGTCAACTTCCTCACCGCCCACGACGGCTTCACGCTGCGCGACTGGACGACGTACGACCACAAGCACAACGAGGCCAACGGCGAGGACAACCGCGACGGCACCGACGGCAACCGCTCGTGGAACTGCGGCGTCGAGGGCGAGACCGACGACGCCGAGGTCGTCGCCAGGCGACACCGGCTGGCGGCCAACATGATGGCCACGCTGTGCCTGTCGAGCGGTTCGCCGATGATCACGGCAGGCGACGAGCGCGGCCGTACGCAGCGGGGCAACAACAACGCCTACGTCCAGGACAACGAGGTCTCGTGGGTCGACTGGCGGCCAGACGACGCGTGGCTGGACCTCTACGAGATCACCAAGACGGCGCTGCGGCTGCGGCGCGAGCACCCCGCACTGCGCCAGCGGCGCCACCTCGCCGGCTCGCCGACCATCGACGGCGGCCCCAAGGACCTCGCGTGGGTGCACCCCGAGGGTCGCGAGATGCACCAGCGGGACTGGTACGACGACGCGCTCGAGGTCGTCGGCATGTTCGTCTCTGGCGACCCGCTCCGCTCCCCCGGTCCGCGTGGCGAGCAGCAGCGCGACGCGTCGTTCCTGCTGTGGTTCAACGCCGGCGAGGCGCCGGTCGAGGTGGTGCTGCCCGACAACGACTGGGTGCAGCACGGCGAGGTCGTGCTGTCCACGGACCCCGACCTGCCCCAGGGCACGCACGTCGACGCCGGCGAGCGACTCAGCCTCGGCGGGCTCACCGTCGTCGTGCTCCGTCAGACCCGCTGACCGGGCAGTTCGTGCTCCACCAGACCCGCTGACCGGGCACCTGCAGCATCTGCCGGCGCCCGCCAGCGTCCCGCCTGGGCAGCCGAATGCCCGGTCAGCGTCTCGCATGGGCACGCAAGTGCCCGGTCAGCGGGTTACGGGAGCGCGACGACGCCGAGCTCGGCCGGCGAGACCAGCGAGGCGTGACGCGGGACGACCCGCACGGTGTAGCCGAAGGCGCCGCTGCGGGCGAGCGTCACGGTGCCGTCGAAGCGGTGCCGACCGCCCTGGTAGGACTCCCCCACCGGCAGCGAGTCGGTGGCCGCATCGACGAGCTGGTCCTCGCTGTTGGTGACGCCGTGCACGAGCTGGACGTCGACGTCGTCGGGCGACAGCTCACCGAGGGACACGAAGGCCCGCACCGTCAGGGTGGTGCCGATCTGGGGCGCGTCACCGACGCCGCTGCTCTCCACGTGCTCGACGCGTACGTCGTCCCAGCCGGCCCGCACCCGCTTCTTCCACGCGGCGAGCTCGGCCGCGCCGGTCCAGTCGGAGTTGAGCTGCCGGCCGGTGACCGCGGCGGGCGCGTAGAGCTTGCGGACGTAGTCGCGCACCATCCGGGTCGCCAGCACCTTGGGACCGAGCGACTTCAGGGTGTGGCGGACCATCTCCAGCCAGCGGGCGGGCACGCCGTCCGGACCGACGTCGTAGAAGCGGGGCGCGACCTCGTTCTCGATCAGGTCGTAGAGGGCGTTCGCCTCGAGGTCGTCGCGTCGGTCGGGGTCGTCGACGCCGTCGGCGGACGGGATCGCCCAGCCGTTGGAGCCGTCGTACCACTCGTCCCACCAGCCGTCGAGGATCGACAGGTTGAGGCCGCCGTTGAGCGCGGCCTTCATGCCGGAGGTGCCGCACGCCTCGTACGGGCGCAGCGGGTTGTTGAGCCACACGTCGCAGCCCGGGTAGAGCGGCAGCGCCATCGCGATGTCGTAGTTGGGAAGGAAGGCGATCCGGTGGCGCACCTCCGGGTCGTCGGCGAACTGCACCAGCTGCTGGATCAGCCGCTTGCCACCCTCGTCGGCCGGGTGGGACTTGCCGGCGATCACGAGCTGGATCGGGCGCTCGGGGTGGAGCAGCAGCCGCTTGAGCCGCTCGGGGTCGGCGAGCATCAACGTGAGCCGCTTGTAGGACGGCACCCGCCGCGCGAAGCCGATCGTCAGCACGTCGGGGTCGAGGGCGGAGTCGATCCACGACAGCTCGGCGGGCGCGAGGCCGCGCTCGGCCCACGACGTGGCCAGCCGCTTGCGGGCGTCCTGGACCAGCCGCTCGCGCAGCACGCGCTTGGTCGCCCAGACCTCCTCGCCGGGGACCTTGTCGACGACGCCCCAGAAGGCGTCGGGGTCGGCGCCGTCGACGTCGGCACCGTGGCCGGCAGCGAGCTCGAAGACCTCGCGGCCGACCCAGGTCGGTGCGTGGACGCCGTTGGTGATCGAGGTGATCGGGACCTCGGCCTCGTCGAAGGCCGGCCAGAGCCCGTTGAACATGCCGCGCGAGACGTGGCCGTGGAGCTGGGACACCCCGTTGGCGCGCTGCGCCAGCCGGAAGCCCATCACGGCCATGTTGAAGACGCCGGCGTCACCGCCCTCGTAGTCCTCGGAGCCGAGCGCCAGGATCCGGCCGACCGGGACGCCGGGCACCGGCGAGGCACCGCCGAAGTACTGCGCGACCAGGTCGCGGGAGAACCGGTCGATGCCCGCGGGCACCGGGGTGTGGGTGGTGAAGACGGTCGAGGCACGGCTGACCTCGAGGGCGGTGTCGAAGTCGAGCCGGGGCCCGTCGTCGGCGGCCGAGAGCTCGCGGATCCGCTCCAGGCCGAGGAACCCGGCGTGGCCCTCGTTGGTGTGGAACACCTCGGGCGCGGGCGCGCCGGTGATCCGGGCGTACGCCCGCAGCGCCCGGACGCCGCCGACGCCGAGCAGCAGCTCCTGGCGCAGCCGGTGCTCGCTGGTGCCGCCGTAGAGCCGGTCGGTCACCCCGCGGAGGTGGTCGGGGTTCTCCTCGACGTCGGTGTCGAGCAGCAGCAGCGGCACCCGTCCGACGTGGGCGACCCAGATCCGGGCCACCAGCTCGGCGTCGTTGTCGAGGGCGATCCGCACCATCGCGCGCGACCCGTCCTGCTCGTGGAGCTGCGAGATCGGGAGCGCGTCGGGGTCGAGGACCGGGTAGGTCTCCTGCTGCCAGCCCTCGCGGGACAGCGACTGCTTGAAGTAGCCCATCCGGTAGAGCAGGCCCACGCCGATCAGCGGGACGCCGAGGTCGGAGGCCGCCTTGAGGTGGTCGCCGGCGAGGATGCCGAGGCCGCCGGAGTACTGCGGCAGCACGGCGGTGATGCCGAACTCCGGCGAGAAGTAGGCAATGGCGCGGGGCGCGTCGGCGCCACCCTTGCGCTGGTACCACTGGTCGCCCGCCAGGTAGCCGTCGAGGTCGCGGCGTGCGGCCTCGAGCCTCTCGAGGAAGCCGGCGTCGGCGGCCAGCTCGTCGAACCGCCGGGCGTCGACCGCGCCGAGCAGCTGCACGGGGTCGTGCCCGGTCGACTCCCACAGGTCGGGGTCCACGGCGGCGAAGACGTCCTGGGTGGGCGGGTGCCAGGACCACCGCAGGTTGCCGGCGAGGACCCCCAGCGAGGCCAGGGCAGCCGGAAGCACGGGACGGACGGTGAAACGACGGATGGCACGCACGGGCGCACGGTATCGAGAAAATGTGAACGATCCAACCCGGCGGCCACGGTCGCCCGCCCCTCGGCTGCCCGGCTTGCGTGGTGGGTCCGGGTTCGCAAGTGTGGAGGCATGGTCGGTCGCATCCCAGTCATGGACGTCATGCCCCTCGTCGACCGCGGACGGCTCGCCGCCAAGGCGACCGTCGGCGAGCCGTTCCCGGTGACCGCGACCGTGTTCCGGGAGGGCCACGACAAGCTGGGCGCCGAGGTCGTGCTGCTCGACCCCGCCGGCACCCGCCGGGCTCCGGTCCGGATGGAGAAGGAGGGCGAGGAGCCCGACCGGTGGATCGCGTGGGTCACGCCCGACGCCGAGGGCGCGTGGTCCTTCGAGGTGCACGCGTGGTCCGATCCGCTGGCCACCTGGCAGCACGCCGCGGGCCTCAAGATCCCCGCCGGGGTCGACGTCGACCTGATGTTCACCGAGGGCGGGCTGCTGCTCGAGAGGGTGCTGGCCGGGCTCGACGCGACAGACGTCCGGGCGCGCGAGCTCGTGCAGGGCGGGCTGGACGCCGCTGCGGACACCACGCGCCCGGTCGAGGCGCGGCTGGCCACCCTCGAGGCCGACGACCTGAGCGAGGTGCTCCGCCAGCACCCGCTGCGCGAGCTGGTGACCGTCGAGGGGCCGTTCCCCGCGTACGCCGACCGGTCGCTGGCTCTCTACGGCAGCTGGTACGAGTTCTTCCCCCGCTCGGAGGGCGCGACGGTCGACCCGCGCACCGGGCGGGCGACCAGCGGCACCTTCACCACCGCCGCCAAGCGGCTCGACGCGGTGGCCGCGATGGGCTTCGACGTGATCTACCTGCCACCGATCCACCCGATCGGCGAGGTCAACCGCAAGGGGCCGAACAACACCCTCACGCCCGAACCCCACGACACCGGCTCGCCCTGGGCGATCGGCAGCAAGGACGGCGGGCACGACACGGTCCACCCCGACCTCGGGACGATCGACGACTTCGACGCCTTCGTCGAGCGGGCCACCGAGCTGGGGCTGGAGGTCGCGCTCGACCTCGCGCTGCAGACGGCCCCGGACCACCCCTGGGTCACCAGCCACCCGGAGTGGTTCACCACCCGCGCCGACGGCACCATCGCGTACGCCGAGAACCCTCCCAAGAAGTACCAGGACATCTACCCGGTCAACTTCGACAACGACCCCGCCGGCATCTCCGCCGAGGTGTTGCGGATCGTCCGCCACTGGATGGCGCACGGCGTCCGGGTCTTCCGCGTCGACAACCCCCACACCAAGCCAGTCGGGTTCTGGGAGTGGCTGCTGCGCGAGGTCCGCTCGACCGACCCCGACGTCCTCTTCCTGTCCGAGGCGTTCACCCGGCCGGCGATGATGCACGCGCTGGGGGCGATCGGCTTCCACCAGTCGTACACCTACTTCACGTGGCGCACCGCCCGCGGCGAGATCGAGGACTACCTCCGCGAGCTCTCACGCGAGAGCGACCACCTGATGCGGCCCAACTTCTTCGTCAACACCCCCGACATCCTGCACGCGTTCCTGCAGTACGGCGGCCCGGCCGCGTTCAAGATCCGCGCGGTGCTGGCGGCGATGTCGTCGCCGAGCTGGGGGGTGTACGCCGGCTACGAGCTGTTCGAGCACGTCGCGGTCCGGCCCGGCAGCGAGGAGTACCTCGACTCCGAGAAGTACCAGATCCGGGTCCGGGACTGGGAGGGGGCCGAGGCCGAGGGCCGCTCGCTGGCGCCGTACCTCACCCGCCTCAACGAGATCCGGCGCGCCCACCCGGCGCTGCAGCAGCTGCGCAACCTCACGGTCCACCGCAGCGACGACGACCACGTGCTGGTGTTCAGCAAGCGAGCCGTGCTGCCCGACGGCCAGAGCGACGTCGTGGTCGTGGTGCTCAACCTCGACCCCCACGGCACCCGCGAGACGACGGTCCACCTCGACCTGCCGGGGCTCGGCCTGGACTGGGGCGACTCCTACACCGTCCACGACGAGCTGTCCGGCCAGACGTGGACCTGGAGCGAGCACGACTACGTCCGGCTCGACCCCTTCGAGGAGCCCGCCCACGTGCTGACCGTCAGGAGCCCCCGTTGAGCAACGGCACCACGAGCGAGGTCATCGCCGAGGACCATCCCGACCTGGAGGTCCTCAACACCACGCCCGAGTGGTTCAAGACGGCCGTCTTCTACGAGGTGCTGGTCCGATCGTTCCGCGACTCCAACGGCGACGGGACCGGCGACTTCCTGGGCCTGGTCGAGAAGCTCGACTACCTGCAGTGGCTGGGCGTCGACTGCCTCTGGATCCCCCCGTTCTTCACCTCGCCGCTGCGCGACGGCGGATACGACGTGGCCAACTACACCGACATCCTCCCCGAGTGCGGCACCGTCGAGGACTTCCACCACCTGCTCGACGAGGCCCACAAGCGCGGGATCCGCGTGATCATCGACTTCGTCATGAACCACACCAGCGATGCGCACCCGTGGTTCCAGGAGTCGCGGCGCGACCCCGACGGCCCGTACGGCGACTTCTACGTGTGGTCGGACACCGACGAGCTCTACGAGGAGGCTCGGGTCATCTTCGTCGACACCGAGCCGTCGAACTGGAGCTTCGACCAGGTCCGCGGCCAGTACTTCTGGCACCGGTTCTTCCACCACCAGCCCGACCTCAACTTCGACAACCCCGCCGTCCACGACGCAATGCTCGAGGCGATGGACTTCTGGTTGGCGATGGGGCTCGACGGGTTCCGGCTCGACGCCGTCCCCTACCTGTACGAGCGGCCGGGCACCAACGGCGAGAACCTCCCCGAGACCCACGAGATGCTCAAGAAGGTCCGGAAGTTCGTCGACGACAAGTACCCCGGCACGGTGCTGCTCTGCGAGGCCAACCAGTGGCCGAGCGACGTCGTCGAGTACTTCGGCGACCCCGAGGTGGGCGGCGACGAGTGCCACATGGCGTTCCACTTCCCGGTGATGCCCCGCATCTTCATGGCCGTCCGGCGCGAGTCCCGCTACCCGATCTCGGAGATCATGGAGCAGACGCCGGCCATCCCGGACAGCTGCCAGTGGGGCATCTTCCTGCGCAACCACGACGAGCTGACCCTCGAGATGGTCACCGACGAGGACCGCGACTACATGTGGGAGGAGTACGCCAAGGACCCCCGGATGAAGGCCAACATCGGGATCCGCCGGCGGCTCTCCTCGCTGCTCGACCACGACACCAACCGGATGGAGCTGTTCACCGCGCTGCTGCTCTCGCTGCCGGGCTCCCCCGTCCTCTACTACGGCGACGAGATCGGGATGGGCGACAACATCTGGCTCGGTGACCGCGACGGCGTCCGCACGCCGATGCAGTGGACCCCGGACCGCAACGCCGGCTTCTCGGCGGCCACGCCCGGGCGGCTGCACCTGCCGCTGATCCAGGACCCGGTCACCGGCTACCAGAGCGTCAACGTCGAGGCCCAGCTCGAGAACACCTCCTCGCTGCTGCACTGGACCCGCCGGATGATCCACGCCCGCCGCAACCACCCGGCGTTCGGCCTCGGGACCTTCATCGACCTGGGCGGCTCCAACCCGAGCGTGCTGTCCTACGTCCGCGAGCACACCGACGACGAGGGCCGCGAGGACGTCATCGTCTGCGTCAACAACCTGTCCCGCTTCCCCCAGCCGGTCCAGCTCGACCTGCGCCACTGGGAGGGCCGGGTGCCGGTGGAGCTGCTCGGCGGCGTGCCGTTCCCACCGGTGGGCGAGCTGCCCTACATGCTCACCCTCGGTGGCTACGGCTTCTACTGGTTCCGGTTGACCCGGCAGGCCAGCGAGGAGGGCGCACCGTGACCCTCGACCTCGCGACCTACCTGACGACCGCCCGATGGTTCGGCGGCAAGGGGCGTCCCTTCACCGTCACCGGCGGCCGACGCCTCGGTGCGCTCGGTCCGGCGCGGCCGACCGCGGAGCAGCCGACGCTGGTCGTCGAGCTGGTCTCGCTGGCGTACGGCGACGCCGAGGGCGGCACGGAGCACTACCAGGTCCCGCTCTCCTGCTACCCCGGCCCGGTCGCCACCCTCGAGCACGCGCTCGTCGGCACGACCGACGACCCCGACCTCGGCACGGTCCACGCCTACGACGCCGTCCACGACCGGGAGGCGATGGCCTACCTGCTCGAGGCGTTCACCCAGCAGCCGGCCGCGGGCGGGCTGCGCTTCGAGCGGCTCCCGGGCCACGACCTCGACCTGTCCACCCACTCCACGCTGTTCCGCGGCGAGCAGTCCAACTCCTCGGTGGCCTTCGGCGAGGACGCGCTGCTCAAGGTGTTCCGCAAGATCACCCCCGGCCGCAACCCTGACATCACCGTCCACGACGTGCTGACCCGAGCCGGCTCCGACCACGTGGCGGCCCTCTACGGCTGGATCGAGTCCGACTCGCTGGTCGAGGGCGAGGTGCTGCAGCTCGCGATGCTGCAGCAGTTCCTCCGGACGGCCAGCGACGGCTGGGAGCTGGCCCTGTCGAGCGTGCGCAACCTGTTCGCCGAGGCCGACCTCCACGCCGACGAGGTGGGCGGCGACTTCGCCGGCGAGGCCGCCCGGCTCGGGGTCGCGCTGCGCGAGACCCACGACACCCTCGCCGAGCACTTCCCGACCCGCCGGCGCAGTGCCGCCGAGCAGGCCGAGGTGGCCGCGGCGATGGACGCCCGGCTCACGGCGGCGACCGAGGTCGTCCCTGAGCTGGCCGACCACGCCGGCGCCGTACGGGAGGTGCTCGACGCGACCGCCGGCCTCGACGACGTCCCCGTCCAGCAGATCCACGCCGACCTGCACCTCGGACAGACGCTCCGGACCGTCAAGGGCTGGAAGATCGTCGACTTCGAGGGCGAGCCCGCCCGGCCGCTCGCGGAGCGGCAGCTGCCCGACTCCCCGTGGCGCGACGTCGCCGGCATGCTGCGGTCCTTCGACTACGCGCCCCGGGTCGTCGAGCGGACCTTCGACGACGCCGACCACGCGGCGGGCGAGCAGCGTGCCTATCGCGCCGCCGAGTGGTCCAAGCGCAACCGGGCGGCGTTCCTCGCGGCCTACGCCGGCCGCGAGCTGACCCGGGAGGAGCACCTGCTGCTCTCGGCGTACGTCGCCGACAAGGCGGTCTACGAGACCGTGTACGAAGCACGCAACCGACCGACGTGGGTGACGATCCCCCTCGACGCGATCTCCCGAGTGAGGCCCTGATGACTGCCACCGTCCTGCCCGTCCCCCGCGAGGAGCTCGACCTGCTCGTCCGCGGTGAGCACGGCCACCCCCACGCGCTGCTCGGCCCCCACCCCCACGAGGGCGGGGTGACCGTGCGGGTCCTCAAGCCGCTGGCGTCCTCCGTGGTGGTGACGTGGGACGGCGAGCGCGTGGAGCTCGAGCACGAGCACGAGGGCGTGTGGGTCGGCGTGCTGCCGATCGCCGACGTGCCCGGCTACCGGCTGGAGGTCTCCTACGGCGGTGCCCCGTCGACGCTCGACGACCCCTACCGGTTCCTGCCGACCCTGGGCGAGGTCGACCTCCACCTGATCAACGAGGGCCGCCACGAGAACCTCTGGCAGGTGCTCGGCGCGCGCGTGCACCACTACAGCGGGCCGCTCGGCGAGGAGGTCAGCGGCACGTCGTTCGCCGTGTGGGCCCCCTCGGCCCGCGGGGTGCGGATGAAGGGCTCCTTCAACAGCTGGGACGGCCGCGAGCACCCGATGCGCCAGCTCGGCACGTCCGGTGTGTGGGAGCTGTTCGTCCCCGATGTCGGCACCGGCACCGGCTACAAGTTCGCGGTCCTCGGCGCCGACGGGCAGTGGCGCGAGAAGGCCGACCCGATGGCGTACCACACCGAGGTCCCGCCGGCGACGTCGTCGGTGGTCTTCGAGTCGACGTACGAGTGGGGCGACGACGCCTGGATGACCGCCCGGGCCGCGGCGACCGAGCCGGCCGCCGTGCAGCCGATGTCGACCTACGAGATGCACCTCGGGTCGTGGCGCAAGCAGGACGGCCGGCCGCTGACCTACCGCGAGCTGGCCGACGAGCTGGTGCCCTACCTCACCGACCTCGGCTTCACCCACGTCGAGTTCCTGCCGGTGATGGAGCACCCGTTCGGCGGCTCCTGGGGCTACCAGGTCACGTCGTACTTCGCACCGACGGCTCGCTTCGGCGACCCCGACGGCTTCCGGCACCTCGTCGACCGGCTGCACCAGTCCGGCATCGGCGTGGTCGTCGACTGGGTGCCCGCCCACTTCCCCAAGGACGAGTTCGCGCTGGCCCGCTTCGACGGCACGCCGCTCTACGAGGACCCCAACCCCTCGCGCGGCGAGCACCCCGACTGGGGGACGTACGTCTTCGACTTCGGCCGGCGCGAGGTGCGCAACTTCCTCGTGGCGAACGCGCTCTACTGGCTCGAGGAGTTCCACGTCGACGGGCTCCGGGTCGACGCGGTCGCCTCGATGCTCTACCTCGACTACTCCCGCGAGCCGGGCCAGTGGACGCCCAACGTCCACGGTGGCCGCGAGAACCTCGAGGCGGTGCAGTTCCTGCAGGAGATGAACGGCACGGTCGGCAAGCGGGTGCCCGGCGCGGTGACGATCGCCGAGGAGTCGACGTCGTGGCCCGGCGTGACGACGCCGACGTCCGACGGCGGCCTCGGCTTCGGCCTCAAGTGGAACATGGGCTGGATGCACGACACGCTCGGCTACGTCGAGCACGACCCGGTGCACCGCTCGTGGCACCACGGCGAGATGACGTTCTCGATCGTCTACGCCTGGTCGGAGAACTACGTGCTGCCGATCAGCCACGACGAGGTCGTCCACGGCAAGGGATCGCTGCTGCGCAAGATGCCCGGCGACCGCTGGCAGCAGCTCGCGACGCTGCGCGCCTACCTGGGCGCGATGTGGGCCCACCCCGGCAAGCAGCTGTTGTTCATGGGCATCGAGATCGGCCAGGAGTCGGAGTGGGCCGAGGCCCGCGAGCTCGACTGGTGGCTGCTCGACCACCCCGAGCACAGCGGCGTGCAGTCGCTGGTGCGCGACCTCAACCGGGTCTACCGCGAGACCCCGTCGCTGTGGGCCAGCGACCCCGACCCCGCGACGTTCCAGTGGATCGACGCCAACGACGCCTCCCGCAACACCTTCTCCTCCGTACGCCGCTCGCCAGGCTCGCCGGACCTGGTGTGCGTCACCAACTACGCCGCCCAGCCGCACGAGGGCTACCGGCTCGCCCTGCCCTCGGCCGGCACCTGGGACGAGGTGCTCAACACCGACGCGGAGTCCTACACCGGCTCCGGCGTCGGCAACCTCGGCTCGATCACCGCCGCCGAGGGCGAGCACGCCGGCTTCCCCGCCCACGCCGACATCCGGGTCCCCCCGCTGGCCACCGTCTGGTTCCGCAAGCGCGACTGACGGGTGGTGGGTCGGGGACCACTGTTGTTACCTCCGATTCATCACGTGAAGAGGTCGAACCCGCGCTTCGCACGGCCGGTAGACCGTGTGAGGCGACGACTCGCCCACTTCACGTGATGAATCCGAGACCACCCGCCCCGCCCCCACGCCCCCGTTGTCCACAGCCGTCCGTCGACGGGGTGCGAGACCCGTCGGAACCGTCGAGGCTGTCCGCGTGGACCTGCTGCGGACGCTCGCCGAGCTCAACGGCTTCTTCACGCGCGCCCAGGCCATCGCCGCAGGCCACGAGGACAAGGAGCTGACGGCCGGCGTCCGCCATGGTGTGCTGATCCGGTTCCGGCGCGGCTACTACACGTTCGCAGACCTGTGGGCAGCCCTCGACGAGGTGGCGAAGCACCTGGTGCGGCTGCGCGCCGTCCTCGGCTCCCTCGGTCCGGCAGTGGCGGCGAGCCATGTCTCGGGCGCGTTGCTCCACGGCACGACGACCTGGGGAGTACCGCTCGATCGCGTCCACGTCACCCGGCTCGACGGCGGGGCCAGCCGCATCGAGGGTGACGTCGTCCACCACGTCGGTCGCACCTTGGGCGACGACGTGGTCGAGGTGGACGGCCTACGG
>CAVRSW010000022.1:0-45478 GCA_963723945.1 uncultured Actinomycetota bacterium
GTCGGCGGCCAGGATCACCGCCTGGTTGTCGTCGCTGCCGAAGACCGCTCCGCCGCTCACGTCGTTGACGACGAGCAGGTCGCACCCCTTCCGGGCCAGCTTGGCGCGGGCGAGGTCGAGGACCGTGCCGGTGTCGTCCCCGGTCTCGGCGGCGAAGCCGACGATGACGCTCCCGGGACGGACCCGGTCGTGGGAGATCCCGGCGAGCACGTCGGGGCTCTGCTCGAGCTCCAGGGTGGGCGCGCCGTCGCCCGACTTCTTGATCTTGGACTCGAGGACCGCGGTCGGCCGGAAGTCCGCCGGGGCGGCCGCCATGACCACGGCGTCGGCGGTGGTCGTCGCGCCGACGACCGCGTCGCGCAGCTGGCCGGTGGTCTCGACCCGGACCACCTTGACGCCCGCCGGATCCGGGAGCGTGACGTTGGCACTGACCAGGGTCACCTCGGCACCGCGGGAGGCGGCCGCCCGGGCGAGCGCGTAGCCCTGACGTCCTGAGGAGCGGTTGCCGAGGAAGCGCACCGGGTCGAGCGGCTCGCGGGTGCCGCCGGCGGAGACCACGACGTGGCGCCCGGCGAGGTCGCGCCGGGCGGTCGAGCCGGTGGCGGCCCGGCCGAGCACCTCCAGAGCGAGCTCGAAGATCTCGGCGGGATCGGGCAGCCGGCCCTTGCCGGAGTCGGCGCCCGTCAGCCTGCCCTCGGCCGGCTCGACGACCACGACGCCCCGCTCACGGAGCGCGGCGACGTTGGCCGTGGTCGCGGCGTGCTCCCACATCTCGGTGTGCATCGCCGGGGCGAGCACCACCGGGCAGCGGGCGGTCAGCAGCGTGTTGGTGAGCAGGTCGTCGGCCAGGCCGTGGGCGGCCCGGGCCATCAGGTCTGCCGTGGCCGGCGCGACCACGACCAGGTCCGCGGACTGCCCGATCCGGACGTGAGGGACCTCGTGGACGTCGTCCCAGACGCCGGTGGCCACCGGTTTGCCGGAGAGCGCGGCCCAGGTGGGCGCGCCGACGAACCTGAGCGCCGCCTCGGTCGGGACGACGGTCACGTCGTGGCCGGACTCGGTGAGCAGCCTGAGCAGCTCGCAGGCCTTGTAGGCAGCGATGCCGCCCGAGACCCCGAGGACGATGCTGGCCATGACGGGACCCGTCAGGTCACTCGGCGGCGGGCGTGCCCGGGGTGCCGGAGCCGAAGGACGCCTCGAGCGAGGCCTGCTTGCGGGCCTCCTCCTCGGCGGCCAGCTCGGCCGGGTCGACGTCCTCGCAGGTCAGCAGGTCGTCGTTGATCTCGCGGAGCGCGATCGACAGCGGCTTCTCCTGGACGTGCGTGTCGACGAGCGGGCCGACGTACTCCAGCAGGCCCTCTCCCAGCTGGGAGTAGTAGGCGTTGATCTGCCGAGCACGCTTGGCGCTGTAGAGGACCAGCTTGTACTTGCTGTCGGTCTTGGTGAGCAGCTCGTCGATCGGGGGGTTGGTGACGCCCTCGGCGGCGATGTTGGGTCCAGACACGCGTGAAGCCTCACAGTTGGAATGGGGGATCAGGAATCGGTGGACTCCTGCTGATCTAGCATCAAGGCTACCAACTCCTCCGCGGCAGCGTGAACTTCGTGGTTGACGATGGTGACGTCGAACTCCGACTCCGCGGCCATCTCGCCCCTCGCCGTCTCGAGCCGGCGGGCCTGCTCGTCGGCGGTCTCGGTGCCACGACCGGTCAGCCGGCGTACCAGCTCGTCCCACGACGGCGGCTTGAGGAAGACGAACAGCGCCTCCGGCATCGTGTCGCGCACCTGCCGCGCGCCCTGCAGGTCGATCTCCAGCAGCGCGGGCCGGCCGGCGGCCAGCGCCTCCTCCACCGGGCCCCGCGGGGTGCCGTAGCGGGCGGCGCCGTGGACCACGGCCCACTCCAGCAGCTCACCGCCGGCCACCATCCGGTCGAACTCGTCGTCGGACGCGAACCGGTAGTGCACCCCGTCGACCTCGCCCGGCCGGGGGGCACGGGTGGTCGCGGAGACGGAGATCCAGACCTCGGGGTGGTGGGCGCGGACGCTCGCGGCGACGGTGCCCTTGCCGACCGCGGTGGGTCCGGCGAGCACGACCAGCCGGGACCGGCTCCCGCCGGCCCCCGTCACCTGCCGGTGTCCCGGGTGCCGAACTCGCGCTGCAGCGCGGCCACCTGCTTGGTCCCGAGGCCGCGTACGCGACGACTCTCGGCGATGCCGAGCCGCTCCATCACCTGGCGGGCGCGGACCTTGCCGAGACCGGGCATCGACTGCAGCAGGTCGAGGACCCGCATCTTGCCGATGACCTCGTTGCGCTCCCCCTCGTCGAGCACCTCGGAGATCGAGGCGCCGGAGTGCTTCAGCCGGCTCTTCACCTCGGCTCGTTCCCGCCGGGAGGCGGCGGCCTTCTCGAGGGCCGCGGCGCGCTGTTCAGGAGTGAGGGGAGGCAGGGCCACGAGTCAGGGGTTCCTTCGCAAGGATCGGCGGTCAGGTGGGTCAATCTAGCCACCTCCGCTCCCGACCTGCAATCGGCGGCGACCGGGGTCTCCTCACTGGAACAGCGGGGTCTGGCACACGTCGCGGGCCTGCTGGTCGACGGCCGCGACGGCGTCCTCGGTGCGGGGGTTCAGCAGCTCGGCAGCGGCCCTCTCGATCGACGCGCGCTGCTCGTCGGTGAGGTCGGACGGCGGCTTCGCCGGGTCGTACGACGCGGGGTCGACGTCCGCGTCGGCGAGTGCCTCGTCGAGCCCGTCGAGCGCGTCGAGCAGCACGTCCCAGTCGTCGGCGATGTCGCTGGGGGCCTCCGCGGCGAGGTCGCGGAAGATCGGCTGTGCCTCGAGCAGGGCCGTGGGCGAGCGGTCGGCGAGCCGGTCGCTGAGCGCCCGCTGCTGCTCGGTGACCGCCTGGCAGTAGTCGGTGCGGACCTCCTCGGCACTGGGCTCGCCGCACCCGGCGAGCAGCAGCGGGCCGGTGAGCACGGCCACGAGCACCCGTCTCACCCGAGCGCCTCCGCGAGCTCCTCGCCGGCCCGGCGGCAGGCGTCGGCCATGGCCCGGGGGTCCGGGCCGAGGCGCAGCACCTCGCGCGAGGTGCTGGGCAGGACCGCGCGAGCGGCGGCGCCGAAGATCCGGCGCAGGTCGGCCGCGGTGCCGCCCTGGGCGCCGTAGCCGGGTGCGAGCAGGGGTCCGTTGACGTCGAGGTCCTCCTCGGTGGCGCCGATCGTGGCCCCCACCACGGCGCCGAAGGAGCCCAGCGGCTCGACGCCCCGGTTGAGCTCGCGCAGCCGGTCGAGGACGGTGCCGGCGACCGTACGCCCGTCGGCTGCGACGGCGTGCTGCACCTCGGGTCCCTCCTTGTTGGAGGTGAGCGCGAGCACGAAGACGCCGCCGCCGTGGCGCCGGGCCGTGTCGACGAAGGGGTCGAGCGAGCCGACGCCCAGGAACGGGCTGGCCGTCACCGCGTCCGCACCGAGCGGGGACACGGGGTCGAGGTAGGCGTCGGCGTACGCCTGCGTGGTCGAGCCGATGTCGCCCCGCTTGACGTCGAGCAGGACCAGCGCACCGGCCTCGCGGGCGCGGGCCACCACCTGCTCGAGCACCGCGACGCCGCGGCTGCCGAAGCGCTCGTAGAAGGCCGACTGCGGCTTGACGACCGGCACGACGGGCGCGACGGCCTCGACGGCGCCGAGGGCGAACCGTTCCAGGCCGCTGACGTCGTCCGGCAGCCCCCACTGCCCGAGCAGCGCGGCGTGCGGGTCGATCCCGACGCAGAGCTGGCCGCGCTCGGCGGTCACGCGGTGGAGCCGGGCCCCGAACGGCTCGGGAGGCGACTGTCGGTCGGTCATGCGGCGTCCTCCTCGAGCTCGGCCAGCAGCCGATGGGCGGTCGTGGGGTCGTGGAGCAGCGCGGTCCCGACCTGGACGGCGCTGGCGCCGTTGTCGAGGGCCACCCGGACGTCGTCGGCGGTGGTGATGCCGCCGCACGCCACCACCGTCGCGTCCGGCGCGGCGGCCGTGACCTCCACCAGGCAGCGCAACGCGAGGGGACGGGTGGCGGGACCGCTCAGCCCGGCGGGTCGCCCGTCGGGCATCGCCGCGGGCAGGGCATTGCCGACCACGACCGCGTCGGCGCCGGCGCCGAGCACCGAGCGGGCGTTCTCCGCGACCCGGAGGACGTCGCTGCGGAGCTTGGCCAGCACCGGCGTACCGCGGGGCAGGTCGCGGTGGACGGCCGCGACGACCGAGGCGGCGTGGAAGGGCTCGCGGACGTCGAAGACGCCCGACCCGGCCGCGTCCGGCGGCGCCAGGTTGACCTCGATGCCAGCGACGCCGGGGGTGCGGCCGAGCCGCCGGGCCAGCTCGGCGTACTCCCCCAGGGTCCGGCCGACGATCGAGACGAACACGCGCGCCTCCTGCTGCAGCAGCCACGGCAGCTCGAGGGCGAGGAACTGGCCGATGCCGGGGTTCTGC
Source organism: uncultured Actinomycetota bacterium (assembly GCA_963723945.1). Taxonomy (GTDB): domain Bacteria; phylum Actinomycetota; class Actinomycetes; order Propionibacteriales; family Nocardioidaceae; genus Nocardioides. Next base: position 4,463 of record CAVRSW010000022.1, read on the forward strand.
AGGTCCACCGCGTGGACCAGGCCGGAGGGGGTCTCCAGGATCCGTGGGGTCGGGCCGCCGGGCCGCGCGGAGACGGAGATCGAGCGGGTGACGAAGCCGCCCAGCCGCGACAGGGCGCCGTACGACGCGAGCTCGCGTCCGGTGCCGCCGCAGCCGGCGGCCACCATGACCGGTGCGTGGAGGTCGAGGCTCATGGTCCGACCAGCTCGTCCCAGACCACCCGGTCGCCGCGCAGCACGGGGCCGTCGGCGCACGCCCGGACCAGTCTCGGAGCGCCGCTCTCGCCGACCACGGGGACCGGGCAGCCCTGGCACAGGCCGGTGGCGCAGGTCAGCCGCTGCTCGAGAGCCACCTGGCTCCAGGCGCCGGCGGCCTCGGCCGCCCGGGCGACGGCGTGCAGCGTGGGCACCGAGCCGGCGGCGTAGACGACGGCGGCGCCCGAGCGCTGCAGCGCCTCCCCGACCAGGTCGGCGACGGTGCCGCGCTGCCCGACCGACCCGTCGCCGGTCACGACCGTGACCGCCCGGGCCGAGCGCCGGGCCTCCAGCGCGGAGAGCAGGTGGGCCTCGTCGGAGCCGGCGACCAGCAGGCTCACCGCGCAGTCGCGCTCCCGCAGCCGTTCGGCCAGCGGGAACAGCGGCGCCGCCGCGTAGCCCTCCCCCACCAGCAGGCAGGGCACTGCCTCGGCAGGCAGCGCGAACGGCCGCCCGAGCGGCCCGGTGACCTGCAACGGGGTGCCGGGGGCCTGGGCGGCGAGCCAGGCGGTCCCCGGACCGCGCACCTCGACGACCAGCTCCAGGGTGGCGCCGTGGCCACCCGAGGTCTTCACCTTGTGGATCCAGAAGGCGCGGCGCGCGAGCCGCTCGGCGCCGGTCGACACGGCCACGAACGCGCCGGGTCGGAACCGTTCGGCCACGCCGGGCGCGACCACCGTCAGGTGGTGGAAGGCGCCGATCCGGCGGGTCGCGAGCAGCGCGCCGGCGACGTGCAGCGGGGTGCGCTCGGGGGAGGTGGTGGTCATCCGGCTCCTCGCAGGCCGCGGACGACGCGGCGCGGCCACCACGGGCCCTGGTAGACGAAGGCGGTGTAGCCCTGCAGCAGGGTCGCGCCCGCCGCGAGCCGCTCGCGGGCGTCGTCCGCGGTGGTGATGCCGCCGACACCGACGAGCGCGAGGTCCGGGCCGACCCGCTCGCGCAGCATCCGCACCACGTCGGTCGCGCGGGACCGCAACGGCCGGCCGGACAGGCCGCCGGGCCCGATCCGCTCGACCTCGGCCGGGTCGCTGGCGAGACCGCCGCGGGCGATCGTGGTGTTGGTGGCGATGATCCCGTCCAGGCGCAGCTCGAGGGCGAGATCCGCGACGGCGAGGACGTCGTCGTCGGCGAGGTCCGGCGCGATCTTCACCAGCAGCGGCACCCGGACCGGGCGGGCACCCGTGGACCCGTCGGCAGCGTCGCGCACGGCCTCCAGCAGTGGGCCGAGCCGCTCGACCGACTGCAGGCTCCGCAGCCCCGGCGTGTTGGGTGAGGAGACGTTGACGACCAGGTAGTCGGCGTACGGCGCGAGCAGCCCGGCGCTCTTGCGGTAGTCGACCTCGACCGCGCGCTGGTCGTCGTCGGGGACCAGCTTGGTCTTGCCGATGTTCACGCCGAGCACCGTCCCGGGCCGGTCGCCGCGGGCGCGCCGCCGCTGCTCCAGACGCTGGGCGACCACCTCGGCCCCGTCGTTGTTGAAGCCCATCCGGTTGATCACGGCGCCGTCGGCGGGGAGCCGGAACAGCCGCGGCTGCGGGTTGCCGGGCTGCGGTTCGCCGGTCACGGTGCCGACCTCGACGTGACCGAAGCCCAGCGCGGCCAGGCCGTCGATCCCCTCGGCGTTCTTGTCGAAGCCGGCGGCGAGGCCGAGCGGGTGCGGGAAGGTCAGCCCCAGCGCCGTCACCGGGGCTCCCGGGCGGGGCAGTCGCTCCAGCACCGGCCGACCGGCCCGTACCGCCCGGAAGCCGACGTGGTGCGCGCGTTCGGGGTCGACGCGGCTCAGGGCGTGCCGGAACAGCAGGTCGTACGCCGTCAACGGGCCGCCCAGTCCTGCAGCGACCGGACCCCGATCTCGCCGGCCCGCATCGCCTCGATGCCCTGCACGGCAGCGCCGAGCCCCTGCACGGTGGTGATGCACGGGACGTTGGCCAGCACCGCGGCGGTCCGGATCTCGTAGCCGTCGGTCCGGACCGCGCCGCCGCCGCCCGTGCCGTGAGGTGTGTTGACGATCAGGTCGATCTCGCCGGCCGCGATCAGCTGCACCGTGGTCTGCTCACCGCCGGGCCCCTCGCCCTCGTAGTGCTTGCGGACCACCCGGGCGTCGATCCCGTTGCGACGCAGCACCTCCGCCGTGCCCTGGGTGGCGAGCACCTCGAAGCCGAGGTCGGCCAGCCTCTTGATCGGGAAGATCATGGTCCGCTTGTCGCGGTTGGCCATGCTGGCGAAGACCCGGCCCGTGGTCGGGAGCGGTCCGTACGCCGCGGCCTGCGACTTGGCGAACGCCCGCCCGAAGATCCGGTCGAAGCCCATCACCTCACCGGTCGAGCGCATCTCGGGTCCGAGCACGGTGTCGACGGTCTGCCCGTCGGGGGTCTTGAAGCGGTTGAAGGGCATCACCGCCTCCTTGATCGCGATCGGGGCGTCCGGCGGCAGGTCTCCCCCGTCGCCCTCCGCCGCCAGCACGCCCGCCTCGCGGAGCGAGGCGATCGACTCGCCGAGCATGACCCGGGCGGCGGCCTTCGCCAGCGGCACGGCGGTCGCCTTCGAGACGAAGGGCACGGTCCGGGACGCACGCGGGTTGGCCTCGAGCACGTAGAGCACGTCGGAGCCGAGCGCGAACTGGATGTTGATCAACCCTCGCACCCCCACGCCTCGGGCGATCGCCTCGGTGGCCTCGCGGATCCGGCGGATCTCGGTGGCGCCGAGCGTGATCGGCGGCAGCGCGCACGAGGAGTCGCCGGAGTGGATGCCGGCCTCCTCGATGTGCTCCATGACGCCGCCGAGGTAGAGCTCCTCGCCGTCGTAGATCGCGTCGACGTCGATCTCGACCGCGTCGTCGATGAACCGGTCGACCAGCACCGGCCGCTCCGGGCTGATCGAGGTCGCACGCGCGATGTAGGACTCCAGCGCGGCGTCGTCGTAGACGATCTCCATGCCGCGCCCGCCCAGCACGTACGACGGCCGCACCAGCACCGGGTAGGCCACCTCGTGGGCGATCGCCTGCGCCTCCTCGAACGAGGCCGCCATGCCGTGCTTGGGCGCGGGCAGCCCCGCCTCGGCGAGCACCCGGCCGAAGGCACCGCGCTCCTCGGCCAGGTGGATCGCCTCGGGCGTCGTCCCGACGATCGGGACGCCGGCATCGGCCAGCCCCTGGGCCAGGCCGAGCGGCGTCTGGCCGCCGAGCTGGCAGATGACGCCGGCGATCGGGCCGGCCTGCTGCTCGGCGTGGACGACCTCGAGCACGTCCTCGAGCGTCAGCGGCTCGAAGTAGAGCCGGTCGGAGGTGTCGTAGTCGGTCGAGACCGTCTCGGGGTTGCAGTTGACCATCACCGTCTCGTAGCCGGCCTCGCTGAGCGCGAGCGAGGCGTGCACGCAGGAGTAGTCGAACTCGATGCCCTGGCCGATCCGGTTGGGTCCGGAGCCGAGGATGATCACGGCGGCGCGCTCGCGCGGCGCGACCTCGCTCTCCTCGTCGTAGCAGCTGTAGTGGTACGGCGTCGCCGCCGCGAACTCGGCGGCACAGGTGTCGACGGTCTTGAAGACCGGGCGGATCCCGAGCGCGTGCCGGACCCCGCGGGCCACCGCCTCGTCGAGGTTGCGGATCCGGCCGAGCTGGGCGTCGGAGAAGCCGTGCCGCTTGGCCAGCCGCAGCAGGCCGGGGGTCAGCTCGGCCGCGTTGATCAGCTCCTGCGCCACCTCGTTGAGCAGGCACAGCTGGTCGACGAACCACGGGTCTATCCCGGTCGCCGCGTGCACCTCGTCGGGCGTCGCCTCCGCGCGGATCGCGTCCATCACCACACGCAGCCGACCGTCGTGCGGGGTGGCCGCCTCGGCGAGCAGCCGCTCCTTGTCGAGGTCGATGTGGCGGTGGCTCCAGTCGAACGGCGCGTCCTTCGACTCCAGGGAGCGCAGCGCCTTCTGCAGCGCCTCGGTGAAGTTGCGGCCGATCGCCATCGCCTCGCCCACGGACTTCATGTGGGTGGTCAGCGTGGGGTCGGCGCCCGGGAACTTCTCGAACGCGAACCGGGGCACCTTCACCACGACGTAGTCGAGCGTCGGCTCGAAGCTCGCCGGCGTGCTCTGGCCGTCCTCGCGGGTGGTGATGTCGTTGGGGATCTCGTCGAGGGTGTAGCCGATGGCGACCTTGGCGGCGATCTTGGCGATCGGGAAGCCGGTGGCCTTCGACGCGAGGGCGCTGGAGCGCGAGACCCGCGGGTTCATCTCGATGACGACCACCCGGCCGTCGTCGGGGTTGACCGCGAACTGGATGTTGCAGCCCCCCGTGTCGACCCCGACCGAGCGGATGATGCCGATCGAGAGGTCCCGCAGGTGCTGGTACTCGCGGTCGGTCAGCGTCATCGCCGGTGCCACCGTGATCGAGTCGCCGGTGTGGACGCCCATCGGGTCGAGGTTCTCGATCGAGCAGACGATGACGACGTTGTCGGCCTGGTCGCGCATCACCTCGAGCTCGTACTCCTTCCAACCGAGGATCGACTCCTCGAGGAGCACCTCACTGGTCGGGGACGCCGACAGCCCGCCGCCGCCGATGCGCCGCAGGTCGGTCTCGTCGAAGGCCATCCCGGAGCCGGAGCCGCCCATCGTGAACGAGGGGCGGACCACCACGGGGTAGCCGAGCTGGTCAGCCCCGGAGAGCAGCTCGTCCAGGGTGTGGCAGATGACGGACTTCGCGACCGAGCCGCCCAGCTCCTCGACGATCTGCTTGAACGACTCGCGGTTCTCACCGCGGTTGATCGCCTCGATGGAGGCGCCGATCAGCTCCACGCCGTACTTCTCGAGCACCCCGTTCTCGTCGAGCGCGATGGCCGTGTTGAGCGCGGTCTGGCCGCCGAGCGTGGCGAGCAGCGCGTCGGGTCGCTCCTTCTCGATCACCTTCTCGACGAATTCGGGCGTGATCGGCTCGACGTACGTCGCGTCGGCGAACTCCGGGTCGGTCATGATCGTCGCGGGGTTCGAGTTGACCAGCACCACCCGCAGCCCCTCGGCACGGAGCACCCGGCACGCCTGGGTGCCGGAGTAGTCGAACTCGCAGGCCTGCCCGATCACGATCGGTCCCGACCCGATCACCAGGACGCTCTGGATGTCTTCACGCCGCGGCATCAGCAGCACTCCTTCCGAGGCACGCCGTGCCGATGCGTCGAGCGGGGTCCGCCGCGAGCCGCGGCACCGGCGTCGAGTGGCACGTTGATTCGTGTCTCGTTGCCCCGTCGGACGGCACCGGGACTCGACTCGGTGGCGACGAGGCACGAATCAACCCCGGCGCGAGGCAACTCGACGCGCACTCGGGGCAACTCAACCCCCGCGCGAGGCAACTCGACACGCACGCGTGGCAACTCGACCGTCACCTTCATCGAGCACCTCCCATCAGGTCGCAGAACCGGTCGAACAGATAGGCCGCGTCGTGCGGTCCGGCCGCGGCCTCCGGGTGGTATTGCACCGAGAACGCCACCAGCCGGTCGTCGCGCCGCAGCTCCAGCCCCTCGACCACCCCGTCGTTGAGACAGACGTGCGACACGGTCGCCTCGCCGAACGGGGTGGTGGTGGTGCCGTCGAGCGGGGCGTTGACGGCGAACCCGTGGTTGTGGGCGGTGACCTCGACCTTGCCGGTGGTGCGGTCCATCACCGGCTGGTTGATGCCGCGGTGGCCGTAGGTGAGCTTGTAGGTGCCGAAGCCCAGGGCGCGGCCGAAGAGCTGGTTGCCGAAGCAGATCCCGAAGTAGGGGATGCCGGCGGCCAGCGCGGCCTCGAGCAGCGCCACCTGCGAGGTGGTCGCCGCCGGGTCGCCCGGCCCGTTGGAGAAGAAGAGACCGTCCGGCTGGACCGCCTGCACCTGGTCCAGCGTCGCCGTGGCCGGCAGGACGTGGACCTCGATCCCCCGCTCGGCCATCATCCGCGGGGTGTTGGCCTTCAGCCCGAGGTCGATCGCCGCGACCGTGAACCGGCGCTCGCCCTGCGCCGCGACGACGTACGGCTCGGCGGTGGAGACCGCGGAGGCCAGCTCGGCGCCGGCCATGGCGTCGCAGCCGAGGACCCGGTCCAGCAGCGCGTCCGGGTCGGTCTCGGTGGAGGAGATGCCGACCCGCATCGCACCTCGCTCCCGCAGGTGCCGGGTCAGGGCGCGGGTGTCGATGCCGGAGATCCCGACGACCCCCTGGTCGCGGAGCGCGTCGTCGAGGCTGCGACGCGAGCGCCAGCTCGACGGCATCCGGGCGGGGTCACGGACGACGTACCCACTGACCCAGATCCGCGAGGACTCCGGGTCCTCGTCGTTCATCCCGGTGTTGCCCACGTGGGGGGCGGTCATCACGACCACCTGCCGGTGGTAGCTGGGATCGGTCAGGGTCTCCTGGTAACCGGTCATGCCGGTCGAGAACACGGCTTCGCCGAAGGTCTCGCCCTCGGCTCCGTAGGAGTCCCCATGGAAGGTGCGGCCGTCCTCGAGGACGAGCAGCGCTGGGCTGGGCGGCGCAGGGAGAGTCAACTGCGTCCAACCTCCTTCTCCGCCTCACGGGACGGATCGTTAAAGGATGTCGAGCACGAGCGACCCTATCAGCGTCCGGGGGCTTCCCCGGGCAGGGCTCGTGGAGGACAGTGGAGCCCTGATCGCCACACGCAAGGGGAGACGCGGCATGGGCGGACACACGACGGCTCAGCGGCTAGGCGCCGAGTTCCTCGGGACCTTCTTCCTGGTGTTCGGGGGGTGCGGCAGCGCGGTGCTCGCGGCCGGCATCCCCGACGTCGGCATCGGGTTCCTGGGCGTGTCGCTGGCCTTCGGACTCACGGTGCTGACGATGGCGTACGCCGTCGGGCACGTCAGTGGCGGCCACTTCAACCCCGCGGTGACCCTCGGGCTGGCGACCGCGCGGCGGTTCGCGTGGAAGGACGTCCCGGGCTACGTCGTGACCCAGGTGATCGCGGCGGTCGCCGCCGCGGCGGTGCTGTGGGTCGTGGCCGACGGGGTCGACGGGTTCAGCGCGCAGGAGTCTGGGTTCGCCACCAACGGGTACGCCGACCGCTCGCCGGAGGGCTACTCGTTGCTGTCCGTGCTGGTGATCGAGGTCGTGCTGACCGCGTTCTTCCTCTACGTCATCCTCGGCGCCACCGACACCCGCGCCCCCAAGGGCTTCGCGCCGATCAGCATCGGCCTCAGCCTGACGCTGATCCACCTGGCCAGCATCCCGGTCAGCAACACCTCGGTGAACCCGGCCCGCTCCACGGGCCCGGCGCTGTTCGCCGGGAGCGACGCGATGCTGCAGCTCTGGGCGTTCTGGCTGGCACCGCTGGTCGGGGCCGTGATCGCCGGGGTCAGCTACGCCATGCTGCTCGGCAGCGGCGAGGAGCCCGCGCCGCTCACGGCGGCCACCGAGGCCTGACGGGGGCTGTGCGCGACATCACCGTGGCCGGGAGCGACACCCGCGACCCGGTTCGCATACTGTCGGTACGTCATTGCTCCACGTCCCACACACCCCGGAGGCTCCGTGTCGCCCGCCCGTCCCCTCGCCGCGCTCGGCGCGAGCCTGCTCCTCTCCCTGGGCCTGACCTCGGCGCCCGCCGAGGCCGGCCTGCCCGTCCCGGTCAGCTGCGCACAGAGCCCGGTCGAGCTCCGGTGGGACGACGTGACCTACGACCTCAACGGCACGTGCGGCGTGGTCAGGGTGCTGGCCGACGACGTGACGGTGCAGATGCCCACCGCGACCCGGCTCGTCGTGCGCGGACAGCGGAACACGGTGGTCGCGAAGCCGATCGGCACGCTGGTCGTGCGCGGCGGCGGCCACGACCTCCGCACCCCGTCGGTGCGGTCGCTGAGGGTCTCCTCCCCCGGCTCCCGGGTGGCCGTCGCCGGCCTGGCCGAGCACGCGCGCCTCGCCGGCCGCGGGGCGACCGTCACCGCCGACCGGGTGCTGACGCTGCGGACCCCGGGGCGCCACAACACCCTGCGTGCCGAGCGCGGCGTCGACGCCACCGTCGGCGGCGACACCAACACCGTGCGCTACCTCCGGCTCGACTCGCTGGTCGTGACCGGGGACGACAACTCGGTCCGGGTACGCCGGGGTGAGACCGACGTCCGCAACGACGGCCGGGGCAACCGGATCACGGTCGAGCGCCGGGGCTGAGCCGCAGCACGGCCACCGCCCGGCGGCTCAGCGGACGAACTCGACGTCGGCGAGCCGCGCCGGCGCGACGAGCGCGTCACCCAGCGCCCACTCCGCGACCCGCGACACCTGGGCCGCGGGCACGGCCGGCTCCTCCCCGTCGGCCGGGACGTCGTACGTGGTGTGACCGTCGCGCGGGAGGACGACCGTGAGTCCGCGGGACATGGCGCCGCGGGCGGTGCCGGCCACGCACATCTCGGACTGGATGCCGACCAGGCAGGGCCGCGTCGAGCCGGCCGTGCGGAGGAGCTCCTCGAGCACCGTTCCGAGGAAGCCGTCGTCGTGCTCCTTGCGCACCACGGGTTCGCCCTCGGCCACCTCGAGCACGAGCTCCCAGCCGGTCGAGCCGCGCGGGATGGGCGAGCCGGGATCCGTGCCGTCGTCCTGCAGGTGCACCACCGGCACACCGGCCGACCGCGCGGCGTCGAGCGCCCGCCGCCACCGCGAGAGCCAGCTCGCTGCGTCCGCCACGGCGTCCGCGCCCTCGACCAGCCCACGCTGCACGTCCACGACGACGAGCGCGTCCGCGGTGACCAGGCGTCGGTGGTCCGGCATGCGATGAGTCTGCCCCGGGCGGCGGGTCCACATCCACAGGAGCTTCCGCTCCGAACACCTGACACTCGGCATACCGAGCTCGGCACACCGGCGAGGAGGGAGGTGACGACGATGACCACCGAACGCCAGGCCTGGGCCACGCTCCACCCGCTGCAGCACAGCGACCGCCGCCCGGCCACCTGCGCCTGCGGCCAGGAGCTGGACCTGTGCGCGGGTCGGCACTGCCCCCGCTGCGGGACGTCGCTCGCCCCCCGTGCCGCCTGAGCCGGACCCGGGCCGAGCGCGCCCTAGGGTGAGCGCATGGCTCACGGGACGCACGACCACGCCGACGACCCGCGCAACGCCGAGATCCTGATCTGGGTCAACGGCGAGCTGCGGCCCCGTGCCGAGGCCGTGGTCTCGGTGTTCGACTCCGGCTTCGTCCTCGGCGACGGCGTGTGGGAGGGGCTGCGGGTCCACGGCGGCCACCCGGCGTTCCTCGAGCGGCACCTCGACCGCCTGTGGCAGGGCGCCGCCGCGATCATGATGGACATCGGCCTGTCCCGCGAGGAGCTCACCCGGGCGATCTACACCACCCTCGCCGCCAACGACATGCGCGACGGCGTGCACGTCCGGCTGATGGTCACGCGCGGCGTGAAGTCGACGCCGTACCAGGACCCGCGGGTCACGGTCGGCCCCGCGACCGTCGTCATCATCGCCGAGCACAAGGAACCGATGCCCTCGACGGTGACCGAGGGCATCACGCTCTTCACCACCCACGTCCGCCGTGCGACGCCCGACACCCTCGACCCCAAGCTCAACGCCCACAGCAAGCTCAACGACATCGCCGCCTGCATCCAGGCGTTCACCGCCGGCGCCGACGAGGCGCTGATGCTCGACCCGCACGGCTTCGTGGCCACCTGCAACTCGACCCACTTCTTCGTCGTGGTCGGCACCCCCGAGGAGCCGGAGGTGTGGACCTCCGACGGCCGGTTCTGCCTCGACGGCATCACCCGCGGCAACGTCCTCGAGGTCTGCCGCGGCGCCGGGATCGCCGCCCGCGAGACGACCTTCAGCCTGACCGACGTCTACTCCGCCCGGGAGGCGTTCGTCACCGGCACCTTCGCCGGGCTGGTGCCGGTCCGCAGCGTCGACGGCCGCACCATCGGCTCCGGTGCGCGGGGCCCGGTCGTCGAGCGCCTCCAGCAGCTGTACGCCGACCACGTCGTCGCCGACGTCGCCGGGCGGGCGGCGCCGTGACGGCCGACGGGGTGACCCGGGTCGCCATGTGGTCCGGCCCCCGCAACATCTCCACGGCGATGATGCGCGCCTGGGAGAACCGGGCCGACACCGTCGTCGTCGACGAGCCGTTCTACGCCTCGTTCCTCCTGCGCACCGGGCTCGACCACCCGGCCCGCGACCAGGTGATCGCGTCGCAGCCGACCGACGTCGACCGCGTCGTGGACGACCTGCGCGCCCCGCTGCCCGAGGGCCGCACGGTCCACTACGCCAAGCACATGACCCAGCACCTGGCCCCGGGCCAGGACCTCGGCTGGATCCGCGAGTTCCGCAACGTGCTGCTGGTCCGCGACCCGGCCGAGGTCGTGTCCTCCTACGTGAAGTCCCGTGAGGCGTGCGAGCCCGAGGACATCGGCCTGCTCCAGCAGCTCGACCTGCTCGACCAGCTCGAGCTCTCCGGGGAGCAGCCGCCGGTCATCGACGCCGCCGACTTCCTGCGTGACCCCCGGAGCCACCTGCAGTGGCTGTGCGACTGGCTCGGCATCCCGTTCACCGACCGGATGCTCGCCTGGCCCGCCGGGCCGCGCGACTCCGACGGGGTCTGGGCCCCCCACTGGTACGACGCGGTGTGGGGCTCGACCGGCTTCGCGCCGTACCGGCCCCGAGAGGTCGACCTCTCGCCGCACGACGCGGCCGTGGCCGAGGCGTGCCGCCCGGCGTACGAGCGGCTGCGGGCGATCCGGCTGGTGCTCCCGCGCTCCGTTCAGTAGTCCTGCTCCCACTGGACTACTTCCCTGCGCGCGGATCCTCCCGGTCTTCGGTCACCCTGGGGCCGCCCCGCTCCGGTCAGTAGTCCTGCCCGCCGCGGAGCGGCCCGGGGCGGCCGTCGGGGTCGTGGAGGACCTCCAGCGGCAGCCGCGCCCACCGGCTGGTGAACCGGCCCAGCGTCGGGAGCGGCAGCCGTCGCAGCCGGCCCGGCGGCCGGTCGCCGGTCCGCCCGTGCGCGTGCCAGGCGTCCAGCCGGTCCGCGCACGCGGCGTAGGCGTCGAAGAGACCCGCGGGGTCCACGCAGTCGGCCAGCACCTGCTCCAGGCCTTCCGACTCGACCGCGGCGAGCCGGTCGAGGTGCTCGGCGGCCAGCGTCAGCCGCAGCGACCGGGCGTAGTCGGTGTCGAGCACCACGCACGACAGCTCGGAGTCGTGGGTCCACGAGCGGCGGTTGAAGTTGTCGGAGCCGACACTGGCCCAGGTGTCGTCGATGACGCAGACCTTGGCGTGCACGTAGACCGGTGTGCCGGCGCGGTTCTCCAGCCCGTACGCCGCCACCCGCCCCGGCGCTGCCTCCAGCACCGACCGGAACGCCCGGCTGCGTCCCAGCAGCTCGGGCATCCGGGCCAGCCCCTCGACGTCGGGGTGCAACGGGATCACCACCACCAGCCGCAGCCCCGGTCGCTCGCGCAGCGCGGTGAGGAAGCGGTCGCCGACGTCGTGGCCCCAGAAGTACTGGTCCTCGACGTAGACCAGGTCGGTGGCGCGTGCGAGGGCCTTGGTGTAGCCGCGGGCGACGCTGCGCTCGCCACCCCGGGCGAAGGGGAAGTCGCGGCCGTGCCGCAGGTTCGGGTAGGTCCGCAGCAGCTGCACCGTGTGCGTGCCCGCCGCGGGTGGGGGCGGCTGCTGGGCCGGGAGCGGGTCGGCGTGGACGTCGAGCCGGCGCAGCCTGTCCGAGAGGGTGCGCAGCGGGCTCCGGCTCAGCGGCGTCGGGTCCTCCCAGCGCTCGCGGAACACGGTCTCGACGTCGTGGACCGCCGGCCCCTGGATCTTCACCTGCACGTCGTGCCAGGGCGGGTGGGGACCGTACTCGCGAGAGAGCGGCTGCGGCTGCGGGTCGCCCCGGTGCTCCGCGTCGTCGCGCCGGTTGTGGGCGAGGTCGATGCCGCCGACGAACGCGACGTCGCGGGCGGGGTCGTCGCGGTGGCGGACGACCACGAACTTCTGGTGGTGCGAGCCGCCGGTCCGGACCCGCATGTCAAGCAGCACCTCCGCGCCCCGACGCTGCAGCCGCTCGCCGAGGTGCCGGTTCTCGGTGGCGAAGAAGCCGGTCTGGTCGAGGTGGGAGCGCCACACCAGCCCCCGGACGTCGACACCACGCTCGTCGGCGGCGCCGAGCACCTCCTCCACCTCCGAGCCGGGCTCGCCGGTGAGCCGCTCGTCCGCGTCGCCCTGCCAGTCGGTGAACAGCACCAGGTCACCCGTCCGGGTCGCGGTCAGGACCTCGTACAGCTCCCGGAAGTAGGACGCGCCGTGGACCAGGGGCGTGACCCGGTTGCCCTCCGACCACGCACGCTCCCCGGGGTGCTGATCGTCGAGGCGGGTGCCCGGGTTGCCACGCTCGGTGGTGGTGAGCAGCCAGTCGCGAGGGTCGGTCACGGGACCGAGGATGCCGCCCGGGCCGTCGATGTCAATGCCAGCTACTGCAGCTTGCCGTCGAGAACCGTGGCGCGCCCGCGCAGGAAGGTCGCGACCACCCGGCCCGGCAGCTCGATCCCGGCGTACGGGGTGTTGCGCGACAGCGAGGCCGACGTCGAGGCCTCGACGGTGCGCCGGACCGACGGGTCGTAGAGCACGACGTTGGCGGGCGATCCCTCGGCGATCGGCCGGCCCTGGTCGCCCACCCGGCCGATCCGGGCCGGGGCGTGGGACATCCGTTCGGCGACGCCCGCCCAGTCGAGCAGCCCGGGGTCGACCATGGTCTCCTGCACCACCGAGAGCGCGGTCTCGAGGCCGAGCATCCCGAACGCCGCGGCCGCCCACTCGCAGTCCTTGTCCTCGTGGGGGTGCGGTGCGTGGTCGGTCGCGACGATGTCGATCGTGCCGTCGGCCAGCCCGGCGCGCAGCGCCTCGACGTCGGCGGCGCTGCGCAGCGGCGGGTTGACCTTGTAGATCGGGTCGTACGTCGCAGCGAGGTCGTCGGTCAGCAGCAGGTGGTGGGGGCAGACCTCGGCGGTGACGTCCCAGCCCCCCTCCTCCTTCGACCGGGCCTTGGCGTCACGGACGATCTCGACCGACCCCGCGGTGGACACGTGGCACACGTGCAGCCGGGAGCCGACGTGGGCCGCGAGCAGGCAGTCGCGGGCGATGACCGCCTCCTCGGCGACCGCCGGCCACCCGGTGAGGCCGAGCCGGCCGGAGAGCTCGCCCTCGTTCATCTGGGCACCCTCGGTGAGCCGCGGCTCCTGCGCGTGCTGGGCCACCACCCCGTCGAACGCCTTGACGTACTCCAGCGCCCGGCGCATCAGCACCGCGTCGCTGACGCACTTCCCGTCGTCGGAGAACACCCGGACCCGGGCGGCCGAGTCGGCCATCGCGCCGAGCTCGGCGAGCCGCTCCCCCGCCAGGCCGACGGTGACCGCACCCACCGGCCGGACGTCGCAGTAGCCGCCCTCGCGCCCGAGCCGCCAGACCTGCTCCACGACGCCGGCGGTGTCGGCCACCGGATCGGTGTTGGCCATCGCGTGGACGGCGGTGAAGCCACCCATCGCCGCGGCCCGGGTGCCGGACAGGACGGTCTCGGCGTCCTCGCGACCGGGCTCGCGCAGGTGGGTGTGCAGGTCGACCAGGCCGGGCAGCGCGACCAGGCCGCTCGCGTCGACGACCTCGGCGCCGGCTGCGGGGAGTCCGTCGCCGATGCCGGCGACGACGCCGTCCCGCAGCAGCAGGTCGGTGGGCTCGGCGCCGAGGACGGACGCGCCCCGGATCAGGTAGCGGGTCTCGGGGCTGGTCACGAGGAACTGTCCTCCTGGGTGTCGGAGCTGAGCAGCAGGTAGAGCACGGCCATCCGGACGGCCACGCCGTTGGTGACCTGCTCGACGATGACCGAGCGGTCGGAGTCCGCCACGTCGGCGGTGATCTCCATGCCCCGGACCATCGGGCCGGGGTGCATCACGATCGTGTGGTCCTGCAGGGTCGCCATCCGGCGCGCGTCGAGGCCGTATCGACGTGAGTACTCGCGCGGCGTCGGGAAGAAGCCGCCCTGCATCCGCTCGCGCTGCACGCGCAGCATCATCACCACGTCGGCCTTCGGCAGCACCGCGTCGAGGTCGTACGACGTCTCGACGCCCCAGGTGTCGATGCCCACCGGCACCAGCGTCGGCGGCGAGACCAGCGTGACCTCGGCCCCGAGGGTCTGCAGCAGCAGCGCGTTGGAGCGCGCCACCCGCGAGTGCAGCACGTCGCCGACGATCGCCACCCGGCGTCCGTCGAGCGGGCCGAGGTGGCGCCACATGGTGAACGCGTCGAGCAGCGCCTGGGTGGGGTGCTCGTGGGTGCCGTCGCCCGCGTTGAGCACCGAGGAGTGCACCCAGCCGGAGTGGGCCAGCCGGTGCGGCGCGCCCGAGGCGCCGTGGCGTACGACGACCGCGTCGGCGCCCATCGCCTCGAGCGTCAGCGCGGTGTCCTTGAGCGACTCGCCCTTGGAGAGCGAGGAGCCCTTGGCGGCGAAGTTGATGACGTCGGCGGAGAGCCGCTTGGCCGCCGCCTCGAACGAGATCCGGGTGCGGGTGGAGTCCTCGAAGAAGAGGTTGACCACGGTCCGGCCGCGCAGGGCTGGCAGCTTCTTGATCGGGCGGTCGGCGAGGGCCCGCATCTCCGCGGCGGTCTCCAGGACCAGCTGTGCGTCGTCGCGGGACAGGTCGCCGGCCGAGAGCAGGTGTCGCTTCACGCCGTCCCTCCTTCGGTGGCCCCACCCAGTGCCGAGCCCTCGATGGTCACCGCATCGGTGCCGTCGGTCTCGGCGACGGTGACCCGGACCCGCTCCACGAGCGAGGTGGGGAGGTTCTTGCCGACGAAGTCGGCTCGGATCGGCAGCTCCCGGTGTCCGCGGTCGACGAGCACCGCCAGGCGTACGGCGGCGGGCCGGCCGATCTCGGTCAGCGCGTCGAGCGCGGCCCGGATGGTGCGGCCGGAGAAGAGCACGTCGTCGACGAGCACCACGGTGCGGCCGTCGATGCCGCCGCTGGGGATCTCGGTCGGCAGCAGCGTGCGCGCCGGCTTCAGTCGCAGGTCGTCGCGGTACATCGTGACGTCGAGCGACCCCACCGGCACCTCGACGCCCTCGACCGAGGCGATCCGGTCGGCGACGCGGTGCGCGAGCGGCACGCCGCGGCTCGGGATCCCGAGCAGGACCAGGTCGGCGGCGCCCTTGTTGCGCTCGAGGATCTCGTGGGAGATGCGGGTCAGTGCCCGGGCGATGTCGGTCTGGTCGAGGACCGTGCGTCCGCCGGACGGCGTCGCGGTGGCCTCGTCGGGTGCGGGCTGGGCCGGCCCCAAGGTTGGCATGCCTGCCGGACCTCCTTCTCCGCCTCACGGGACGGCTCGTTAAAGGATGTCGATCGCAGGCGACCCTAGCAGTCGGACCGCCGCTGGTGGGTCCGCCCCACAGCTGTCCGGCCATCGTGGCGCAGGCGCGGACCCATGCCAGCCGGGTCGCGTCGCTGAGCTGGTCGTACGGGACGACGGAGCCCGAGACCAGAGCGGGGTCGTACGGCACCCGGAAGACCGCCTTGGTCCGCTGCTCGTAGACGTCGACCATGTCCTGGGCGAGCTGCTCGTCGACGTGCGACGCCGGCTCGGACAGCACCGTGATCGTCCGGTGCTTGAGGTCCTGGTAGCCCGCGTCCTGCAGCGCGTCGAGCATCCACAGCCCCGAGTAGCCGGTGTCCTCGCGGACCGTCGTGGTCACGACCAGCAGGTCGGCGGCCTCGGCCGCGGCCAGCCAGTTCTCGGCCCGCATGTTGTTGCCGGTGTCGACGAGGACGAGTCGGTAGAACCGCTCGAGCAGCTGGTGGACCGCCGTGAAGTCCGAGGCCCGGATCATGCCGGTGACGTCCGGACGCTCGTCGGAGGCCAGCACGTCGAAGTGGGCGTCGCCCCTGCGAGCGGACGAAGGCGCCCAGGTCGCCGATCCGCGCCTGGTAGACGTCGTTGAAGCGCTCCAGGTCCTCGAGCAGCTCACGCGTGGTGTTGCCGTGGCCGGCACGCTGCCCCCGGATGCCGAGGGTGCCGCGCGTCTCGTTGTTGTCCCCGGCGACCACGCCGCCACCACGCACGGTGCCGAAGCTGTAGCCGGCGACCAGCACGCTGGTCGTCTTGGCGGCACCGCCCTTGGGGTTGAGGAAGGCGATCGTGCGGGGCCCGTCGAAGGCGCGCTGGATCGCGGCGCGGTCGCGGGCGTACTGCATCTCGTCCGCACCCATCCGCGGGCTGACGGTGCCGCCGGTCCAGCGGTGCAGCCTGCCCCGCCAGCCCCACGTCGGCGGCCCGTACCCCTCGTGCTCGGCGCGCCGCTCCAGGAAGTCCGTGGCCGACATGAAGCGCGGTACGTCGGGCTCGGGTGCGGGCTGTTCGGCCCACGAGGGCCGCTCCGCCTGCTCCGGACGGCGAGCGGGCGCCGCGGCGGGCGGCTCGGGCGCGCTCTCGGCGGCGGGTGTGGGCGCGGGGGCAGCGGCGGCGGGTCGCGCGAGCGGACCGTTCAGCGGGTCGTCGGTGGGCGGCAACGGCTCGTCGCGGTGAGCCGGGCCCTGGTGGCGGGCAGGCATGTAGGACATCCGAGTTTCCTGCTGTGGCCACCCCGGGGGCGGCGGCCTCCCCGGCAGAGTCCCCAGACAGGCCGTCTGCTACAGGATCGAGGCGACCGCGACCTCCACCGCCCGGTGGAAGGTCGGGTAGGCGTAGTGCATCGACGCGAGCCGCTCGAGCGGCACCTCGGCGTGCACCGCGAGTGCGAGCAGGCCGAGCACCTCGCCCCCGTTCGGGCCCACCGACGAGGCGCCGACGAGCACGCCGCGGTCGGCGTCGGCCACCAGCTTGAGCAGCCCGGTCGCGCCCTGCTGGTGGATCCAACCGCGGCTGGACTCCGCGATGTCGGCGTGGCCGACCCGGACGTCGATCCCGGCGTCCCGCGCCTGTTGCTCGGTCATGCCGACCGCGCCGACCTCGGGGTCGGTGAAGGTCACCCGGGTCACGGCGCGGTAGTCGGCGGTGAATCCCTCCTGGCCGAGCACGTCGCGCGCCGCGATCTCGCCCTGGTACATCGAGACGTGGGTGAACGGACCGTGGCCGGTGATGTCGCCGACCGCCCACAGCCGGTCCCCCGCGCGCATCCGCTCGTCGGTCTCGAGGGCCTTGGTCGACCCACCGTCGGGATCCAGCCCGACGGTGTCGAGGCCGAGGCCGCGCAGGTTGAGCGAGCGCCCGGCCGCCACCAGCAGCTGGTCGGCCTCGATGGCGCCGCGGTCGGTGGTGATCGTGAACCGGCCGTCGTGGTCGACCCGCTCGATGGTGATGCCGGTCTCGACCCGGATGCCCTCGTCGGTGAAGACCTGCTCGACGAGCTCGCTCGTCTCGGGCTCCTCCGGGGCCAGCAGCCGGTCGGCCATCTCGAGCACCGTCACCTGCGAGCCGAACCGCGCGAAGACCTGGGCCAGCTCGCACCCGATCGCGCCGCCGCCGATGATGGCCAGGGACGACGGCAGCTCGGCGACCTTCACGATCTCGCGGTTGGTCCAGTACGGCGTCTCCGCCAGCCCCTCGATCGGCAGCCGGGCGGGTGAGGTCCCGACGTTGAGCACCACGCCACGCGCCCCGACGTAATCGTCCTCCCCCACCCGGACCGTGCCCTCGCCGGCGAGCCGCCCCTCGCCCCGGACGATGCGCACCCCGGCCGCCTCGAGCCGCTCGACGTGGGAGTCGTCGCGCCAGTGGTTGGTCGCCTGCTTGTCGATCCGGGTCGCGACGGCACCCCAGTCGGGCGTGACGTCGGCCTTGCCGGCCAGGGCGTCGACGCGTCGGGCCTCGGCCAGCGCGTCGGACGCGCGGATCATCATCTTGGACGGGATGCAGCCGTAGAACGGGCACTCGCCGCCCACGAGGTCACGCTCGACGCCGACGACGTCGAGCCCCGCCTCGGCGAGCTTCTGCGCGGCGTACTCTCCACCCGGCCCCAGGCCCAGCACCACCACGTCCACGTCGTAGGTCGCCATGGCGCCACCCTGTCAGGCGAGTCAAGGACGCCGGCTCGCTGCTCTGGTCGTGACGGCACCGCCGGGTCACCATGGTCCGGTGATCACACCGAACCGCCGCACGCTGCTCGGCGCCGGGTTGGTCGGCGGGGCCGGGCTGCTCGGCGGGTGCGCGACGCGCGGTGAGCCCGCTCCCGCTGACGCCACCACCGACCCCGCTCCCAGCGCCGCCGCGTCGGAGACCCGCAGCGCTGCCGGGCTCGCGGGCCCCGACGACTACACGGTCCCCGACTTCGACCCGCACGACTGGGCGTCGGTGCGCGCCCAGTTCCCGCTCGCCACCGACCGGGCCCAGTTCGCGGCCTTCGTGCTCTCGTCCCACACCGCCCAGGTCTCCGCCGCCGTCGCCCACCACCGTGACCGGCTCGAGCTCGACACCGACGCCGCGCTGCACGACGGCTCCCTGCTCGAGGAGGCGGCACGCCGCGCGGCGGCGTCGTACGTCGGCGGCACCGTGGACCAGGTGGCCCTCACCGACAGCACCACGATGGGCATCGCCGTGATGTACGGGGGACTCGACCTCCAGCCCGGCGACGAGATCCTCACCACGACCCACGACTTCTTCTCGACCGAGGACACGCTGCGGCTGGTCGCGCTCCGCACCGGCGCCCGGGTCCGCCGGGTCACCGTGTACGACGACCCGGCGACCGCGACCGTCGACGAGCTCACCAGCCGTCTGGTCGACGCGATCGGGCCGGCGACCCGGGTCGTCGCGGTGACCTGGGTGCACTCCAGCACCGGCGTCCGGCTGCCCGTTGCGGAGTACGGCGCCGCGATCGCCGACCTGAACCGGCGCCGGGAACCCGCCGACCGGGTGCTGCTGTGCGTCGACGGCGTGCACGGCTTCGGCGCCGTCGACGTGGACCTGCCGGAGCTCGGCTGCGACTTCCTGGCGACCGGCACCCACAAGTGGCTCTTCGGGCCGCGCGGCACCGGCATCGTCTGGGCCCGCGACTGGGATCCGCTCACCGAGCTGATCCCCAGCTTCTCCGGGCCGCAGGGCGGGGCGCGGCTCTCCCCCGGCGGCTACCACGACTTCGAGCACCGATGGGCGCTGGCCGAGGCGTTCGCGTTCCACGAGCGGATCGGCCGCGACCGGGTGGTGGCGCGCACCACCGATCAGGCGAGCGCGCTGAAGGAGGGCCTCGCCGGGATCGACCGGATCACGGTGGTCACTCCGGCGGACCCGGAGGTCTCGGCCGGCATCGTCTGCGTCGACGTGGACGGGATGCTCCCCGCCAACGCCGTGATCGGGCTGCGCGAGGCCGGGATCGTCGCCAGCGCGACGCCGTACCGGCAGTCCTACCTGCGACTGGGCCCGAGCATCGTCACCTCGCCCGAGGAGGTGGACCGGGCGGTCGCCGCCGTGGCCGGGCTGGGGTGAGGCCGCTCAGGGCGACATGTGGCGGGCGCGGGCGAAGCAGAACACCCCGTAGCAGCCGATGCCGAGGGAGACCGCCACCAGGAGCGCCTGGCCGAACGGCTGCTGCGCGATCTCCTGCAGCGCCTGGTCGAGGCCCGCGGACTTCTTCGGGTCGTGGGTGACGGCGGCGAAGACGAACAGCCCGCCGATCACGCCGATGGCGATGCCCTTGGCGATGAAGCCGACCTTCCCGAGGTACTTGTAGGCCCTGGTGACGTCGCGGTTGCGGGAGCCGCCGTCCAGCTTCTCGAGGAACTTCTCCGACCAGCCCTGCCAGACGTAGTAGCAGGCGTAGCCGAGCACGCCGAGACCCGCAGCGCCGACCAGCAGCGTGCCGCCGGGCATCGCGAGCACCTGCGCGGTGAGGCTGTCCGTGCTGCCGCCGCCGCCCTTGCCACCGCCGCCCTTGCCGCCACCACCACCGGTCGTGTCTCCGATCGCGGTCTTGAGGGCGGTGAACGCCAGCACCGCATAGATCACGCCCTTGCCGACGTCGCCCAGGACGCTCTTCACCCGGTCGGTGCCGTCCTCGGTCCGCCAGGCCTGCCACGCCTCGAGCGCGCGCCACACGACCAGCGCCATCAGCCCGATCGCGACGACCCACACCAGGACGGCCCCGAGGGGCTGCGAGGCGAGGGTGTGGAGTGCGCCGGTGCTGGACGCGTTGCTGGACTGCTCGCCGAAGGCGATCTGCAGCGCGAGCCACGCGATGAGGATGTGCACGAGGCCGTACGCCACCATGCCGACCCGGATCACGGCCCCGAACCCGTCGTTGTTCTTGGCGCGCGACGCCACGTGCCCCATGTTCGTCATGGCTGAACAGTAGGGCCATGCCCGGACCTCGCGTCAGCGGGTCAACGACTCCTTGTTGCGCAGCACGGCGCCGAGGACGCCGTTGACGAATCCCGGCGACTCGTCGGTCGAGAGGTCGCGGACCAGGGCGACCGCCTCGGTCACCGCGACCGGGTCGGGGACGTCGTCGACCCAGAGCACCTCGAACGCGCCGATCCGCAGCACGTTGCGGTCGACGGCAGGCATCCGGGCGAGCGTCCAGCCCTCGGCGTACGTCGAGAGCGCCTCGTCGATCTGCCCCCGGCGCTCGGTCACCCCACGCACGAGGAAGCCGGTGTAGTCGTTGGTCGGTCCCTCACCCTCGGCGATCGCGCGGTCGAGGGCGACGACCGGGTCCTCGCCCCGCAGCTCGGAGGCGAACAGCACGTCGAGGGCCCGCTTGCGGGCCTTGCTCCTGGCAGGCACGTGCCGTCGTCAGCCCTTCACGCGGCCGAGGTAGGAGGAGTCGCGGGTGTCGACCTTGACCCGCTCCCCCTGGGTGATGAACAGCGGCACCTGGATCTCGTGGCCGGTCTCGAGCGTGGCCGGCTTGGTGCGGCCGGTCGCCGAGTCGCCCGCGACACCGGGCTCGGTGAAGGTGATCTCGAGCTCCACGGAGGCGGGCAGCTCGATGTAGAGGACGCGGCCGTCGTTGGTGGCGACGATCGCCTCGCCGTTCTCGAGCAGGAAGCTCTTGGAGGGGCCGACGATGGCGGGGTCGACCTCGAGCTGGTCGTAGGTCTGGGTGTCCATGAAGACGTACGACGTGCCGTCGTTGTAGAGGTACTGCATCGTGCGCTTGTCGACGTTGGCGACGTCGACCTTCACGTCGGCGTTGAAGGTCTTGTCGACCGTCTTGTTGCTCTCGACGTTCTTGAGCTTGGTGCGGACGACCGCGCCGCCCTTGCCGGGCTTGTGGTGCTGGAACCACATGACCTGCCAGAGCTGGCCGTCGAGGTTCAGCACCATGCCGTTCTTGAGGTCGTTCGTCGTCGCCATGGCACGCAGGTTATCGGCCGTCCCGGCCGACCTCCTATTCGAAGGCCCACACCACCTCGACCTTGACGTCGAGGTCGTCACGGCCCGCCTTGACGGGCAGCGCGGCCAGCTCGTCGCGAGCCGCCCGCTGGAACGACAGGACCGGCTGCGGCCGCGGCGTGCCGCCCCCGACCTCCCGCAGCCCGAGCACCTCACCGAGGGTCTGCCCCGTGGCGGCGGCGTACTGCTCGGCCTTGGCGGTGGCCGCCTCGACCGCCGCGTCGCGGGCCCGGCCCAGCGCGGCCTCCGGGTCCGAGACGGCCAGCCGGATGTCGGTGACACGGACCGCGTTGCCCCCGGTCTCGACGGCCGTGCTGACGGCCTCCCCGCCCTGGGCCAGCTCCCGCACGACGACCCGGGCGCGCTGGGTGACGCGGTAGCCGGTCAGGACGGGCGGGCCGTAGGACGGGTAGTCGTACTCCGGATACATCTGCAGCCCGGTGGTCTGCACGTCGGCCTCGCGCACCCCCTGGTCGTCCAGCGCGGCGAGGACGCGCCGCATGGTGGCGCTGGACCGTCCCAGTGCGTCGTCGAGCGCGGGCTGCTTGGCCGTGACCGACAGCGTGAAGCCCAGCTGGTCGGGGACCACGGTGGCCTCGCCGGTCCCGACCATCCGCAGCGTCCGCACGTCCTCCCTCGCCGGACGCTCGGAGGCCGCCGGCGCCGCCTGCGCCGGTGACGGCGCGGCGCCCCCGGCACCCCCCAACAGGTACGCCACCAGCAGCGCGAGCAGCACCACACCCGTGACCAGCAGTCCCTTGATGCTCACCGTCATCGTCCGGTCCATGTCCGCCGCCTCTCCTGGGGTGTCCGGGGTCTGACGCCGGGGGTGGGCGGCCGGTTCCCGGTGGTCGTGCCCCGGCGGTGGCTGCTCCACCGTCCGGGGTCGCGGAACCGTGCAGGAGGCACCGCCCGTCAGGAGGGCGTGCTGTCAGGTCAGCCGCTGCAGCTCGTTCACGAGGTCGGCGAGAGCCAGGACGAACACCACGGCCAGCGCCGCCCGGAGCAGCCAGGGCCCGACCGGCGAGGCCAGCGCCCGGCGTCCGGTCTCGGTGCGTCCGGCGCTCCGGAGTGCCACCAGTCCCGCGGCCATCACGACGAGCAGCGGCAGCAGCACGAAGGCCCCCAGCCACGAGGCGAGGCCGGCTGCGACGACCGGCGTCGGCACCTGGTCCCGGGCCAGGAGTCGTTCGGAGACCGTGCTCAGCAGGGCGACGAAGAGCGTCGGCAGCACCACGAACAGCCCCACGGCCAGCCACAACGGCTCCAGCACCCGGAAGTCGACGCCCTCGGAGTGGACGAGCTGCGAACCGACCACCACGCCGGCACCGACCGACAGGGACAGCAGCCGGAACCACTCCGGTCCGACCCGGAGACCGCGGAGGGCGGCGTAGGCCGCAGCCCCGAGGACACCCAGGAACGTCCCGGCCACGAACATCAGGTTGAGCGACCCGCTGAGCGTGAACTGGCCGATGACGAAGCCGTCGTCGCTGGTCACGCCGGTGGCGTCGGGATTCAGCACGGCAAGCAGCAGCATCGCCAGTCGCGCGAGGACGCCCACCACCAGCCATCCGCAGACCACGCCGACCGCCGTGATCGTCCCGAGCGTCCGGGCCCCGGCCACCAGGTCGTCGCGCAGCGCGCGCTGCACCCCCGTCGGCCCCGCCGTCACCACCGCCATGTCCGCTCCCTCCCCGTGGCTGGGCAGCAGTGTGGCAGCACGTCGCCGGAGTCGCGACCGATCTGCCTCAGTCCGACGCGCGGGCCACGACCTCGAGCGCCTGCCGGTAGCCGTCGATCCCCTGACCGGCGATCGTGGCGCGGGCGTGCGGCTCGATGACCGAGGTGTGGCGGAACTCCTCGGGCCGCTGCTTGGGGTCGGAGATGTGCACCTCCACCAGGGGCGCCGTCAGCTGGGCGCAGGCGTCGAAGAGCGCGAGCGAGTAGTGGGTCCACGCGCCCGCGTTGAGCACGATCGCGATCTCCTCGTCGGCGGCCTGGTTGAGCCAGTCGACGAGGACGCCTTCGTGGTTCGTCTGGCGGGTCTCGACCTCGAGCCCGAGCTGCTGGCCCCAGCCGGAGCACAGCTCGGCCAGCTCGTCGTGGGTCGTGGTGCCGTAGATCTCCGGCTGCCGCCGACCCAGCCGCCCCAGGTTCGGCCCGTTCAGCACCCACACCCTCATGCCGCTCCTCCTCCGATCCGCTCCCAGGCGGCCCGCAGCTGCTCATCGGTGGGTTCGAGCACCACCGGCCGACCGACGCCCTCCAGCGCCACGAACCGGATCTGCGAACCCCGCGCCTTCTTGTCCACCCGCATCGTGGCGAGCAGCTCCTCGAAGCCCGCGTTGGCGTACGTCGTGGGGAGCCCCACGCGCTGCAGCACCTCCCGGTGCCGGTCGACGGTCGCGGTGTCCAGCAGACCCGCGAGCCCGGCGAGCTCGGCGGCGTAGACGCAGCCGATGGCGACCGCGTCGCCGTGGCGCATCCGGTAGCCCTCCGCCTTCTCGACGGCGTGGGCGAGGGTGTGGCCGTAGTTGAGCAGCTCGCGGCCGACCCCACCGCCGGCGCCGGTCTCCTTCAGGTCGCCGACCACCACGTCGATCTTGACCCGGATCGCACGCTCCACCAGCTCGCGCAGGACCGGCGAGTCGGAGGTCAGCGAGGCCGGGTCGTGCTCCTCGACCAGCTCCAGGATCCGCGGGTCGGCGATGAAGCCGCACTTCACGACCTCGGCCAGCCCGGCGACCAGGTCCGCGCGGGGCAGCGTGTCGAGCGTCGCGAGGTCGCACAGCACGCCGGTGGGCTCGTGGAAGGCACCGACCAGGTTCTTGCCCGCGGCGGTGTTGATGCCGGTCTTGCCGCCGACAGCCGCGTCGACCATGCCGAGCAGGGTGGTCGGCACGTGGACGACCGCGACTCCCCGCAGCCAGCTGGCGGCGACGAAGCCGCCGAGGTCGGTCACCGCCCCACCACCGAAGGTCACGACGGCGTCGGAGCGGGTGAAGCCGCGCTCCCCCAGTGCCTCCCAGCAGTCGTGGGCGACGGCAGCGGTCTTGGCCGCCTCACCGTCGGGCAGCCCGAGGGCCAGCACGTCGTGGTGCTCGACCAACCCCTCGACGAGGGGCTGCGCGAGCTCGGCCTGGCGGTCGGAGTAGAGCACGGCGACCCGCTGCACCGAGGGTCCCAGCAGCGCCGGGAGCCGGTCACCCAGGTCACGGCCGACGACGACGTCGTACGGTGACGCGCCGCCGACGTGGAGCACGGTCCCGGTCATGCGCCCTCCTCCAGCAGCCGGCACACGTCGGCGGCCACGTCCTCCGGGGTGCGGCCGTCGGTGTCGACCACGTGCCTCGCGACGGACTCGTAGATCGGCGTCCGCTCGTCGAGCAGCGCCTTGATCCGCGACCGGACGTTGCCGAGCAGCAGCGGCCGCCCGCTGCCGAGGCCGACCCGCTTGACCGCGTCGGAGAGGCCGACGCGGAGGAAGACGACCGGCAGGCCGGCGAGCGCGGTCCGGGTCCGCTCGTCGAGCACCGCGCCGCCCCCGAGCGCGAGCACGCCCTCGTGCGACGCGAGTGCGTCGGCGACCGCCGCCGTCTCGATCGCCCGGAACGCTCTCTCGCCGTCGTCGACGAAGATCTCACCGATGCTGCGCCCCTCGGCCGCGACGATGTCGGCGTCGGTGTCGCGGACCGGGACGCCCCAGGCCCTCCCCACCAGCCCCGCCACGGTCGTCTTGCCCGCTCCCATCGGCCCGACCAGCACGACCCGCGGACCCGCAGGACTCACCTGAAGCTCAACGTGTCGAGGTAGGACTCGGCGTTGCGCCGGGTCTCCATGACCGAGTCGCCGCCGAACTTCTCGACCACCGCGTCGGCGAGCACCAGCGCGACCATCGCCTCGGCGACGATGCCCGCGGCCGGGACGGCACACACGTCCGAGCGCTGGTGGTGGGCGGTGGTCTCCTCGCCGGTGGCGAGGTCGACGGTGCGCAACGCCCGCGGGACGGTGGCGATCGGCTTCATCGCTGCCCGGACCCGGAGCACCTCCCCGGTCGACATCCCGCCCTCGGTGCCGCCGGAACGCCCCGACGTACGCCGCAGGCCCTCCTCGGTCGGCACGATCTCGTCGTGGGCCTCGGAGCCGGGGGTGGCCGCCAGCTCGAACCCGTCGCCGACCTCGACGCCCTTGATCGCCTGGATGCCCATCAGCGCGCCGGCGAGCCGGGAGTCGAGCCGGCGGTCCCAGTGGACGTGGGAGCCGAGCCCGGGGGGCAACCCGTGGACGACCACCTCGACAACGCCGCCGAGGGTGTCCCCGTCCTCGTGCGCCTGGTCGATCCGCGCCACCATCTCGGCGCTCGCCTCGGGGTCGAGGCAGCGCACCGGGTCGGCGTCGAGCCGCGCAACGTCGTCGGGGCCGGGCACCACGCCCGAGGGTGCGGGGACGCCGCCGAGCTCGACGACGTGGGACACGATCCGGGCGCCGACCGCCTGCTCGAGGAAGTGGGAGGCCACACGACCCAGCGCGACGCGGGCGGCCGTCTCGCGGGCGGAGGCACGCTCGAGGACCGGGCGGGCCTCGTCGAAGGCGTACTTCTGCATCCCGACGAGGTCCGCGTGGCCGGGCCGGGGCCGGGTGAGCGCCGCGTTGCGGGCGAGCCCTTCGAGCTCGACGGGGTCGACCGGGTCGGCGCTCATCACCTTCTCCCACTTGGGCCACTCGGTGTTGCCGATCTGGAGTGCCACCGGTCCGCCCTGGGTGCGGCCGTGGCGGACGCCGCCGACCATCGTGACCTCGTCCTGCTCGAACTTCATCCGGGCGCCGCGGCCGTAGCCGAGGCGGCGACGGGCGAGCGCGTCGACGAGGTCGTCGGAGGTGATCGCGACGTGGGCGGGCAGCCCCTCCAGGATCGCGACCAGGGAGGGGCCGTGGGACTCACCCGCGGTCAGCCAGCGCAGCATGGGGGCCAGTGTTCCATGGCCCTCCGGGCCCGCCGCACGGGTCAGCCGAAGCCGAGATAGCCGGCCAGCCACGGCCCGGCCAGCACCCCGACGAGCGCGCCGGCCACCATGAACGGGCCGAACGGGAAGGCCGTGCGCAGCAGGCGGCGGTCGCGCCGGACGATCGCCAGCAGCAGCCCGGGCAACCCGAAGACGAGGAACCCGGAGTAGACGCCGACCAGCAGCTCGGCCCAGCCGAGGTGGCCGAGCGCGAGGCCGAGCAACGCGGCGAGCCGGACGTCGCCGAAGCCCATCCCGGCCGAGTGGATGAACCAGAGCAACCAGAACAGGCTGCGGGCGATCACGAGGCCGAGCAGTGCCCGGACCAGGTCGTCGGTCTGCTGGGTGACGGCCCAGCCGACGACCGCCGCCACCAGCGCCAGACCCGTGGCCGGGAGCACCAGCCGGGTCGGGAGCAGCTTGGTGCGCCAGTCGATGACCGACAGCGCCACGCACACCGGCACCAGCGGCACCAGCACCAGCAGCCACCAGTCGGCCCCGACGGCGAGCCCGACGAGCCCGCCGACGACGGCTCCTGCGAGCGCCGAGCGCCAGCCGAGGCCGGGCTGCGCGCCGATCTCCGCGTACGGCACCTTGGGCGGCTCCTCCGCGACCTCCTCCGCCGGCTCCTCCTCCTCGCCGTCCCGCTCCGGCGCGGCGGCCGCCCGGGGCACGGGCTCGGGCAGCCGGGCGATCAGCCACGGCACGGCGAAGCCACCGACGCCGGCACCCAGGGCGCACAGCAGCGCCACCACGCCGATCGTCACCGTCGACCCCCGGACAGCGCGGCCTCGCCGGCGGCTCGCATGGCCGCCAGCGGCGCGGCGGGCAGGCCCGTGAACAGCACGAACTGGTCGGCGGCCTGGTGGAGCAGCAGGTCGAGCCCGGAGACCAGCACCCGGTCGTGTGCGGCGCCCGCGATCGGCGTCGGCCACGGGTCGTACCGGACCTCGAACACGACCGGGACCCCGGCGCACTGCGCGACCAGCTCCGGCGTCTGCGCCTCGACGGGGACCGTCGAGACGACGACGTCGCCCGCCACCTCGTCGGAGCCGAGCACCCCGACCGTCACCGACGGGGTGGCGGGGTGGTGCCGGACCAGCGCCGCCGTGTCGGCCGCCCGCTCGGCGGAGCGCACCAGGATCCGTACGTGACGCGCGCCCAGGTCGCACATGGCCAGCGCGACGGACGCCGCGGTCGCGCCCCCACCCAGGACCGTCACGGTCGAGACCGCGCCGCCCCACCGCTCCCGCAGCGCAGCCGCCGCGCCCGGCAGGTCGGTGTTGTCGGCGAGCCAGCCGTCGCCCGTACGGACCAGGGTGTTGGCCGCTCCGGCCAGCCGGGCGCGGTCGGTCACCGGCTCCCCCAGGGCCAGCGCCTCCCGCTTCAGGGGCATGGTCACGGAGAGGCCACGGCAGTCGTCGTCGAGAGCGGCGACGTACCCCGCCAGTCCGCCCCGCGGCACCCGGACGGCCTCGTAGCTCCAGTCCAGGCCCACCGCGGCGTACGCAGCGCGGTGGATGGCGGGAGACAACGAGTGACCGATCGGGTCACCCAGGACGGCGCAACGCATCGCTCAGCAGGCGCCCTGCGACTCGGTGGCGCAGTAGTCGCGCAGCTCGTCCTTGTATTTCAGGAACTCGTCGTAGGTCTCCGCGAACTTCGTCTCGCCGGTCCGGAGGTTGACGGTGACGTAGTAGTACCAGTCCCCCTCGCTGGGGTCGGCCGCCGCCGCGATCGCCGCGTCCCCCGGCGCCTCGATCGGACCCGGTGGCAGCCCCTGTGCCCGATAGGTGTTGTAGGGCGAGTCGATCTTGAGGTCCTCGGTGGTCGGGACCGCGCCCAGCTCGTTGTCGGCCGCGTAGTTGACGGTCGCGTCGATCTGGAGCAGTCCGTCGGTCTCGTCGCCGGTGAGCCGGTTGTAGATCACCCGAGCGACCTTGCCGCGGTCCTCGTCGCGGGCGGCCTCGGCCTCGACCAGGCTGGCCACCGTCATCAGCTCGTGCGGCGTGTAGCCGAGCTCCTCGGCGCGGGCCTCGAGGTCCGCCTCGTCCGCGGCCTGCCGCCAGCGCTCGACCATCGCGCTGAGCACGGTGGTCGGCGTCTCCTGCGGCCCGAAGTCGTACGTCGAGGGGAACAGGTAGCCCTCGGCCTCGCCCTTGGCGTATGCCGGAAGCCCCAGCCTGGCCGGGTCGTCGAGGACCTTCCGGTACTGCTCCACGGAGAAGTCGGTCTTCTTGGCCAGCGTCGCCAGGATGTCGTCGACCGTCAGCCCCTCCGGGATCGTCACGGTGTTCTTGAGGATGTTCTCGGGGTCCAGCAGGACGTCGAGGGCGTCGGTGGCGGGCAGCCGCTTCTGCAGCTTGTAGAACCCGACCTGGATGCCGATCGAGTCGGGTTCGGCCTGGGCGGCGTTCAGGAACGCCTGCACGGACGCGACGACGCCCTGGTCCTTCAGGCCACGGCCCATCTCGGCGATCGAGTCGCCCTCCTCGACCTCGAAGACGACGCGTCCCTTGCCGGGGCCGGCGTAGTCCTCGGGGTCGGCGAACTGGTCACGGAGCAGGTCGACGCCCTTGCTGACGCCGAACCAGAGGCCGCCGACGACGACCGCCAGGGCCACGAGCACCGCCAGGCACCCGGGGATGCTGCGACGGCGCTTCCGGCGCCGCCCACCCTCGTAGTGGACGTCCTCGCGAGGGGCGTCCTGCTGATCGTGACTCATCCATCCCTCTCGACGGGTTCCCCGGGGGGCTCCCCGGTGGCACGTTCGGTGTCCAGTGCGTGCTGCAGGATCATCACCGCGGCCGCCTGGTCGACGACCGCGCGGCGCTGCTGACCCTGCCTCCCCCGGTCGCGCAGCATAGCCTCCGCGGACACGGTCGTCAGACGCTCGTCGACCAGGCGCACCGGCACCGGCGCGACCCGCTCGGCAAGCCGGGCGGCGTACTCCCGGACCTTCGCGGCCGCCGGCCCCTCCCCTCCGGAGAGCGAGCGCGGCAGCCCGACGACGACCTCGACGGCCTCGTCCTCGCGGACCAGCCGGGCGAGCCGGGCGAGGTCGCCCTTGCCGCGGCGCAGCGTCTCGACCGGCGTCGCGAGGAAGCCGGTGGGGTCGCTGCGGGCAACGCCCACCCGGGCGTCCCCGGGGTCGATGCCGAGGCGTACGCCGTGGCGCATCAGGTCAGGGCCCCTACGCGCCGACGGCGCGGCCGACTTCGGCGCCGACCAGGGCAAGCGCCTCGTCGACGCGCGAGGCGTCGCTGCCGCCGCCCTGGGCCAGGTCGTCCTTGCCACCGCCGCGCCCGCCCACGAGCGGGCCGATCGCACCGACCAGGGCGTTGGCGCTCAGGCCGCGGTCGCGGGCCGCGTCGTTGACCGCCGCGACCACCGACACCTTGTCGTCGGCGGTGCCGATGACGACCACCACGCCGGGCTGCCCGCCGGGGAGCCGGCCGCGGACGTCGAGCGCGAGCTGGCGTACGTCGCCCCCGCCTGCGCCGTCGGCCCGGTGGGCGACGACTTGGACCCCGGCGACGTCGGAGGCCTGCTCGGCGAGCTGGGCGCCGGCGCCGAGCAGCTGCTGCACCCGGACCTTCTCGATCTCCTTCTCGGCCGCACGCAGCTTCTCCACGATGTCGTTGACCCGCTCGGGCAGCTGCTCGGGACGCACCTTGAGCGCCTCGGAGAGCTGCGCGACCAGGACGTGCTCGCGGGCCAGGAAGCGGTAGGCGTCGCCGCCCACCAGCGCCTCGACCCGTCGTACGCCGGAGCCGATGGAGGACTCGCCCAGCAGCTTGATGACGCCGAGCTGGCCGGAACGGACGGCGTGGGTGCCGCCGCAGAGCTCCCGGGCCCAGTCCCCGACCGAGATCACGCGGACCTCCGCGCCGTACTTCTCGCCGAAGAGCGCCATCGCGCCCGACTTCACGGCGTCCTCCTGGGTCATCACCTCGGCGTGGACCGCGAGGTCGTCGAGCACCAGGGCGTTGACCCGGGCCTCGACGTCGGCCATCACCGAGGTGGGGACCGCGCCGGTGGCGGAGAAGTCGAACCGGAACCGGCCGGGACTGTTCTCGGAGCCGGCCTGGGTGGCGGTCTCGCCGAGCGCCTCCCGGAACGCCTTGTGCACCATGTGGGTCGCGGTGTGCGAGCGGGAGATCGAGCGGCGCCGCTCGACGTCGACCAGCGACTGCGCCGAGGCGCCGAGGGTGACCTCGCCGGAGAGCACGCGCGCCTGGTGGACCACCAGGCCGGTGATCGGCGACTGCACGTCGCGGACCTCGATCCGGGCGCCGTTGTCGAGCTCGATCACACCCTGGTCGGCGAGCTGGCCGCCGCCCTCGGCGTAGAACGGGGTCCGGTCGAGGACCAGCTCGATGTCGTCGCCCTCGCGGGCGTACTCCACCACCCCGCCGGGGGTGACGATGCCACGCACCGCCCCCTCGGTCACGACCTCGCCGTAGCCGGTGAACTCGACGGCGCGGCCGAGAGAGTCGGCGACGGCCCGGTAGGCCGAGGCGTCGCGGTGCTGGCCCTTCTTGGCCCGGGCGTCGGCCTTGGCGCGATCGCGCTGCTCGGCCATCAGCCGGCGGAAGCCGTCCTCGTCGACGCTCAGCCCCTCCTCGCCGGCCATCTCGAGGGTCAGGTCGATCGGGAAGCCGTAGGTGTCGTGGAGGCTGAACGCCTTGGCGCCCGACAGCTGGGCGCCGCCCGACTGCTTCACCTCGGTGGTGGCGAGGTCGAAGATCGCGGTGCCGGCGCGCAGCGTCTGGCGGAACGCGTCCTCCTCGGCGTACGCGACGGTCGAGATCCGCTCCCAGTCACGGTGCAGGTCGGCGTAGGTCTCCCCCATCCTGTCCCGCGAGACCGGCAGCAGCTCGGGCAGCGCGCGGTCGTCGTAGCCGAGCAGCCGCATCGACCGTACGGCGCGCCGCAGCAGCCGGCGCAGGACGTAGCCCCGGGCCTCGTTGCCGGGGGTGACGCCGTCGCTGATCAGCATCATCGAGGAGCGGACGTGGTCGGCGACCACGCGGAACCGGACGTCGTCGACGTGGCCCTGCTCGCCGCCGGCGCCGTAGCGGCGGCCGGTCAGCTCCATGGCCTTCTCGATGACCGGGAACATGACGTCGATCTCGTACATGTTCTCGACGCCCTGCGTGAGGAAGGCGACCCGCTCCAGGCCCATGCCGGTGTCGATGTTCTTCTTCGGCAGCGAGCCGGAGATGTCGAAGTCCGCCTTGGAGCGCACGGCGGACAGCTCGTCCTGCATGAAGACCAGGTTCCAGAACTCCAGGTAGCGGTCCTCGGCCGAGAAGTCGCCGTCGGGCCCGTAGTCCGGGCCACGGTCGTAGAGCAGCTCGGAGCACGGCCCGCCGGGGCCGGGCACACCCATCGACCAGTAGTTCTCCTTGGGGCCGAGCCGGATGATCCGCTCGTCGGGCAGCCCGGTGACCTTCTTCCACAGCCCGAGCGCCTCGTCGTCGCCGTCCAGGATCGAGGGGTAGAGCCGCCCCTCCTCGAAGCCCCAGCCGCCGTCCTCGCGGGAGCGGGTGACCAGCTCCCAGGCGAGCTCGATGGCGCCCTCCTTGAAGTAGTCGCCGAAGGAGAAGTTGCCGCACATCTCGAAGAAGGTGCCGTGGCGGGTGGTCTTGCCGACGTCCTCGATGTCGGGCGTGCGCACGCACTTCTGCACGCTGACCGCGCGGTCGAACGGCGGCGTCTCCTGCCCGAGGAAGTAGGGCTTGAACGGCACCATGCCGGCGTTGACGAACAGCAGGTTGGGGTCGTCGAGCAGCAGCGACGCCGACGGCACCGGGGTGTGGCCGGCCCGCTCGAAGTGGGCCGTGAACCGGCGGCGGATCTCGGCGGTGTCCATCAGCTGCTGCTCTCCTCGGTCTGGGTGGTGTCCGGTGCGCTGAGCTCGGGTCTTCCATGGGGCACGACGGCGAACCGTTCCCGCAACTCGGTTTCGCGGTCGGCCGCGCCCTGCGCGACCTCGTCGCGGAACATCCGGGCGCCGAGGAACAGCGCGCCCATCCGGTCGTGGAGCCCCTCGGCGGTGAACGCCTCGGCCGCCCGCCGCCCCCGCACCATGCCGTAGACGCCGGCGCCCGCTCCGGCGAGGAACCAGAACCCCCGCCTCACGCGGTGTCCCGGAGGTGGTCGTCGGGCAGCGAGTCGCGCTGTCGTGCCTGCCACTCGCGGTAGGCCTCGCGCTGCTCGGCGCGGCGCTGCTTGCGGGCGCGCTTGACCTCACGACGCATCTCGAACCGGATCCGGTTGCGGGTCTCGGCGTCCAGGGCACGCCGTACGCCGTGGGCGAGCGAGCCCAGCCGGATCACGCTCTCGCGCAGCACGTGGTCGGCGAACACCGCGCGCTCCAGCCGGGCCGGCTCAGCCGGTGGGCCTCCGACCTCGGTGATCCGGAACTCCTGCTCGACCCGCACGGGCGGCTGCTCGGTCCGCGGCGGCGCCGCAGGGGGTGGCCGCTCCTGCTCGAGCCGGTCGAGACGCTCGCGCAGCGCGACGGCCTCCGCCTCGGCCGCCTCGATCCGCCGGCTCGTGGACCGTCTCAGGGCAGCGAGCGCGACGAGCAGGACCAGCGCCACCCCGGCGAGTCCCACGAGCGCCAGCCACTCCCACGTCATGGTGTCCGACCCTATCGGGCCGCACCGTCCCGGGAACGGTGGGCGGCAACACCCCGGACCCCTAGGGTGGCCGCATGCTCCGGGCGTACGGGTCCTCGCGGTGAGGTCGCGCCCGGCCGGGTCACCCCGTGACGTCGTCGAGCGGCTGACGACGCGGCCCTGGGGACGGATCAGGCGCGATGCGACGACGCTGGACGACCGCGGAACCGTGGCCCGCTGGCTGCGGGCCCTCGACGGGACTCGCGACGAGCAGGTGCTGGTCCACCGGGACTGGGGAACGGTCGCGGCCGTGGCCGAGCGCAGGCATCCGGTGACGGTCGTCCTCTCCGACGGTGAGCACGCGTGGACCGCCGACTCCCCGGACCACGACGAGCCGACCGACCTCACCCCGGCGCAGGTCGAGCACGTCGTGCTCGCGTCGCTGACGGCCGCGCAGCGTCCGTCGTTTCCCCGCTGGCGACGGCTCGTGTGAGTCCGCCACCGGCGCAGGCATTGCCGGACAGGAGGTGTACCGCAAGGGTGTGGCCATGACGTCACGCATCGCAGTGCCCACCGCCGGCGGTGACATGCCGGCCTTCCTCTGGACCCCGGCGGCGGGTACCGGCCCGGGGGTCCTGCTGCTGCAGGAGATCTTCGGCGTGAGCCCCTACATTCGGCGCCGGGCAGCGGACCTCGCCGCAGCCGGCTACGTCGTGCTCGCCCCCGAGCTCTACTGGCGGCTCGAGCGGCAGCAGGTGGACGAGACCGCCCCGGACGCCCTCGACCAGGGGATGGCCCTGGTGGGGAAGCTCGAGTGGCCGCTCGCGGTCACCGACGCCGTGGCGGCCTTCCAGCGGCTCGCCGGGCTCGAGCCGGTGCGTGGCACTCCGGCCCTGCTGGGGTTCTGCCTGGGCGGCGGGCTGGCCTTCAACGTCGCCGCCGAGACCGAGCCCGCGGCCCTGGTCAGCTACTACGGCTCGTCGCTGCCCGGCCTGCTCGACCTGGCTCCGCGGGTGACCTGCCCGAGCCTCCACCACTTCGGGACCGCCGACGACTTCCTCCGCGCCGAGGAGGTACGCGCCGTGACCGCCGCCGTCACCGCCGACGGCCGCCCCGCGCGCGTCGAGACGTACGAGGGCGCCAACCACGCCTTCGACAACGACGACTTCCCGCTCCACCACGCGGAGGCGTCGCGCCAGGCCTGGGACACGACGCTGGGATTCCTGCGGGAGCAGCTGCCGGCCTGATCCGGGCAGCTCCGGCTCAGGAGTAGCGGTGGCTCCTGGCGGCGTGGCCCTGCTCCCGGGTGCAGGTGCGCCCGTTCATGGACCGGTGGCCGCAGGCCTGGTCGGTCACGGACGTGTCCGCGACCGAGGGCGCCGGGGCCTCCACGGGATAGGGCGTACGGCGCGCGGTCGGCTTCGGTGCCGCACCCGGCCTCGCGGCGCGACCCGCCGCCTGCTCGTAGCGGGCCTCGCGCATGGCGCGCATGTCGTCCAGCTTGCTCATCGTCCACTCACGCTGCCCACGCTAGGACCCGGACCGGCCGGTCCGGCGCAGGCGCGTCGTCCGGCGGGGAAGGTTCTCTCGGCGGATTCCCGCGGGGAGGCAACCAACCCGGTGCTCCACGCGTCTCAGGTGTGAGCACACCTAGGAGACCTCCATGCCGCGTCCCCGTCCCACCCACGCCCTGCTGACCCTCGCCCTCGTCGGCAGCTTCACGCTCCCCGCGGCCCCCGCCCCGGCAGTGCAAGGGGAGGCACGCCCGACGGCGTCCACCGACGCGAACGGGACGTGGCAGGTCACGCGCAGCGGCCCGGGCACCTACCAGGTGCGCTGGCGCTCGCCGCGGCGGCTGCCCGTCACCTCCGACCGGGCGACGATCGTGCTCGACGGGGCACCGATCGGCGTCCCGCTCCTCGGAGCCGACGGCCGGACCGTCGAGACGACGGTGCGCGCGGCCGAGCGACCCGACCCGTCCGATCTCGACGTGGTCCTGTCCGGCGACCGGCTCGACCAGCCCGGCCTCGACCAGACGACCGACACCGCTCCCCCGACCACGCCGCGCCGCAGCGCGCTGCTGGCCGACGATCCGGCCCAGCCCGGGGCGTACGACGTGGTGAGCAGCGACTACGAGCTCGACCCCGTCAAGCTGCCGAGGATGCAGCAGCCGATCGAGATGGTCGGCCACGTGGTCGAGCCGGCGCCGACGGCCGACACCGGACCGCGACCGCTGGTGGTCTTCCTGCACGGCCGGCACTCCTACTGCTACGACCCGACCGACTCCGGCGCCGACGGCTGGGAATGGCCGTGCCAGCCCCCGCTGGCCGAGATCCCCAGCCACCTCGGCTACGAGTACATCCAGCAGGTGCTCGCCTCGCAGGGCTTCGCGACGGTGTCGGTGCGGGTCAACGGCATCAACGCCCAGGACTTCAGGCTCGCCGACGGCGGCGCCGACGCACGCGCCGAGATCGTGCAGCGCCACCTCGACCACTGGACCACGCTCGCGCAGGACCACCAGGTCGACCTCTCGCGAGTCGTGCTCGTGGGTCACAGCCGCGGCGGCGAGGGCGTCAGCCGCGCCTCGATCCAGATCCCGCTCGACGCCCCCTACCGCGTCGTGGGCCAGGTGCTGCTGGCCCCGACCGACTTCGGCACCCAGACCGCGCCGTACGTCCCGACCGTGACGGTGCTGCCGTACTGCGACGGCGACGTGTTCGACCTCCAGGGCCAACGCTTCACCGACAGCTCCCGCGACCTCGCCGATGACGACACCTCGCTCAAGAGCTCGGTCATGGTCCTCGGCGCCAACCACAACTTCTTCAACACCGAGTGGACCCCGGGCATCGCCCAGGCGCCGGCCAACGACGACTGGTTCGGCCGGGGCGGGATCTGCGGCAGGACGTCGCCGACCCGGCTGAGTGCCACCGACCAGCGTGACGTGGGCGTCGCCTACGTCGCCGGCGCGGCCCGGCTGTTCGCGCAGGACGCCCAGGAGTACCTGCCGCTGTTCGACGGGTCCGTGGTCCACCCGCCGTCGATCGGCGCCTCCGACGTCCGCTCGCACGCCATCGGTGGTGGCCGCGAGCTGCGGCGCCCGGCGGTCGACACCGGGCTCTCGCTGGCCTCGGGCGCCGAGACCTCGTTCTGCCAGGGCGTCATCAGCGACGGCTCGATCTCGGCGTGCGGCCGCGATGGCAACCTCTTCGGGCAGGTCCCCCACTGGTACGACTCAGGGGAGTTCGCGCCGTCGCGGCGGGAGCTGGAGATGACGTGGACCCAGCCCGGCCAGAGCGGCGGACTGGTCTTCGACCAACCGCTCGACCTCTCCGCCGACCGCCTCGAGATCCGCACCATCGTCGACCCCGGGCTCGGTGACGTCCGGCTCCGGCTGCGGCTGACCGACGCCGCGGGCGACTCCGCCGTGATCACCCCCGAGGGCGACGGCATCGTCCGGGCGCTGCCCGTCGACCGGCGGGTCGGCAAGCGGTGGGCGCAGGCCGTCGTGGCCGACCCGGGCGCCGCCGCCGGCATCGACCTCGCCCAGGTGGTGTTGCTCGACGTCATCGGGGACAGCTCCGACGGGCGGGTCTGGATCCTCGACGTCGCCGCCGCCCCCGACACGCTGGCTGCGTTGCCCGAGCGGCGGCTGCCGCTGGTCAGCCTGGGCTCGGTCACCGTCGTCGAGGGCGACTCGCCCGGCACGTCGGTGGCCCGGCTGCCGTTCACCGTGACCGGCGGCTCGACCCGTCCCGCCCAGCTCACGGTGGGGATCCTCGACCAGTCCGCCCGGCGGTCCCGCGACCGGCTGCGGCTCGACCTCGCCCCCGGCCAGACCGAGGGCTCGATCCGCTACGAGTTCACCGGCAACACCGTCGACGACGCTGCCCGGCGCCGGGTCAGCTACGCCGCGTTCGCCGTCCGAGGTGCGATGACCGACACGTACGACGGACAGATCACGCTGCTCGACGACGATCCCGCCCCCCGGGTACGGGTGCGGACACCCAGACGGGTCGAGGAGGGAGGCTCGATCCGGGTCCGGGCGACGCTCTCGGAGGCCACCGGCTACGACTCGTTCGTCGGGGTGGAGGTGATCCGCGGCTCGGGCAGCGGACCCCGGCTCACGGTCGGCGACGTCCCGGAGCGGTGGCTCCAGGCGCACCACGTCGAGGAGTCCGACCCCGGGCGGCCGTTGCACCGGGCCGGTCTCTTCCTCTTCGACCGGTTGCGCGCCGGTGGCCGGACCGCGACGCTCCAGGTCCCGGTGCGCGCCGACCGCACGCGGGAGGGCACCGAGCGCGTCACCTTCCGGATCCGGGTGAACCGCAAGCAGGTGACCCGGACCGTCCGGGTCGTCGACTGACCCCGGGGACGGCCCTCGGCGCGCCCGACCGGATCCGGACGTGTTCCGTCCGGCACCCGTCGTAGCGTGCCCGCATGGCCATCGCGAAGTTCCCGAGCGTCGTCCTCGACTGCCCCGACCCCGCCGTCCTCGCCCGCTTCTACGGCGCGTTGCTCGACTGGGAGGTCACGGAGTCGCCCGGGTGGGCCGAGGCCCGCGCCGACTACGGGCAGTGCCTGTGCTTCCAGCAGGTCGACGACTACTCGCCGCCCGCCTGGCCCGGCCAGGACCGGCCCCAGCAGCTCCACCTCGACACCATGGTCGAGGACCTCGACACGGCCGAGCAGGAGGTCCTGGCGCTGGGCGCCACCAAGGCCGACCACCAGCCGGGCACCACGTTCCGGGTGTTCCTCGACCCCGCCGGGCACCCGTTCTGCCTCTGCGTGAGCTGATTCCTTGGACCGCTGGCTGGCGGGCTGTGATCCAGCCTCAGGTCGGGCGCCGGCGGCGCCACTGGTGCGTACGCACGACACGCTCCGACCTGTGGAAACCGGAAGGTTCTCTTGACTCGAACATGTGTTCGATCAAGAATGGACCATGGCCCCGCTCCTCGACACCACCGCCGTCACCACGACGGCGATGCTGGGCGAGGTCCGCGCCACCCGAGACGCGGCCCGGTCGGCCGAGGCGCGGCTGCTCCCTCCTGGCTGCGGAGTGGGCCGACGCCCACCCGCAGCTTCCCGACGTGGAGGGCAGCGACGCCCTGAGCACGGGTGATCCTGCCGAGGAGTGGGGTCGGGAGTTCGACGAGGACCGTGGCATCCCGGGTTGGGCGTGGTCAGCCACGGCGCCCTTCGCCGCCGCGCTGGGGCGGACGACAGTGGGCGGCGATGCGCTGATCCGCGACGCCCTGGTGCTCCGTCACCGGCTGCCGCGCACCTGGCGCCGAGTCGTGCGCGGAGAGCTCGAGGCCTGGCGAGCGCGACGGATCGCCAAGCCGTGATCGGCGCCCCGGACGACGTCTGCGATCACCTCGACGCCACGCTTGCCGAGGTGGCGCACAAGGTCGGCTCGATGACCCTCGACCGACTGCTCGACGAGGCGCTGCTCCTCCTCCACCCCGAGGAGCGCGAGATCGCCCAGATCGAGGCGCTCGACCGATGCCACGCCACGCTCCACCCCGGGTCCATCAACGACACCGGCGTCGCCGAGATGACGCTGCGCGCCGACTGGAAGGACCTCCACGACTTCGACCTCGCCCTGTCCGAGGTGGCCGCCGCGCTCGCGACAACGGATCCGGACCAGGGTCGGCACGCAGACACCCTCGACGTACGCCGTGCCCGTGCGGTCGGCGTGCTCGCCGATCCCGCCGCAGCGGCCGCCTTGCTCGCACGTCGCCCGGCGCCGAAGCCACGCAAGCGGGCCACCCTGGTCGTCCACCTCTCCCTGGACGCCCTCGAGGGTCGCGACCCCGCGTGCGCTGCGAGACGCTCCGCCGCGCCGTGCTCGACCAGCTCGTCCGCGGCTGGTGCGGCCGAACCGACACCCACCTGACGGTGCTGCCCGTGATCGACCTCAACGACCACGCGCACACGGGGAGCTACGAGATCCGCGGCCGTTTCGCCGAGCGCATCCATCTGCTCCACCCCACCTGCGTCTTCCCGTGGTGCACGCGACCGGCTCGCGACTGCGACCACGACCACCGGGTCGACGACGACGACGACGGCGCGAGCTGCGACTGCAACGTCGCTCCGCTCTGCCGCCGCCACCACCGGC
Source organism: uncultured Actinomycetota bacterium (assembly GCA_963723945.1). GTDB lineage: Bacteria > Actinomycetota > Actinomycetes > Propionibacteriales > Nocardioidaceae > Nocardioides. The sequence continues at coordinate 43,778 of CAVRSW010000022.1, forward strand.
TCAAGACGCACGCCGGCTGGCGCTACACACCCCTCGACACCGGTGTCTTCCTCTGGTCCGAGCCCCATGGACAACAGTTCCTCCGCGACGAGACCGGCACCCTCGACGTCACCCCGCCCGACCGCCCGGTCCGTCAGGGCTCAGGCTGTGCCCGGGCAGGTCCCTGACAGGTCGGCTGGGTGTCCCACGGCCGGACAGGGCGGCCTTCGGGCGGTGGGCGTCGGGTCAGCCACGCCGCGCCACCCGCCCTCTCGCCGGTCACTCCCCGCGCACGAGCCTGCGGATCCGCGCCCACCGCTCGGCGACCGCCGCCTCGGCTCCGAGGTTGGTCGGCCGGTAGTAGGTGGCGTCGAGGACCACGTCGGGGGCGTACTGCTGCTCGGCGATGCCGTACGGCGCGTCGTGGCTGTAGACGTAGCCCTTGCCGTGGCCCAGGTCGTCGGCGCCGCGGTAGTGGGCGTCGCGCAGGTGGGGCGGGACGTTGCCGATCTTGCCGGCGCGGACGTCGGCGAGGGCGCCGTCGATGGCCATGACGACCGCGTTGGACTTGGGCGCGACGGCGAGGTGGATCGTGGCCTGGGCCAGGTTGATGCGGGCCTCGGGCATGCCGATCAGCTGCACCGCCTGCGCGGCTGCGACCGCCGCCTGCAGCGCAGTGGGGTCGGCCAGCCCGATGTCCTCGCTGGCGTGGACCACGAGCCGTCGCGCGATGAACCGTGGGTCCTCGCCCGCCTCGATCATCCGGGCGAGGTAGTGGAGCGCCGCGTCGGCGTCGGATCCGCGGATCGACTTGATCCAGGCGCTGATGACGTCGTAGTGCTGGTCCCCCTGGCGGTCGTAGCGCACCGCGGCCTGGTCGACCGCGGCCTCCGCCGCCGCCAGATCGATCCGGTCGGTGCCCCGGGCGCTGGCGGCCCGTGCCGCCGCCTCCAGGTAGGTCAGCGACCGGCGCGCGTCGCCGCCCGCCAGCCGCACCAGGTGCTCACCCGCGTCCTCGGCCAGCTCGTACGCCCCACCGAGCCCCCGCTCGTCGACCAGGGCCGCCGACATCACCTCGCGGACGTCGTCGTCGGTCAGCGGCTGAAGCCGCAGCAGCAGGCTGCGCGAGAGGAGCGGCGAGATCACCGAGAAGAACGGGTTCTCGGTGGTCGCCGCCACCAGCGTCACCCACCGGTTCTCGACCCCCGGCAGCAGCGCGTCCTGCTGCGCCTTGCTGAACCGGTGCACCTCGTCGACGAACAGCACCGTCTCGCTGCCGCCGCGGGCCAGCTCGGCACGGGCGGCGTCGATCGCGGCCCGCACCTCCTTGACGCCCGCGGACACCGCCGAGACCTCGACGAAGCGGCGGTCGGTCTGCTGGCTGACGATGCCCGCGATCGTGGTCTTGCCCGTGCCCGGAGGCCCCCACAGCAGCAGCGACGTGGACTGGTCGCCCTCGATCAGCTGCCGTAGCGGCGAGCCCGGCGCCCGCAGCTGTCCCTGTCCGACCAGCTCGTCGAGCGTGCGGGGCCGCATCCGCACCGGCAGCGGCGCCGAGGCGTACGTGTTGGCGCCCAATGAGCCAGCACCGGGCGACCCGCTGCCCGGGGTCGCCCTCCGACTCGTGGGAGCGGCACCCGGGACGTCGAACAGCCCGGCGTCGTCGCTCACTCGGCCGACGGTTCCGGCTCGGTCGGCTGCGGCTCCTTGCGCGGAGCGTCG
>CAVRSW010000023.1:0-105444 GCA_963723945.1 uncultured Actinomycetota bacterium
CTCGGCGTGACCCTGCAGACGGTTTACGACTACACCACCCGCGGACGAGTGACCCGGCACGCAGCGAGCCGCGTCCACCAGGCCTACGGCCACGGAGGAGTGAAGGCATATTCCCTGGCCCGGATCATCCAGGCGGCGTTCCGCGCCACACCACTACTCGGCCACGAGTCCGAGGGGGCCACAGAAGAGCTCGGCGTGACTGGGTCAGCCGTGCGGCAGATGATGCTCTCTGACCGGCTCCCCTACGAGACCACCACCAACGGCCGCCGTTACGTGCGCCGGCACCAGCTCGAGGTTATAGCAGAGATGCGCGACAGCAGGCTGACCGAGGGGGCACTGGGCGGTGTGGGCGGCCCAGCCAGATGGGACACACGGGCCCAAATTGAGGGATGCAGACCGCAGGCAGATGTCCTTAGGTGCGCGTGGGCGGGACCAGTGGCGGCGTGGGGCCGCCCCATCCCGCCGCCTGGGTGTCACACCGGCCATGGACCCATGCAGCCCCCGCCGTCTGCTTCGTTGGGCGGCGGGGGTCCTCGGCGGTCTGTGCGTCCGGGTACGCCCTGCCGCAGTAGCCCCACATCTGCACAGGGAGTCCCCGGACAGGACACATCCTACCACAATCGTTGCAGACTGATGCCCGCTGCTCCCGTGTAAGGACCGACCAAGAGATGAGCCGAGTTCCCCCAACCCCCATCAGAAGTGACTCGACGGACAGTGGCGGCGTGCACACTGCACCCCTGCGAGTCTGTCCTGACGGGGCCGACTGCAGCAGTATCATCTTCATGGGGCGGTGTAGAAATGCATGCGGACCGGACGCTTCACGGCCCGACGGATCCGCATGCCCAGCAGGGGAGTCGGGCTGTCCCGCCAAGTCCTCATGCCATTGAGTGCCTGGAGAAGCACCCTGTCGGATGAGCGCGGAGTGCGGCCCGTTGCCGTAACATTTGCTTGAGTGCCCGCGTGCACCTTCGGGGGGTGTGCAGGCGCCGTGAGCCGGGGGGCGTCGCGGCGTCGACCTGGGCCCACCGTGGCTGTCCCCTGCCCTCGCCGGTAGGGGCGGCCGCGCGTAGCTGTTACCCAATCGTTGGTCGACAACCCTCGGCCGTTACCCCTCGGTTCGCCGGAGGCTCCGGCCGCTCTCCCCCGGAGCAATGTCTGGAGCGGTCGGAGCCGTGTTCTCACCTCTTCGGGACTCTCGCCACTGGGGGTCATGGGCAGCGTCCCTCGCACCCCAATCGACCCCACTGTCAGGATGGCCGAAGTGACCGACGAGCCGATCCATCACGTCTACTACGGCTACGACCGCACCGAGTGCGAGGTCGAGGTCGACGGCGCCTGGCACTTCGGCGAGGTCCGCTCTTGGGACCGCGACGAGCACGGCGACTGGTCGGCCTACGTCATGTGGTCGACGGCGCCGGCCAAGGCAACCAGCTCGGACGCTTCCCGGCTGAACGGGTGCGGCCCGTCTTGTCGACCTGGGCCCAGCCCCCCCGGCCGAGACACAAACGCAAAGCGCCCGCTCTAGGCGTCGGCCCGCACGCTCAGCGGCAGAAGAGTGCGTCTCCGAGGGCACGCTATGCGGCAGATTCGGGCGCTGGTCGTCGGTTACGTCGCGCACTAGGGTCCGGAGCGTGGAGAAGAGCGAAGTTGAAGACTGGTTCGCGCAGTACCTGTCCGCCTCGCTGCCCTGGGGCGCGGTGAGTCCCGCCCGGCGATGTAGTGCCGTACTACGGCGTCCCGTTGCTCTTGACGACCGACGACGTCATCGTCTCGCTCGGGACCGTGGACGAGGTCGCGGCATGGCTGCAGAGCCAGGCGGACGCCACGTCGGCGGTGGGGTACAACCACACCGAGACGCTGGCCAGTGACGTGGCGATCTTCAACCGCAACACAGCAGTGCATCACGCCGGTTTCTCACGCCAGCGTGCGGACAGCACAAAGATCAACCAGATGTGGGTCACCTACGTCATCACTCGCGAGTCCGAGGGCCTCCACATATCCACGCTGGTGTTGCACTCACCCTGATGCCCAGTTAGGTGAGCGCTCATCGGCAGGAGCGGACATGCGGCCTGTGGATGACTTCGAACACTAGCACTTCTTGCACTCACCGTGCCATAGTGCTTCACCACTGCCGAGGTCGCCGAGACCCTCGGCATGGGCCTGCAGACAGTCTACGACTACACCCTCCCCAGGCAAGCTCACTCGCCACGCCACGGGCACGTCCACCACGCCTACGGTCGCAAGACCGATCAGGCATGAGCATGCACATGGCGTGGAATCAGCTGCCCGTCCGCGACCCTTTGCAGCGGCACGTGCTCACGGGATCTCAGTGGTAGACGTAGGCTCGGCCGCGGTAAGGCTCGAGTCTGCGTTTCTCGGGCGCGGATCCGCTCAGTCCACGGTGCCGTCGCCATCGACATAAGCCATGCCCGCGATCGCATCCCCGGACTCGGCCCACCGTTGGTTGGGGGTCCCGCGGCAGCGGCTGACGGCTCAGCCCGTGCCTGGTGCCGAGGAAGGTGAAGGTGCGGCCCTTGAACCACGTCCACCGTCGCCTCCGGCACACCGACCACGACCTCATCGAGAGCCATCGCCCGTCAAGTCACCGGCGCCCACAACCTCTGCCCCAAAGCCATAGGCGGCCTGCCACCGCGATTCGGCAGGTGTGGGCCGGCTCGGTCGGCCCTTCGGCTGAGCCGAAGTAGAGGTAGATCCACTTCGTGTGTTGGGAGGCCAACACGATGTCGTCGTAGCCATCACCGTTGACGTCACCCGCGGGCCCCAGCGCCTGGCCTTAACCGGTTGCTTGCGGGCTGGAACGGCTGGAAGTTGGCCGGGTCTACCAGCCATCCCGGCCGCTGCAGCCCCTCCGACGATCCCAGGAAGACATACCACCGTCCCTCACGACGGGCACCAACGGGCCGCCAGTCTGGTGCCCCCACCATGAATTCAGCATAGCTGTCGCCATTGACATCGCCGGCGGGTCCACCCACGAGACCAACCCCATCCCGCGCTCGAGGCAAGCCAGCACCCCGCAGTGGGGGTGGCCTGCAAGCCACTCTCTGATCCGAGGTAGAGGAGCAGTCGGCCCTGATTGCGAAACTCTCCGTCCCACGCCCGGTCACCAAGCACGGCGTCATAGAAACCGTCGCCATTGACGTCGCCGGGCCCAGTGCCGCCCAAGCTGAAGTCACTCCACTCCTGCTCCGGAGGGACGATGGCGACTGGGGCCCCAAGCCCGGTGGGCGACCCGTAGTAGACGAGCCCGCTCGTTGCCGGCACCATACACGACATCGTCATAGCCGTCGGCATCGATGTCGCCGGCGGGAGCCAAGAACACCGCCTAGTCCGAAGACGTCGCTCGGCGGGTCTAGCTTGACCGGAGGTTGTTTAGGGCCGCTCGGCCAATCCCGCATACAGGGCAACTGATCCTCACTGCCTGCCCCAGAATTGCGCCGCCACCAGCAATTCGTGGTGGCCGTCACCATCCACGTCACCCGCGAACGCGATCTCCTCACAGAACTGGTTCTCGAACCCGCGCACGAAGGGATTGTCGAGGCGGACCGAGGCTGGGCCGCTGAGCGGCTCGGCGTCGGCGCGGACGATTGCCGCACCCGGCGCAAGGGCGAGGACGGCTGCGGCGACCAGCACCTGCCTACTTACCATGTGCACTCCTGCAACCGACGCCCCACGATGGGACCACTGCCGCCCGGTAACCCATCAACTCTCGGCCGAGCGCATGACCTCCGTCAATAGGGGTGATGCCGCGCCGGTACTCGGGGTCTCCTACTCGAACGTGCCGCTGATGATGCTGTCCGACCGGCTGCCTACGCGACCGCCCCCAACGCCCGACGCTACGTGCGCCGACACCAGCTAGAGGTCATCGCCAACGCCCGCGAGACCAGGCTGACCGAGGAAGCGTTACGCGAGGCGTGAGCGACGACGTGCGTCCTGGCGCGACGGAGTCGCGCGGCCGACCCGTCCACAGCCGGCCGCGCGACCCAAGGCGAGGGCCACATTCAGTTGAGCTACGGCTTGAAGACGACCTTGATCGTGCCGTCCTGCTTCTTCTGGAAGTTCTCGTACGCCGCCGGCGCCTCGTCGAGAGCTACCTGGTGCGTGGCGAACTCCTCCGTGCCGAGCGGGTCGGCGTCGTCGATCAGCAGCGGCATGATGTCGTCGACCCAGCGCTTGATGTTCGCCTGCCCCATCCGGAACTGGAGCTGCTTGTCGAACATGGTGAGCATCGGCATCGGGTCGGACTGACCCCCGTAGACCCCGATCAGGGAGACCGTGCCGCCACGGCGCACGGCGTCGATCGCCGTGTAGATCGCCGACATCCGGTCGAGCCCGGCCTTGTTCATCATCGATGCGGACAGCCGCTTCGGCAGCACGTTGAACAGCCGCTGACCGAACTCCGCGACCGGAGACCCGTGCGCCTCCATGCCGACAGCGTCCACCACGGCGTCAGCGCCACGGCCCTGGGTTCGCGAGCGCACCTCCTCGCCGACGTCGTCGACCGCGGACAGGTCGATCACCTCGGCGCCACGAGCCTTGACGCGAGCCAGCCGCTCGGGCACCCGGTCGACGCCGATCACCCGGCGGCCCTGGTGCAGCGCGATCCGGCTGGCCATGTCGCCGATCGGGCCGAGGCCGAGCACGAGCAGGGTGCCGCCCTCGGGCACGTCGGCGTAGGCCACCGACTGCCAGGCCGTGGGCAGGACGTCCGAGAGGAACAGGAAGCGCTCGTCCGGCGGGCCCTGCGGCACCTTGATCGGCATGAACTGGGCCTGCGGCACCCGGAGGAACTCCGCCTGGGCGCCCGGCACCTCGCCGTACAGCTTGCTGAACCCGAACAGCGCGGCACCCATGCCCTGGTCGCGCACCTGGGTGGTCTCACACTGCGTGTGCAGCCCCTGCGTGCACATCCAGCAATGCCCGCAACAGATCTGGAACGGCATCACGACCCGGTCCCCGACCTGCAGGTCGCCCGTCTCCGGGCCGACCTCCTCGACGATGCCCATCGGCTCGTGGCCGAGGACGTCGCCCTCGCCCATGAACGGCCCGAGGGTCTCGTAGAGGTGCAGGTCCGAGCCACAGAGGCCGCTCGAAGTGATCCGCACGATCGCGTCATTCGGTTCCTTCAGGATCGGATCGGGGACCTCCTCCACCCGGACGTCGCGTCGACCGTGCCAGGTAACTGCCTTCATCACGAACTCCTTCGCCGTAGGGCCTCTCGTGGGCGTACCCGTCCCACCGACGATGATGCGAGGTGGACAAATGCCGAAGCTCCTTCCTGGCTGACACCGCCGAGGACGCCCACGCCTTCACTGACCTGTTGGCCCACTCGCCGATCGAAATGGGCGACCCAAGGTTCACCGAGCAAGGTCGGCTCATGCCGCTGCTCGATCCTGACCGATGTTCGGATGCCCGCCAAGAGACCCATGTTTCCGAGCGAGCGCGGTGGGTACCTTGCTGGGATGGAGCCGATACGCGTCGGCCTTGTGGCCGACCCAGCCTCTCCCACCGAGATCGCCCAACGGATGAGCGACCTCGAGCCACCGGGCGGCGGAGATCGCCACGAATGGGACATCGAGGTCGTGAGCGAGCCGTTCACGACCGGGTGCGAGGACACCGATACCGCGTTGGCGCGGCTGGACGACCAGGCTCGTGAGCACGAGTGGGACCTCGTGGTCGGTCTGACCGAGCTTCCGCTTCGTGACGACGACGACCGGTACCTCCTAGTCGAGACCAGCCCGCAGCGAGGGGCGGCGGTGCTCTCATTGCCTGCCCTCGGTGGTCTCCGGATGCACACGCGCACCCGTCACGCGGTGCGCAAGCTCATCTCGGGCATGGCTGACGACACCGCGCAGGACGAGCATCGCGTCCCGCTCCCCCACCTCGGCGGCCGCTGGCGGCTGCTGCTGGGCATGGTGCTTGCCAACCGTCCCTGGCTCCTCGTGCCGGGGCTCAAGTCCGCGCTCGTCGCCGCCCTGGCCACCGGAGCGATCGCCACGGTCAACTCCACGGTCTGGTTACTTGCCGGGTCCCTGTCGTGGTGGCGGCTCACCGTCGCCACGGTCGCCTCGATCGCGCTCGTCGTCGGCTGGCTCGTCATCGACGGTGAGCTCTGGGACCGGCCGGACAACGATTCCGCGGAGGCTCGGGAGAGAACCCGGCTCTACAACACCTCGACGTTGCTGACCCTGACGACCGGTGTGTTGATCTGCTACCTCGCGCTCTACGTCGTGAACCTGGCCTGGGCGCTGTTCGTGCTCGACCCCGCCGTGATGGGCGGCTACCTCAGTACATCACTCGGCTATGGCGACCTGTTCGTCCTAACCTGGTTCGTCGCATCGGCGGCGACGGTCGGCGGCGGCCTCGGCACCGGTCTGGAGTCGGACGAAGCGATCCGCGCAGCCGCGTACTCCAAGCGCGAGGAGGAGCGCCGCGACCGGCTCGCTCGTCGACGGACATGACGGCCCGATGGCAACGCGCGGTTTCGTGACCGGCACTCCCCGCATCAATCCCGTCGGTCTACAGCCGAAAGGCACCGATCGAGTGCATCTCTCGGTCACCGATCGGGTACAACTTCGGTGCGTGCCCGTCGAGTCTCGCCCTCGGGTGAGACACGCTCACGCCTGTGGGTGCGAGCGCGGCGGGCACGCCCAGCGCGTCCGCACACGCATGCCGGTGTGCGGTCAAGCCTCAACGCCCCGCACTTTCGATCGCTCGCGTGCAGCCAGCCCAGGCCTACCAGGCTGATCCCTGCGGCGTGATGGCGCGATCACCACGCACCGCGACATACGCCCCAAAGGATCCCAGGTCCTCGCGCAGCCGGTCCTCCTTGAGCACCTGGGCCAGCACCCCTGCGCACTCCCGCGGCGGCAACTCCTCGGAAGTGGCCTTCCACCCCTGCGCGCGGTCGGCCAGCGTCGCCTGGACCTACGGGCCGGGGCGGTCGAGCAGCCTCGACCGATTCCCTGAGACACGGGTGCATCCTGTGGATTAGCCCACGCGCCCATCCGGGATCGCGGCTACGGTGCCGCGTCATGAGCGGAGTACAGGCGATCGGCTTGGCGTTGCAGCTAGTGGGTACCGCGCTGGCGGCTTGGGCGTTGACCGGCGAGTGGCGGGATCGCGTTCCGAAGCTTCCTCCCTTGGAGTGGCCCGAGGTTCCCAACCCGTGGAGCCGCCGCCCCAGCAACGTGACGAGGAATGAGCCCAGCTGGATTGAGGTGAGGGGGTATGAACGATGGCTCCAGGGCGAGGCATGGCTCAAGGATCCGACTGTGGATCCGGAGGTGACGGCCAGCTCGGCTGGATGCGCGACGTCAACGACGAGACTAGGAGTCGGCTGGCTGTGGCGTGGGACTACCAGTCGAAGCACCTCGGCGACCTAGTCAGCACGAGCTCCGCACTCCTGACGACCATCCGTCAGATGCAGGTGGCAACGCGCCGCAGAGTGCTACTAGAGATGGCCGGACTCTTGATGGTTGCTGTCGGAACGGTGCTGTCGAGATTGCCTGTCGATCGCGGCTAGACGGTTCGCTCATGCTCATCACAGCCGCCGAGGCGAGTTACGGAGTCTCGGATCGCCCGTAATCAGTTTGTATACAGTGGGGGTGTGGTGAGGCCACAGAGCACGCCGGCGGGTCGACCTCATGTGGTGACGGTCCGGTTTTCTGACGCCGAGGTAGAGGTGTTGGATCGGATGCGGGGGTCGACGCCCCGGGCACACTATTTGCGGGATCTGGTGCCGCAGATCGCACGGGAGGTCCGCGACACCCCGCTGGTGATCGGGCCAGAGTCGCCGGTGGAGGAGGAGGCTCACCCGATCGTGGACCAGCCACTCCCGCGCCGGGGCAGCCCCGACTCTTGAGGGTTTATCGAGGAAGCCATGCGGCGGGATCGGTCTGGCACATGAAAGGCACGAGGCCCGTTCCAATTTAAGGAACCGGCCTCTGACCTGCAAGAACACGGGTGGGCGATACTGGGTTCGAACCAGTGACCTCTTCGGTGTGAACGAAGCGCGCTACCACTGCGCCAATCGCCCGGGACGGCTCAGAGCGTACATGCCCAGCGGGGCTGCACCGAAACCGGCGTCAGCGTTCGGCCTTTCGGCGTTCCTTGCGTGACTCCTTGTGCTTCGCGAGCTCGGCGTCGGCCTCCTTGACCTGGCGGCCCAGCACCTCGACGGCGTCCGGCCGGCCGCGGAACTTGCGCGTGCTGTAGCCGATCAGGGCGAACCCGATCAGCGCGGAGAACACCTGGGTGATGCCGACCCCGACGCCGCCGGGAAGCCACAGCCACTCGGGCAACGGCCACCAGCCGGGGCTCGGTGGCGAGAGGATCCAGAGCACGCCGAAGCCGGCGAGGGCGGCTACTCCGGCGATCGACAGCACGATCCGCGGGATCGTCTCGACCCCCTCGGCAGCAGCCTTGAGGGCGCGGAGCTTGACCGGCTCGGTGTAGCGCTCGGCCCACTCGTACTGCTGCGAGAGCAACGCCAGGCCGGCGAAGACGCCGAGCAGCCCGGGGCCGGGCAGCACCATCGCGGCGATGCCGAGCACCAGCAGGGTCCAGCCAGCGGACTCCAGGACGACACGCTTGGCCGTCCCACCACCGGGCATGCTCACCACTGCTCCCCCTCCAGGCTCACGCCGTGAGCCTATCCGCCGGGCGAAGCCGCGTCCGGGGGTCGCTCACAGGCTCACGGGTCGGCGTGCTCGGCCTCGCGCTCGGCCCACGTGGTCCGCACCCTGGCCGTCACCGGGCCCGGCGCCGCCAGCTCCAGGTCGTCCCAGCGGGAGACGCCCTGGACGTCGCGGGTGGTCGAGGCGAGGAACACCTCGCTGGCCCGCTCGACGACCTCGATCGGCTCGTCGACCTCGACCGCGCCGCACCAGTCGATGACGAGCGCCCGGGTGACCCCCGCGAGGCAGCCGCTCCCGAGCGTGGGGGTGCGCAGCTCCCCGTCGACGACGTAGAAGACGTTGGTGCCCGTGCCCTCGCAGAGATTGCCGGCCAGGTTGGGGAAGACCGCCTCGGTGGCGCCGCGCTCCTCGGCGTAGGCGAGCGCCCGGACGTTCTCGCCGTACGACGTGGTCTTGAGGCCCGCCAGGGCGCCCCGCTCGTTGCGCGGCCACGGGACGGTCACGACCGTGGTCGTCTCCGGGGCCGGATCCATCGACGACGCGGCCACCACCAGCGTGGGCTCGCCGCCGACGCGCGGCGAACCGAGGGGCGCGCGTCCCGCTGTGTACGTGATCCGCACCCGGCCCAGCGACATCGGCTCCTCCAGCACCGCCGCCACCCCGCGCCGTACGGCGGCGTCGTCGACGGGCGGCAGCCCCAGCCCGTCCGCGCTGCGAGCCAGCCGCCGCAGGTGGCGGGTGAGGGCGAACGGCACCCCGTCGACGACCTTGATCGCCTCGAAGACGCCGTCGCCCACCGTCAGTCCGTGGTCGTCGATCGCCACTGCAGGGGCACTCGGATCGGGCAGCAGCTGGCCGTTCACCCACGCGCGCATGGCCTCACTCTAGGAGCCGACACGGCGGGTCCCACCGGATTTTGACGCGTGGTGGGCATCGGCTACTGTTCTGACCGCACCAGCCCCCCGGGGTTGGATCGCAAGCGGACGTAGCTCAGTTGGTAGAGCGCAACCTTGCCAAGGTTGAGGTCGCGAGTTCGAGCCTCGTCGTCCGCTCGGAGAGGTCCCCGGCAATTGGCCTCCACGGTGGGTTGGCCGAGAGGCGAGGCAACGGACTGCAAATCCGTCTACACGGGTTCAAATCCCGTACCCACCTCGGGCTCCCACCACAACTCGAGAACAGCTTCACCACGGGCGATTGGCGCAGCGGTAGCGCGCTTCCTTGACACGGAAGAGGTCACTGGTTCAAACCCAGTATCGCCCACCAGAGTTATCGCAGGTCAGACGGGGCTTGCCGTCGAATGGTCTGGCCTGCGGGGGCAGAGGCCGAGAGGTTCATCCCCGCTCCTTCTCCAATAGAGCTCGCAGCCGAGCGACCTCGTCGGTCAACGCGCCGACGTCGCGTTGCGTAGCCGCCGCCGACCCCTCCTCGACCTGGGCGACCCGCTCAAGTAGCCATGACGCAAAGGTTGCGGTCACCACACCGAGGAGGGCGATCCCGCCGGTCATCAGACCCGGCGGCAACCATTCGCCCCTGCGGCGTGACGGGGAAGTGGTCGCCGTAACCGACCGTCGTGACCGTGGTCAACGCCCACCAGACCGCGTCACCAAACGACGTCAGAGTCGCGCCCTCGACTCCCCGTTCGGCGTCCAGAACGGCGAGCGAGGCGACGAACAAGAGCAACGTCGTCGCCCCGATGACGTAGACCACGACCCGCCCGCGCAGCGATCCGCCAACATGCCGGTTGAGCACGCCGAGGACCGTGACCAGTCGCAATAGACGGAGCGGTCGCAGGACAGGGAGGAGGACGGCGGCCAGATCGAAAGGATTGCGCATGAAACGACCACGATTCTCGCTCAAGTACAGGCGGGCGGCGTAGTCGACGACGAACGCGACCCACGCGGCGGCGGTCACAACGTCGAAGACCAGTCCGGGCGTGCCGCCGGTGACGGAGGGGTCGAGGATCGGCCACGCATACGCGATAAGGAAGGCGATCGCCGCGACCGTTAGAGGAATATTGGTTGCGCGTTCCCACGACCTACGTCGGGGTTCCTTGACGAGCGTGTCCGGTTCGGTCGTCACGTGGCCACACGTCATGCGTGGCGAGCCTCAAGATGCGGCAGGCGTGTCAACGCCGGCGCGGGGTGTCACGATGAGGCGATGACGGACCCGCGCGTCGAGCCGCTCCATCATGTCTACTACGGCCAGACCCGCAAGCCCTGCCAGGTCCAACTCGCCGAGGGCACGTGGCTCGACGCCGAGATCCGCTCATGGGACCGCGACACCACCGGACAGTGGTCGGCGAGCCTCGCGTGGACCTACGGTCCCGGTCAGTCCTCCCGACTCGACAGGTTCGACGAAGAGCGCGTGCGGCCCATGGAGGAAGAGGTCTAACGTCCGCTCATGGCAGCCGATGAGCGCGCATGAGGGTGGTCGCTTGCACGCACGTACTACCGCTTCCACCGAACGAACATGTGGCGGACCCGGTCGGCCACGGACCTAGCCGGCTTGATCTCGACCAGGGTTGACCCATCGGGCGACGGAAGGTTCACCGCCTGCTCCGCGGAAAGTGTCGTGCGGACGTAGGTGCTGTAGATCGAATCAATCTGAGGGGCGTCGACGAACCGTGTCCCTTCCGCGGTCTGGACGACGATGCCGTCAAATACCGAGACCTTCTCGTCGACCAGAACCGTCTGGACCGTGGCGAAGGGGTGCCCGTCGCTCGTATGCACCGGTGTGCCCGGCTGGAGCGCGGTGTAGGCAATGGGGTGGTCCTGCGCTTCAGGCATGCAGCAACCCTACGGCCGCCCCGCAACGACGGGCGACGACGTTGCAGCGCACTCATCTGCCCCTGTCCGGTCATGCCGATGTGCGGATGCACGTCGGAGCAGTCAGGAGACGGGATCGAGGTCGGGAAAGGTCCATGTTCCGTCGAGAATCTCCTGGCGTGGCCGGTACATGCGAATTGCGTAGTTCCAACCATCCTCCAGAGGGAGGGGGTTCACGTCGCTGCTGTCCCCACCGAAGGTGACCGTGATTGATCCGTCGTCGATCCTGGTGCCCGAGACGCTGTTGACGCTGTAGGCATCGAGGTCGTTCTTGTGGAGGAATCCATCCGCTCCGTACACGGTGATGGACCAGAACGCGTCGACGGGGACGTCCTTGGCGGTGATCGTGTACCGACCGACGGGGAGTCCCGGCTCACGGCTCTCGTAGTAAGCCTCTTGCTCGGGCAGTCCGCCCCATCCGCTGGCGGTGCCGAGCAAATGAGCGTGCGGCTCGACGTCTTCCTTCTTACCGAACATGCCGTGCGTGCCATGGAAGCCCTGTGTGGCTTCGGTCAGGACGGCGGTACGGACCGCCGTGAACGACTCCTCTTCGTAATCGGGCAGCTCGAGGGGTTCGCCCGCCCCGGCACTCAGAGAGAACCCATCTTGGATCTGATTCGCCTTTGCCACGTCTTCGCGGTCGGAGGCGTCAACCAGCACCCGTGCAGCCAGAAGCACGTACGGGGTGTCGAATTCGTCGGTGGTCAACTCGTACTCGCCCGGCTCGCTGAAGACCCGGTTGATGTAATGGTCCTGGTTGACCACCATCACCGTCATGTACCGGTCACCGGCATCTGAGATGGTCAGGGTGGCCCCGTCCGAGATATTCGCCACGAGCATGCTGTACAGAGTGTCCCGATTCGTGCGGATGACTGTCTGCTCGTCGAGCGCCACTGGCTCGCGGTGATGCTTCCAGACGTTCACGCCGCCAGCCTGCGCCTGAAGGCCGACAAGCATCCGGTTGGTCTCCGCTCTCACGAAGTTGTCTTCCGTCACCACGATCGTCACAAGAGCCTCCGAGTCCACCGAACCGCTGGGGCCCGCAGCGTATCCAGCACCGAGTCGGCTTGCACCCTCGAGAAGACGCCCTCACATGCCGCTGTCAGGACGGCATGGCGTGGGTGCTCATGCCGGAGAGCACACGGTCTTGAGTACGCCAGGACGGGGGCGGGACGCCGACATCAAGGGCAGGCACAAGGCCAGAGGACCGGGTGACCGGAGTGGGGGGCCAACCCCAGGTGCGGCAATCGTGCCAGAGTGCGAGCTAGGGCAGGCGCACGCCGGACCTGGCCGCGCACCCCCAACCGAGGAGAACGTCTTGATCTACATCACCGTGAAGAAGACGCTCAAGCCCGGCACCGCAGACGCCTACCTCGCGGCCAGCCAGCCCTACACCGACGCGACGCGCGCCGAGCCGGGCAATAAGTTCTACGAGCACTACCGCAGCGTCGACGACCCCGACACGATCCTGACGATCGAGGCCTTCGATGACGCAGCAGCTGGCGAAGCGCACGTCAACTCGGAGCACTTCCAGCAAGGGGTCGACGGCAGCGCTAAGCAGTACATCGCCGAGCGCCCCGACATCCTCTACATCGACCTCCCGGATCGCGACGGCTGGGACAAGATGTCGGAGTTCTGAGCCGACCGGCGGCGCTCGCAGCTCGTCACGGAAACGCGTCGCGCACGATCGGGTGCGCGTGTGGCCCCGAGCGTCGGCGCGGACCGGGAACTGTGCACGTCTGACGTGCCGATCAGCACGCGGAACGTGCCAGCGGCATCGTCTGCGAGACGCTCTGATTCGAGGGACAAGTAGCCGCTGTCCGGTCATGCCGATGAGCGGACGGCTGGAGCGCGCAATCGCCGTGGCGGCGTGCCCGGCCCATTGCTTAGGGGGGTCGGCGGGAGCACACTCTGGGAGTGACCACGATGGTGCTCGTTCACGGTGCGTTCTGCCGGGGTTGGGTTTGGGACGAGACCGCCGCTGCTCTTCGAGCTGCTGGCCACCAGGCGGAGGCTCTCGACCTACCCAGTTCTGGGCCGACGGCAGGCGGCCTGGGCAACCTGGACGCCGATGTCGAGGCCGTGAAGGCTTCCATTGATCGCATCCACGATGATGTCGTACTCGTCGGACACTCAGGTGGAGGAATGGTCCTCACCGAATTGGGGGACCATCCGCATGTCAGCCACAGCGTGTACGTCGCTGCTCTTTGGCCGCAGAAGGGACAGTCCGTCGGCGACCTGCTCGGCGGTCAGTTCCCCGACTGGATGACGCTGCGTGAGGATGGCGCCGTGCAGGTGGCGGACGATGCCGAGGTAGTCCGCGAAGCGTTGTGCCAAGACGTGGACCGAGACCGGTTCTTGGCAGACGTCTACCCGCGATACGCCCTTACCTCGATAGCCAGTCTTAGCGCGCCCAGCACGGCTCCTACCCTGGCGCATCCCTCCAGCTACATCATTTGTGAGCACGATCGTGCTGTGCCGCCTGAGGCGCAAGAGGCTATGGCGGGCGCTGCTGACCACGTGCTCCGACTCCCGTCTTCTCACTCTGCTCTGCTATCCATGCCACAACAGTTGGCAGAAGCTATCGCCACGGCCCGATGATGAGACGGCCCTGACGCCACAACCGCCGGTAATGCGGCGCGCCCCAGCCGCGCCGAGCTCAAACCCAAACGCACGCTCATGCCTGAGCGGTCACGCCTCGGACCTCCCACCAATAGACTCCGGACCAACGCTCAGTTCGAAGTTTGCGCAGCCAACAACCATTCATCTCGGCAGTGGTCCCTCGTCCGGCCATGACTCGACAACCGCAGGCAGGCACCCCATGGACACCGCTTGGTGGATCAGGCTCGCTTGCGTAGGCGTCGGAGCCCTGTTGATGTTTCGAGCCGTCGTACTGGTCACGGTCGGAAGCAAGGGCCGATTCCGAGGAGATGTCTGGCTCAGCATCGTCGCCGCGTTCGCGCTCTTCTTCATCGGCGCCTATGTCCTCGCCGGCTGAGGAACGCTCGTCTATCGGGGCCTGTCCAGCCTACTGAGTACCCTGTCCGCCTATGCCGCGATGGTTAAGGGTCGCGCCCGCCGATTCCTGCGGCCGACAACGTCTGTGGAAGCGATCCACGGGCTTGGCGCAGAGGGTCTCTGCGGCCCCGTCTTATGCCAGATGCACCTTTCCATTCGATCCCTCATCGGGAAGGGCGCGGCCATCTTCCCTGAGTACTCGAAAATCCATGACGTGCCTTGACTCCATGACGCCCTGCGCGTGCCTCACGCTCGCTGCTCGACGCGAGTCGATTCGAACCCCCGAACGCCTGCACCGACTTGTACGTCGCGACGCCCGGCTCGTCCAGCACCCTGACGGGTGATCGTCAGGCGGACCCGGGGTTGCAGTGCTGGGACTTGTACCTAAAGTAAGGAAGTCATCTGCGTCCCGGACCCTGCCGCTTTGTACCACAACAGAGGTCCGCAAGAGCGTTGCTCCGCAAGACTTCCCATGCCTGGCTCACGAAGAGCGTGTCCTGCGCCGCCGTTGTGTGTGTGTGTGTGTTGAGTGATCCCCGGGACCCTGCTGCCCGAGGACGTGGGTTGGAGGGTCAAGCAGTCGGCTCTCCCCGACCGACCCGGCGGGGTATTCACCCTCCCGGCACCCGCCGGGCCCCCACTGGCCCCCGGTGGGTGCTCTTGGCGCTCGCCGGGCACCAGTGGCGCTGCGCCCGCTTGAACTGGTTGCGCCCGGGAACCCGAGTTGTGTGCCGCCCCCCCGCTAGCAGCGATATGGGTCTACGAGGGACGGCTACAGCTCAAGATGTGGTCATCAGGCGGTGTGGATGCACCCGAAAGGTCGGCCACGTGGTGCCCCGGACCTGACAGCGCCCACAGGTGACCAAAGCGCTCGCGACCGGCCCCGGCGTTCCGGTGACATCTGAGACCATTTGCGACGAGCTGCATCGCTTCGATGCTGAGGGCAGTTGTCGGGTCCCTTGGCATGCTCGTCGGACGAGGGCGGTCCAGTAATCCGATCTCATCACTCCGCCGCTCGCGACGAGCCGGGCGAGCCGGTCCGTCCCCGGTGGATCCGCCACCCGGCCCACGCGAGCGCCCCGACGGGGATCGGCAGCCAGAACGACACCAATCGGTACAACAGGGTGCCGATCACGGCGGTGTCGCCCGGGATCCCGATCACGACCAGCAGCGCGGTCAGGCCCGACTCGACGAACCCGAGGCCGCCGGGAGTGATCGGAACCATGGCCAGCGCCTGGGCCACCACGAACGCCAGCAGCACCTCTGAGGGGCGCGCGTGCGCACCGAACGCCGTCAACGCCGCGACCAGTGCCGCATAGTCCAGCATTCGGTTCGCGGCGGCTGTGAACACCGCCAACCACCATCGACCGGCAAAGGCGGCAGCCACCCTTGCCCGCTGTGCCAGCAGTACCGCGGCGACCGAGTCCGCGGTGACCGACCGACGCACCCGATGCAGCACGTGCCCGACCAGCCGACCAACCGCAGCCACCACCCGCGGCCAGGTCAATGCCGTCACGCCGACTCCGACGATGACGACCGCCAGAATCAGCGACACCAGCAGTCCCAGCTGCAGCTGGGACGCCGGCGGCGGGCCGATCAGCAGCGCTGGAACCGTCAGCACCGGCAGCAGCAGCAGCACCGCGGTCGTGATCAGCCCGACGCCGGCAATTGCGGACGTAACGGTGGCTACCGGCTGACCTGCCTGGATCAGCAGTTTCGCCTGGACCACCCCGCCGGTCGCAGCCCCTCCGGGAAGCGCCTTGCTCGCCGCGTTCCCTGCCAACTGCGCGGTCGCGACGGTGCCCCACTGCACTCGCGGTGCCGCGGGGTCCCCGGCCGCGGCGGCGCGGGGCGGCCCGAGGACATCACCGGGATCCGGGGCCACGTCATGGTGCGCCCGCGCCCGGATTCTACGGTGATCGCCTTCCTGGTGCGGCTGGAGAGCGAGCCGAGTCAGCCACCACAGGGATGCCAGGCTGCCCGCCTCCAGCAGCACCAGCAGGACGAACCACCGCGGCTGCACCTCGGCGAGCCGCGGCCATGCGCCGAACAACGACAGCAGGCTGGGCGTCACGACGTACAGGCCGACGCCGGTGATGGCCAGCCCCACGGCCCGGCCACCCCACTGCCGGACCAGCGCCCTCGCAGTGACCCTCATCGGGGCTCTCTCCTGCTCAACCTGCGATCCCGGGGCATGGTGCCATCGCTACGACGCGCTATCGGAGGACCAGCTTTGGCGGGGTTCGCGTTCACGTGCCAAGTGTCGCGCCTGACCTCTGTGGGATCACTGCGACGCCCGCTACCGGATGGTCAGCCAGTCCCGCTGTCGCTCGGGAACGTGCGGGAACCTGCCGGCGGCGAGGGTGCGGTCGACGAGTTGCTGACCATCTGTGGTGGCCCGGGGCCAGCGGGATCGGCGTGCTGACAAGTGTCGTCGCGGGGCGCATCAGCTCACGCGTGGGCGGCGTGGTCCCGGACCAACGGGGGATACTGACCCTGGATCTCAACTCTCCGGCTTCAACTTGATCGTCGCTTCGACGCTGCCGCGCACACCTGCAGGATGGTCACGCTGAAGAATGGAGGCTGGCCTTCGAGAGGCGTCCGGAGATCAACGAGGAGGCGGACTCCGAGCCCCCGGTCTCCCCCGGGAAGCCGAAACTATCGAAACGACGAAACTCACGCGCGTCCCGGCCCCTCGCCGCCGGCCGCGTCGGCCAGGAATGTGGGCACGGCGCTTCGCGTCCCGGGCGGCAGTCACTCCTCAGGGTTCAACTCGCGTGCCGTTGGCGCATGGTCGTAGCGACGGTCGATTGTCCCGGCGATGTGGACTGCAGCACGCGCAGTATCCGTGCGACTCATCCGCTCGTCGACGTCCGCCAGCCTCGATGATTCCTTGGCCAGGTCGCTGGCGAGGTCTTCGATCTCTGCCGGCCAGGCGGTCGCTCTGAGGTGTCTCGCAAAGTCCGAGCACGAACGCTGCGCATCCCCGGCGAGCGACGTAACGTGCGCATCGACGGTTCGGCCCTGTTCAGCTCCGCATTGAGGGCGTCGAGGGCTCTGTAGCCTCCAGCGGGAGGCCGTTCCCGCTGGAGGACGCGCCGACCACGGCGAGGCCAGGCACGATCTCGATCAGGAGTCGTCGCTGAAGGTGCCCCCAAAGATGTCGGAGTTGCCGAACGTCGCCGGGCACTGGTTGTTGGGGCCCGGTCTGAGCGCGTCGGAGTGTGCCCCGGGGAGCTCGGAGGCCGCCGCCCGCTCCCGCGGCCGGTCACCCACCACTGGCGTGGCGGCTCCAGCGAGGACGTCCTCGACGAACGCCTGTCGGTAGGCGTTGATCGCCGGGCACACGGCGCCGTTGCGCATGTCGTTCCAGACGGCCGACCCGAAGTCGCGGGTCGCGACCGCGTAGTTGTAGTCGCCCAGGAACTCCGATGTCAGGCCGTTCGCGCTGGAGGCGCGACCGTCACCGACGGCGCCGCGGAGCACGGTGCTCCAGGCCCCGATGGCGCCGGTGCCCGCGTTGACCTCGGCGTGCCGGACGACGCCCAGCACCCGGCGTGGCGAGGTGGTGTCGTCGCGCCATGGGTCGAGCCATGCGTTGTAGACCAACCAGGCGTCGGTGCCGTCGGGAGAGATCGCGATCGCCGGGAAGTTGGCCCGGTCGGTCCCGTCGTTGGCGTTGATCGGACTCGAGTACGACGTGCCGCCGTTGGTGGAGCTGACGACGAAGGCCCGCTCGTTGTTCGTGCCGGCCCGGTCGTCGGACCAGGTGATGAGGATCTGGTCCGTGGCGTCGGCACCGGACGGGGCACCGTTGGCGATGTCGATGCTCGGGAAGGTGTTCGTCCGGGCTCCGGCGATGCCGTCGATGGTGAAGCGACCCTGCGCGGGGTCGAACTGACCGATGCCGCCGAGGTTCCGCACGACTGCGCGCGGCCGCTCGAAGCTGGCGCCACCGTCGAAGGAGCGTGCCTGGTAGAACACACCCTGCCGGGTCTTGATGTCGGTACCGATCCAGACCACGTAGACGACGCCGGCGCTGTCGGTGCGGATGGCGCATCCTTGCCGGCCCCCGGTCTGGTTGTTGTTGGTGGCCGCGCTCAGCTGCCGCGTCCTCCAGGTGTCACCCCCGTCGGTCGAGCGGGCGAACAGGACGGGCTCGGATCCCGCCACGCCGCGGAAGCCCACGTTGCACACGTAGGCGTTGCCGAAGTGCGGGCTGGTCTCGGCGTTGTCGGCCCACAGCTGCTCCTTGTCGCTGAACAGCGCAGAGTTCTGCCGGGTCACGATGACCGGGTCCATCCATGCTGCGTTGCTGCCCGCGATCGCGCCCGGGATGTCGTCCGTGCGGGAGACGGCGATCGCTCCGGCACCGCGGAAGCCCTGGCGGCCCGGCACGTTGGTGGCGATGTTGGCGTAGTAGAGGCGCTGGCCGTTCGACCAGGCGAAGTCACCGTCGGCGTCGGGGACCGGTCCGAAGACCAGCTCGGGATCGCCGTTGGAGACGAGGTCGTTCTCGAAGTAGTTCGGCACTGTGCCGATCGGACCGTTCGGGTCCGGCACGCAGCCGGTGTCGGTGGCCGGCGGGACGCCGGGCGCGGGGTCGGGCTGCCCCTGGCAGCTCGGCGTCACCCGAGCCGACAAGCCCGTGTACGTCGGTTGGGTCCAGGTCCTTCCGGCATCGGTGGAGAACTGGACGCCCGAGACCCCCACACCTGGCGTGAACGGGCAGGTGCGGTCGTCGCCGGCGTTGCACGCCTCCATGTCGATGTTGTCGTTGGCTCCGGCGGCCAGGATCGACGGGTTGACCGGGTTGACGGCAAGTCCCGGCTCGTTCTGCTTGTTCTGGGAGAACAGTGAGTCGTTGCTGCCGACGGTGACCTCGGTGGAACCACCGGGCGTGAGCGGGGCGGCGGTGGCCAACCCCTGGACGAGAACTGTCGCGAGTGCCGCGAGGGTGGCTGCGGCAAGCCTGTTGGTGCGCATGACGCTCCCTGAAGATGAGATCGATTCTGCGCGGCGCGCCGAGAGGAGCTCCCCATGACGGTCGCTCGGGGTGGGTCGCTTCCCTCAGTTTCCACCCGTGTGCCGAGCGGCAACAAGCCCTCCAGAGGCTGCAACCTGGTCGAAATCGAACCCGCCGGGCGTCCTCACAACCGCTGGACTCGCCGTACGCACGTCAGCATCGGGAGGCTGAACTCGCCCGCCGCGGTTTCCGGTCTGCTCGCGAGAAAGGCACCGATCCGGTTGAGCCTCGCCTCGCGATCTCGTGCCTCCATCACCAACATGCCAGCCCTGGTCCCGAGCGTGGCCACGAGAGAGTCGGCAGTACGCCGTTGCCCGTGTCGGAACTCCGCGTGCTCGGCCGAGCCGAAGCGAGCGGTCCAGGCAGCCCCGGGAAGAGGTGCGCCACCCACCTCGGCTCGCCAGCCCGCAGGGGTGTCTCGGGGGCCGATGGCCTCACGCCCACCGACTCGTGCGAGCTCCGCGACCCAATCGACCGTGTCGTCAAGGACGTTCCAGAGGCCGGACAGCGTGCCACCGGAGGCCAGCACCCTCGCGATCTCGGGTCCGGCAGCGTCCATGTCGAACCAGTGCATGGCGTTCCCCGCCAGCACGGCGTCGACGGAGGCGTCGGGAAGCGGGATCGCTTCGGCGCGACCCGGCAGGGCACGGACGCCGGGGAGGGCGCTGCGCAGCTCGGCCAGCATCGCCGGGTCCGGCTCGACCGCGGTCGCGTCGACCCCTGCCGCAGCGAGGGTGGCGGTGAGCTTGCCGGTGCCCGCGCCCAGGTCGAGCACCCGCGGACCGGGCGCCAAGCCCAGGGCCCAGCTCACGGCGGACGGCGCGTAGTCAGGGCGGTGCTCCGCGTAGGCGCTGGCAGCCGTGCCGAACGACGAGGCGAGTCGCAGTCGTTCCCGCCTCTCCACGGCGCCAGACCTCGTCGGTCAGCAGGTGGATTCGACGTCGCTGATCAGCTTGTTCAGATCCGTGCGGAGGGCCGCCAAGGCGGACCCCGCCGCGGCGAGCGTTGCCGCCGACCGGTCATCTGTTGCCGCAGTGACGCTGGTCTTCAGTGCCTCGTAGGACTTCTCGGCCGCGTCGATCTGGGAGGAGAACTCCGACGTGGCGTCGGTCTTCACGTCACCCAGGTCGGTCTGGATGCCGGCAAGTCCGCTCTTCAGGTCACTGACGCCGCTCGAGGAGGTGACGTCGACGTCCTTGAGCTTGTCGACCGACGTCTTGAGGGTGTCGACGGAAGCGCAGACGGCGGGGGTGTCACTTCCGCCACCGCCACTGCCACCTCCGGCGTTCCCGTCCCCTCCCCCGCAGCCCACGAGTGAGGCGCCCAGCAGGAGGGCAACAACCGCGCACGCGACGGGTCTCATGTGGTGACCCTAGTTGCAGCGCGCGCTTCAGGAAAGCGGTGTCGGCCGGCCGGCCGCCAACGGGAGCGGGAGCGCGGGGCGTCGGGACCAGGGACCCAATCAGGCCCCCGTCGCTGGTTGCGGCCGGTGGCGGGGGTCCTGATAGGCCGGGGATGGCCCGGTCGCTGTTCCCCCGACACGGCGACAGAGTTGGCCCGAATCACCATCGTGCGCGTACTCGCACCCGATATCTACCCCCTCGCGCGAACGGACGGCCCGAACCCTCGTCCCGGTCCTGCTCGCTCCGCCACCCACGACCGCCGCCGCCTCAGCCGATCTCTGGGACGATGGGCGGCATGGAGCTGAGCACCAGCATCGACGTCGCCGCCTCGCCGGAGCGGGTGTGGGAGGTCCTCACCGATGTCGAGAGCTGGCCGGAGTGGACAGACTCGGTGAGCGGTGTCCGGGCGCTGGACGCCGGGCCTCTCGCGGTGGGTTCGCGGGTCGAGATCTCCCAGCCGCGGATCCCGACCGGCACGTACACGGTGACCTCGCTGGACCCCGGCAGCGCCTTCACCTGGGAGCAACGACAGCCGGGCAGCACGGTGTCGGCGCACCACGAGTGCGCACCGTTGCCGGACGGTGGCACCCGGGTCGAGCTGAGGGTCGTCATGAGCGGCGCGGTGGGCGGACTGGTGGGGAGGCTCTACCGCAGGCTCACCGAACGCTACCTCGCCCTGGAGGCGGCCGGCCTCAAGGCTTGCGCCGAGGGCACTCGCTGAGGCACGAGGATCAGTCGAGGCAGAACTCGTTGCCCTCGACGTCCTGCATCACCAGGCACGACTCGTTCTCGTCGTCGGCGACCAGGAGCTGGACTCGTGCCGCTCCGAGCGCTTCGAGCCGGGCCCCCTCGGCCTCCAGCGTGGCCTGCCGCTCGGCGCCCACGAGCCCGGTGCCGACCCGGACGTCGAGGTGCACCCGGTTCTTGACGACCTTGCCTTCCGGGACGCGTTGGAAGAACAGCCGCGGGCCCACACCCGAGGGGTCGCTGCAGGCGAACCAGGCACCCTGCTTCTCGGGCGGCAGCGTGCGATCGACGTCCTCCCACGTGTCGAACCCCTCCGGGGGCGGTGGTGCGACGTACCCCAGCACCTCGCACCAGAAGCGAGCGACGCGCACGGGGTCAGCACAGTCGAAGGTGACCTGGAACTGCTTGACCGACGCCATGGGTCCACCCTAGGGGCGCGCCCGACACGGCCGCACGGCGTTTTCCGCCGGGCTTCGAGCACGGCTCACCCCGTCGGCGACGACTCGGCCGACGGTGAGGTCGCAGTGGTGGGTGACGTCGACTCCGTCGGGCTCGTGGACTCGGTCGGGCTGGACGGCGCGGCGGGGCTCGACGGCGCCTCGGACGGCTCGGCGCTGCCCGAAGAATCGGACGACGTCGTCTCCTCGGGCACGGTCGAGGGGTCGTCCGTGGGAGACGCCGAGGTCGGCGGCGACGGCACGGTCCCGGGCTGGTCCGCCTCGATCACCGCCAGGATCGCCTCCTCGAACTCGTCGAGCCGGTCCTGGATCTCGTCGAGCGGGA
Organism: uncultured Actinomycetota bacterium; assembly: GCA_963723945.1. Classification (GTDB taxonomy): domain Bacteria; phylum Actinomycetota; class Actinomycetes; order Propionibacteriales; family Nocardioidaceae; genus Nocardioides. The sequence continues at coordinate 22,460 of CAVRSW010000023.1, forward strand.
TCGACGCGATGTCCCGCCCGAACGCCGCGAGCTGCGACCAGATCGCGTCGAGCTGCTCCATCGCCTCCGCCGTCAGCGGCCCGTCCAGCGTGACGAACAGCTGCTGTGCGAGCGCGTAGGTCAGGCAGTTGACACAGTCGTAGTTGACCGCCCCCGCGAGGTTCTGCGGCGCCGAGACGTCGTTGTCCCCGACCACGAAGACCACCTGGAACGCCACCGACACGGCCGCACACGTGTCGCAGGAGGCGAAGGCGTACGCCTCGTTGGTGTTGAGCGCCGCCTCGCCATCCTCGACCCAGACCAGCGCCAGCGCCACGTCGTAGGTGACCGTCCCGTCCTCGGTCGCGACCGCGAGCGCCTGGTTGTCGCCGGGCTCCGGGGCCAGCGGCTGGTCGAAGGGGAACACCCAGGCCTCGGGCTGCTCCCCCGCGGCCGCCTCCGGGCTGCCCTCGCTCGGCTGGGCGATGACGGCCAGCTGCGGCTCGGCCTCGGTCGGGACGTCGGCGTCCGCGCCGCCGTCCCAGACGGTCCGCACGGAACCACGGTCGCCGACGGCGTACGGCGAGGGAGCCGAGGTGGTCGTGGGCAGCACCCCGGGGGCCATCGCCGACACGGGGCGCACCAGGTCGGTGACCGTGCCCCGCTCGTCGGGCTGGATCGGGCGGTACGTCTCGGGGTTCGGCCACCACGCCCACGCCAGCCCACCGACCATCGCCAGGCCGGTGGCCACGGCGATGCCGCGCTTGACCGGCTTGCCCGACGTCCGCCGCCAGGTGGCGGTCCCGACCTGCCGGCCGAGCCGCACCAGCATGTAGAGCACGGCCGCGACCGGCAGGATCACCGCCAGCATCGTGAAGACCCGCGCGATCGCCTGCAGCCAGTCGCCGTCGCCGACGGCGTTCTCGAGCAGCGCGACCTCGTACTGCAGCCGCGCCCAGGCCGTGCCGAGGATCCGCGGCAGCGTCAGCACCATCGCCACCAGCGCGAGCAGCAGCATCGGCACGACCACGACGACCCAGAGCGTGATCACGCCGCGGGCCCACGGCTTCAGGAGCCTGGCCTCGGGGTCGCCCCAGCGCCAGGGCAAGGCCCCGAGCAGTGTGGGCTTGATGCGGTGGAACAGGTCGGGCACCCCGGTGACGTCGGCCAGCACGTGGTAGCCGTCGAAGCGCACGAGCGGCGTCAGCTGCTGCATCATCTGCAGGATCTGGGTCGCCACCACCAGCAGCAGCGCCTCGTAGCCGGTCACCCACCAGACGCCGGTGATCGCCACCGCGACGATCGCGTTGAAGTAGAGCCCGCCCAGGTCGGTCCGCACCCGTCCCCAGCGGCCGAGCCGGTAGGAGTCCGTGACGTCGGTGTAGAAGGCCGGCCACACGAGGTAGAGCCCGGCGCCCATCACCCCGGGCGTGGCACCACCACGGCGGGCGGCGGCGGCGTGGCCGAACTCGTGGAAGCCGGCCGACAGGATGGTGACGCCGAAGACGAGCAGCAGCAGCCCGGGGTGCTCGAACGCCTCGTACGCCGCCTGCGCCAGACCCTGCCGGAAGAACACCCACCAGCTGACCACCGCGAAGGCGGCCAGCAGCGGGACGGCGACCAGCGGGTGGAACAGTGCCGCGAACGGGGTGGTGAGCCGGCGGGTCCGCACCGGATCGGTGATCGACCAGCGCAGCCGGAGCCCGAGCAGCGGGTTGGACCGCTTCACCTCCGGTTGGCTGCCGTCGGCGCGGGTCAGCAGCCCGAGCGGGCGGAGCTGACCGTCGACCAGGCTGCTCACGTTGTCGGCGGTGATCGTGCGCCCGCCCCGCTCGGAGGCCGCGGCGGCCACGCCGTCGACGTCGCGCTCGCCGTCGATCGATTCCAGCAGGGTGTACAGGAGCGGCGTCAGCTGGACGGTCTGCCCGTCGCCCCGGCGTACCAGCGAGGGCGGGACCCGGTAGCCGGATCCCGCCATCTCGCCGATCAGCTGGACGTCGTCGGCGCGCCGGAGCACCCCACCGTCGGTCGTGGGGGCAGCAGCGGGCGCGCCGCCCGGGGGTTCCCGGGTGTCGGTCACAGCGGGTTACCGAATCGGTCTACTGCTCGATGTCGGAGTCCTGCCCGGCCGTGGCCGTGGCGTCACCCTCGATGTTCTGGTTGATGATGGCGTCCTGCTGGGCGACCGCGATCGCGTCGCTGTCGACGCTGCCGATGTTGGCGGCCACGCCCGCGTTGATCGGGGCGGCGACGTTGGCGTTGGCGCCGACTGCTCCGTTGATCGGCGCCGCCACGTCGGCGTCGGCCGCGAGGTCGACGTTGACGTTGAGCAGGTTGCCGTCGAGCAGGTTCGAGTTGACGTCGCCGGTCGCGCCACCGACCGCGTCGCCCACCCCGTCGGTGACGCCGTCCGTGCCACCCACTGCGTCTCCGACCGCACCGCCCGCGCCGTCGGTCGCGCCACCCGTGGCGTCACCGACCGCTCCGCCGACCCCGTCGGCGGTGTCGCCGACCGTGCCGACCGCGTCGCCGATGCCCGCCGCCGTCACGCAGCGGCCGTGGCCGCCGTCGGGGCGATGGGCGTGGTGGCTGCCGGGTCGACCTCGCCGCCGTCGATGACGTCGTTGCCCTGGTCGAGGTCGCTGGTCTGGTCCGCGGTAGCGGTCGCGTCGCCCACGATGTTCTGGGTGACCATCGCGCCCTGGTCGCCGAGCGCCTGCGCCTCGGAGCCCACGGACAGCACGTTGGCGCTGGCCGCGGCGTTGATCGGGGCGGCCACGTTGGCGTTCGCCGCGACCGCGAGGTCGACCGGCGCGGCCACGTCGAGGGCGAGGTCGAGGTCGGCGTTGAGGTCGAGGATCGAGACGACCTCCTTGTCCGGAAGGGCCGTCGCGCCCTCCGCCTCGAGCTCCTCGGGGGTCAGGCCTTGCTCGTCGCTCATCTCAGGTCCTCCGGATCCAGCAGGGCAGCACTGTGCTCCCGTACACCATGCCCAACTGTCGAGCAGGGGGCGAGGTCACGCTTCACCCGAACGGGTGCGGTGCGCGGCTCAGGGCTCGTCGGAGGCAAAATCTTCGTCGTGGGTGCCCGGACGGGGCGCCCACGGCAGCTCCTTGGCCGGGCGTACGACGACCAGCCGGTCACCGCGGGCGAGCTGGGTGACGACCGGGTCGAAGTAGCGGTAGACCTTCTCGTCGCGTACGACGGCGATCACCTGGTCGGGCAGCGACTGCGGTTGCTGGCCCACCTCGGTGACCAGCAGGTCGCGCTCGGCGACCTCGAGCCCCTCGCCGTAGGTCAGCAGGTCCTCCATCACCGAGCCGAGGGTGGGCGAGAGCGTCGAGAGGCCCAGCAGCCGGCCGACCGCGTCGGAGGAGGTGATGACCGAGTCCGCGCCCGACTGGCGCATCAGCGGCGCGTTCTCCTGCTCGCGGACCGCGGAGACGATCCAGGCGTCCGGGTTGAGCTGGCGCACGGTCAGCGTCGCGAGGACGTTGGAGTCGTCGCGGTCGGTGGTGATGATGACCTGGTTGGCCCGGCCCACACCGGCCCGGCGCAGCACGTCGCGGCGGGTGGCGTCGCCGGTCACGACGGCCAGGCCGTCGGCGTGGGCGTCCTGCAGGGCGGCCTGCCCGCTGTCGACGACGACGATGTGGTCGCGGTCCTGGCCGTTGCCGATCAGGGTCTCGACGGCGCTGCGGCCCTTGGTGCCGTAGCCGACGACGACGATGTGCTCTCCCATGCTCTTCCTCCACCGGGCGACCCGGAACATCTCGCGTCCCTGCGAGGCGAGGACCTCGAGGGTGGTGCCGATCAGCAGCACCAGGAACGCGATGCGTGCGGGGGTGATGACGAACGCGTTGACCATCCGCGCCGGCGTCGACACCGGCGCGATGTCGCCGTAGCCGGTCGTGCTGAGCGTGACGGTCGTGTAGTAGATGGCATCCGTGAACGACACGGCCTCGGTGGGGTCGTTGACGTCGATGTAGCCGTCGCGGTCGATCCAGACCAGCATCACGGTGCCGAAGAGGATGGCGAACGCCGCGAGCAGTCGCCGACCGAGCTCCCACCAGGGCGACCGGGCCTGCTCGGGGAGCGAGACCTTGCCTAGCGGGCGTCCCGCGTCGTCGAGGAGGTCATCGGCCACGTCAGGCAATCTAGTCCGTCCGGCTCGGCCGCGGCGTCATCCGGTGCCGCAGGCGTTGCACGAGCTCCACCCGGGCCCGGCTGGTCGCCTGCTGGGGGAAGACCGAGTCGAAGGCCGCGTTGACCGCCGCGCCGATCAGCACCGCCAGCGAGAGCAGGTACAGCCACAGCAGCACCGCGATCGGTGAGGCCAACGGGCCGTAGATCGAGCCCGACTCGGCCGCCGTGCTGGTGAGGATCCAGCGCAGCAGGAAGGACCCGAAGATCCACGCCGCCAGCGCGAACGTCGCCCCCGGGAGGTTGAAGGTCCAGTTGGTCCGGACAGGGACCGACACGTGGTAGAGCGTCGCCAGGAAGCAGATCGAGAGGACCAGGACGATCGGCCAGTAGAACCGCGTCATCACCTCGAGCTGCTCGGGCAGCAGCTGGCGTACGAGCGACGGGCCGGCCACCACCAGCGGCAGCGTGAAGACACCGGTGACGATCGCCAGGATGTAGAGCAGGAAGGAGAGTGCCCGCGTCTTCACGATCCCCCGGTGGCCGCCCAGCCCGTGCATGATCGTGATGGTGTCGACGAAGACGTTGAGCGCCCGGGAGCCGGACCAGAGCGACAGGATGAACCCGAGCGAGATCACGTCGAACCGGCCGGGCCGCAGCACGTCGTTGATGGTCGGCACGATGATCCGGTTGACGGCGTCCTCGGTCAGGGCACGCGACGACAGGTCGATCACGGCCAGTCGTACCTCGGCGATCTCGGCGGGGCTGAACTGCTCGCTCACGTAGCCGATCGCGCCGGCCAGGGCGAACACGAGCGGCGGGACCGAGAGGATCGCGAAGAACGCCGCCTCGGCGGCCAGACCGGTGACCCGGTATCGGATGCAGGACCCGGTGGTCGTGACGGTCAGCCGCCACAGCAGGTCGCGCATGTGTCTACGGTATCGACATGAGCACCGCCGATCGCGCAGCCCAGCCGCGCGCCAGCGCCGGGCCTGACCTGCGCGCCAGCGGCAACCAGGCCCCGCTCCTGGCCGGCCACGACGTCTCCGCCGACCCGTCGCTGGTCGAGGCGGTCACCCGCCACGCGTCGGCAGAGGTGGTCGACGACCTCTCCGCCCTCGGCCTGGAGGCCGGCACTGCGGAGGCGCGGGAGCACGGGATGCTCGCCAACGAGAACCCGCCGCGGCTGCGGTCGTACGACCGCTGGGGCAACCGGGTCGACGAGGTGGACTTCCACCCCTCGTGGCACTGGCTGATGGAGCGGGCCGTCGGCCACGGACTCGCGGCCACGCCGTGGGAGTCCGAGAGCCCGTACGCCCACGTCCGGCGCGCCGCCGGGTTCATGGCCTGGTCGCACACCGAGCCCGGGCACGGGTGTCCGATCTCGATGACGTACGCCGCCGTCCCGGCGTTGCGGGCCGACGACGCGCTCGCCAAGGAGTGGACCCCGCTGCTGGCGTCGACGTCGTACGACCCGGGGCTGCGGCCGGTCGCCGGCAAGCGGGGCGCGCTCGCCGGCATGGGCATGACGGAGAAGCAGGGTGGCTCCGACGTCCGCGCCAACGTGACCCGCGCGATCCCGACGTCGACCGACGGCGAGTACACCCTCCACGGGCACAAGTGGTTCACCTCCGCGCCGATGAACGACGTGTTCCTGGTGCTGGCGCAGGCGGACGCCGGGGTCACGTGCTTCGTGGTGCCGCGGGTGCTGCCCGACGGCAGCCGCAACCGGCTCGACGTCGTCCGGCTGAAGGACAAGCTCGGCAACCGCTCCAACGCATCGGGCGAGCTCGAGCTCGACGGGACCCTCGGTCACCGGCTCGGCGACGAGGGGCGCGGGGTCCGGACGATCATCGAGATGGTCGCCGCGACCCGCCTCGACTGCGTGCTGGGGTCGACGTCGCTGATGCGCCGGGCCGTCAACGAGGCCGCGTGGCACGTCGGCCACCGCCGCGCCTTCGGCTCCCTCCTCGCCGACCGGCCGCTGATGCAGAACGTCGTCGCCGACCTCGCGGTCGAGGCCGAGGCCGCCACCGCGCTCGCCGTCCGGCTGGCCGCCGCCGTCGACGGGATCGCGAGCCCGCACGAGGCGGCGCTGCGGCGGATCGCGCTGCCGCTGGCGAAGTTCTGGGTCTGCAAGCGCACCCCCGCGCTCGTCGCCGAGGCGCTGGAGTGCCTCGGCGGGAACGGCTACGTGGAGGAGTCGGGCCTGCCGCTGCTCTACCGCGAGGCGCCGCTCAACTCGGTCTGGGAGGGCTCCGGCAACGTCAACGCGCTCGACGTGCTGCGGGCGCTCTCGCGCGAGCCCGAGGTGCTCGACGCGTGGATCACCGAGGTGGGGCTGGCCCGGGGAGCCGACGCGCGGCTGGACCGGGCGATCGACGACACCCTCGCCCTGCTCGGTGACTCGGCGGCGCTCGAGGTCTCCGCCCGTCGGCTCGCCGGCCGGATGGCGGCGTGCCTCCAGGGGTCGTTGCTGGTCCGGTACGCACCGCCCGAGGTCGCCGACGTCTTCTGCGCCAGCCGGCTGGCCGAGGGCCACGACGGGACGTACGGCGCCCTCGCGGCACCCTCGGCCCAAGACCTCCGCTTCCTCCTCGACCGGGCGACCCCCACGCCCGCCTGAGCGCCTGCCGTGCCGGGCCAGGCGGCTCAGCGCAGGGCAAGCTCCTCGAGCACGGCGCGGAAGGTGCGGTAGCGCCGCTCCCCGACGAGGTCCGCCCAGCCTTCCTCGAGCCGGATCATATGGGCCGTCACGGCGTCGATCGTCTCCTGGCCGAGCGTGGTGCGGTGCACCCGACGGACACGCCGGTCGTCCGGGTCGGGCTCGGCCCGGAGGTGGCCGGTCTGCTCGAGGTGGGTCACGAACTGCCCGCAGCCCTGCTTGGTCATCCCGAGCCGCTCCCCCAGCTCCGTCACACTGATCCCCTGGTCGGGCACGCCGGAGATCACCCGGAAGTGCGACTGTCGCAGCCCGCCCCAGTCCTCGCCCGAGAAGGTCCGGCTGATGTCGCGGAAGAGCAGCCCCATCAGCAGCGCGACCTGCAGCTCGTCCCGCGGGATCTGCTCCTTGACACTGGTCATAAACCTACTTTACCGTTCGGACAGTAGTAAAGCCACTTTCCTGTACCCGGGGGCCACCATGCACGACCGCACTCTTCTCGGGCCCGCAGACGTCACGGACGCCGAGCTCGTCGGAATGGTCGCCCGGCTGCTGGACGAGGATCCCGGCTCGGTGGAGCTGCTGACCTCCCGGGTTGAGGAGGTGCCCTACGACATCCCGGCGATCACGACCGCCGCTCGCCACTGGGTGTCGGGGACGGCGCGCACCCCGTCCGGCACCACGCCGTACCGGATGTTCGTCAAGCAGGTGCAGTCGTGGAGCCGCTCGCCGTTCTTCGCCGAGGTCCCCGAGCACCTCCAGGAGATGGCAGCCGCGTCCGTCCCCTGGCGCACCGAGGCCCTCGCCTACGACTCCGACCTCGGGGACAGGCTGCCCGAGGGCCTGTCGATGCCGCGCTCGCTGGGCGTCCACGACCTCGACGAGCTCTCGACGGCGATCTGGCTGGAGGCGGTCGACCGTCCCGCCGTCGAGTGGGACCTCGAGCGCTACCGCCGTGCGGCGTACCTCCTCGGCCGGATGGCCGCCAGCCCCCGCGTGGCCCCCCTGGCGAACGTCGGCGCCTTCGAGTGGTCGGTGCACTCCTACGTCCACGGGCGCCTGCGCACACAGGTGCTGCCGGTGTTGCGGGACGACGCGATCTGGAAGCACCCGACGATCGCCGAGACCTTCGACACCGACCTGCGTGACCGGCTTCGGGGAGCGGCGCACAACGTGGACGCGTGGCTGGAGGAGCTCGACCGGATGCCCCTGATGACCACCCACGGCGACTCCAGCCCGAACAACCTGCTCCCGGGCCCGACCCCGGACTGCTTCACCTTGATCGACTTCGGCTTCTGGATGCCGAACCCGATCGGCTTCGACCTCGGCCAGCTGCTCGTCGGCGACGTGCAGCTGGGCCGCCGGTCGCCGTCGCTCCTCGCGGAGACCGAGGCGGCGATCGTCCCGGCGTACGTCGCGGGGATGAGCGACGAGGACCTGGTCGTCGACGAGGCCACGGTGCGGCGCTCGCACGCCCTCCTTCTCATGATCTTCACCGGCTTCTCGGCGCTGCCCTTCGAGCAGATCGCCTCCACTCCCCCGGAGGCCTTACCGGCGCTCGCGGCCGGCCGGGCGACGCTCGCGCGGTTCTGCCTGGACCTCGTGGAGGCCACCGCGCCCACCCACCACGTGTCGGGCGCCGACGACCACTAGCTCAGCTCGAGACCCGGGTAGAGCGGGTACTTGTCGAGCAGCTCTGCGGAGGCCGCCTTGACCTTGTCGGCCACCCCGTCCGCCAGCTTGTACGACGCCTTCGAGGGGCCGCCGGCCTTGGTGGTGCCGGGCTCGGTGGCGGAGAGGACGTCGACGATCAGCTCGGCGACGCGGTCGAACTCGTCGTGGCCGAAGCCGCGAGTGGTGAGGGCGGGGGTCCCGAGCCGGATGCCGGAGGTGTACCAGGCGCCGTTGGGGTCCTGCGGGACCGAGTTGCGGTTGGTGACGACGCCGGCGTCGAGCAGGGCCGACTCCGCCTGCCGGCCCGTGATGCCGAACGAGGAGACGTCGAGCAGCACCAGGTGGTTGTCGGTGCCGCCGGTGACCAGCCGGGCGTCGCGCTTCAGGAAGCCGTCGGCCAGCGAGTGGGCGTTGTCGGCGATGCGCTGGGCGTAGCCGCGGAACTCCTCGGTCCGGGCCTCGGCGAGCGCGACCGCCTTGGCGGCCATCATGTGCGAGAGCGGGCCGCCCAGCACCATCGGGCAGCCGCGATCGACCGACGGGGCGTACTCCTCGGTGGCCAGCACCATGCCGCCGCGCGGGCCCCGCAGCGACTTGTGGGTCGTGGTGGTCGTGACGTGGGCGTGCGGCACCGGGTCCTCGTCACCCGTGAAGACCTTGCCGGCGACCAGGCCGGCGAAGTGGGCCATGTCGACCATCAGCGTGGCGCCGACCTCGTCGGCGATCTCGCGCACCTTGGCGAAGTCGACGCGGCGCGGGTAGGCGGAGTAGCCCGCCACCAGGATCAGCGGCTTGAACTCGCGGGCCTTGGCCGCCAGCGCGTCGTAGTCGAGCAGGCCGGTCTCGGGGTCGGTGCCGTACTGCTGCTGGTGGAACATCTTGCCGCTGATGTTGGGGCGGAAGCCGTGGGTGAGGTGGCCACCGGCGTCGAGGCTCATGCCGAGCAGCCGCTGGTTGCCCAGCTTGCCGCGGAGCGTCTCCCAGTCGGCCTCCGACAGCTCGTTGACGTTGCGGGCGCCCAGCTCCGCCAGCGCGGGCGACTCGATCCGGTGGGCCAGGATCGACCAGAAGGCCACCAGGTTGGCGTCGATGCCGGAGTGCGGCTGCACGTAGGCGTACGGCGCCCCGAACAGCTCGCGGGCGTGCTCGGCGGCGATCGTCTCGACCGTGTCGACGTTCTGGCAGCCGGCGTAGAACCGGTGACCGATCGTGCCCTCGGCGTACTTGTCGCTGAACCAGGTGCCCATCGTGAGCAGCACGGCCGGCGACGCGTAGTTCTCACTCGCGATCAGCTTCAGCGACGACCGCTGGTCCGCCAGCTCCTGGCGGGTCGCGTCGGCGATCCGCGGCTCGACCGAGCCGATCACCTCGAGGATCTGGGAGTAGGCACTGCTGATGAGGGCATCGGTCATGGCCCGCAGCCTAGTCGTGTGACGTGCGCCGCAGCAGCCCGGTGGCCGAGCGTGGACACCGTCCTCACGTCTCACTTTGTGGACAGCATTCCCACATCATGAGATTTCACCTTGTGGGAGGGGGGTCCACCGGTTGAGACTTCCCGACATGATCTCCGCTGCGACGCACGCGCACCTCGTGGTACGACGCCACGTGGACCTGATGCGTACGCGCACCATGATCTGTTGGCCCCGCTGAACCGCCGCCCAGCTCACCCCCTCCGCGCTCGGCCCCTCAGGGCCACACAGCGCGCGGCCTCAGCCTAAGGACCACCCATGTCAGACCTGCGCTACGCAGCCCAGCCCGCGACGCACACCGACGTCCCGCGTCCCAGGCGCGGTGAGGGCCAGTGGGCGTTCGGCTACACCGAGCCGCTGAACAAGAACGAGCAGTCCAAGAAGGACGACGACCCGCTCAACGTCCAGGCCCGGATCGAGCACATCTACTCCAAGCGCGGCTTCGCCTCCATCGACCCGGCCGACCTGCGCGGTCGGTTCCGGTGGCTGGGTCTCTACACCCAGCGGGCGCCGGGCTTCGACGGCGGCAAGACCGCGATGCTCGAGGAGGACGAGCTCGACGACGAGTACTTCATGATGCGGGTCCGCTCGGACGGGCAGCTCCTCTCCGCCGGGGCCGTCCGTACACTCGGCACCATCGGGCAGGAGTTCGCCCGCGACACCGCCGACGTCACCGACCGCGAGAACATCCAGTACCACTGGATCCGGATCGAGGACGTCCCCGAGATCTGGAGCCGGCTCGAGGCCGTCGGACTGACCACGCTCGAGGCGTGCGGCGACTCGCCGCGGCCGTTCCTGGGCTCCCCGGTCGCCGGCGTCGCCGAGGACGAGATCATCGACGGCTCCGACGCGCTGGCCGAGATCAAGCGGCGGATCCTCGGCAACCCGGCGTACTCGAACCTGCCCCGGAAGTTCAAGACCGCCGTCACCGGGCACCCGAGCCACGACGTCTCGCCGGAGACCAACGACGTCGCCTTCGTCGGCACCGTCCACCCCGAGCACGGTCCCGGCTTCGACCTGTGGGTCGGTGGCGGGCTGTCGACCAACCCGATGCTCGCCGAGAAGCTCGGCGTCTGGATCCCGCTCGACGAGGTCGCCGACGCCTGGGAGGGCGTAGCCGGGATCTTCCGCGACTACGGCTACCGCCGGCTCCGCTCGCGGGCCCGGTTGAAGTTCCTGGTCGCCGACTGGGGCCCCGACAAGTTCCGCGAGGTGCTCGAGAACGAGTACCTCGGCCGGCAGCTCGTGCGCTGCGAGTCGCCCGCCTCGCCCGAGGGCCACCGCGACCACGTCGGGGTGCACACCCAGCGCGACGGCAAGCGGTACGTCGGCCTCGCCCCGACCGCCGGTCGGGTGTCCGGCACGATGCTCGCCCGGCTCGCCGACCTGATGGAGCTCCACGGCGTCGCCGGCGCGCGGCTCACGCCGTACCAGAAGATCGTGCTGATCGGCGTCGAGCCCGACGCGGTCTCCCCGCTGCTGGACGCGCTCGACGGGATCGGGCTCTCCGGCCGGCCGTCCGGGTGGCGGCGCAACACGATGGCCTGCACCGGCATCGAGTTCTGCAAGCTGGCGATCGTCGACACCAAGAACCGCGCCCGCGACCTGGTCGCGGAGCTGGAGCGCCGGTTCCCCGACCTGGAGGTCCCCATCTCGGTCAACGTCAACGGCTGCCCCAACGCCTGCGCCCGCACCCAGGTCGCCGACATCGGCCTCAAGGGCCAGCTGGTGATGTCCGACGGCGAGCAGGTGGAGGGCTTCCAGGTGCACCTCGGCGGCGCCACCGGGCTGCGGGCCAACTTCGGCCGCAAGCTGCGTGCCCACAAGGTGACCAGCGCCGGGCTCGACGACTACGTCACGGCCGTCGTCACCAACTTCCTGGCCAAGCGCCACGACGGCGAGTCGTTCGTCGAGTGGGTGCAGCGCGCCGACGAGGAGCTGCTGCGTGGCGAACGGATCCTGGAGGCCGTCTCATGAGCGAGCGAGCGGTCCCCTTCCACTGCCCCTACTGCGGCGAGACCGACCTGTGGCCCCACGAGGGCGACGGTGCCGGAGCGGGCTCGTGGGAGTGCCGGGGCTGCCTGCGCGCGTTCCAGGTGAAGATGCTCGGCCTGGTGCGACCGTCGGGAGGTGCGTCGTGACCGCCGCCACCACCCGGCTCGCCGGCGCCAACCGCGGCACCGCCACCGAGGGCCGCTCCCCCGAGGAGCTGCGCGACCTGGTCTCCCACGTCGGCGCCGAGCTGGAGCTGGCGCCCGCCGAGGTCATCGTCGAGTGGGCGGTCGCGACCTTCGGCGACCGGTTCTGCGTCACCTCCTCGATGGGGGACGCCGTGCTCGCCCACGTCGTGTCCCAGGTGGCCCCCGGCACCGACGTCGTGTTCCTCGACACCGGCTACCACTTCGTGGAGACGATCGGGACCCGCGACGCCGTGGCCGCCACGCTGCCGCTGACCGTGATCACCGCCGAGCCCGAGCTGACCGTGGCCGAGCAGGACGCGGCGTACGGCAAGGACCTCTACAAGACCGATCCCGACCTGTGCTGCGCGATGCGCAAGGTCGAGCCGCTGGAGCGCTCCCTCGCCGGCTACGACGCGTGGGCGACCGGGCTGCGCCGGGCGGAGACCCGCAACCGCGTGGTCGCGCCGGTCGTCGGCTGGGATGCCCGCAAGGGCAAGGTCAAGGTGTCTCCCCTGGCTCGCTGGAGCGACGAGCAGGTGGAGCGGTACGTCCAGGACAACGGAGTCCTCGTCAATCCCCTGGTCCACGACGGCTACCCGTCGATCGGCTGCTGGCCCTGCACCCGGCGGGTCGCCGTCGGGGACGACCCGCGCAGCGGGCGCTGGGCAGGAACGTCGAAGACCGAGTGCGGGATCCACTGAGGTCCCGGAAGGAAACGGAGAGAACTGACATGGCTGCACCTGCACTGGTGGCCCTGGCCCACGGGAGCCGCGACCCCCGCTCGGCCGCCACGATCGGCACCCTGGTCGACGAGGTCAAGGCGCTGCGCCCCGACCTCACCATCGAGAAGGCGTTCCTCGAGCTGTCCCGCCCCCACTTCTCGACGGTGGTGGACCGGCTCGTGAAGCGGGGCCACGACGAGATCGTGGTCGTGCCGCTGCTGCTCACCGAGGCCTACCACGCCAAGGTCGACGTACCCCGCGCCGTCGCCGAGGCCTCCGCCCGGCACGAGGGGCTCTCGATCCGGAGCACCGACGTGCTGGGGCTCGGCACGCAGCTGCTCGACGTCCTGGACCTGCGGATGCGCGAGTCGCTGAAGGCCTCGCGGGTTCGCGAGCTCGACGCACTCGTCCTCGCCGCGGCCGGCTCGTCCGATGCACTGGCCAACCAGGCCGTCGCCCGGCTGGCCCGGCTCTGGGGCACCCGTCACAAGCTCCCGGTCACCGCGGCGTTCGCCTCCGCTGCCCCGCCGGCCACCGGCGAGGCGGTCCGGGCGTTCCGGGCGGAGGGGCGACGGCACATCGCGGTCGCCTCGCTGTTCCTGGCTCCGGGCTTCCTGCCCGACCGGGCCCGCGAGCTCGCCCTCGAGGCTGGTGCGGTCGCCGTGTCCGAGCCGCTGGGCGCGCACCCGGAGCTGGCCCGCACGGTGCTGGCGCGGTACGCCGTCGGCGCCGTCGAGCTGGTCCCGGTCTGAGTCCTAGCCGACCAGGCGCTCCAGCAGGTGTTCGAGCTGGCGCGCCGGGTCGGCGGTCAGCCCACCGTGCACCGGGCCCGGCTGCAGCACGGTGCTGCGCGGCGCCCTGAGGAAGCCGAACCGCTGCCCCAGCGGGGCCTCGGCCGCCGCACCGGCACTCGGGTCGCCGCCGCACACCGCCGCGGCGTAGTCGAGGCCGGTCTGCACCTGGGCGAGGTCGAGCCGGGGGTCCAGCCCGCGGAGCCGGTCCGCGTCGACGCGGCCCGCGACGTCGAGGAAGCCCGCCGCCTCGCAGAACAGCACGACCCCGACGTTGACGAACTCCTCGCGGTCGGGCCGCGGGACGCACCGCAGCACGACGTACTGGTAGGCAAGACGGCTCATGCGGCCACCTCCGGCAGCCACGCGCGGCTCTCGAGTCGGGCCGCGAGGTGGGCGACGTACGCCGCGCGCTCGAGGTCGGGCTCGGGCCCCAGCCAGGCGTCGGGGACCTGCGCGACCACCTCGCGCAGCCGGTCCTCGCCGAGGAGGGCCCGCAGCCGATCGTCGACCGCCGCCAGGCCGCCGGCCTCCGCGACGTGCTCGCGCATCACGTGGCCGGTGACGTCCCACGGCTGGGCGGCGAACCGCTGCGGGTCGCCGGGCCCGGCGCTCCAGGAGTGGTGGAAGTAGAGCGCCGCGCCGTGGTCGATGACGTAGAGGGCACCGTTCCACACCAGCACGTTGGGGTTGCGCCAGCTGCGGTCGACGTTGGCGACGTAGGCGTCGAGCCACAGCACCCGGGCCGCCACGTCGGCCTCGCCGTCGGGCAGCACGCCGTCGTACCCGAACGCGCCGGGCAGGAAGTCGACGCCGAGGTTGAGCCCGGCGCTGGAGCTGAGCAGGTCCTGCACCTCCTCGTCGGCCTCGTAGCGCGCGATCTCGGGGTCGAGGTCGAGCGCGACCAGCCGTGGCGTGTCGAGCCCGATCATCCGGGCGAGCTCGCCGACGACGACCTCGGCGACGAGCACCCGCGGCCCCTGGCCGGCCCCGCGGAACTTGCAGACGTAGGTGCCGAGGTCGTCGGCCTCGACCACCCCGGGCAGGGACCCGCCCTCGCGCAGCGGCGTGACGTAGCGCGTCACGGACACGGTCGGGATCACCGGACCGGCTCCTCCTCGGCCAGCCGGCGCTGCTCCGCCTCCACGTCGAAGTCGGCAGCGGGCCACTGCGGGTTGAGGCGGCGCAGCGTGTCGAGCAGCAGCTGTCCGATCGCCAGGTTGCGGTACCACTTGCGGTCCGAGGGCACGACGTGCCACGGCGCGACCTCGGTGTTGGTGCGCTCGAGCGCGATCTCGTACGCCTCGCGGTAGGACGGCCACAGCGCCCGCTCGTCGAGGTCGCCGGGGTTGTACTTCCAGTGCTTGTCGGGGTTGGCCAGCCGCTCGGCGAGCCGCTCCTTCTGGGTGTCGGCGGAGATGTGCAGCATGCACTTGACCACGACCACGCCGGACGCGACCAGCTCGGTCTCGAACTCGTTGACCTGGTCGTACCTGCTCTCCACCGTGCGGGGCTCGACCAGTCCGCGCACCCGGGCGATGAGCACGTCCTCGTAGTGGGACCGGTCGAAGACGCCCACGTAGCCCGGCTCCGGCACTGCCCGGCGCACCCGCCACAGGAAGTGGTGGCGCCGCTCCTCGTCGGTCGGCGCCTTGAAGCTGGTGATCCGGACGCCCTGCGGGTCGATCAGGCCGACCGTGTGGCGCATCACGCCCCCCTTGCCCGAGGTGTCCATGCCCTGCAGCACCAGCAGCACGCTGCGGGTGAAGCCGCTCCGGCCCTCCGCGAAGAGCCGTTCCTGGAGGTCGGCGAGCTCGTCGCCGAGCGCCGCGAGGGCAGCCTTGCCCGCTGCCTTGCCCCCGCTGAACCCGGGCGTCGCGTCGGTCGGGAGCGAGGCGAGGTCGACGGGTCCGGGTGGCAGGCGCAGCTCGCTCATGGGCACATCATGTCCGATCCGGTGGCGTGGGCCGCCGCAGGAGCGCGGGGAGGAACGCCGCCCCGGGCGCCGTCCGCGACGCCGCGGCCGCGTCCCCGGGGTTGGAGACCTGGCAGCGCTGCAGGGACAGGCACCCGCACCCGATGCAGGAGTCCAGGCCGTCGCGCAGCCGCTCGAGCGCCTCGATCTGCTCGTCGAGCCGGGAGCGCCAGTGGCGGGAGATCCGTTGCCAGTCGGCCTTCGTCGGCGTGCGCTCGTCGGGCAGCTGCTCGAGCTCGGCCCGGATCTCGGCGAGCGAGAGCCCGACGTTGCTGGCCGCGCGGATGAACGCCAGCCGCCGCAGCACGTTGCGCTGGTAGGTCCTCCTGCCACCGCCGGTCCGGCCTGCCGAGACCAGTCCCTGAGCCTCGTAGAAGCGCAGCGCCGAGGCGGCGAACCCACTCCTCCGCGTGACCTCGCTCATCGTCAGCTGATCCCGCGTGTCCATCGTCACCCCTTGACTTCAAGTTCACTTCAACTTGAAGACTAGCGGCATCACCACGAGATCACCACGAGGAGACACCATGCACACCGCACTCGTCACCGGCGGCTCCGCCGGTCTCGGCCTGGCGCTGGCCCGAGCGCTGGCCGCCCGCGGCGTCGCTGTCGTCACCGACGGCCGCTCCCCGGACGCCCTCGCCCGCATCGACCTCCCGGGGGTCCGGGTCGTGGCGGGCGACGTCGCCGACCCCGAACACCGCGCCACGCTGGTCGCCGAGGTCGAGCGGCTCGGCGGCCTGGACCTGCTGGTGCACAACGCCAGCACGCTGGGACCGCTGCCGATGCGGGCCATCCGGGACCTCACGGCCGACGACCTCCACACGGCGTGGCTGGTCAACGTCGCCGCGCCGCTCGAGCTCACCCGCGCGCTGCTGCCGACGCTGCGCGAGCGCGACGGCGTCGTGCTCAGCGTGACCTCCGACGCGGCCGTCGAGCACTACCCCACGTGGGGGGCGTACGCCGCCACGAAGGCCGCGCTGGAGCACCTCACCCTCACGCTCGCCGCCGAGGAGGGGCTGACCGGCTACGCGGTCGACCCCGGTGACATGCGGACCCGGATGCACCAGGACGCCTTCCCCGGCGAGGACATCAGCGACCGGCCCGAGCCCGAGACCGTGGTCCCGGCGCTGCTGGCACTGCTCGACCGGCGGCCGCCCGCCGGGCGCTACCGCGCCGCAGACTTCTCCCTGCCCGCGGAGGTGGCGTCGCGATGACGGTGCTGCAGGAGGTCCCCACCACGGTCTTCCCGGAGGCGGGCGAGCACGTCGCCGACCGCCCGGCCGAGGCGCGCGGCGCCGCGCGCGACGACGTACGACTGCTGGTGGCGCGGCCGGACACCCTCAGCCACCGTCGGTTCGCCGACCTGGCCGACGAGCTCGCCCCGGGTGACCTCGTGGTCGTCAACAACTCCGCGACCGTCGCCGGTCAGGTCGACGTGTTCGACGGTCTCGGCCGGGTCCGGGTGCTGCACCTGGCGACGCCCCTCGACGACGGCAGCTGGGTGGTCGAGCTCCGCACCGCACCGTCAGCGGACCGGGCGGTGCTGGGTGCGCGTCCCGGCGAGCTGCTGACGGCGGTGCCGGTGGACGGTCACCGCGTCACCGTCGAGCTGGTCGCGCCCTACCCGTACGACGGGTCCTCCCCCACCGGCGAGGGCAACCGGCTCTGGCGCGCTCGCGTCAGCGGTCCCCTGGCACGGCACGTCGCCCTGCACGGTCGCCCGATCGCCTACGGCTACCTCGACCGGCCGTACCCGCTCGAGGCCTACCAGTCGGTCTTCGCGACGGTCCCCGGCAGCGCCGAGATGCCGTCCGCCGGGCGGCCGTTCACCGCCCCGCTGATCACCCGGCTCGTCGCCCGCGGCATCGCGGTCGCTCCGGTCACGCTCCACACCGGGGTGTCGTCCCAGGAGGCGGGCGAGGGACCGCAGCCGGAACGGTTCGAGGTCGGGGTCCACACCGCCCGCCAGGTCAACGCGACCCGGGGTGCCGGCCACCGCGTGGTCGCGGTCGGGACCACCGTGACCCGGGCACTGGAGTCGGCGGTCGGCGCCGACGGTCGGGTCGTGGCGAGCCAGGGCTGGACCGACCGCGTGGTGACACCCCGGCAGCCACCGCAGGTCGTCACCGGCCTGGTCACCGGATGGCACGACCCGCAGGCGAGCCACCTGCTGCTCGTCGAGTCCGTCGCGGGTGCCGAGCTGACGCAGCGCGCCTACGACGAGGCGGTCCGGGAGGGCTACTGGTGGCACGAGTTCGGCGACGCCGGGCTGTTCCTCCCCTGAGCCGTCACCCCAGGACCCGGGCGACGTCGAGGCTGCACCCCACCAGGGTGCTGACCTCGCCGTCGGGCTGCGGCTCGTCGAACCAGGTGCCCTGCACGAACCCGACCTTGGCCAGCACCCGGAGGCTGGGCGCGTTGCGGTGGTCGGGCGCGGCGAAGTAGGTGGTGACGTCCCGGTAGCGCCGCCGGGCACTGACCATCCAGGTCCAGAGCAGCGCCGTGCCGACGCCGGCGCCGACCAGGTGCGGCTCGCCCACGACGTAGTCGACGCCCACGGCACCGGCGTCGGGCACCAGCGCGGCGAGCTCGGGGTGGTCGTGGATCCGGTAGTCCTGGCAGAAGCCCACCGACCGGCCGTTGACCTCCACGACCCACATCCGGGTGGGGACGGTGCCGTCGATCCGCGACCCGTAGCGCTCGGTGACCTGGTCCAGCGTCGGGTCCTCCGCGGAGGGCCACCAGCGACGCACGTGGTCGGCACTGCGCCAGCGCGCCACGTCCTTGAGGTCGGTACGGGTCATCGCCCGCAGCGCGACCTTGCGGTCGTGGTCGATGACGAAGCGCTTGACCTCGGCGGACAGGTCGAGCGCCGTCGGCTCGACGTGGAGACTGGCGCAGGTGCGGTGCGCCGCGGCCCGCCACGACTCCCCCGGGCGTACGACCCCGCTGAGCTCGTGCCCGCGGTCCAGGATCGTCAGGCGGGTGGCGTCGTCCACCCTCGGAGGCTAGTCGAGGTCGGCATCGTCGAGGTCGGCGCCGATCTCGTCGCGCACGATGCGGAACGCCAGACCGGGCGGGTAGCCCTTGCGGGCGAGCATGCCCACCAGCCGGCGGGTCCGGGTCGCCTCGTCGAACCGGGCCAGGCTCCGCAGCTTCTTGCGGACCAGGGCCCGGGCGGTGGCCTCCTGCTCGTCGTCGCCGAGCTGGTCGATCGCCTCACGGGCGACCTCGTCGTCGACGCCCTTGCGGCGCAGCTCCTGGGCCAGGGCCCGCGGGGCGAGCCCCTTGGCGGTGTGACGGCCGCTGACCCAGGCCTGCGCGAACGCGGCGTCGTCGACGAGCCCGAGCTCCTCGAAGCGGTCGAGCAGCCGGGTCGCGATCTCGTCGGGCACCTCACGCTGCCGGAGCTTGTCGGCGAGCTCGCGCCGCGACCGGGCCCGCCCGGTCAGCTGGTCGAGCAGGATCGTCCGCGCGACCGACTCGGGGTCCGCCTCCGGACCGGCCGCCACCTCATCCTCGGGAGGCGGCCTGCCGGTCCACGCCTCGACCCCGAGCCGGACGTCGCCCCGCCACGCGTCGGGCTCAGAAGTCATCGACACCGATCGGCTCGTCGGAGAGCTCGTCGCTCGGGGCGTCGACCTGCGGCCCGACCCCGAGCTTCTCGAGGATCTTCTTCTCCAGCTCGTTGGCGAGGTCGGGGTTGTCACGCAGGAAGTTGCGCGCGTTCTCCTTGCCCTGGCCCAGCTGGTCGCCCTCGTAGGTGAACCAGGCGCCCGCCTTGCGGACCAGGCCGGCCTCGACACCCACGTCGATCAGGCCGCCCTCGCGGGAGATGCCCTTGCCGTACATGATGTCGAACTCGGCCTGCTTGAACGGCGGGGCCACCTTGTTCTTGACGACCTTGACGCGGGTGCGGTTGCCGACCATGTCGGTGCCGTCCTTGAGCGTCTCGATCCGGCGCACGTCGAGCCGCACCGAGGAGTAGAACTTCAGCGCCCGGCCACCGGTCGTGGTCTCGGGCGAGCCGAACATGACGCCGATCTTCTCGCGCAGCTGGTTGATGAAGATCGCGGTGGTGTTGGACCCGTTGAGCGCACCGGTCATCTTGCGGAGCGCCTGGCTCATCAGCCGCGCCTGGAGGCCCACGTGGCTGTCGCCCATCTCGCCCTCGATCTCGGCCCGCGGCACGAGCGCGGCGACGGAGTCGATGACGACCAGGTCGAGGGCACCGGAGCGGACCAGCATGTCGGCGATCTCGAGCGCCTGCTCACCGGAGTCGGGCTGGCTCACCAGCAGCGCGTCGGTGTCGACGCCCAGCGCCTTGGCGTAGTCGGGGTCGAGCGCGTGCTCGGCGTCGATGAAGGCCACGATCCCGCCGGCCCGCTGGGCGTTGGCCACCGCGTGGAGCGCGACCGTCGTCTTGCCGGAGGACTCCGGCCCGTAGATCTCGACGACCCGGCCGCGCGGCAGGCCACCCAGGCCGAGCGCGACGTCGAGGGCGATCGACCCGGTCGGGATGATCTCCAGCGGCGCGCGAGCCTCGTCGCCGAGCCGCATCACCGAGCCCTTGCCGAACTGCTTCTCGATGTTGGCGAGGGCGACGTCCAGTGCCTTCTCGCGGTTTCCACCAGCCATGTGGGGTGCCTCTCTGTGTCGTGTGGTCCAGGTGCGCCTTCGACGCTAGGGCGGACCACCGACAACCGGACCCGGACGATCCGGGGGCTGTGGACAACTCGCTCCACGTCGCACCTGTGGACGACACGCTAGCCGAACAACTGTTCGACCCAGCGTACGACGCGCCGCGTGTCGGCGGGTCACCGCTGGGAGGGCGGCAGCTCCAGCACCTGCCACACCTCGCGCCAGACCTGCTTGGGCTCCACCCCGGCGTCGAGTGCCTGCACCACGGTGCGCCCGCCGAGCGCGCCGATGACCTGCGTCTCCGCCCAGACCCGGGCGTACGCGGGGCCCAGCGCCTCGTCCATCCGCGCCCAGAACTCGGTGTGCCTCACCGGTCAGCCCTCACCGGCGCCGCGCCGCCACGTCGAGCCAGGTCTCGCCGCGCTGCCCCTGGCCGCGGACGACGTCGGCGACGTCCCAGCCCGCCTCGGCCAGCACCTCGCGCAGCGGCTGCTCGCGCCAGAACGTGAAGTGGCGCGGCCCGGCGACGCTGCCGTGGGTGGAGAACCGGGCGCCGTCGCCCTCCTTGACGGCCAGGTGGAGGGGCCCGCCCGTCGCGGTGACCGAGGCGAGGTTGGCGAGCACGTGCGGCAGGTCCTCGCGCCGGACGTGGAGCAGGCTGGCCGAGGCCCACACGCCGTCGTACGCCGCGTCGCGGGCAGGGTCGGCGAGGTCGTCGGCCAGCGGGTCGACCACGTCGGCGTCGTGGCCCTCGGCGCGCAGCAGCCGCACGAAGCCCGGCGCGATGTCGGTGCGGCGGACGGACAGGCCGCGCTCCTCCAGGGCCGTGGCGTCGCGTCCGGAGCCACTGCCGACCTCGAGCACCCGCGCGCCCTCCGGCAGGGCCGTGACGAACCGGTCGAGCGCAGCCACCGTCTCCGGGGACAGCGCGGGCGCGTGGTCGCGGTAGGCCTCGGCCGACTCGTCGTAGGAGGTGACCGTGACCCGCTTGGTGATGTGGGAGACGTCGTGGGCGTGGTGGACGACGTCGTGGAGGTGGTAGCGGGCGAAGGTGTCGACGGTGAAGGACGCACCGTCGCTGCGCCGGCCGGTGCGCTGCCACTCGTCGCCGCTGACGGCCGCGTAGCTGCCGGCGACGGCCTCGGCCGCGGCCACGACAGCGGGAGCGACCTCGGCGGGGTCCTGGTCGAGGTACGCGTCGTCGACCGCGGTGGCGTCCTGGTCCCAGTTGTCGAACTCGGGTGCGTCGTCGCCCATCATCCGCGCCAGCCGCGCGTCGAAGAGCCGGTGGACGTCACGGACGTGGCAGGCGTACTCGAGCGGCGACCAGACGTGGGGCGAGGGCCGCACGGCGGCGTCGTCGGTGCCGAGCACCACCTCCCACAGCGTGGCGTTGTCGCGGATCGCCTGCGGGACCCGCGCGCGGTCGAGGGCGGGGGCGTCGAAGCCGCACTCGGGGCACGGGCGGTCCAGGACCCAGGTCCAGTCCTTGGTGTCGGGCTCGATCGTCATGGCTGCCATCCAACCAGCCGCGCTCAGGTCAGCAGCAGCGAGTCGAGACGACGACGTACGACGGCGAGGCCCACCAGCCCCATCACGACGAGGTAGACCACCGACACCGCCGACGCCCACGTGATCGACCCGGTCGTCAGCTCACGGCAGAGGACGACGCCGCGGTAGAGCGGGGTCACCTCGACCACCCACTGCAACCAGGTCGGGAACGACGTCAGCGGGAAGAAGGTGGCCGAGAAGAGGAACATCGGCAGCTGGGCGAGGGTGATCTTGTCGAAGTCCTGCCAGCTCTTCATCCACGTCGTGAGCGCCATGCAGACCGCGCTGAAGGCGAACCCGATCAGCAGTGCCGCCGGCAGCGCCAGGACGGCCCATGGCGACTGGACCAGCCCCATCGCCCACATCACCAGCAGGAACGCCGCCGAGTAGCTCGCACCACGGAGCTGGCCCCACGTGATCTCGCCGCGGGCGATGTCGGCGGTGGTCAGCGGGGTCGCGAGCATCTGGTCGTAGAGCTTGTCGTACTTGAGCTTGAAGAAGACGTTGAAGGTGGAGTCCATGAGCGCGCCGTTGAAGGCCGAGACGGCGAGCATCCCGGGGGCCACGAACGCGGCGTACGAGATCGGCTCGCCGTTGAACTCGAAGCCCTCGACCAGCGCGCCGACGCCGATACCGATGGAGAACAGGTAGAAGACCGGCTCCAGGAAGCCGGTGAGGAAGAGCTTCCACTCGGTGCGGTAGGTGATGTAGTTGCGCAGCACCAGCATCCTGAGCGCCTGCACCGGACCGAGCGGGGTCACCGTCGACATCAGGTCACCAGCCGCTTCGTCAGGCCCGAGACCGACCAGAACCAGCCCACCACCAGCAGCGCCGTCAGCACGGCGACGTTGACCAGGGCCAGCCACCAGTCGATCGCGTCGACGCAGAACATCCGGGACAGGTTGACGCCGTGCCACAGCGGGGTGAGCCGGGCCGCCCACTCGCCTGCCTCGCCGAGGTTGGCGATCGGGAAGAACGCCCCGGAGAAGAGGAACAGCGGGAAGATGGCGAGCCGGAACAGCACGCCGAAGCCGGACTCGCTGCGCAGCCGGGCGCTCCAGCCGTAGACCAGCGAGCCGAACGCCATCCCGACCAGCAGCTGGGAGAGGTAGGCCAGGACCGGCCCCCACCAGGTCGCGAAGACCCCGAACGGCGTCAGCACGAGCATGAACACCCCGCACGTCGTGGCCAGCCGGAACAGCACGAACAGCAGGTGGCCGGCCACGATGTCGCGGATCCGCAGCGGGGTCGCGATCATCGAGTCGTAGATGCGCTGCCACTTGATCATCCCCATGACCGGGTACGTCGTCTCGCCCACGGCCGTCTGCATCGCGTGGGCCGCCACCAGCCCCGGCACGATGAACGCGAGGTAGCTGGTCGCGCCCTCGAGCTGGTCGGGGTCGCCCTCGATGAAGCCGCCGAGCAGCACCCCCATCGCGAGGACGTAGAAGATCGGGCTGATGAAGCTGCTGACGATGCTGGCGCGCCAGGTGCGCTTGTAGACGGTCCACCAGTAGTCGTACTGGCGCGAGAGGCCCTCGCCGAGCGTGAGCGTGGCCATCAGTCGACCAGGCTCCGGCCGGTGAGGCGCAGGAAGACGTCCTCGAGGGTGGAGCGACGGACCAGCACCGCCGCGGGCTGGTAGCCGCGCTCGTGGACCTGCGCGATGACCTGCTCGCCGTCGTGGGTGTAGACGAGCACCCGGTCGGGCAGCACCTCGACCCGGTCTCCGAGGTCGGAGACCTTGTCGGACATCGCCTCGTTCTCACCGACGCCGAACCGGAGCTCGGCGACCTCGCGCGTGGAGTGGGCGTCGATCAGCTCACGCGGGCTGCCCTCGGCGACGATCAGGCCCTTGTCCATGACGACCAGCCGGTCGCAGAGCTGCTCCGCCTCGTCCATGTAGTGGGTGGTGATGACGAGCGTGACCCCGGCCTGCTTGAGGCGGAACAGCTGGTCCCAGAGCACGTGGCGGGCCTGTGGGTCCAGGCCGGTCGTGGGCTCGTCGAGCAGCAGCATGTCGGGGCTGTTGACGAGGCTGCGGGCGATCGTGAGGCGCCGCTTCATGCCGCCGGAGAGGTCCTCCACGCGCGACTTCGCCTTGTCGGTCAGCGACACGAACTCCAGCAGCTCTTCGGTGCGCGCGCGGACCGTGACCTTGTCGATCCCGAAGTAGCGGCCGTAGATGTAGAGGTTGTCGAAGACGTTGAGCTCGTTGTCGAGGGTGTCCTCCTGCGGGCAGACCCCCAGCCGGCCGCGGATGGTGGGGCCGTCGGTGGCGGGGTCCATCCCGAAGATCCGCAGCTCGCCCGCGCCGACGGGGCTGACCGCGGCGATCATCCGCATGGTCGAGGACTTGCCGGCGCCGTTGGGGCCGAGGAACCCGAACGCCTCGCCCGGACGGACCTCGACGTCGATGCCCCGTACGGCCTCGAAGTCGCCGAAGGACTTGCGCAGGCCGACGGCCGAGATCATCGCGTGGGTCACGATGATGGACTGTACAAAGCGTCACCCACAGTCCCCCACCGGGTTTCGGCGCCGGGGCCCGTGCGGGCCCCGGCGCCCGACAGTCAGGGCCCTTCGACGCCGGTGACCTTGTCGCAGTCGACGGCGATGTCGAACCCGGAGGCGCCGTTGCACCTGTCGTGCAACGCCGGCGGCCCCGGCGGGATCGGCGGTGGCGGGCTGTCCGGCGGGAGCTCGCCGAACAAGGCGTCATCGCCCGCGCCGCCGTTGAGGTTGTCGTCGCCGAAGCCGCCCGCGACCAGGTCGTCGCCCGGACCGGCCGCGACCGAGTCCCGGCCGAACCCGACCTGGATGAAGTCGTTGCCGGGGCCACCGCTGGCGGAGTCGTCTCCGATCGCGAGGGCCAGGAAGTCGTCGCCCGGACCGGCTCCCACCTCGTCGTCCCCTGGACCCGTCAGCACCTGGTCGTCCCCGGGGCCGGCCTCCACGGTGTCGTCGCCGCCCGCGGCGCCCGGGTTGCCGAAGAAGGTCGAGGTGTCGCCGAGGATCAGGTCGTCGCCGCCGCCAGCCAGGATCACGTCGTCGCCCAGCAGGGCGCAGATGGCGTCGGGACCGTCGGTGCCGACGATCGTCTCGGACGCGTCGGTGCCGATGATGACGTTGAAGGCCGTCAGGTCGATGTCAGGTGGTACGGCGCAGTCGTCGGGCACGGCCGCCCCCGCCGGCGCCAACCCGGCCGTTGCGAGCAGCAGGCTCGCGGCGAGTGACGTGAGCGTCAGAAATCGGATTCGCATGTGTTCCCCCCTGGTGCTTGCCGATCCCCCTGACCGGCAGTCCGGAAGTTACTCCCCACGGGCTGCTGGCGAGAACCCCCTTCCTGGGGGTGATCGTCAGGACTTGCGCCAGACCGAGACGTGGCGCTCGCTGTCGGAGGTGAAGGGGGCACCGTCCCAGTCCGCGACCCGCAGCTCCAGCTCGAGGCCGGCCAGCTGCGCCATCAGGTCGCACTCGGCCGGCCACACGTAGCGGTAGTGGTGCACGCCGTAGCGGACGGCGCCGCTCCCGTCCGGCCAGTAGTGGTGGGAGGTGCCCTGCTGGTCGACCAGGTCGAAGCTGTCGAACCCGAGATGGTGCTCGCTGATGTCGAACGGCACGCCGGCCTGCCCCGGCGGGAAGCGGCGCAGCGGGGGTACGCCCACCTCGATGACGAACCGGCCGCCCGCCGCGAGGTGGCGAGCCGCGTTGCGGAAGCACGCGACCTGCTCGGCCTGGGTGCGGAGGTTGCCGATGGTGTTGTAGACGAGGTAGACGAGCGAGAACTCTCCCGGCACCCGGGTGGTCGCCATGTCTCCGACCACCACCGGCAGGGACTGCTCGTCGACCTTGCGACGCAGCTGCTCGACCATCGGCGTCGACAACTCGATGCCGCTCACCGGCACGCCACGAGCACGGAGCGGTACGCCCACCCGCCCGGTGCCGATGGCCAGCTCGAGGGCAGCCCCGTCTCCGGCCAGCCGGGCCAGGAAGTCGACGGTCGGGTCGAGCACCTCCGGAGTGAACATCTCGGCGGACGTCTCGTCGTAGCGGGCCGCCGCCTCGGCGTCCCAGAGGTCGCTGCTGGTCACGTCCACCAGCCTCGCCACCGGATGCGGCGCTGTCGACGGGTTTGTCGGGCGTGGCTCACACGGTGAGGACGAGTTCGCGGAGCAGTCGTTCGGCGGGGCTGCTGCGGGGTCGGAATCCCGGGGGTGTGGGCGGGCGGCTGGGGTGGGTCTGGCCGGTGGGGGTGGTGATGTCGAGGGTGTGGCCGGGTCCGGGTCGTGGTCGGGCGGTCCAGCCGGTGGTCTGCTTGGCCTGGTTGCAGGCCTCGCAGAGTCCCTGGCCGTTGGTCAGGCTGGTGGGTCCGTGGGTGTGGGCGGGGACGGCGTGGTCGGTGTGCCGGATGGGGGCGTCGCACCAGGGGGTGCGGCAGTGCTGGTCGCGGAGCCGGACCAGTCGGCGCAGCCCGGCCGGGAAGAGGCGTGCTCGGGAGTCGGTGGCGACCAGCTCGCCGGTGTCGGGGTCGGCGAACAGCCGACGCAGCCAGACCCGGTCGCCGTGGGCGAGCTCGCGGGCCAGGTCGGCGTCCACGATCCCGTGGCCGTCGAGGTGGGCGGGGTCGTCGGCGGTGCCGAACAGCGTGCGGTCGGTCATCACCAGGTTGATCGCGGTGGCCGGCGAGGCGGGGGGCTGGTCGCTGGCGTGGCCGAGCGCGGCGACCAGGGCGTCGGCCATCAGCTGGCCCCGGCTCCGCGGGCCACCGGCGGCGCGGGCGGTGTCGGCGACCCGCGACAGCGCCGCGTAGGCCGCCACCCCGGGGGCGACCGGGAGCAGCGCGGTCAGCCACACCATCGCGTCGGGTGCGGGTCGGATCGTGACGCACCGCTCCGACTCCGCGCGCCGGCGGCGGGCCACCACCGCGGCCGGGTCCAGCTGTGCGGCGCGGGTCCGGCAGAACCCGATCAGCTCCCGGTCCCCCATCGCCTCCAGCCGATCCGGGTCGGCGGCGAGCTCGGCGTCGACCCGGCGCCGGTCCGCCAGGGTGAGACAGCCGGTCTCCCGGGCGAGCAGCGTGACCCGCCACTGCGAGACCTTCCCGGCCCGCCACGCCGCCCAGGTGTGGGGCAGCTCGCTGCTCACGATCCGGGCCAGGCCGAGGTGGCGACGACCCCGGTGGTGGGACTCCCGCCGCGCCAACGCCACCGCCAACCCGGTCCCCCGCGACTCGGCCAGCTCGACCGCCAGCGCCGCCTGCCGCGCCTCGGCCGCGCACTTCAGCTCCTCGAGTGCCCGGATCTGCTCGACCCGGGCCGCGTCGTCCGGGCACCCGGGATCCGCGGCCAGCGCGCCGGTGACCCGACGCACCAGCCCCGCATCCACCACACCCCGGGTCTCGAACATGTGTTCGATTCTACCGTCGGCCGCCGACACCGCAAGCAGCCCGCGGCGACCTGTGGACACGAGCAACGGGTGCCGGACATCGACGTCCTTGCCCGTCTCCGTGCCGGCCCGTCACCCACACGTGGGGCCGCCCGCTCGGCGGCACGAGCGGGTGTCTCCAAGCGCTTCTGGTCTTGCGTCGTTCATGCGGATGCGGACGGCGAGCCGGCGCTGGCCACCCTTCAATGCCGACCAGTTCGAGGGGACCGTCGAGTGGCTCGGCTACGCACTGCCGACCCGCTGCCTCTGCTCCCCCGCCAGGATTTGAACCTGGCCTACGAGAACCAAAGTCTCGGGTGCTGCCGGCTACACCACGTGGGACCGGCCGCCGAGGGCCACGGCTGGGGGTGAATCGTAGATGGGAGCCCGCGACAGAGATCGAACCTGCGGCAGCTGCGGAGTGGAGCGGACGGTGAGGTGGGACCCCGCGGCAGGGACCTAGAGTGACTGGTCACAACTACGAACCGTCTCGGGGGAGCACGTGCTTCGCGCCCACTTCCACGTACCGCACACAGGGATGCGCTGCCGTCGCGCAGCCACCGCCCTGACGGCCGTCGCCGTCCTCCTCTCCACGCAATCGGTCGGACTGTCCTGGACCGCCAGCGCCAGCACCGATGCGGCCTCGGGTGCGTCGGCGCATCGAACCGCTGCGGCGAGGCCCCTCATCGAGCCCGCCAAGGTCAACACCACCTACTTCTCCCCGAACGGCGACCGCCGCCTCGACCGGGCCCACATCAGGTTCACGCTCAACAAGTCCGCCCGGGTGAAGGTCACTGTCCGCGACGACGGCGCGACGGTCCGCGGCCCCGTACGACTCGGCACGTTGTCGAGGGGTCGCCACGTCTGGACCTGGGACGGGCGAACCGACGGGGGCGCTGTTGCCGCGGACCAGCGCTACCGAGTCGGCCTGAAGGCCGTCACGGGAACGCGCACGCAGACTACGAAGACCCATGCCGTGGTGGCCACCGTCCGCCCACGCGGCCAGCTGGTCAGCTCCCGGCCCACCGTGTACCCCCAGGCGACGGTGGTGGACGACCACACGCGGCTGGCCTGGGTCGTCAACGGGTGGAACCCCTGGGAGGAGGAGTTCTTCCCGGGGGACGACCAGACCGTGAGGGTGCAGGTCGAGATCGGCAGCCCGAGACGGGACGTCGTGTGGCGGCGAACGGTCCGCAACGAGTACACGCCCTCCTTCGACTGGTACGCCAAGCGCGACGGCCGTGCCTTGCCCGCCGGCCGCTACCTCGCACGCGTCACCATCACCGACCAGGCCGGCAACCGACGACGCGCCAGCCAGGACCTGATGGTGTCGGACGCCCAGCTGACCGAGGAGACATGGACCACGACCTTGCCGGCCGGCCAGACGGGTCACTACGACCCGTACTTCGGCGGTTGCAACGGCTGCGGGGAGACCTGCCGCCCCGTGGCGAGTGAGCGCTTCGCGGACGGGCTCAGCTTCCGCCCCTGCCCATCGACGGTCGGCTGGGCCACCATCGGCCACTTCGGGAGCGACGTGCCGTTCCCGGAAGCGCCCGTCGACAGCTACCGCGTCACCGCGACGGGCGGGCCGACGACACCCGGGGGGACCGACGGTGGACGACTCGCCGCTACCCCCACCAACCCCGGCGACGCCTCCACCACCACCCCGTGGAGGCCAGTGCACCTGACGAGCCACCCGTTCCTCCCCGACCAGGACCGACCCATGATCTGGACTTTCGCGACCTCGGAGTCGAACTCCTACGACGTCGCCGCCTTCACCGTCGAGTACCGGCACTACGTGCCAGCAGCCTGAACCGTCTCGACGACGGCCTGGTCAGACGTCCTGATCCACCTCGCTGCCCGGCGATCAGCTGACCTGACAGCGGCAGACCCGGACGATGGCGCTGCCTAGGGCCGCCGGATCAGAGCAGCCCGGCGGGTCGGCCGGCAGTCGGCAGGAGGTTGCCGGCTGCGAACAGGAAGTCGTGGTCGGTGTAGGTGGCCGCCGCAACACCCGGGGAGGACCGGGCCAACGGCATGCTGCCGTAGATGTGCTGGATGCCGGTTGCCTGGGTGGCCGCGAGGTCCCGGCGGGTCCACATGGCGGCGGGCGCACAGGTTGCCTGCCGGTTCACGTCCCCGCCGAACACGGTGGCACGAGTCTGTTGACGTCGGGCCAGGAGGTCGTGGAGCTCTCGGCACTCCGCATCATTGGCCACGCGCTGGCCGATGGTCTCGCGCGTGCTCAGGTGCGCGGTGCAGACCGTGATGCTCCGGACCGTGGTAGCGCACAGCCACCGGCGCTGCTCACCGCCTGCCTGGATGGCGAACGCCCGGTTGTGTGAGCTGCTGATCGCGTCCTGGGTGAGGACGGCGAGACCGAAGACGCCGCGGCCGCCGGGATCGCTGCATCGGATCGGGGCACCCCGGTCGCGGACGGCGGCGAAGCGCAGCCGGTAACCGGTCCGAGCAGCGATCTCTGCCGCGTCGACGCTGCACACCTCGTTGAGCGTCACGGCCGACGGAGCCTGCTCCATGACCTGCGTGGAGGCCTCCTCGACGACGGACGGGTAGGCCGTGCGCCCGTAGCAGTCGGCCTCCCCGGAGAGGCACAGGTTCATCTGGAGGACCGTGTACACGGTGCCGGGCGCGTGCCGAGGCAGCGGCCACACTGCCGACACGTGACTGATCGCCGCCAGGGTGAAGCCGGCCACGACGAGCACGAGTGCGGTCTTTCGCAACGGGACCACCTTGGAGGGTCGGTTTCACCCGTTGTTCGCCGCCTGGCCGTCTTCGGATTGGTCCCGCCCACCGGCGAGACCATCACCTCGCGGTCGGGCGCGCCGGCAACTCGCCGCAAGCCAGCCAGCTTCAGGGAGGAGGACGTCATCCGACGGACCCGGAACTGCCCCCCGTCAGTCCCCGAGCGAACCTCGTGGTCGACCAGGACCTCGACGCCCGGTCGCTCCTGATCGGCACGGTTGCGCTCACAGCGGCAGTTGAGTGCGCTGCGACTACTGGACCAGCAGACAGAACGGGTGCCCCGCGGGATCGGCCAGCACGTACAGCGGCTCCTCCTCGTCGTCCGATCGGTCATGGAGCAGACGGGCACCCAACGCCTCCGCCCGCTCGCGGTGCCGCTCCAACTCTTCGACGGTAGGCACTTTGAAGTCCATGTGCATCTGCATCGGCACCTCCTCGGAGGGCCAGGTCGGAGGAGTGGTGTCCACCTTCTCCTGAATGGCCAAGACTCTGTTGCCGTCGTCATCGAGCAGGACCAACCAGTCGGCGTCGGCAGCGCTGCCATCTGTTGGCAGTTCGTCTCCCTCTCGATATCGGAGACCCAGCAGTTGTCGGTAGAACTCGCCCACCTCTCGACAGTTCCGCGCGTCGATCGCCGTGTGCAGCAGGACGGGAAAACTGGACACGTGCGCCTCCTTGCCGACGGGGCTGTCACGCTACCGCCGCCGGTGCGCCGCTCCCCCTGGACCTCGTGGTTCACGGGGATGACGTCGACTCGGGCGCCGAGGTGTACGCAGCCGCCGTGGAAACCGGACGACTCCGCTTGGTCCCGCGCACCAGCAGCATCTCCACGACGGAGCTGATATCCCGAGTGCGCAGCCGGCCACAGTGATGACCACTACGACGACGTTCGGGTCATCGATCACCTTGACCGTGACCTGATCGCCTACTCGTACTCGGTCCACAGAGTCATCTGTCGCGGGGGTGACCGTGTCGTCGGGGTGAACGGCGCGGGAACGTGTGACGTGCAGCGCGCGCGACCCGCCATCAGCGCGACTACACACGCGCCCGCGAGAGTCGGACCGGCGTGAAGGCGCAGAGGTCGGGCTTGCCTGACGCTGCGGGGCGGTGCGCGGGTTCGGCCTTGTACGGGGGGACACCAGCGTGCCGGCGACCTCTGGCGCCGGTCACCAGCAGTTCCTAGGATGAGCTCGCCTGGGGAACGCTCCACGATCGCGGGCAGGCACCAGCCGAGGAGCACCGTTGTCCTGCTTTCCGCACCGCCAGCGGAGCTCGCTCCGCGTGCTGTGTGCATGGTCGGCGACTGCGCTCGCCGCGTTGGTGCTCACGGCGTGCACGCCTGTTGACAGCACCGACCCTCCCGACGACGTCGAGCGCACGAGGTTGGCGGCCGGCGAGGAGACGGAGCTCAGCGTCCTCACGTACAACATCGAGTACAGCGGGGACCGGTCCACGGACGCGGTGATCGAGGACGTCGACGCCGACGTCGTGGGGGTCCTCGAGTCGTACGACCGACTCCCCGAGATCGCCGAGCAGACCGGCTATCCCTACTACAACCTCGGCCTCCAGCTGCTGTCGAAGTACCCCATCCACGAACCCTCGGGCGCCGATGGCCTCTACGCGCTGATCGAGGTCCAGCCGGGCCACGTGGTCGCGATGTTCAACACGCACCTCGACTACGTGAGGTACGGTCCGAGGCTCTACCTCAGCGGGATGCCCCTGGCGGATGTGCTCGCCTCCGAGGACGAGGTGCGAACCCGCTCGATCGAGGTGCTGACCCCGAGCATGCAGGGCCTGCTCGAGGAGGGCTACCCGGTCTTCCTCACCGGTGACCTCAACCAGCCCTCGAGCCTGGACTACACCGAGGAGACCGTCGGCATCCGGAAGGGCGTCACGGAGGCGATCCCGTGGCCCGTCAGCGAGACGTTGCTCGACATCGGCATGCGCGACACGTTCCGGGAGATCCATCCCGACGCGGTCGAGAACCCCGGTCTCACCCACGGCAACCCCGACTTCAAGGAGGGCGGCTTCGGTGACCGGATCGACTTCCTGTACGCGGGCGGCCCGTCGGTCACGCAGTCCAGCGAGCTCGTCGGTGAGGTCGGTGGGCCGGACGTCGACCGCGAGTACGAACCCTGGACGTCCGACCACCGCGCCGTGCTGTCGACGTTCGAGGTGACGCCGGTCGAGCTGCGCCAGACGCTGTCCCTCGAACGCCGGCTGCTCACCGAGGGCGAGGAGCTCGGCGTCCTCTACCACGCGCCGGGGAGCGAGCAGAGCACCATCTCGATCCTCCCCGAGGGTGGGTCGGTGGGCGACGCACTCACGTCGGAGACCGTCACCGGCGAGTCAGGCACGACCTCGTTCGACACCGAGGCCCTCGACCCGGCTGGCTACGACGTCGTCCTGGCGAGCACGGACGGGACCGAGCTCGAACGCAACTCCTTCTGGGTGCGTTCGGAGGAGGAGGACGTGAGGCTGTCGACCGACAAGCCGACGTACGCCGTGGGTGAGCCGATCGAGGTGACGTGGGACGACGGCCCTGCGAACCGCTGGGACTGGATCGGGGTGTACCGGGCCGACGCGGCCGACCCGCGGCAGGACGACTACCTGCTGTGGGGCTACAGCGGCGGGCACGATGCGGGCGCGATTCCCCCGACGGTCTTCGGGGCCATGACGATGGGGCCGGACTCCCAGGGACGTCCGTGGCCGCTGCCTCCGGGCGACTACCGGATCCACTACCTGCTTGCCGATCAGTACAGCTCCGCCGGGTACGTCGAGGTGACGGTGGAGTAGGCGCGCCGGGCTGCACGCGTCACGCGTCCTGCGACGTCACCCGCGCGCCTCGCACCCCACGAGCTCGTGTCGCGCTGGCTGAACCAGCACGTGTCCTCGGACGGGCGTCGCCTCGGGCCGACGGGTGACAGCGGTGCGGCACCGCTGGCCCGGCTCGCGCCGTCGACCGACTGAGGACCCACACCCCGTCCCGGGGTCCGCGGGGCGCGATCCCGGCAAACCCGGCTGCGCGTCGAGCCGCTGATCGTCAAGATGGTCCGCATGAGCAGCTCTGGCGGCAGGAGGCCCACCGGCACCCTGCGCCGCGCCACCCCTGAGGACGTCGCCATGATCGCCGCGTGGCATCCGATGGAGCCTGCCGGGGTCCTGGCGTGGTGGGAGGGCGACGACGTGGTGGCATGGGTGCTCGAGGTCGATGGCCACGCGTGCGGGTACGGCGAGCTGTGGCTCGATCCGGAGGAGAACGAGGTGGAGCTGGCACGGCTGATCGTGCCCGAGGCCCAGCGGGGCAGCGGGTTCGGCGGTCTGTTGACTCGGCTGCTGACCGCCGAGGCCGCCACGACGGGGCTGGCGACGACGATGTTGCGCACGACGCCCGACAACGAGGTGGGGATCGCCTGCTACCTCGCCAACGGCTTCACGCGCCTCACTCCTGAGGAGGAGGCCGAGTGGAACACGGGCCAGCGCCGTGAATGGGTGTGGATGCTGCTCGGGACCGTCGAGAGCCCCGACACACCGGGCGACTCCTCCCCTCCTGTGTCGCAACCGGACCGCTAGCCCGTCCATTCTCCGTCAGCGCCCTCGACGAGACGGCGCTGCGACGAGCTGACAGGGGTCAGAGCCTCGTCGAGCCGGTCATAGGCCTCGCGGTGCTCCTCGAGGAAGTCGCGCCAGGCCCCGTGGTCCTGCCACCGATCCACCGTGACGAACCCCGCCCCGTCGTCCGTGCGTCGGTACAGCTCGGTCCCGAGGAATCCGCGGCCGGCTCGGAACAGCCGCGCCCAGTCGCCCTCCGCGCCGTACGCCGCGAGGAAGGCGGCGAGGTGTTCTGCAGCGACTTCGTATTCCCACACTCGTACGTACATGTGGAGGACGGTAGGAGAACCTGCCTACTCCAGGCCGGTGGCCCGGTCGTCGTCGCGCCGCTCGAGCACGAACCAGACAGCGGTGCACGGCTCGGGAAACGGGTTGCTCAGGCGGTGTGGGGTCATCGAGTCGAAGTGGATGGAGTCGCCGGGCCCCAGTGAGTACGTCTCGAACCCGACCTGGACGTCCAGTCGCCCGTGCAGGAGGTACCCGTACTCGCGGCCGCCGTGACGCATCAGCTGGTCGGGCGCGCACGACGACGACCCGGGGGCGTACTCCACGTGCAGGAAGTCGACGTACGGGTCGTGGTCGTGGGTCAACCGCTCCCAGATCACGCCCGACATCTCGAGCCGCTTGCGGCCGGTGGCCCGCTGGACGGGTACGTCGACACGCGGCCACGTGCCCGGCGCGGCGTCGTCGACCCCGGCGGCTGCGACCAGCTCGGGTCCGCTCGTCGCCGGCTGCTCGCCGATCAGGTCGTCGAGCGTGGTGCCGAGCACGGCGACGAGGGAGTAGAGCGTCCCCACCGACGGATTGGCCTTGCCGAGCTCGATCTGGCTGACGAAGCTGGGCGAGACGTTGACCCGCCGGGCCAGCTCGCGCAGCGACAGCCCGCGCTGCTCGCGGACGTTCCGGATCGCCTGGCCGAGCTGCACCGGGGTGGTCCCGACAGCAATGATGGCCATGGTCACCTCGCTCTCAGTGTGCGATGTGACTCTACAACCCGGGGGGCTCCGCAGGCGCTCAGGCGGTGGTGTGGGCCGCTATGTCCAGTGGCACTTGACATCCACGTGCAGCAGGCATTGACTCGGCCCAGACGGAGAAAGCCGGTGCTGCGATGACGATTCGCACCTACGGACCCAACGCCGTGGACTGGGAGCAGCGCGTCGACCTCGACCGCCTGCGCGCCGAGCGGCTGGCCCGGATCAAGGCGCAGCTGGACGCGTCCGACCTCGGCAGCCTGCTCACCTTCGACTTCTCCAACATCCGCTACCTCACCGCCACGCACATCGGCACCTGGGCGATGGACAAGCTGATCCGGTTCGCGGTGCTGCCCCGCGGCGGGGAGCCGGTGCTCTGGGACTTCGGCTCGGCCGCCAAGCACCACCAGCTGTTCAACCCCTGGCTCGACGGCACCGAGCGCGCCCGGGCCGGGATCTCCACCCTGCGCGGCGCCTTCCACCCCGGCGCGGGCATCGCCGAGGAGGTCGCGCGCAAGGTCGCGACCGTGCTCCGCGAGCACGGCCTGGAGAACGAGCCGCTCGGCGTGGACCTGGTCGAGATGCCGATCCTGGCCGCGCTCAGGGCCGAGGGGATCGACGTCGCCGACGGCCAGCAGGTCTTCCTCGAGGCGCGCCGGATCAAGACCCCCGACGAGATCAGTCTGCTCACCCAGGCCTGCTCGATGGTCGACGCGGCGTACGACGAGCTCTACTCGTTCCTGCGCCCGGGCGTCCGCGAGAACGAGTGCGTCGGCGTGGTCAGCAAGGTGCTCTACGACCTCGGCAGCGAGTACGTCGAGGGCGTCAACGCCATCTCCGGCGAGCGCTGCTCCCCGCACCCGCACGTCTACAGCGACCGGGTGGTCCGGCCCGGCGACCCGGCGTTCTTCGACATCCTGCACAGCCACCTCGGCTACCGCACCTGCTACTACCGCTGCTTCGCGGTCGGCTCGGCGAGCCCCGCGATGCGCGACGCCTACACCCGGTGCCGGGAGTACATGGACGCCGCGATCGCCATCGTGAGGCCGGGCACGACCACCGCCGACGTCGTCGAGCTCTGGCCGACCGCGCAGGAGTTCGGCTTCCCGGACGAGGAAGCGGCGTTCGCCCTGCAGTACGGCCACGGTGTCGGACTCTCCATCTGGGAGAAGCCGATCTTCAGCAGGCTGGTCTCCCTCGACCACCCCGAGGTGCTCGAGGAGGGCATGGTCTTCGCGCTCGAGACCTACTGGCCCGCCGGTGACGGCTGGTCGGCAGCGCGGATCGAGGAGGAGGTCGTCGTCACCGCCGACGGGTGCGAGGTGATCACGAAGTTCCCCGCCGAGGACCTGCTGGTCGCCGGCCAGCGCTACTGGACCGTCGAGGGCTCCCTGCCGACCGTGCGCGACTCGCAGTCGCACCTGAACACGGCGAAGGGCAGGGGCGAGACCTGATGACCGGGGGCACGATCGAGCGGGTGGCCACCGCCACCCTGCTCGGCTGGTACGAGCAGATGGCGGTCATCCGCGGCACCGAGAAGGCGGCGCACGACCTCTTCCTGCGCGGCCTGGTCAAGGGCACCACCCACCTGGCCGCGGGCCACGAGGCGGTCGCGGTCGGCGCCAGCGCGGCGCTGCGGCCGGACGACTACGTCTTCGCGACGTACCGCGGCCACCACCACGCCATCGCCCGCGGCGCCTCCCCGGAGGCCTGCCTGGCCGAGCTGATGCAGAGGTCCACCGGCGTCTGCAAGGCCAAGGGCGGCTCGATGCACCTCACCCGGGCCGACCACGGGATGCTCGGGTCGTACGCCATCGTCGGCGCCCACCTGCCGATGGCGAACGGCGCCGCCTGGTCTGCCCAGCTGCGCGGCACCTCGCAGGTCGCCGTCGCGTTCTTCGGCGACGGGGCCACCAACATCGGCGCCTTCCACGAGGCGCTCAACCTGGCGGCGGTCTGGCGGCTGCCGGTCCTCTTCGTCTGCGAGAACAACCGCTACATGGAGTACACCCCGATCGCGTCGGTCACGTCCGTGCCCAACCCTGCGGCCGACCGGGCGGCGGCCAACGGCATGCCCGGGGTGCTCGTCGACGGCAACGACGTCGTCGCGGTGCACGACACGATGGCCGAGGCCGTCGAGCGGGCCAGGTCCGGCGGCGGCCCGACGGTGGTCGAGGCGCTCACCTACCGGCACTACGGGCACAGCCGCACGGACCCCGGCACCTACCGGCCCGAGGCCGAGGTCGAGGAGTGGCTGGCCCGCGACCCGTTGATCCTCGGCCGCCGACGGCTGCTCGAGCTCGGCGTGACCCAGACCGAGGTCGACGTGGTCGACGCGCGCGCGGCCGAGACGGTCGCCGCGGCGTCGCGTGCCGCGCAGGACGCGCCCGCCGCCGACCCGGCCGAGGCCTTCACCGACGTGTGGGCGGACGGGGGCTGGGCATGGCGGACCTGACGACGTACCGCGACGCCGTCGCCGACGGGCTGGCACGCGAGCTCCGGCGCGACCCCACGGTCGTCTGCCTCGGCGAGGACATCGGGGCGGCCGGCGGCGTGTTCAAGACCACCGTGGGACTGTTCGAGGAGTTCGGTGCGGTGCGCGTCTGGGACACCCCGATCTCCGAGCAGGCGATCATGGGTGCGGCCATGGGTGCCGCCATGACCGGGATGCGGCCGGTCGCCGAGATCATGTTCAGCGACTTCCTCGCCTGCTGCTGGGACTACCTCGCCAACGAGATCCCCAAGGCGCGCTACATGACCGGTGGCCAGGTGACGGTGCCGCTCGTGGTGCGCACCGCGAACGGCGGTGGGCTCGGTTTCGGCGCCCAGCACTCGCAGTCCGTCGAGAACTGGGCGCTCACGGTGCCGGGCCTCAAGATCGCGGCGCCCTCGAACCCGTCGGATGTCGTCGGGCTGATGGCGTCCGCGATCCGCAGCGACGACCCCGTGGTCTTCTTCGAGCACAAGGGGCTCTTCGCCTCCAAGGGGGAGGCGGCGCCCGAGGGCCACGTCGTACCCCTCGGGGAGGCCCGGGTCGCCCGCGAGGGCAGCGACGTCACGGTGGTCGCACTCGCGGCGACCGTCCCCCTCGCCCTCGCCGCGGCCGACGAGCTCGCCGGCGAGGCCATCTCCCTCGAGGTGATCGACCTGCGCTGCCTGATCCCGTTGGACATGGCCACCGTGCTCCGATCCGTGGAGAAGACGAGCCGGCTGATCGTGGTGGAGGAGAACCCCCACCAGGGCGGGTGGGGCGCCACCGTCGTCTCGATCGTCGCCGACGAGGGCTTCGAGCTCCTCGACGCGCCGGTGCGCCGGGTGGCCGGCGAGAACGTGCCGCTGCCGTTCGCCGATGCCCTCGAGCAGCGGGTCATCCCCACCATCGGCAAGCTCGTCGAGGCGGTCCACAGACTCGCGTCGTACTAAAACCCGAACGGCCGGAAGGTCCGGTCCCAGAGAGAGAACACAGTGAAAGGGGTCAGCACCATGGGCAAGATCCTGCTCAAGGGTGGCACCGTCCTGTCGGTCGACCCGGACATCGGGGACCGGACCACCGGCGACGTCCTGATCGAGGACGACAAGATCCTCGCCGTCGAGGACACCATCGACGCCGACGCCGAGCTCATCGACTGCGCCGGAAAGATCGTCATCCCGGGCTTCGTCGACACCCATCGGCACACCTGGGAGGCAGCGATCCGGAACTGCGCCCCGGACGCCACCCTCGACGACTACTTCGTCGAGGTGCTCGACACCTTCGCGCCGCTCTACCGGGCCGAGGACGTCTACGCGAGCAACCTGGCCGGGTCCCTGGAGTGCCTCAACGCGGGCATCACCACGCTCGTCGACTGGTCGCACATCAACAACACCCCCGACCACCCGGATGCCGCCCTCCAGGCGCTGAAGGAGACCGGGATCCGGGCGCAGTACGCGTACGGAAGCGCCAACACCTCGCTGGAGAAGTACTGGTTCTTCAGCGCCGAGGAGATTCCCGGCGACGACGTACGCCGCGTCCGGTCGACGCACGTGCCGGGTGACGACGGGCTGATCACGATGGCGATCGCGACCCGCGGACCCGGGTTCACCCAGGACCAGGTGGTGCAGGCCGAGTGGGGGCTCGCCCGCGAGCTGGGCATCCCGGTCACCGTGCACGTCGGGATGGGCCGGATGGCGGGCCGGTTCGGGATGGTCGAGCAGCTCGACCGGCTCGGGCTGCTCGGACCGGACACGACGTACGTGCACTGCTGCTACTTCAGCGACCACGAGTGGCAGCGGGTCGCCGACACCGGCGGCACGATCTCGATCGCGGCCCAGGTCGAGACCCAGATGGGCCACGGCTGGCCGCCGGTCAACAAGGCCAGGAAGTTCGGGCTCCGGCCCAGCCTCTCGATCGACGTGGTGACGACCGTACCGGGCGACATGTTCACCCAGATCCGGGCCGCGTTCGGCGCGGAGCGGGCCCGGGTGAACGCGGTCTGCTGGGACCTCGACATCCCGATCCCCGACGACATGCTCACGGCCAAGGACATGCTGAAGATGGCGACCCTGGACGGCGCGCACGTCGCGGGTGTGGAGGACCGGACCGGGTCGCTCACCCCCGGCAAGCAGGCGGACGCCGTGGTGATCGACGCGCAGGCCGTCAACGTCGGACCGGTCCACGACCCGACCGCAGCGGTCACCCTCAGCGCGGACGTGTCGAACGTCGAGCACGTGCTCGTGGCGGGCAGCTTCGTCAAGCGTGACTTCACCCTCGTCGGCGACGTGGCCCGGGCGATGTCGCTGGTGGAGGACTCCCGCGACCACCTCGTGGCCGCTGCCGCCGAGGCGGCCTCGCAGAAGCAGGAGCTGGCGCCGGCGTGACCACTCACCACCTCGTCCGGCGGGCGGGCGACCTCGCGTGGTCGCCGCCCGTGGGCCCGATCGCCGGGTCGACCGGCCTCGAGCAGTGGTCGGTCGTCGACGCGCGCACGCCGGCGGTGCACACCGGCTTCGGGCTGAGCCGGCTCACCCCGGGCGGACGGGTGCCCAGCCACGTCCACTCCTACGAGGAAAGCGTGTACGTGATGGACGGGCACGTCGTCGTCCAGACGCCCGGGGAGGCAGCCCGGCTGGGGCCGGGCGGCTACGGGCTGATCCCGATCGGGGTGCCCCACTCACTGCGCAACGAGGATGACGAGGAGGCCCGCTTCGTCAGGGTGTCGGTGCCGGTGCCGCGGCCCGAGCACGACTTCGACACCCAGCTGGTGCCGGACGTCGGCGAGACCCCCGCGATCGACGCCGACGTCCGCGATCCGCGCACCCGGCGCTACGGGCAGATCACCGAGGCACACATGGATCAGCGCCGACAGTCCCAGGAGCTGCTGGAGGTGTCGGCGAGCATGCGCACCGCCCTGCTGGTCTACAGCGGGATCACGCTCAAGATGATGGTCGACTCCGACCTGGGAGCGGTGCTGTCGTCGATGTTCATGGTGCAGTACGAGCCGCACGGCGCTGCCGGCCTCCATGACCACCCGCTCGAGGAGACGTACCTGATCCTGGACGGGTCGGTGGACGCGACCTTCGACGGGGCGGAGTACCACCTCGAGCCGGGCGACGTGGCGTGGGCAGGGGTGGGGTGCCAGCACAGCTTCCGGAACGGGGACGGGAGTGTCAGGTGGCTCGAGACGCAGGCGCCGCCGCTCCCCCGGCGACACGGCTACCGGTTCGCGCGCGACTGGGACTACCTGCGGCAACGGCTCGATGAAGGAGACCAGTGATGCGGACAGTGGTGGTGGGAGGAACGTCGGGGATCGGGCTCGAGGTGGCCCGGGCCCGGGCGGCGCGGGGCGACGAGGTGGTCCTGACGGGACGCGAGTCCGAGCGCGCCACCGAGGTGGCGTCCTCGGTCGAGGGAGACGTGTCGGGGCTCGCCCTCGACCTGAACGACACCCACGGCCTCGCCGGCGCGCTGGCCGAGGTCGGCGAGGTGGACCGGTTGGTCGTGGCGGCCATCGAGCGCGACCAGAACACCATCGCCGGCTACGACGTCGACCGGGCCACCAAGCTCGCCGTGCTCAAGCTGGTCGGCTACACCGAGGTGATCCACGCCCTGCTCCCGCGGATGAACCCCGAGTCGTCGGTGGTGCTGTTCGGGGGTCGCGCGAAGGACCGTCCCTACCCCGGGTCGATCACCGTCTCGACCGTCAACGGCGGCGTCGTGGGCCTGGTCAACGCGCTCGCCCTGGAGATGGCGCCGATCCGGGTGAACGCGCTGCACCCGGGCATCGTCGGCGACAGCCCGTTCTGGTCGGACAAGCCCGCGGGCGTGCTGGACGGGTACGTCTCGCGTACGCCGACCGGACGGCTGGCCTCGATGACGGACGTGGTCGGCGCGGTCGACTTCCTGCTCGAGAACCGGGGGGTCAACGCCACCAACCTGTACGTCGACGGCGGGTGGCTGGTCACGTGAGCCGCTCAGCTCCGGACGGGGGGACGACACCATGACCGATCCACTCCGGGTGTCCGTGGTCGGCACCGGCCGGATGGGGGCCGCGATGGCCGGCCGGGTCCTCGCTGCCGGCCACGTGCTCACGCTCTGGAACCGGACCCGCGCCACCGCGGAGCAGGTGGCCGCACGGCTCGACGACGTCACGGTCGTGGAGACCGCGCGC
Organism: uncultured Actinomycetota bacterium; assembly: GCA_963723945.1. GTDB lineage: Bacteria > Actinomycetota > Actinomycetes > Propionibacteriales > Nocardioidaceae > Nocardioides. Next base: position 63,661 of record CAVRSW010000023.1, read on the forward strand.
GAGGCTGCCGCCGCGGCTGAGGTGGTGATCGTGTCACTCGCGGACGACGCGGCCACGCTGGCCACGTACCGCGGGGACGACGGCCTGGTCGCCGGCCTGGGCCCGGGGACCGTGGTCGCGGACACCAGCACCGTCGCCCCGCAGACGATCCGCGACCTCGATGACGAGGTCCGAGCGACAGGCGCGATGCTGGCCGACACCCCCGTCTCGGGCAGCGTCTCGAGCGTCGAGGGCGGCACGCTCCTGGTGATGGCCGGCGGTGATGCCGACGCCGTCGAACGCGCCCGGCCCGCGCTGGAGTCGTTCGCGCAACGGATCATACGACTCGGCCCGCTCGGGACCGGTTCGACCATGAAGCTCGCCGTCAACGCGATGGTCTTCGGGCTCAACCAGACCCTCGCGGAGGCGCTGGTGCTCGCCGAGAAGGCCGGGGTCGGCCGCGAGCTGGCGTACGAGGTGATCGCCAACAGTGCGGTCGCCGCACCGTTCGTCGGCTACAAGCGCGCTGCCTACGAACACCCCGACACGGCGACGGTCGCCTTCGCGCTCGACCTCGTCGCCAAGGACCTCGACCTCGCCGCAGCCCTCGCGGGCGACGTGGGCGCCCCGATCCCGCAGCTCGAGACCAACCGCCGCGTGGTGGGTGAGGCGATCGCGGCCGGACTGGGGTCTGCGGACCTCAGCGCCATCGCCCGCCACCTCCGGGGCTGATGGCGAAACGGCCTAATGTGAGGGGGTTCCCGGACCTCAGGTGCGGGCATGACAACTCGGCGGCTCCTGAGGGCCCGTGCAGCCGTGGCGGGCGCCACCCTCGTGGCTGCCGGCCCTGCTTTCGCCGGTGGAGCAGTTCACGCGACGGATCCGGCGCCCCTCAGCGGCATGAGCGATCGACCTTCACCTTCACCTTCCCCTTCGGTCTCACCTTCACGAGGATGCGCTCATGGCCGTTCTGCTGCAGCTCACCGTGACACCCGCTACCCAGGACCAGTTCAACGAGCTCGACCTCAGGCTGGAGGAGTCCATGGTGCAGGGCGGTGCACCGCCGCCCGGGTTGATGTCACACGTGGTCTACCCAGATGACGGCGGCTTCGTGGTCGCTGAGGTCTGGCGGACGGAGTCCGACGCCCAGCCCTTCGTGCAAGAACTCCTGCATCCGCTGCTGGATCAGCTGGGCCTGACCGCTGGCGAGACCACCGTGTTGCCCGTCTGGTCCTTCGCTCGCCCCTGATGAGGTCCCCCGCTCCGGGGTCACCCCTCGTGTCAGCATCGCCACCTCGTCAGCTTCGGCGCCGGGATGCACCAACGCAGCGTGGATCGCCTAGCGCCAGAGTGCCGAGACGAGTGTTGCCGTCACCAGGAGGGTCAGTCCGTAGATGGTCGAGGCGCCCCGGGCAGCCTCCTCGTGGCTGACGCTCTCAGCAAGGATCCGCGTGGGACGGGCAGAAAGGGGATCACCAGCAGCAGCCACGTCGCTGTTGAGGAGCATCCGCCCTCGGGCTTTGCCTATCTGAGGCGCCACGACGTCGAGGCCCGGCCGAGGACGGGACAGGCGTGATCCCTAGTCGGGGAGCACGCCGGTGGTGAGTTCATACAGCTCGTCGTCGATCCTGCGTACACCGGGCGCCTTCGCGAGCGCCCGCAGGGACTTCTCGTTGCCGGGGTCGACACCGGCATAGACCCGGTCGAGCCCGACGCGCTCGAAGAGATCACGCGCGGCAGCAAGACCGGCCTCGAGCGCGAAGCCTTGGCCCCAGTGGTCGGGGTGAACCACGACACCGATCTCGATCGCCTCCGGGTCGACGCCGCTGTCCTCGCCGATGGGCGCCACCTCGACAAAGGCGATCGGCTCGTCATCCAGAAGCACGAGCCAGGAACCGAGCCCGTGCTCACGCCAGCTCGTGCACCGGCGCGCGAGTTGGCCCTCCATCCGCTCCCGCGGCAGCGGCGCGCTTGTGCTCGTCGTCGCCACCACGGCTGGCTCGTTGCGGATCCCGAGCAGGGTGTCGAGGTCGTCCTCGTCGACGGGGCGCAGCCGGAGCCGATCGGTGCGCAGCTCCAATGTCACCACGTCAGCGTGTCGACAGGGCGCGCGGACCGCAACCCGGGCGCCGCCAGGGTGCTCTCCAGCGGATTGATCAATAGGCTGCTCAGGACCATCAAGGAGAGTCTCATGCCGCGCCAGATCATCTCGACGCCGAACGCGCCGAACTCCCCGCTCTTCGCTCAAGGTGTCAGGGCCGGGTCGCACATCTACATCTCGGGCACGACCGGCATCGACCCGGAGACGCGAGCCCTTGCCGGCGAGAACATCCAGGAACAGACCCGGCAGGCTCTCGCCAACTGCCAGGCCATCCTGAACGCCGCCGGTGCGAGTCTGGACGACGTGGTCGAGGTCGGCGTCCTTCTCACGGATCCGAAGGACTTCGACGGCATGAACGAGGAGTACGGCCGCTGGTTCCCGGCGACTCCGCCTGCTCGCTACGCGGCAAAGCTCGGCGCCGAGATCCCCGGCCTTCTCGTCTCGATCCGCATGACCGCAGTCGACGGCTGAGACCCAGACGTCGCGATGGCCCCGGGCGACCGGGGCAGGTCCGCACTTTCGGCGAGCCAGCGCGGCCGATCCCAGGTCTACGGGCCCGAGCCGACGGCAGCGGTCTGAGGCGACCCACCGACACCGATGAGGTCGCGGAGTACGTGCCCGACTCCCCGTCAGGCTTCGGGGACGCGGCGCATGCTTGAGAGGCCGCACTGTGGCCGCAACGTGGGCCGGTCTCCGGTCGAGGTCGCCCTGCCTGACTCCCAACTGGCAGGTAGCGTGTGGCGTCCCTGAACCGTGCGTCGACCGAGGTGACCGTATCCGGTCGCCGCTTGCGGCCAAGACCGGTGAGACCGTCTGGAAGGCAACACCATGTCGACACGTCGGCTGCTCTTCGTCGTCGGCCTGGGCCGCTCCGGCACCACTGCGTTGGCGGGGGTGCTCGCCGCCCACCCCCACATCGTGCTGGGCATCGAGCGCTACAAGCAGCTGTGGAGGGGAGATCGGATCGACGAACTGCGACCCGGGCTCTTCGAGCGAGAGAGCCTGTTCGACTTCAGCGACGGACTCACCAACGTGGTGCCGGACAGGGACCCTCGTTTCCGGGTGCACTACGAGCGGATGGCGGCCGGTTTCGAGCAGGCGGCGTACGTCGGGGACAAGATGCCCACGGTCCGGATCCAGCGGATCTGGAAGAACCTGCCCGACGCTCGGTTTGTGTGCATCGTGCGTGATCCACGCGAGGTCGCCTCGTCCTGGGAGGCCAGGGCCCGGGACACACACGACCGGCATTGGCCGGCCGACAACGACGGCCGTCGCTCAGTGACCCGCTGGAACCAGGCCAACCGGCGAATCCTTCGGGCCGTCCATGGTCGGCCGGACCGGGCAGTGGTCGTCGAGCACGCCAGCTTCTTCGGTTCGCCCGACTCCCAGCCCCTTCTCCGCCTCCTGGACTGGCTCGGCCTGGATCCCGCGTCGTCGGCCGAGACACACTTCGACCGCGCCCGGCGCCAGTACACCGAGGTCCTGTCGATTCGCCCGCGCCCGTTGCCGATGGAGGTCGAGGCGTACGTCGCCAAGCACGCCGATCTCGATCCCTACGCCGAGCTCGTCCGACTCCAGATGCCCGGTTAGCGACCACCAACGGGCTCGGCCCGCGCACGCTCAACGGCACGACCGAGCTCTCAGCGGCTACGAGCGGATACACACGGGTCGCACCACTACGGATCGCTGCCTTGGTCAGCCGGGTCACCAGTTGGTCCCCCTCACGGCGGCGCGGACCGAGCCATCTCCTGCGTTCGGTCAGACCTTGCGCTGCGGCGCCTGGACCGAAGCGCTGGGTTGGGCGATCCAGCTGCGCAGCATTTCCAAGGCATCGGCGGATGAGGACCCGGGCTCTGGGAGGTATGCGACGACGCTGAGTCCAGGCGCGGACGGGAGGACGACGGTCTCGTAGCCGAGTGCCATCTCGCCGACGACGGGGTGGTGGATGCTCTTGGTCCCGCTGGCGTGGACGCGGACGGTGTGGCCGCCCCACCAGGTGCGGAAGTCGTCACTGCGCGTTGCGAGCTCCCCGACGAGCGCCATCAGCGCGCGGTCGCTGGGGTCTTGACCGGCGAGAAGGCGGAGCCCCGACACGCCTTCGCGGGCGGTGGTCTCCCAGTCGGTGTAGAAGGTCTGGGCGCGTGGGTCGAGGAACATGTAGCGGGCGAAGTTCAACGGCTTGGCGTCGTCGGGGAACAGGTGCGGGAAGACCGCCCGACCCAGCGCGTTGGACGCCACCGGGTCCCCCAGACGGCTCACCGCAATGGTGGGTACGTCGCTCATCGTGTCCAGCAACTGGGCAACGCGCGGCGACACCCGGGCCTCCGGCTTAGCCCGGGGGGCGCGGCGGGGCTGGGTGGCGGTCCGGGCGAGGTCGAACAGGTGGGTGGTCTCGGCCTCGGTGAACTGAAGCCCGCGTGCCAACGCGTAGAGCACGCTCTCGGAGACCCCACCGAGGTCGCCGCGCTCCATCCGCGTGTAGTACGCGGTGCTGACCCCGGCAAGCTGGGCGACCTCCTCGCGGCGCAGACCCGGAACGCGACGCTCCCCGCCGAAGACGGTCAGGCCGGCCCTCTCGGGCGTGATGCGGGCGCGCTGCGCAGTGAGGAACTGCTGCACCTCGTGGCGGTGGTCCATGATGCCGACGGTAGTCCGCGACCCACCTGGGTCGGGAGTCCCTGGCAGGTGCCCCCACGCCCGGGCTCGTGCGGTGCTGGGGGATAACGCTGGTGACTCTCACCTGGGCCGTTTCGCTGCCTAGCGTCAAGGCATGACAACGAACACGATCACGTTGAACAACGGCGTGACGATGCCGGCCCTTGGGCTCGGCGTCTTCCAGACTCCTCCCGACGAGACCCGCTCCGCCGTCGAAGCGGCCCTCGCGGCGGGCTACCGGCACATCGACACCGCCGCCGCCTACTTCAACGAGAAGGAGGTCGGCGAAGGTCTCGCCAAGTCCGACGTAGACCGGGCGGAGGTGTTCGTCGAGACGAAGATCTGGATCACCGACTACGGCTACGCCCAGACGCTGCACGCCTTCGACAAGAGCGCCGGCAAGCTCGGCGTCGACGAGCTCGACCTGCTCATCCTGCACCAGCCGATGGCGACCCGGTTCGAGGAGACCCTCGGGTCCTACCGGGCCCTCGAGAAGCTGCTCGCCGTCGGCAAGGTCCGCGCCATCGGCGTCAGCAACTTCTCCGTCGAGCAGCTCACCCAACTCCTCGAGAGCACGGACGTCGTCCCCGCGGTCAACCAGATCCAGCTCCACCCCTACTTCCAGCAGCGCGACGTCCAGGACTTCCACGCCGAGCACGGCATCCTCACCCAGGCCTGGTCCCCGATCGGCGGCGTCACCTTCTACAACGAAGGCGGCGACCAGCGCAGCACCCTCGACGACAAGACCATCGGCCGCATCGCCGCCGCCCACTCGAAGAGCCCCGCCCAGGTCATGCTCCGCTGGCACCTGCAGCAGGGCCGCTCCGCCATCCCGAAGTCCACCAGGGCCCACCGCATCGCCGAGAACTTCGACATCTTCGACTTCGAGCTCAGCGCCGACGACCTGCAGGCCATCGACGCCCTCGACACCGGCACGAGCGCCAGTCCGGCGTTCACCGACGAGTTCCTCCTCTCGTTCGGCGTCACCATCCCCGAAGCCTGAATCGTCCCGGACGGCTCCGCGCGAGGGCTCGCCGCGCCCTCGCTGCGGGACCCCAGTGGTGCCTCACCGCCAAATCGGACCGGTCCAGCGCCGCCGTGGCCGCGCCCGACGCGGCCTGGCGTGTACTCGTACTCGCCCTCCGAGCCGCGCGGAAGGCGATGGGCATCAACCAGCGGCCGAACTCTCGATGAGGTCGAGGTCGCGCACGCAGAACTGATGGTGCTCGAACTCCTCGCCGAGCACCGTGCCCAGGCATTGACGCACCGATCGTCCGCGTGCGTACGGCGGCCACATGTCGTTGTCGGGGATCGGCGCCGGCTCCTGGAGCCGCTCGGAGGTGACGTCGTGCAGCCAGCGCTCGAGCTCGGCCGCCTGTTCGTCCCTGATCGCCAGCACCTCGTCGAGCGTCGGGTCCGCCGACGGGTCGAGCCCCTGCTCCTCGCGGTCAGGCACGGACTCGATGCCCAGCCCCATCGGAGTGAACAGATCGGTGGAGCCGAGGCAGCAGCGCCGAAACCACGAGTCGTGGACGAAGACCAGGTGGCGCAACGTCTGCACAGCCGACCACTCGTCATTCACGCTCTCGTGCTCGATGCCGGGCGACTGCCGCATGCGCGCCACCGTCGCCGCCCAGTCGGTGCGCAGCTGACGCCATCCTCGGCGCAGGTCGGCCAGGTCGTCCGAGCGGATGAGCCGGCGGACCGGGTGACGACGGTCGAGCTCGGCCTCGACGTACTCCATGACTTCGACGCCGTTCACGACGAGGTTGGTCACCAGTCCGTCGATCACGGCGTCCTGCATGACCACGCCGATCAGTCGGGTGTTGTTCAGAACGCACTCGCGGAACTCCGCGCCCTCCATGTCCTCGTCCACGTACCGTTTCATGCTCTGCAGGCTATGCCCGCCCCCGACGTCCGGAACGCGCACCGATGGCCCGAGGTGACGTCAGGGCAACGTAGTCGGCGCTTGCCCTCTCCGGTCAGAGCTCGACGGTACGGTTCTCAGCCGGGAACTGGTCCGGATCGTCCTCCTTGATGGCCTTGCGCATGCCGATCAGCTGCTTGACCTTGCTGTTGGCGGCGTCCCAGTACTCCGCCGTCTCGGCGTGCACCTTGATCAGGGCCAGCCCGGAGGTCTGCAGCCCGTCCGGGAACCAGGTCTCGAGAGGCTTGGCCCACAGCTGCTCAGCCTTGGCACGATCATGCACGATCTCGGCTGTCCCGGCGATCGAGGTCCACTCACTCTTCTTGTCGTTGGAGAAGGACACGTTCACCTTGGGGTTCAACGCGATCTGCCGCGCCTTGTCGGAGTCGTCGTAGGCGAAGAACCACAGATCGCCGTCGAACTCGGTCTCCTGCACGGCCATCGGCCGACTGAGGTGGTCGCCGTCCGATGTCATTGTCGTCAGCATCGCCGACTGGGCGCGATTCACGAGCTCGGCCACCTTGGCGCGGCCGCCTTGGGTCTCGGTCATCGTTCGGTCTCCTGTACGTGGGGGTCCGGGGCAGGGATGGCGTACCCGACTGAGCCATGCGCATGCCCGCGCTGGGTCAGCGGTGAACCGTCCCCTCAGCGGCCATGAGCGGTCACGCCATGCCGTTGACAGCGGCATGAATGTGCTTTCCACGCGTCAGCGTCACCGTCGGGTCACGGAGGCTCCTACGGACGTGAGTGGACGAAGCCGAGGGTGGCGTACTCGTTGATCAGCACGACGTCGGTGGCGCGTTCGCAGGGGCCACGCACATCGCAGCGGACGATCCACTGTTCGACCGGGAAGGCGTCCGGTGCGGTCTCGGCGGTCAGGACAACGAGGTAGTGGTCGCGGTCCTCGAACGCCACCTCTTGAGCTCTCCCCGCATACCCGGTCCGACTCACTGCTCGACCGGTCCGGGCATCGAGTTGGACGGTCCCACCGGTGAAGATCAGGTCGACGGCCCAGCGGCCGTCCGGCGACAAGACCGGCCCGTAAAGACCGTCCCCGGGACGTTTGCCCCACAGGTAGCACCGAGTCCATAGCGGGCCGGCGCCGTCGCGGTTCACTAGGGACCAGCAGTTTGAGTTGCGCGGCGCCCCGTCTGGTCGGCGAAGTCTGACGCCTACCTGGCTGGCATCGACTGGGTTGACCGCTGGGTGGGTGATTCGCGGGCCGGTGCCGGCTGGTTCGCTCCAGGGGATACGAGGCGGCGGGCCGAGAGGGATGTCGGCACCCACGTGCGTCAACGGGAGGGCCCGGATGTCCTGCGAGCTCAGGTCAGTTGCCGCTCCGGCAGAGGTGGAGGGCTGTCGAGGCTGCGAGTACGAGGTCCGGGGTTCGGCATTCGTGCCGGTCGACGCGCTACTCCCAGTCCCCTGACCAAGGCGTGACTCAGCCGTCGAATCGCTGCACGCGGTGAGCAAGAGGCTCATACAGAAGGCCCACCCGCCGGCCCGGTTCCTCATGGAGGCGCCTCCCGGTCCTCGACTAGGCCCTCCCAAGGTCTCACGGCGAAGCGGGTTCCGAAAGTGTCGAATGTCCGGATGATCCAGACGTCCGGCAGTGACCATCTCGACTCCACACTCGCTCACCGGCACGACAGTGCCCCAGAACCAAGCCACCTGATGGCACTGAACTGGGGCACAGTCGCCTCCGGGTCGCGGCTGGCACGACCGCACTCTTCTCGGCATGAGCGGACACGTGCAGCGGGGTCCTGAGTCGTGGTCCGCGGCGACGACGAGGGGCTCTCATCCGAGACCGCGGTGCCCCGCCCACATCCCGCTCGCCCGCGTCGCGGCAGCCTCGACCATCGCGTGGAGCTCGGGCCGGTCCGGGACCGCGAAGGAGACGTACGCCCCTCGCCCACCGGCGGTCGGGCGCCCGTACGCCTTGGCGGCCAGCCGGCCGTCGGGGAGCAGGCGCACGTTCAGCGTCATCAGCGTGAACTCCTCGCCGCGGCGCACGTCGGTCCACCTCAGCGACTCGGGGACGGTGACGTTGATGGCCAGGGCACTCACCTCGAGGTCGTCCATGCCGGGGATGCTGCCACCCGGGTTCCGGGCTACTCCACGAGGTGGCGGTGCTCCCGCGTCCATCGCACCCGGCCGCGCAGCTCGTCGACGTAGCCGGCGCGCACCCACGACGCCCACGGCTCGTGGCCGCGCTCGGCGAGCTCGGTGATCCGGGCGAGCGTCGTGGCCTGCCGGGCCACGATGCGGTCGACGATGCCGGCGGTGCCGCCCAGGCCGTACGCCTCGGCGAACGCGTGGACCCGCGCCGCCCGGTCGGGGGGTGCGTCGAATCCCTGTCGAGGCCCCAGCTCGTGGTCGGGTCGGAGCGGGGCGAACGTGTCGACGGCGTAGGCCACGTCGTCCATCGCGGGAGCCGGCACGGCGTGGTCCCAGTCGACCAGCGCCACCGCCTCCCCGTCGCGCCACACGAAGTTCCACGGTCCCGGATCGCCGTGGGTGATCACCGTCGCGCCCGGCGTCGGGGCGAACGCCCACTCGGCGCCCTCCGGCGGCTCGAAGCCCTCGGTGGCGTCGTGGACCCGTCGCAGCAACGCCCCCGCGGAACGTACGGCGGCCTCGCTCGCCTGGTGCCGCCACGCGTCCGGACCGCAGTCCCCGGGGATAAACCGCAGCGCCTCGACCCCGTCGCGGATCCCGACCGGTTCGGGGACGGCGTCCATCCCGACGTCGTGCAGGTGGGCCAGCAGCGTGTGCACCGTGGCGGTCCACGGCCGGGCCGGCCGCAGCACGAGGTCGTCCAGCCGGGTGACGTCACCGTCCGCCAGCGCCCACTCGCCCTTGGCTGCCACGGCGGCATCATCGCAGCCGGTACGCCGCTGTTCCGGGATATCGGCGGAGTCGCGACAGGGGGTCCTGTCGGTGCCATGGGGCAGGATTGGGGCGTGACGTCGCCGCTCGAGCGCTTCAGCGCTCCCACCCGCGAGTGGTTCTCGGCAGCGTTCGCCGAGCCCACACCCGCCCAGGCGGGGGCCTGGGAGGCGATCAGCCACGGTCGTCACGCCCTGGTGGTGGCGCCGACCGGCTCCGGCAAGACGCTCAGCGCGTTCCTCTGGTCTCTCGACCGGCTGCTCACCAGCGACCCCGTCGAGAAGCAGAAGCGGTGCCGGGTCCTCTACGTGTCCCCGCTCAAGGCGCTCGCGGTCGACGTCGAGCGCAACCTCCGCGCGCCGCTGACCGGCATCCGCCACACCGCGGACCGGCTGGGCGAGCGGCTGCCCGAGGTGACCGTGGGTCTGCGCAGCGGTGACACCAGCGCCGCGGACCGGCGCCGCCTGACGACGACGCCCCCGGACGTCCTGATCACCACCCCCGAGTCGCTGTTCCTGATGCTGACCAGCCGGGCCCGGGAGTCGCTGCGCGGCATCGAGACGGTGATCGTCGACGAGGTCCATGCCGTCGCCGGCACCAAGCGTGGCGCCCACCTCGCGGTGAGCCTCGAGCGGCTCGACGCACTGCTGGAGCGCCCGGCCCAGCGGATCGGGCTGAGCGCGACCGTCCGCCCCCACGAGGAGGTCGCTCGATTCCTCGGCGGGCAGGCGCCGGTCGAGGTGGTGGCGCCCCCGAGCCAGAAGTCGTGGGACCTCAGGGTCGTCGTCCCCGTCGAGGACATGTCCGCCCCCGAGCAGTACGACGACAGCGACGACGCCCCCGGGCGAAACCCCAACAGGAGCCAGTCGATCTGGCCCCACGTCGAGGAACACGTGGCCGACCTGGTCGAGGCCCACCGCTCGACCATCGTGTTCGCCAACAGCCGTCGGCTCGCCGAGCGGCTGACGGCCCGGCTCAACGAGATCGCGGCCGACCGGGCCGGCGTGGAGCTGCCCGACGACGGCACGCCACCGGCCGAGATCATGGCCCAGTCGGGGCGGTCCGAGGGTGCGGCGCCGGTCCTGGCCATGGCCCACCACGGGTCGGTCTCCAAGGAGCAACGGGCGCGGATCGAGGACGACCTCAAGCGCGGCCGACTGCCCGCCGTCGTCGCCACGAGCAGCCTCGAGCTCGGCATCGACATGGGCGCCGTCGACCTCGTGGTCCAGATCGAGTCACCCCCGAGCGTGGCGAGTGCGCTGCAGCGGGTCGGCCGCGCCGGCCACCAGGTCGGCGAGACCAGCCGCGGCGTGCTGTTCCCCAAGCACCGCGGCGACCTCGCCCAGACCGCGGTCGCCGTGCAGCGGATGCGCGAGGGCGCGATCGAGAGTCTGCGCATCCCCACCAATCCGCTCGACGTGCTGGCCCAGCACGTCGTCGCCGCTGTGGCCGTCGAGGCCCACGACGTCGACGCGCTCTTCGCCCTGTTCCGCCGCAGCGCCCCGTTCGCCTCGCTCCCCCGGAGCGCCTACGACGCCACGCTCGACCTGCTGAGCGGCCGCTACCCCTCCGACGAGTTCGCCGAGCTGCGCCCCCGGATCGTCTGGGATCGGGTCACCGGGCAGCTGACCGGCCGCCCCGGCGCCCAGCGGCTGGCCGTCACCAGCGGCGGCACCATCCCCGACCGCGGGCTCTTCGGCGTCTACCTCGTCGGCGACGGGGCGGGCCGCCGCGTCGGCGAGCTCGACGAGGAGATGGTCTACGAGTCGCGCGTCGGCGACGTGTTCGCCCTCGGCGCCACGAGCTGGCGGATCGAGGACATCACCCACGACCGGGTGCTGGTCACACCCGCCCCCGGGATCCCGGGCCGGCTGCCGTTCTGGAAGGGCGACGCCCTCGGCCGTCCCGCCGAGCTCGGCGAGGCCGTCGGCGCGTTCACCCGCGAGCTGGCGGCGATGCCGCCCGCCGACGCCGAGCGCACTGCCCAGGACACCGGGCTCGACGCGTACGCCGCCGGCAACCTGGTCACCTACCTCACCGAGCAGGTCGAGGCCACCCGCACCCTGCCCAGCGACCGCTCGCTCGTGGTGGAGCGGTTCCGCGACGAGCTCGGTGACTGGCGGCTCGTGGTCCACTCCCCCTACGGCACCCCCGTCCACGCGCCGTGGGCGCTGGCGATCAACGCCCGGCTGCGCGAGCGCTACGGCATCGACGGCCAGGCGGTCGCCTCCGACGACGGCATCGTGGTCCGGATCCCCGACACCGACGCCGAGCCGCCCACCGGGGAGGTCGTCGCCTTCGAGCCCGACGAGATCGAGCAGCTGGTGACCAGCGAGGTCGGCTCCAGCGCGCTGTTCGCTAGCAGGTTCCGCGAGTGCGCGGCCCGGGCGCTGCTGCTCCCCCGCCGCGACCCGGGTCGCCGCAGCCCGCTGTGGCAGCAGCGGCAGCGCTCCGCCGCGCTGCTCGAGGTCGCCGCCCGCTATCCGTCGTTCCCGATCGTGCTGGAGGCGGTGCGCGAGTGCCTGCAGGACGTCTACGACCTGCCCGGCCTCGTCGCGCTGATGCGGCGGGTGGAGCGGCGCGAGGTGGCGGTGGTCGACGTGTCGACCACCCAGCCCTCGCCGTACGCCCGGAGCCTGCTGTTCGGCTACGTCGCCCAGTTCGTCTACGAGGGCGACTCCCCGCTGGCCGAGCGGCGGGCCGCCGCGCTGAGCCTCGACCAGGGCCTGCTGGCCGAGCTGCTCGGTCGGGCCGAGCTGCGCGAGCTGCTCGACCCCGAGGTGCTCGAGGAGGTCGAGGCCGAGCTGCAACGGCTCGCTCCCGACCGGCGCGCCCGTGACGCCGAGGGGGCGGCCGACCTGCTCCGGATGCTCGGCCCGCTCACCACTGCCGAGGTGCGGGAGCGGTCGGTCGACGACGCACAGGTCGACGAGTGGCTGGGCGCCCTGTCCGACTCCCGCCGGGTGGTCCAGGTGAGGGTCGCCGGCGAAGAGCAGTGGTCGGTCGTCGAGGACGTCGGCCGGTTGCGCGACGCGCTCGGCGTCCCGGTGCCGCCCGGGACGCCCGAGGTGTTCGCCGACCCGGTCGACGACCCGCTGGCCGATCTGGTCGCCCGGTTCGCCCGCACCCACGGCCCGTTCACCACCGACCAGGTCGCGTCCCGGCTCGGCCTCGGCCGTGCCGTCGCACGACACACCCTCGACCGGCTGGCCGCCCAGGGTCGGGTGCTCGACGGCGAGTTCCGCCCCGCCGGCTCCGGCACCGAGTGGTGCGACGCCGACGTGCTGCGCCGGCTGCGCCGTCGTTCCCTGGCCCGGCTGCGGCAGGAGATCGAGCCGGTCGAGCCGCCGGCGCTGGCCAGGTTCCTCTCCGCCTGGCAGCGTGTAGGCACCACAGGTGCCCCTCATCGTTCGGCGCGCTCGACATCCGGTGGTCGACCGCATGGCGTCGACGGCGTGCTCACGGTGGTCGGTCAGCTGGCCGGGTGCCCGGTGCCCGCGAGTGCCCTCGAGTCGCTGGTGCTCAGCGCCCGCGTGGCCGACTACGAGCCGTCCCACCTCGACGAGCTGACCTCCACCGGCGAGGTGATCTGGGCCGGCCACGGCTCGCTGCCCGGCACCGACGGCTGGGTGTCCCTCCACCTCGCAGACCAGGCACCCCTGACGCTGCCCGAGCCGGTCGCCTTCGAGCATTCCCCCGGGTCGTGGGGGGAGCTCCACCAGGCGGTCCTCGACGCGCTCGCGCCCGGCGGCGCCTGGTTCTTCCGGCAGCTGGGCCAGGCGGTGCAGGCGCCCGGCGACGCCGCGCTGGCAGGTGCCCTCTGGGACCTGGTGTGGGCCGGCCGGGTCGGCAACGACACGCTGGCGCCGCTCCGCTCCCTGATCAGCAGCGGCCGCGGCAGCCACCGCAGCCGGCGTCCCGGGCCGCGGGTGGTCCGCAGCGGCCCACCCCACACCGCCGGTCGTTGGGCGCTGCTGCCCGAGCTCGACACCGATCCGACCCGGCGCGCCCACGCGGCGGCGGAGCGGCTCCTCGACCGGCACGGCGTCGTCACCCGCGGCGCGGTGCAGGGCGAGGGGACGCCCGGCGGGTTCGCAGCCGTCTACAAGGTGCTCTCGGCCTTCGAGGACTCCGGCCGCTGCCGCCGCGGCTACTTCGTGGCGGGTCTGGGCGCCGCCCAGTTCGGCACCGCCGGGTCCGTCGACCGGCTCCGTACGTTCGCCGAGACCCGCCCCGACGACAAGCCGGTCGCCACGGCGCTGGCCGCGACCGACCCGGCCAACCCGTTCGGCGCGGCGCTGCCGTGGCCGGCCGCGTCCGGCTCGACCACCGAGACCGGCCACCGCCCGGGCCGCAAGGCGGGCGCCCTGGTGGTGCTCGTCGACGGCGCGCTGACCCTCTACGTCGAGCGGGGCGGCCGCACCCTGCTCACCTGGTCCGACGAGCCCGAGCTGCTCATGCCGGCGGCCGACGCGCTCGCGACCGCCGCCCGACGCGGCCAGCTCGGCCGGCTGACCGTCGAGAAGGCCGACGGCTCCCAGCTGCTCGGCTCCGGACCCACTCCGCTGCGCGAAGCCCTCGGCTCCGCCGGGTTCGTCACCACCCCGAGGGGGCTGCGGCTCCGTGCCTGAAGGCGACACCGTGTTCCGAGCGGCCCGGCTCCTCGACCGGACCCTGGCCGGCCGCGTGCTGACCCGCAGCGACTTCCGCGTCCCGCAGCTCGCCACCGCCGACCTGTCGGGGGGCCGGGTGCTCGGCACCTGGTCGCGCGGCAAGCACCTGCTCACCCGGATCGACACCGACCGCCCCTGGACCCTCCACACCCACCTCAAGATGGAGGGGTCCTGGCACAGCTACATGCGCGGCCAGCGCTGGCGTCGCCCGGCCTACTCGGCACGGGTCGTGCTCACCACCGACGACCGGCTCGCCGTCGGCTTCTCGCTCGGCATCGTCGAGCTGCTCTCCCGCGAGCAGGAGGAGGCGGCCGTCGGCCACCTCGGCCCCGACCTGCTCGGTCCCGACTGGGACGAGGAGGAGGCCGTACGCCGGTTGCGCGAGGAGCCCGCGCGCCCGCTGGCCGAAGCGCTGCTCGACCAGACCCGGCTCGCCGGGATCGGCAACATGTACCTCGCCGAGGTGTGCTTCGTCGCCGGGCTCCATCCCGGGACGGCCGTCGGCCAGGTCACCGACCTGCCGCGCCTGGTCCGACGGGCGCAGCAGATGCTCGACGTCAACAAGGAGCGGCCGCAGCAGAGCACCACCGGCGACCTGCGCCAGGGCCGACGGATGTGGGTCTACCGCCGCGACCAGCAGCCGTGCCTGCGCTGCGGCACGACGGTGGCGGTCGCCATGCGGGGCGACCCCGGCAGCGAGCGGGCGACGTACTGGTGCCCCAGCTGCCAGCCGGGACCCGCCTGAGCTCAGGCGGCGGAGGCGACGACCTCGGGGCCCGACGGGACCGGCAGCGACGTGGCCTCCTCGACCGCGACCAGCGAGGACACGTCCTGGAGCACCTCGGAGAGCGGGATGTCGAGGGCCGCGCACAACGACGCCAGCAGCTCGGAGGATGCTTCCTTCTGGCCGCGCTCGATCTCGGAGATGTAGCCCAGCGACACCCGGGCCTCGGCGGAGACCTCACGCAGCGTCAACCCGCGCTGCATCCGCTTGGCGCGCAGCACGTCGCCGAGCAGCCGACGGAACAGCACCATGCACGTCTCCTTCCGCGGGTGGTGTCGGCCCAACGCTACCTGAGCCGGGGTTCTTCCCACGGGAGACTGGCACCAACGGCCGAGATCGCCTCGCGACAGGTCCGCTCCTGGACGGCGTGCCGGTCGCCCACCAGCTCCAGTGCGGTCACGGTGGTGCCACCCGGTCCGGCGACGCCGACGAAGACGGTGCCGACCGGCTTGCCCTCCTGCTGGTCCGGGCCGGCGACCCCCGTGGTGCTCACGGCCCAGTCGGCCCCGAGCGCCGCTCGCGCACCCTCGGCCATCGCCCGCGCACACTCGGCGGAGACCACGCCGTGCCGGGCGACGAGGTCGGGCGCCACCCCGAGCAGCTGCTGCTTGACCTCCGTGGCGTACGCCACGACGCCGCCGCGGTAGACCCGCGACGCGCCCGCCACCGCCGTCAGCAGCGCGGCCAGCCGGCCGCCGGTCAGCGACTCCGCAGTCGCCAGGGTCGCCCCTCGTCCGTGCAGGCGGGTGAGCAGCTCCTCGGCCTCCATGTGACCGACGGTAGGACATGATGACGACATGCCCGCGCCGATCGAGGACTACGCCCTGATCGGCGACCGGCACACCGCGGCCCTCGTCGGCCGGGACGGCTCCATCGACTGGCTCTGCCTCCCCCGCTTCGACTCCCCCGCCTGCTTCGCGGCGCTGCTCGGCGACGAGCAGAACGGCCGGTGGCTGCTCGGCCCGGTCGACGACGCCGAGGTCACCCGGAGCTACGTCGGCGCCAGCTCGCTGCTCGAGACCACCTTCACCACCGACACCGGCACGGTCACCCTGCTCGACGTCATGCCGACCGGCGACGACCGAGCCGACGTCGTACGCCGCGTCACGGGGGTCTCGGGGTCGGTGCGGATGCGCCACGAGTGGGTGGTGCGGTGTGACTACGGCCTGATCCGGCCCTGGGTGCGCCGCGTCCACCTCGGGGACGAGGAGGTGATCGTCGCCATCGCCGGCCCCGACCAGCTGATGCTCCGCGGCCCCCGACTCCCGCGTGCCGCCGACGGCCGCCACGAGGACGAGTTCACCGTCGAGGAGGGCGAGGTGCTGACCTTCTCGACCACGTGGGTCGAGTCGTGGCGTGGCCTGCCCGAGCCGATCGGCTGGGACGACCGGATCGAGGCGACCCGTGCCGACCAGGAGGCGTGGGCCGCGACGTGCGGACCCGGTCTCCCGCACGCCGAGCTGGTGGTGCGCAGCCTGGTGACGCTGCGGATGATGACCCTCGTCGAGACCGGCGGCATCGTGGCCGCCCCCACCACGAGCCTCCCGGAGGACTTCGGTGGTGAGCGCAACTGGGACTACCGCTACTGCTGGCTGCGCGACGCCGCGCTCACGCTGGAGTCGCTGCTCGACGCCGGCTTCTCCGACGAGGCCCGGGACTGGCGCGGCTGGCTGCTGCGCGCCGTGGCCGGTGACCCGCAGGACCTGCAGATCATGTACGCCGTGGACGGCGGCCGGCAGCTGCCGGAGCGGGAGCTCGACCACCTCCCCGGCTACGGCGGGAGCCGGCCGGTCCGGATCGGCAACGGCGCGGTGTCGCAGCGCCAGGCCGATGTCCTGGGCGAGGTGATGATCGCGCTGGACCAGGCCCGCGACGCCGGGATCGCGGAGGACCGTCACACCTGGTCGCTGCAGCGGACGCTGGTCGACGACCTCGCGACCCACTGGGACGAGCCGGACCACGGCCTGTGGGAGGTCCGCGGACCGCGCCGGCACTTCACCCACTCCCGGGTCATGGTGTGGGTGGCGTTCGACCGGGCCGTGCGGGCGGTGGAGCAGCACGGCCTCGACGGCCCGGTGGACCGGTGGCGGGCGCTGCGCGACGAGGTGCGTGCCGAGGTCCTCGAGAAGGGCTTCGACACCGGGCGGGGCACGTTCACCCAGCACTACGACACGACCGAGGTGGACGCGAGCCTGCTGATGATCCCGCTGGTGGGCTTCCTTCCGCCCGACGACGAGCGGGTGCTCGGCACGATCGCCGCGGTGGAGTCCGACCTGATGCGGGACGGCCTGCTGCTGCGCTACCGCACCACCTCGGGGGTCGACGGTCTGAGCGGCGACGAGCACCCGTTCCTGGCGTGCTCGTTCTGGCTGGTCTCGGCGCTGGCGGCAGCAGGGCGCGTCGACGAGGCGAACCAGCTGATGGACCGGTTGTGCGCGCTGCCCAACGACGTCGGGCTGCTCGCCGAGCAGTACGACGTCGCCGGGCAGCGGATGGCGGGCAACTTCCCGCAGGCGTTCAGCCACCTCGCGCTGGTGCAGGCCGCCCTCCGGTTGGCGGGGCCGGTCCTGCACCAGCGCTAGCGGTCAGCTGACGACCAGGGTGGCGGTGTCGGAGCCCGGCAGGTTGTCGTCGTCGCCGGGGTAGTCGACCGTCACCTGGTAGCTGCCCTTGGCGAACGGTCCCACCGGGACGCTCGCCGTCCCGTCGAGCAGCGCCCGGCGAGCGACCTCGACGCCGTCGACGAGGAACCGGACCGTGCCGGTGGCCTCGCCGTCCTCACCGGTGACCGTGACCGTGGCGGTACTGGTCTGCTTCTTCTGCTTGATCCGGCTCGGCGACAGCGTCAGCGCCACGTCGGAGGCGTCGCGGACGTCGACCCCCACCAGCTCCGGGTTGTGGTCGGAGGCCCGGAAGACGTCCGGCGAGTAGAACTGGGTCACGTTGTAGTTGAACCGGCTGTACTCGTAGGCGAGCGCCTCGTTGGCGTTGATCTCCCAGATGTCGACACCGGTCACCTCGTCGAGCGCGGCGTCGTTGGCCAGCACGTGGTCGAGCGAGCCCGACATGCCGTCGAAGGAGTAGCTCCACTCGTCCGCGGTGTCCGACTCCAGCTGCGTGTAGCCGCGGTTCTCCAGCACCAGCATCGGGTCCTCCTCCGTGTAGGCGTTGAAGTCGCCGGTGAGGTAGACCTTGTCGAGGCCCCGCTCCGCGGAGAACGCGTCCGCGAAGTCGGCCAGCGCCCGTGCCTGGTTGATGCGGCTCTGGTTGCAGTTGCCCTGCGGGCCGTTGGGCTCGCCCGCGCAGGCCGACCCCTTGGACTTGAAGTGGTTGACGATCACGGCGAACGCGTCGGTCGCCGTGTCTCCGGCACCGACCGGCGCGAAGGCCTGGGCCAGCGGCTGCCGGGCGTTGGAGAACGCCGGCGAGTCGACCAGCACCCGGGACCCCCCGACGAGCTCGACGGCGGACGGGTCGTAGATGAACGCGGTCCGGATGACGTCCTGCTGCTCGACCGGCGGCAGGCCACTGGCCGGCGGCGACGGCACGTACGCCCAGCGCTCGCTGCCCGCCGCGTCGTTCAGCGCGTCGGTCAGCGCGGCCAGCGCGTCGTCGCGGTCCTCGCCGAGTGCGACGGAGTTCTCGATCTCCTCCAGGGAGACCACCGAGGCGTCGAGGGCGTTGATCGCAGCGACGATCTTGTCCTGCTGACGCTGCAGGTCGTCGGCCTCGGCAGCACCGCGGGGGCCGTTGTCGCTGCAGCCGTCGACGGTCACCTCGTCGCCGGCGCGGTCGGTGAAGTAGTCGCACGAACCGCCGGCCGCCTCGTAGTCCGCACCCGTGGTGTTGAAGTAGTTGAGCACGTTGAACGTGGCGATGGTCAGGTCGCCGCCCACGTCCTGCGGCTCGGCGGTGGCCGGCCGGGTGTCCTCGAACGAGATCAGCTCGGGTGCCGGTCCGTTGACCTGGCTGGTCGGCTGCAGGCGCCAGTCGCCGAAGCCGAAGTCGACGATCATCGGACCGGTCACCTCGGCGGCCGCGCCGACCCGGGCGGTCGTCGTCCTGTCGATCCACGGCAGCGGCTCGGCCTGCGCGACGTCGTCGGACTGGTAGTCCCAGTCGGCACCGTCGTCGAGGACGACGCCACGCGCGAGGTTGTCGGAGACCACGGCCTGGTAGCCGGCGGGGTCCCAGACGGGGTTGGCCACCTCGGTCGGCGTGATCAGCGGCCGCGACCCGGTCGCGAGACCCACCTCACCGAACCGGTTGGTGTTGAAGTTGTTGGTGACGGTGAACGCCTGGCCGGAGAGGTCGACGAGCTCGCTCTCGTGGGCCTCCCGCTCGGTCTCGGTCGGCCACCACTCGGTCGCCAGCGCGGTGACCGGTGTGGCCGCCTCGTCGAGCACCGCGAGCGGGGCTGCGGCGGGGTCGTAGGTCAGCTGGGTGCGGCCGAAGCGCTCCCCGACGACACCGGTGACCTCCACGAACTGCCCGATCTCGGCATCGACACCGTCGGCGGTCTGGAAGACCCACAGCGCGTCCGATGCTCCGGGGGTCGCGTCCTCGCCCGTACCGGTGCCCTCGGTCTGGATCACGAACGCGAAGAGGTCGCCCCGCGGGTACGCCGCGGTCACGACGCCCTGCGTGGTGACGGTCTGGCCGGCCAGCGGGCTGGCGGCGCCCGGGCCCTGGATCTCGGCGATCGTGGCGTCCTCGGCGGGCGGCGGCTCCTCCTCGCCGGCACCCGAGCCGGTCGGGGTGGGGCTGCCGGTCTGGAAGTCGGCGGCGTTGTTGTCGGTGTCCGGTTGCGCGCGGGTCACGACCCGGGCCGCGGAGGTGGTGTTGGTGAGCGCCGGCGTGGCCGTGCCCTCGCGACGGGTGGCGGTGCCCCAGCCGACCAGGTCGACGACCGCCGTGCCCCGGGTGACCTCGATCGACCCGTTGGTGCCGGAGAGCCCGAGCGGGCCCTCGGCGTCCGGGTCGGGCAGGGCCGCGGTGCCGCCGGTCCCCGCGGCCTCCTGGACCAGGAAGTGGCCGCCCGCCGGGACGGTGCCCGAGGTGAGCGTGTGGTTGCCCTGGGCAGCGCCGCTCGAGGAGTAGTAGGTGATCGTCAGGCCAGCGGCGCTGATGGGGGCGTCGGTGGGGTTGTAGAGCTCGACGAAGTCGTGGGTGAGCGTGGCGCCGGCATTGCCTCCTCCGCCGTAGACCTCGCTGATGACCAGGTCGGTGCCGCCGGGGTTGGCGAGTGCGGGGGTGATGCCGGCGGCGAGGCTGCCGGCGACGAGGCCGAGGCCCGCGGTCAGCGCGACCAGCCCCGGGCGTCGAGAAAGTGAGAACCGAGAAGATGAGAACACGGTGGGATGGGCCCTTCGGGGAGTGAGATCCGACGAACAGGATGGGGGGAAGCGCGGTCACCCTAACCCGGTGCCGTGGCTGGGGCCCGGCGGGACTTGATGAAGTTTCCGTGACGACTTCGTGCCTAGTTGCCGGTGCCTCCGCGGAGCGTGTGGCGCTGCTTCCAGACGTCGCGGAAGAACTCCCAGCCCGACCACAGCGTCATCGCCACGGCCGCCGCGAGCGTGAGCTGGGCGACGTAGAACAGCACCTCGCCGACCACGCCGAAGACGTCGAACGCGCCGCCGTGGGCGTCGCCGTGCGGGAGCGGCAGCAGCAGCGCGCTCAGCGCGACCGCCTGGAGGGTCGTCTTGATCTTGCCGCTGTTGGAGGCGGCGATGACCACGTGCTGGAGGATCGAGAGGCGCAGCAGCGTCACGCTCCACTCGCGGAGCAGGACGACGATGGTGACCCACCACCAGATGTCTCCCACGATCGAGAGCCCGATGAAGGCCATCCCCGTGATCGCCTTGTCGGCGATCGGGTCGGCGATCTTGCCGAAGTTGGTGACCAGGTCGTGCTTGCGGGCGAGGTCGCCGTCGATCTTGTCGGTGATCATCGCGCCCACGAAGATCGCGAAGGCGACCAGCCGCCAGGTGATCGAGTCCCCTCCGTCGTGGAGCAGAGCCCAGCCGAAGAACGGCACGAGCACGATCCGCAGCGCGGTCAGGATGTTGGGCAGGTTGAGGTTGCCCCGCTGCCGACCCGCCAGGCTCTTGCTGCCACTCATGCGGACTCCTTCGCGTGCAGGTCGACGCCGTCGGTCGCCACCACCCGCGCAGTCACCAGGTCACCCACCCGGGCGGCCGAGCCGACGAGCAGGGTCGTGCCGTCTACCTCGGGACCCTGATGAGCGGCCCGGCCGACCACCTCGCCGTCATCGACGGACTCGACCAGCACCTCGACGGTCTCGCCCACGCGCTCCTGGGCGCGGCGCGAGGTCAGCTCCTCGACCAGTCCGGTGACGTGCTCGACCCGCGCCCGGATCTCGTCGGCGTCGAGTTTGCCCTCGAAGCCGGCCGCCTCGGTGCCGTCCTCGTCGGAGTAGCCGAAGACACCGGTCACGTCCATGCGCGCCTCCTCCAGGAAGTCGCACAGCACCTGAAGGTCCGCCTCGGTCTCGCCCGGGAACCCGACGATCACGTTGGAGCGCACCCCGGCTCGCGGTGCGTGCCCGCGGACCTGGTCGAGCAGGCCGAGGAAGGACTCCGGGTCCCCGAAGCGGCGCATCCGGCGCAGCACCTGGGCGCTGGCGTGCTGGAAGGACAGGTCGAAGTACGGCGCCACGCCGGGCGTCGTGGCGAGCACCTCGACCAGGCCGGGACGGGTCTCGGCGGGTTGCAGGTAGGAGACCCGCACGCGGTCGATGCCGTCGACGGCGGCCAGCTCGGGCAGCATCGTCTCGAGCAGCCGCAGGTCGCCGAGGTCCTTGCCGTACGAGGTGGAGTTCTCGCTGACCAGGAACACCTCGCGCACGCCCTCACCGGCCAGCCACACCGCCTCCCCGAGCACGTCGGAGGGGCGCCGGCTCACGAAGGAGCCGCGGAAGCTCGGGATCGCGCAGAACGTGCAGCGGCGGTCGCAGCCGCTGGCCAGCTTCAGCGGGGCCATCGGGCCGCCGTCGAGCCGGCGGCGTACGGCACGGGGACCGCCCAGGCCCGGGACGCTCAGGTCGGCCACCGAGGTCGCCCGGTCCACCGGGGAGATGGGCAGCAGCTTGCGCCGGTCCTGGGGCGTGTGGGCGTGGTGCGCCTCGCCGGCGACGATCGAGCGGAGCCGGGCGGCGATGTCGGGGTAGTCGTCGAAGCCCAGCACGGCGTCGGCCTCGGGCAGCGACTCGGCCAGGTCGGCGCCGTAGCGCTCGGCGAGGCACCCGACGGCGACCACGGCCCGGGCGCGGCCCTCGGTCTTCAGGTCGGCTGCCTCGAGCAGCGTGTCGACGCTGTCCTTCTTCGCCGCCTCCACGAAGCCGCAGGTGTTGACGACCACGGTGTCGGCGTCGTCGGCGTCGGGCACCAACCGGAAGCCGTCGGCCGCCAGCCGGCCGGCCAGCTCCTCGGAGTCGACCTCGTTGCGGGCGCAGCCCAGCGTCACCAACGCGACCGACAGGGGCCGGTCGGGGTCCGCGGGGTCGGTGGTCAGGAAGTCGGCGTCACGCGTGGAAGTGGTCATCCTCCCCACGAGTATGCCGTCCCGGCCCCCGATCCCCCGCCTCGGCGGTCGCGACCGGTGACCGGGATCACTGGGTGACCGTGAAGACGTCCTGCGCCGGCTCCCCCGTGGCGCCGAGGCTGCCGCGGTCCTCACCGGCGACGTCGGCGGTCAGCGAGCCGTCCGAGGTCTGCACCCGGACCGGCGGCGACACCTGGAAGGTCCGGGTCTCGCCGAAGGCCAGGTTGCCGCTGAACACCACCGCTCCGGTGCCGTCGCGGACGACGACGCGGGCGCCGCCGCCCTCGGCCACGAGTTGGACCGGGACCTCCGGGGCCGCGCGGCCCTGGCCGTTGTCGACGCCCGCGGACCCGTTGAGGGCCGGGGTGTCGCGCAGCTCCACCGGGCCGTCCATGACCAGCCGGACGACCGACCAGGCCAGCACCAGCGCCATCACGGCGGCGACGAGCACCGACCAGTTCGGCCCGCCGCGAGTCCCGCGGATCGAGCCGTGGGCCCCGGTCGCCAGCTCGGCCTCGAAGACCCGGCGCGGGTTGATCGGCGCGTCGGCGTAGCGCTCGTCGTAGGCCGCCAGCAGCGGCGTGACGTCGATGCCGAGCACCCGGGCGAGCGTGCGCAGGTGACCGCGGGCGTAGAAGTCGCCGCCGCACGGCGCGAAGTCGTCGACCTCGACCGACTCGATGACGTGGGGCCGGATCCGCGTGCGCTCGGCGAGTCCGTCGACGGTGAGCCCGAGACGCGTACGGGCGGCGTGCAGCTCCGGACCGATCACCGGGTCGTCGGCCGGCTCGATGGCGTGGTCGTCGATCAGCAGCGGCTCGACCGCGTGGCCGGCCTTGGCGATCGGCGAGACCCGCTCGCCCCAGACGACGGTGTCCTCGACCAGGTTGACGCTGCCGGGGCGGCGCAGCTCGCGCCCCTCGAGCTCCTCGTCGTCGGCGGCCACCTCGTGGCGTACCTCGGCGCGGACGGCCGGGGTGTGCTCACGCAGCGGGCTCGGCGTCGCGCTCACCGGCTCGGCGGGCTCCACGTCCTCGTCCGTCCGGTCGTCTGCCTCCTCGTCGAGGTCCGGGTCGTGCGACTCGTCCTCGCGCTCCCCGCGCTGCCACAGCCCGGCGACCCGGGTGAGCGCGCGTGCCAGCCGCGGCCGGGGGTCGGGCAGGCGGCGGACCGGCTCGTCCAGGTCGTGGGCGTCGTCGACCTCGACGTCAGCGGCGTCGTCGGCGTCGTCGGCGTCGTCGACGTCGTCGGCGTCGACCTCACCGGACACCACCTCGGGCACCACCGGCGCCTCGGGCGCCTCGACGAGCGGCGCGTCCACGGCCCGCTCGTCGGTGACCTGCTCGTCGGTGACCTCTTGGTCAGGGACCACCTCGTCCGGGAGCGCGGGCACCACCTCGACGACCCGGCTGCTGCCGGCAGCGAGCTCGGCAAGCGCGGCCGTCAGGTCGTCGCCGGCACCCCTGACGCGGGTCGACAGACCAAGCGGGACGGCGAACGGGGCGCCGTACAGCCGCTGGCTGAGCCGCGACTGCCGGCGGCCGCTGCGGTCGAGCTCCTCGACCAGGCGGGCCGGGTTGCGGACGACCATGACCAGCCGGCCGTCACGCAGCAGCCCGCGGCGCGGCGTGTGCTCGACCCGGCTCAGGGCACCCCACGGCAGCCCCCGCCAGTCACGTCCGAGCCGGACCCGGACACCCTGGGGGTCGGCCACCAGCAGCGGCGTCCGCGCGTCCACGAGCGAGACCAGGTAGCCGATCCCGAGCAGGGCCAGCACCCCGGCCAGCACCCAGTCGAGCACGGCACCGGTGGCCGAGGCGCGGGCCAGGTAGGCGATCGCGACCGCCGAGGCCAGGCCGCCCACGAGCGCGGCCAGGCCGGCGTTGCGGCGCACCTCGACCGCGTCGGGCGTCAGGGTGAGCGCCGGGCGGTGGTCGTCGCTCGTCTCGTCGAACTCGTCGGGCACCTCGTCCACGACTGGTGCGGCTCCCCAGGAACTCATCAGGCCTCCCCCTGCACAGTGGCGATCACGCTGTCGACCTCGTCGGGCTTCACGAGCACGTCGCGGGCCTTGGAGCCCTCACTGGGTCCGACGACCCCGCGGCTCTCGAGGATGTCCATCAACCGGCCGGCCTTCGCGAAGCCGACCCGGAGCTTGCGCTGCAGCATCGAGGTCGACCCGAACTGCGTGGAGACGACCAGCTCGATGGCCTGCACCACGAGCTCCATGTCGTCGCCGATGTCGTCGTCGAGCTCCCGCTTGGCCTGCTGCCCGGCGGTCACGTCCTCGACGTACGTCGGCTCGAGCTGCTGCTTGCAGTGGCCGACGACCTGGTGGATCTCGGCCTCGGTGACCCACGAGCCCTGCACGCGGACCGGCTTGGAGGCGCCCATCGGCAGGAACAGCCCGTCACCCTGGCCGACCAGCTTCTCCGCACCCGGCTGGTCGAGGATGACCCGGCTGTCGGCCAGCGACGAGGTCGCGAAGGCCAGCCGGGACGGCACGTTGGCCTTGATCAGGCCGGTCACGACGTCGACGCTCGGCCGCTGCGTCGCCAGCACCAGGTGGATGCCGGCGGCCCGGGCGAGCTGGGTGATCCGGACGACGGAGTCCTCGACGTCGCGCGGCGAGACCATCATCAGGTCGGCCAGCTCGTCGACGACGACCAGCAGGTAGGGGTAGGGCGCGAGCTGCCGCTCGCTCCCCGCGGGGACCTCGACCTTGCCCGCACGGACGGCCTTGTTGAAGTCGTCGATGTGGCGGAAGCCGAAGTTGGCGAGGTCGTCGTAGCGCAGGTCCATCTCACGTACGACCCACTGCAGCGCCTCGGCGGCCTTCTTGGGGTTGGTGATGATCGGCGTGATCAGGTGCGGGATGCCCTCGTACGCGTTGAGCTCCACCCGCTTGGGGTCGACGAGGATCATCCGGACCTCGTCCGGGGTCGACCGCATCAGGACCGAGCTGATCATCGAGTTGATGAAGGAGGACTTTCCGGAGCCGGTCGCACCGGCCACCAGCAGGTGCGGCATCTTCGCGAGGTTGGCGACGACGAAGCCGCCCTCGACGTCCTTGCCGAGCCCCGCCACCATCGGGTGGTGGTCGCCGCGGGCGACGCCGGACCGGAGGACGTCGCCGAGGGAGACGATCTCCTTGTCGCTGTTGGGGATCTCGATGCCGATCGCGGACTTGCCGGGGATCGGGCTGAGGATGCGGACGTCGGCCGAGGCGACGGCGTACGCGATGTTCTTGGACAGCGCGGTGACCTTCTCGACCTTGACCGCCGGTCCGAGCTCGACCTCATAGCGGGTCACCGTCGGACCCCGGGTGTAGCCGGTCACCTGGGCGTCGATCCCGAACTCCTCCATCACCTGCATCAGCCGGTCGACGACCGCGTCGCTGGCCTTGGAGCGGGCCTTGTGGACCGAGCCGGGCTTGAGGACGTCGTTGGCCGGCAGCGAGTAGGCGACGTCGCCGGACAGCGCGAGCTGCTCGACGCGCTGCGGGATCGGGGTGTGGGGAGGCGGCTCGAGGTCGACGCTGCCGCCCTTGTCGTCGGTGCGGGGGGTGGTCTCGGTCGGCTGGTCGTCCTCGACGACCGGCTCCGCCTTGCGCCGCCGCTTGCGGAGCTCGCGCTCGGCGAGCACCGGCGAGTCGTAGGCGGGGTCGCCCATCTCGGGGTCGATGTCGTCGTCGGAGGAGCCGCGGCGGCTGCGGACCGGCTGGGTCACGTCCGCGTCACCGGCGTCGTCGCCGGCCGGGGCGCGGCCGAGCAGCACGTCGCGGCCGTGGGCCAGCCGCTGCGGCACCTGGTAGAGCGGGGTGCCGGTGATGACGAGGACCCCGAAGAACGCGATCAGGGCGAGCAGCGGCATCACGACGTACGGCGAGCGGAGCAGGTCGAGCAGCAGGCTCGAGACCACGAAGCCGATGGCGCCGCCGCCGAACTGCAGCTGCGAGGCGTCGCCGAGCTCGGGCTGGGGGTTGCCGCTGGCGAGGTGGACGATGCCGAGCGAGCCGAACGCGAAGGCCAGCCAGCCGATCACCTGCCGGCCGGCGGGACCGTTGTGCTCGGGGTCGCGCATGTTGCGCCACCCGATGAGGACCAGCATCACCGGCACCAGCCAGCCGACCTTGCCGACCGACCCGGACACGATGGTGCGGACGACGTCCATGGCCCCGCCCGGGAGCTGCCACCAGACCGCGGCCGCGGCGACGACGGCCAGTCCGATCAGGAACAGCCCGACGCCGTCACGGCGCTGCTCGGGCTCGAGGTCGCGGGCCGCGCCCCCGATCTTGCGGGCACCGGCCCCCACGCCGTGGGCCGACGCCATCCAGGTCGCGGCGACCCCGCGGCCGAGCGCGCCGAAGCAGCGCGCGACCGGACCCGGGCCGTTGCGGACGGCGCGCGGGGCAGGACGGCGCGACCGGGCAGTGGACTTCGTCGGCTTCTTCTTCTTCGTCGAGGTCCGGCTGGTCGGCTTGCGGGTACTCCGTGATCGGGAGCTCGAGCTTCCTCGTGAGCTCCCGGAGGACCGGGACGAGGACGTGCTCTTGCTCCGCGACCCCGGCGGGGAAGACGTACGGGTCGCCATGGTGGAAGGCTAGGCCACAGTCACACCAGTCACACGGACCACACGGAAGCGTGTCGCCGCTGTCGCAGCCCCGGGGAGGCGGCTAGTCCTCCGCGAGCGGCACGCTGAGGGTGAAGGTGCTCCCGTGGCCCAGGTCGGAGTCGACCAGGATGGTGCCGCCGTGGGCCTCCGCGATGGTGCGCGAGATCGCCAGCCCGAGCCCCGTGCCGGGGATCGTGAGCGCGTCGGGGTTGGTGGAGCGGTGGAACGCCGAGAACAGGTGGACCTGGTCCTGCCGGGAGATGCCGAGCCCGGTGTCGGTCACCGACACCCGGGCGTCCTCGCCGTCGGCGTGGAGGTGGACGCCGACCCGGCCACCCCGCGGGGTGTACTTGACGGCGTTGCTGCAGAGGTTGTCGACCACCTTGGGCAGCTCGTCCTTGTCGCCCATGACCAGCACCGGGTGGTCGGGCAGGTGCATCTCGAGCTCGACGCCGGCGGCGTCGGACTGGATGCGCAGCATCTCGACCGCCGAGCGGCACAGGTCCCCGAGGTCGACGGGAGCGCGCTCGAGCTCGCGTCGCCCCTGCATCCGCGAGTAGTTGAGCAGGTTGGAGACCAGCCGGTCGAGGCGCGCCGCGTTGCGTGAGATCGCGTTGACCGAGGCCGGCTGCACGCCGGCGTCCTCGAGCAGCTCGGTGTGCCCCATGATCGAGGTGAGCGGCGTCTTGAGCTCGTGGGAGATGGTGGCGATCAGCTCACCCTTGTAGCGGTCGAGCTCGCGCAGCTCCCGCACCAGTCGCGTCTCGGTCCGGCGTACGCGGGCGTCGAAGACCAGCCGGCCGAGCTCGCGGCCGGCCTCGTGGACCGCGCCGACCTCGTCGTCCTCGAAGGCCGGCTGCTCGGCGGTGCGCAGCACCACGAGGTAGCCGAGCACCTCCTGGTCGACGCCCACCGGCGCCAGCAGGCAGCTGCTCCACCCGTGGGCCCGCAGGTGGGGGCGAACCACCCGGACGGCCTCGTCGTCCTCGTCGTCCGGGCCCTCGGCGGTCACCACGAAGGGCTGCAGCAGGCCCTCGCCGGTACGCCGCTGCAGGCCGGACCGGACGCCGGAGACGGTCAGCACCGGGGCTCGGGGCGGCTCGGGCCAGCCGGCGGCGTGCTCGACCGGGTCGTCGACGGTGTCGGGGAAGCAGCGCACCGTGACCTGCGGGGCGTCCAGCGCCTCCGACAGCGCGTGGGCGGCGTCGCGCAGCCCGCTGTCGAGGTCGCGGTGGACCGCGAACGCCAGCGTCTTGAGCGCCTCGCCGAGCCGCACCTGCCGGCTCAGCTGCTCTCGCCGCTGGGCGTGCTCGAGCGCGAGCCCGGCCTGGACGACGAACATCTCGAGCAGCTCGCGGCCCTGCTGGTCGGGGACCTTGTTGCCCGGCGGCAGGTCGACGGACATGTTGCCGAGCAGCTCACCGTTGGAGGAGTAGAGGGGCGCGTAGAGCGTGTCGAGGGGGTGCCAGGCGTCGGGGTCGTCGCTGATCTCCAGCTCGGGCACCCACAGGCTCTCGGCGGTCTCGGACGGCAGCCGCTCGTGGGGCAGGAACCGCAGGATGCCCCAGTGGTCGGCCATCTTGAACTCCTCGAGGATCAGCCGGGCGGGCGTCCGGCGCCCCACCAGCTGCTCGCGGAGCTCCTCAGGACCGCCGACCGCGGTGACCACCAGGATGTCGCCCTCGAGGCGGGAGATCGCCGCGACGCCGTAGCCCAGCCCCTCGACGACACCCTGGGCGATCTCCTCCAGCACGCCCGCGAGGTCGGTCGAGCCGCTGACGCGTCGGGTGATCTCGAAGAGGCGTCGTACGCCGTCGGCGTGGAACGTGTCGGACCGCGCCATGACTCCCCCTCCTGTGATCAGGCCTCGACCACCACGGGGATGATCATCGGCCGTCGGCGATGCGTGTTGTTGACCCACCGACCCACCACCCGCCGCACCGTCTGTTGCAGCTGGTAGGAGTCGGAGACACCGTCGGCCGTGGCGCGGTCGAGAGCCTCGATGATCGGTTGCTTGATGTCGTCGAAGGTCGTGTCGTCCTCCGCAAAGCCCCGTGCATGGATCTCCGGACCGCCCGAGACCTTCCCGGTGACCGAGTCGACGACCACGATGACAGAGATGAACCCCTCTTCGCCGAGGATTCGCCGGTCCTTGAGGTCGGACTCCGTGATGTCGCCCACTGAGGAGCCGTCGACGAACACGTAGCCGCACTCGACCTTGCCGGCGATCCGGGCCACGCCGTCGACCAGGTCGACCACGATCCCGTCCTCGGCCACCACGACCCGCTCGGCCGGCACC
Source organism: uncultured Actinomycetota bacterium (assembly GCA_963723945.1). Classification (GTDB taxonomy): domain Bacteria; phylum Actinomycetota; class Actinomycetes; order Propionibacteriales; family Nocardioidaceae; genus Nocardioides. The sequence continues at coordinate 93,148 of CAVRSW010000023.1, forward strand.
CCGGTCTCCCGGGCCAGGGCGGCGTTGGCCAGCATGTGCCGGATCTCCCCGTGGACGGGGAGCACGTTGCGGGGGCGGACGATGTTGTAGCAGTAGAGCAGCTCGCCCGCGCTGGCGTGCCCGCTCACGTGGACCAGGGCGTTGCCCTTGTGGACCACCCGGGCACCCCACTTCGCGAGGCCGTTGATGACGCGGAAGACGGCGTTCTCGTTGCCGGGGATCAGCGACGACGCCAGGACCACGGTGTCGCCCTCCCCGATGTGGACGAAGTGGTGGTTGCGCTGCGCGATCCGGCTCAGCGCGCTGAGCGGCTCGCCCTGGCTGCCGGTCGAGACCAGGACCTGCCGCTCCGGCGGCAGCTCGGCGAGCTCCTTGGCGTCGACGAGCACCCCCGGCGGCACCCGGAGGTAGCCGAGGTCGCGGGCGATCGCCATGTTGCGGACCATCGAGCGCCCGACGTAACCGACCTTGCGACCGTGCTCGACGGCCGCGTCGAGCACCTGCTGGACGCGGTGCACGTGGGAGGCGAAGCAGGCGACGATCAACCGACCGCTGCTCTCGTGGAAGACCCGCTCGAGGACCGGCGAGATCTCCTTCTCGGAGGTCGTGAAGCCGGGGACCTCGGCGTTGGTCGAGTCGGTGAGGAAGAGGTCGACCCCCTCCTCGCCGAGCCGGGCGAAGGCCCGCAGGTCGGTGATCCGGCCGTCCAGGGGCAGCTGGTCCATCTTGAAGTCGCCGGTGTGCAGCACCAGGCCGGCGCCGGTGCGGATCGCGACCGCGAGCGCATCGGGGATGGAGTGGTTGACCGCGACGAACTCCAGGTCGAAGGGTCCGAAGCTGATCCGGTCGCCCTCGCTGACCTTGTGGTGGACGGTCTCCTTGAGCCGGTGCTCGCGCAGCTTGCTGTCGAGCAGCGCCAGCGTCAGCTCCGAGCCCACCAGCGGGATGTCGCCGCGCTCACGGAGCAGGAACGGCGTCGCGCCGATGTGGTCCTCGTGGCCGTGGGTCAGGACCAGTGCCTCGACGTCGCCGAGCCGGTCCCGGATCGGCTCGAAGTCGGGGAGGATCAGGTCGACCCCGGGGTGGTTCTCCTCGGGGAACAGGACGCCGCAGTCGACGATCAACAACCGGCCGTCGTACTCGAAGACGGTCATGTTGCGGCCGACCTCCCCGAGGCCACCGAGCGGGATGACGCGCAGCGCTCCGGGCTCGAGGTCGGCAGGGGCAGTGAGCTCGGGATGAGGGTGGGACATGGACTCGCTCTCGTCAGATCAGCGCGGACGCCTCGAGGCCGGCGCGGAGCGCGGCGACCTCGTCGTCGTCCAGGGGCAGCAGCGGGGGCCGTACGGCGCGGTTGTCGATCACGCCGAGCAGCTGCAACGCCGCCTTGGCGGTGGTCGCGCCGTAGTTGGGCACCGACATGACCGCGTCGACCGCGGGCAGGATGCGTCGGTAGGTCGCCAGGGCGCCGGCGGCGTCGCCGGCGAACCACGCTCGCACCATCTCGGCGAGCGCGTCGCCCGCGGCGTGGCCGACCACCGAGACGAAGCCGCAGCCGCCGTGGGCGAGCCAGGACAGGTTGGCGTGGTCGTCGCCGGAGTAGACCGCGTAGCCGAGGTCGACCAGGCGGGTGCCGCGCACGAAGTCGCCGGTCGCGTCCTTGACGGCCACGACCGTGGGCAGCTCGCGGGCGGCCTCGTAGGTCTCCAGGGCGATGGTCGTGCCGGTGCGGCCCGGGACGTCGTAGAGCATGACGGGCACGTCGCTCGCACGGGCCACCTCGGCGAAGTGGTGGCGCAGCCCGGCCTGGCCGGGCTTGCTGTAGTAGGGGGTCACCAGCAGCAGGCCGTCGGCGCCGAGCTTGGCCGCCTGCCGGGCCAGCTCGACGGAATGCGCAGTGACGTTGGTGCCGACGCCCGCGACGACCGTGGCGCGGTCACCGACCGCGTCGCGGACCACCCGCAGGATCTCGCCGTTCTCGGCAGGGGTGGTCGTGGGGGACTCGCCGGTGGTCCCGCTGACCACGACGCCGTCGTGGCCGTGGTCGACCAGGTGGGCCGCGATCGCCACGGTCTGCTCCAGGTCGACCGTGCCGTCGTCGCCGAAGGCCGTGGCCATGGCGGTGAGCACCCGGCCGAAGGGTGCCTCCGCGGCAGCAGCGGGAGTCATGCCGGTCAGGGTATCCGCTGAGGGCGCCCGTCTAGTCCGTCTGGGCCATGTTTCGCCGTTCCGCCGCGCGTGGCGACACGCCTCGCCCAGCATGGTTCCGCGGCGCCCGAGCAGCCCCTCCTGAGGGGTCCGGGGCGCCTCTCATCGTGGAGGGACCACTGTGTACGACGCCAGGCACCGCCGGGACCCCGGGCCGGCCATGCGCGGGTGGCGGAGGCCGCTCGCGCTCGTGGCCGCGCTCACCGCCCTGCTGCTGCCTGTCTCGACCGCGTTCTCCGTCCCCGGTGCTCCTCCGGCCGGCAAGCCGGCCGCACAGCCCGGCCAGCCGGGCGCTCCGAAGGAGAAGCCGGAGCCGGTGTGGACCGGCGTGCCCGGCACCAACCTCGCCCACGACACCTACGGCTACCCGTGGCCCGCGGCCCCCGACTGCGACGAGAGCAATGTCGGCACCGGCGGTTGCGTCAACGACGGGGTCGGGTTCTTCCAGGGCCAGTGCACCTCCTGGGTCGCCTACCGACTCGGTCAGCGCAACGGCCTCGCGTTCAGCAACTGGTTCGACGGCCGCCACTGGGGCAACGCCTCGGAGTGGTCGAAGGTCGCCAAGGGCCTCGACTACACCTCCAACAAGGTCCCGGCGGTCGGTGCGGTCGGCTGGTACGCCCGCGGTCACGTCTCGTACGTCGAGGAGGTGAACACCGACGGCAGCGTCGTGATCTCGGAGATGAACACCGACGGCCACAACGGCTTCGTCGTGCACACCGTCTACCCGGGCGAGACCAGCTGGCCGGACCGGTTCCTGCACCTGGCCGACGTCGTGCCCGTCGACTACACCGCTCCCGGCCGCCCGGAGCCGGTCACCGCGGCCACCGCCGACCAGGGCGTCCGGGTCGCGTGGAAGGCCCCCGCCGACGACGTCGGCGTCACCGGCTACCGGGTCCTGCGCAACGGGATGCCGCTCGCCGAGACCCAGGCGCCGTCGTACGTCGACCGCCAGGCGTCGCCGGGCCAGGCCTACACCTACTCCGTCGTGGCCCACGACGAGGCGGGCAACGTCTCCGAGCCGGCCACGACCGTGCTCGGCCAGGACGTGCCGGCACTGCCGCGGCAGCAGGGCCCGTTCCTGCCCGGCAGCGCCTCCGTGATCGCCGCCGGCGACAGCACCGCCGTGTGCGGCCGGCTCGGCAGCGAGCGCAACCCGCGCGTGGGCTGCCGGCTGCGCACCCTCGGCGGCTGGGCGACCGTCCGGACCGGGCGCTCGGTGCCGTGGGGTCTGGCCGACACCCGGACCTTCGTGTCCGGCGACGACGGCCGCGTGTGGTTCTGCCGCGTACTGGCCGGGCGGCCGGGGGCCAACGCCTGCCTGCCGCTCGACGTCGCCACCCGGAGCTGGGGCTTCGACCGGGTCGACCGGCGCCACCCCCAGCCCACCGATGCCACCTGGGTGACGACGGCCGCCGAACCCACCCGCTGCGGCACTGCCGGGGACCGGGCAACCTGCTCGGTGCTCCTCGAGCGCGGCTGGCGCACTCGGACCGCCGCCGGCGGCACCCGTCCGGGCGACCCGCTGTCCCGCGCCTTCGTCGGGACCTCACGCGGCACCGCCTTCTGCCGGACGGTCGAGGGTCACCCCACCTGCACCGAGCTCGACGTACGCCGCCTCGCGTGGGGCCGCACCACGGCCACCGCCGCGAAGCTCCCCCACGGCCGCTGGGTCTCGCGCCCGGCCGGCCCCACGCTGTGCCTCCCCGCGGCGGGCTGCCGCACCCTCGGACCCGCGAAGGGCTGATCACGTGACCATCCTCGCCGCACGACCCACCACCTCCCCGCACCTCGAGCTCGGTCCCGAGAGCGGCGACCACCTCTCGCTGCGGGTGCTGCGCCGGCTCCACGCGCGGCCGGCCGACGACGTCGCCGCGGGCTGGTTGGTCTGCCCGGTCCACGTCCACGTCGGTGGGTTCAGCGGCGACGTGGCGATCACGCTGCGGGTCGAGGAGCTGCACCGGTTCGGCGAGGCGCTGCGCGCCGTCCGCTCGGGAACGCGCCGCACCGCGGTGCTGGAGAGCATCGAGGAGTGGATCGACCTCACCGTGACCCGCGAGGCCGACGGCTCGCTCACCGCGACCGGACACCTCGCCGACGCCCCCGACACGGGCAGCCGGCTCCGGTTCCGGATCGGCGGACTGGACGACCCGGCCGTCGACGCGTGGGTCGACGCCTGCGCGTCTGCCGTGGCGTTGTACGCCCTGCCCCCCTCGGCCTGAGCCGCCGCCCTGGCGCGTGCCTACGCGCGCTCCCACCACACCCAGTCGAGGTCCGGCCGGGACACCCGCCGGGTCTCGCGCCACTCGGCGAGGTCGAACTCCGGGTAGTGGGCGTCGCCGTCGACGGTCCGGTGCACCTCGGTGAGGACCTGGTGGGTGAGCAGCGGCATCGCCTGCTCGTAGATCTGGGTGCCGCCGGCGATGACGGTGTCGCCGTCGTGGGTGGCGGCGAGCGTCATCGCCTCGGCGAGCGAGTGGGCGACGTCGACGCCCGGCGAGCTCCACCGGGCGTTGCGGGTGACGACGACGGTCTGCCGGCCGGGCAGCGGCCGGCCGATCGAGTCGAAGGTGGCCCGCCCCATCACCAGGGTGTGGCCGAGCGTCTCGGACTTGAAGTGCGCGAAGTCGTCGCGGATGTGCCACGGGATCCGGCCGTGGTCGCCGATCACCCGGTTGTCGGCGTACGCCGCGACGGCGACGACCCGACGCCCGGGCGCCTCAGACGGCAATGGGCGCCCTGATGCCGGGGTGCGGGTCGTAGCCGTCGACCGCGATGTGCTCGAGGTCGAAGCCGTCGATCGCGGTGACCGACGGGTCGAGCACCAGCGTCGGCAGCGGTCGCGGCGCGCGGGTGAGCTGGAGCTGCGCCTGCTCGAGGTGGTTGGAGTAGAGGTGGGCGTCGCCGAGGGTGTGGACGAAGTCGCCGACCTCGAGGCCGGTCACCTGCGCCACCATGTGGGTCAGCAGGGCGTACGACGCGATGTTGAACGGCACCCCGAGGAAGACGTCGGCCGAGCGTTGGTAGAGCTGGCACGAGAGTCGACCCGCCCCCGAGTCGGAGGGGGCCACGTAGAACTGGAACAGCGCGTGGCACGGCGCGAGCGCCATCTGCGGGATGTCGGCGACGTTCCAGGCCGAGACGATGTGGCGCCGGGAGTCGGGGTCGCGCCGGAGGTTGTCGACCAGCTGCGCGACCTGGTCGACGTGCTGGCCCGTCGGAGTGGGCCACGAGCGCCACTGGTAGCCGTAGACCGGGCCGAGGTCGCCGTCGTCGTCGGCCCACTCGTCCCAGATGGAGACCCCCCTGTCCTGCAGCCACTTCACGTTGGTGTCACCGCGCAGGAACCACAGCAGCTCGGCGAACACCGACCGGGTGTGCACCTTCTTGGTGGTGACCAGCGGGAAGCCGGCGGTCAGGTCGAAGCGCATCTGGTGGCCGAAGACGGACCGGGTGCCGGTGCCGGTCCGGTCCGCCTTCTCGACCCCCTCGTCAAGGACCCGTCGGAGGAGATCGAGGTAGACCTGCATGGGCCCAAACTAGTCGATCGCGACCTCGCCGCGGACCACCGTCTGCGCGTCGCCGCCGATCCAGATCGTGGCCTCGCCGTCGGCGTCCGCACGCTCGACGTGGACCCGGCCGGAACGACCGATCACGGTGCCCTGGGCCGCGACGTACGACGAGGGCAGGACAGTGCCCGAGAGCCACTGCGCGAGGCCGGCGTTGAGGCTGCCGGTCACCGGGTCCTCGGTGATCCCCGAGCCCATCGGGCACAGGGCTCGCACCTCGCACGCGGTGTCCCCCTCGTCGCGCGGGCCCACGACGCCGACGTCGTGGTGGAGCGCGTAGAAGTCGGGCTCCAGCGCCAGCACCTCGTCCGCGTGCCGCAGCAGCACGCCGACCCAGCCCGGGCCGTTGTCGACCCACGCCATGTCGACGACCTGCTCGTCGGCGAGCCCGAGCGGGCGCAGGATCGCCGCCCGGTCGACGTCCGAGACGGGCCCGGAGCGCAGCAGCGCGGGCGCGGCGAACGCCAGCCGCGACCCGCCGCCCCCCGAGGAGCGGCGCAGCGTGACCAGCCCGGCGCCACACTCCTGCACGAGCTGCCCGGTCACCCGCGGTGTCCCGCCCTCCTCGAGCCAGGCGTGGGCGGACCCGATCGTGGGGTGCCCGGCGAAGGGCAGCTCGACCGACGGGGTGAAGATCCGCAGCCGGTAGTCGGCCTCGTCGGTCGTCGGCGTCAGCAGGAAGGTCGTCTCGCTCAGGTTGGTCCAGCGGGCGAAGTCCTGCATCTGCGCGTCGCTGAGCCCGTCCGCGCCGTGCACCACGGCCACCGGGTTGCCGCCGAGCGGGGTGCTGCCGAAGACGTCGACCTGCCGGAAGGTACGCATGCCGAGAGCGTAGGGCGCGCGGTCGTGCTGGGTCACTGAGGAAAGACCGGGGGGTCGGGCACGTCCTCGGACACCTCGGTGAGCTTGTCGCAGGGCTGCGGTCGCCCGGGAACGCAGGCGTAGATCCGGTAGTCGCCCTCGGACGGCATCTGGAGCATGTCCTGGTAGGTCTTGTCCTGGAGCATGTGGAGGACCGCGAAGTAGAAGGTGCCGTCCTGGTAGGTCCACGACACCGCCTCGTCGCTCGGCGAGTAGAGGGGCGGCATCGGGTTGCCGGTCTCGACGTCGAACACCTCGAGCTGGTCGAAGGCGTCGGTCTCCTGGACGCCGAAGGCGTAGCGGCCGTCATGGGTGAGCCGGGCGTCGTCGGCGTCGATGACCGTGCCCGTGCGGTAGGGCAGCGGCGTCACCCGCAGCACGTCGTCGCTCCGGGTCACCCGGGCGTCCTCGGCGGTGTCGACCATCGTGCCCGACAGCGCGAACGACACGTCGATCGCCGGCTCCCACGCGAAGTCGCCGTCCGGGGAGCTGTAGAAGACCCGCTCGTCGTCGATGGCGATCGGACCGGCCGTGCCGACCGGCTGGCCGCCGGCGTCGCCGGGCGCGTCGAGCGAGCGCCGCCCGACGTCGAGCCGGGCCAGGGTGTCGTGGACCACCAGCTCGGGGTCACCGTCGCCGGGGTCCGCCCACGCGACCCACCCGTTGTCCGGCTCGACGGCGAGCCGGGACCCCGCCACCGTCTCCCCGATCGTCCACTGCCGACCGGCGTCGTCGACGTGGACGACGTGGCCCTCGGAGTCGCTGTAGACGACCCCGTCGGGCACGGCCAGCAGTGTGTTGAGCCCGGCGACCCGCACGTCGACGCGGGCCAGGTGCAGCGTGCCGTCGGCGTACCACGGGACCGGCAGCGGGTTCGTCGCCGGCGTGACCTTGCCCTGCTCGGGCTGGTCGTCGTCGCCGGAGGTCCACCAGGTCGTCGCACCCAGCACCACCGCGACCACGGCGACGACCGCCGCCCCGCGGGTCCACGTCGTACGCCTCCGGCTGCGCGAGCGCGCCAGCACGCCGGACACCGGGGCCGGCGGCGCGGGGACCGCCTCGCAGGCGTCCCGCACGTCGGCGGCGGCCATCGGAAGCGGCGGCGTGACGCCCGGCTGCCCGGTGACGTCGTCGACCTCGTCCTCGGCGAGACCGGCCACGTGGACCAGGACGGTCCGGACCCGCTCCTGCTCGGGCAGGGTGGCCAGGTACGCCTCGAGCTCGCGGCGGCGCTCGAGCCGGTCGGCCAGCGCGGGCGGCAGGTCCGGCTCGTCCGGCGCCACGCCGGCATCGCCGTCCCGGCGCCGCAGCACCCGCTCGCGTTCCTCGAGCAGCGCCCGGTAGGCCAGCGGCGTCGACGTCGCCGTCGCGGCGCTCCCGCTCCCAGGCGGGGAGCATCCGGGCGACCGCCTCGCGGGCGACCAGCTCGGCCTCCGGCTGCGGGTGGCCGAGGAAGACCAGGGTCCGCACGAGCGCGGGCCACCGCGCGGCGAGCCACGTGGCGAACTCTTCGCCGTGCGGCGCATGTCTCCCATCCTCGGGCCCGGGGCGCCGGCTGTCAGCCGGTCGGGCCCTCACCGGTTGTTCGGCGCGGACGGCCGTCCGGATGAGGCCGGGGTGCGACGGGGCGGATCAGGCGTGCAGCGACATCGGCCCGTAGACCTGGCGCTCGAGCTCGAAGAGGGTCACCTGGTCGACGCCGTGGTCGGCGAGCTCGGCCCAGGTCTCCCCGACCCACGACTCGGCATCGGCCTGGCTGGCGAACCGCTGGCCGGCCAGGTCGTCGGGCGACGGCGACCTCCGCGCCGGCGGCGTCCTCGAGACGCCACCACCAGGGGCGCTCGGCTGGGTCCGGCGAGCGGAACGTGGGCGGCTGGTCGGGCAGCATCAGGACTCCCGGACGCTGGTGTCGACGAACGGCGGCTTGACCAGCTGGAAGATCTCGCGCCGGCCGCGGACGTCGACGCCCACCTCGGCGTCCGCGTCGACCATGGTCGGCACCAGCGCCAGCCCGATGCCCGGTGCGCAGCGTCGGGCTGAAGGTGCCGGAGGTGACCTCGCACAGCGGCACGTCGGGGGTCAGCGAGACCCGCATGCCCGGCCGCGGGATGCCCCGGCCGATGGCGACGCAGCCCGCGCAGCAGCCGCTCGGGGCCCGGCCTCCTTCTCGGCCAGCAGCACCTCGCGGCCCCAGAACCGCTCCTTCTTCCAGCCCACCGCCCAGCCGAGCCGCGCCTGCACCGGGCGTGACGTCGAGGGTGATGTCCTGGCCGTGGAGCGGGTAGCCCATCTCGGTGCGCAGCGTGTCGCGGGCGCCGAGGCCGCACGGGCAGCATGCCGTGCGGCTCCCCCGCCGCCAGCAGCGCGTCCCAGAGCGCCGCCGGCCGCGTCGGTGCGCGACGACCAGCTCGTAGCCGCGCTCGCCGGTGTAGCCGGTGCGGCACACGACGACGCCGGCGCCGTCGCAGCTCGGCCTCGACGAAGGACATGTAGTCGTGGCCGACCGGCAGCCCGACCTCGGTCAGCACCTCGTCGGAGCGCGGTGCCCTGCACGCGCGAGCACGGCGTAGTCGGTGTGGTGGTCGACGACCTGCACGCCGTCGGGCGCGGCCTCGCGGAGCCGGCGCACGACCTCGGCGGTGTTGGCGGCGTTGGGGACCAGCAGCACGTGCTCGTCGTCGTGGTAGTAGGCGATCAGGTCGTCGACGATGCCGCCGGTCGCGTCGTCGCAGCACAGCGTGTACTGCGCCTGGCCGGGGGCGATCTTGCCGAGGTCGTTGGTCAGCGTCGCGTTGACGTAGGGCGGCCGCGCCCGGGCCCGTGACCATCGCCTTGCCGAGGTGGCTGACGTCGAAGATGCCGACGGCGGTCGCGGACCGCGGTGTGCTCCTTGACCGTGCCGGCGGGGTACTCCAGCGGCATCGACCAGCCGCCGAACTCGGCGAGCTTGGCGCCCAGCGCGACGTGGCGGTCGTGCAGGGGCGAGAGGCGCTGCTGGTCGTCGGCCGGGGCGTCGCTCATGGCGCCGAACCTACCGCAGCGGCCGCGCCCGCACCCGGTGGCTATCCTGCCCCGGTGACGACGTTACCAGCTGCGCGCGGCCAACCCCGCCAAGACCCGGGCCGACGCCGTCGTCGTCGGCGTCCTCCAGCACGACAAGGGGGCCGTGCTGGCCCCCGGCGGCGGAGGACGTCGGCAAGGCGTACGGCCGCAAGCTGCGGCCGCTGCTCGCCTCGCTGGGCGTCACGGGCAAGGCCGGCGAGGTCGCACAAGGTGCCGACCGGCGGCACGCTGTCGTCGCCGCTGCTGGTCCTCGTCGGCATCGGCCGCGAGACCGACCCGGTGTCGGTACGCCGCGCCGCCGGCGTCGCGGCCCGCGCGGTGACCAACGCCGCCTCGGTGGCCCTGGCGCTGCCGGCCGACACCCCCGGCTGGTCCGCGCCGTGACCGAGGGCTACGCGCTCGGCGGCTACACCTTCACGACGTACAAGAAGGACGCCGAGGACACCGCGCCCGGCACCGTGACCGTGCTCAGCGCCGATCGCCCGCAAGGACGCCGCGACCGAGGCCTTCGAGCTCGCGCAGGTGCTCGCCGGCGCGGTCGCCGCGACCCGCGACTGGGTCAACACCCCGCCCGGCGACCTGCGCCCGCCGGCCTTCGCCGACGCCGTGGCCGAGGCCGCCCGGGAGGCGTCGAAGGGCCGGGGCGCGCCGAAGGTCAAGGTCGACCGTCCACGACGAGGACGCAGCTCGCCGAGCTCGGCTGCGGCGGCATCCTCGGGGTCGGCGGCGGCTCCGACGCGCCCGCCGCGGCTGGTCGAGCTGACCTACTCCCCCCGCGGCGCGAAGACCCACCTCGCGCTGGTCGGCAAGGGCATCACCTTCGACTCCGGCGGGCTCTCGATCAAGCCGGCCCAGAGCATGACCGACATGAAGTCCGACATGGCCGGCGCCGCCGCGGTCGTGCAGGCCACGCTGGCGATCGCCGCGCTCAAGCTGCCGGTCAAGGTCAGCACGTTCGTGCCGATGGCCGAGAACATGGTCTCCGGCTCCGCGATCCGCCCCGGCGACGTGCTGACGATGTACGGCGGCACGCACCGTCGAGGTGCATGAACACCGACGCCGAGGGCCGGCTGATCCTGGCCGACGCGCTGGTCCGCGCGACCGAGGCGAAGCCCGACGTCGATCCTCGACGTCGCCACCCTCACCGGCCACATGGTGCTCGCGCTCGGCGACCGGGTCGGCGGCGTGATGGGCACCGACGAGATCGTCGACGCCGTGATCGGCGCCGGCGCGACGGCGGGCGAGGCCCACTGGCCGATGCCGATCCCCGACGCAGATGACCGAGCGGGTCCAGCGCCAGCAAGATCGCCGACCTGCTCCAGCACGACTGGATCCGGTGGGGCGGCGGGCTCTACGCCGGCGCGTTCCTGCGCGAGTTCACCGACGGCCTGCCCGTGGGCCCACCTCGACATCGCCGGCCCGGCGTTCCACACGCGGCGCCCCCTACGGCCACGTCACCGCCGGCGGCACCGGCTTCGCCGTCGCCACGCTGGTCGAGTACGCCCGGACGCTCGCCGACCAGACGAGCTAGGTGTACCGAGCCATCAGGTTGGTGGCAGTCGGCTGATGGGTGGGTAGTCCTCCGAGTGCGCTGTGGCGGCGTTGAGTGTTGTAGTGCTCGAGCCAGGGCGCAAGGGCGGCGGTGCGTTCGTCGTTGCTGGTGAAGACCTGGCGGTAGGCCCACTCGGTCTGCAGGGTGCGGTTGAGGCGTTCGACCTTGCCGTTCTGCCAGGGGCAGTGGGGCTTGATGAAGATCTGCCTGATGCCGTGGTGCGGCGCACAGCTCGCGTAGCGACCACCGGTAGGCCCAGGCGTTGTCGGTCATCAGCCGCTCGATGCGGGTGATGCCGTGGGCGGCGAAGTAGTCGATCGGCGCGATCCAGGAACGCCGGCGCAGGTGGGGCCCTTCTCGTCGGGCAGGACCTCGGAGTAGGCCAGCCGGGAGTGGTCGTCGACCAGGGAGTGGACGTAGTCGTAGCCGACCGTGGTCTCGTCGGTCGCGCGGTCGCTGCCGCGTCGCGCGGCCGTGGGCGCGCCAGCCGCCGCCGTCGGGGATCCGGCCGAGCTTCTTGACGTCCATGTGGACCAGCTCGCCGGGGCGTTCGCGTTCGTAGCGGACCGCGGTGGCCTTGCAGGCCCGGATCAGCTCGCCGGTGATCGGGTCCAGGCTCGCCAGCTGCGGCACGCCGTGGCGGGCGAGGACCCGCGACACGGTCCGGGCCGGGACGCCGAGCTCGGCGCCGATCCAGTCCGGCCCGCGACGTTCCCGGCGGCGCAGCTCGACGACGCGCTGCCTCGACCTCGGCGCGGGTCCGCGTCGGGGTGCGGTGCGGCCGCGAGGACCGGTCGTGCAGGCCGGCCTCGCCCTCGGCCGCGTAGCGGTCGATCCAGTTCTTCACGCACCTGCGGGAGACGCCCATCGCTGCCGCGATGTGCGCCTGGGGCCAGCCGGCCCGGTGCCGCTGGACGATCAGCAGCCGGCCGTGGAACGTGGTGCGGGCATTACGGTGGGACACGAGAACCTCCGGGTGGATGTGGACCTTAGACAAGCCACACCCCACCCGGGGGTTCTCCTTTGTTCAAGCCGCCACGCCGC
>CAVRSW010000024.1:0-21546 GCA_963723945.1 uncultured Actinomycetota bacterium
ACCGCTCGCGGTAGCCGGAGCTAGCGGTCCAGGTCGCGCAGGATCCGCCGGCTCGCGAGCCGGCCGGGGGAGCCGATCACGCAGCCGCCCGGGTGGGTGCCCGAGCCGCACTGGTAGTAGCCGTCGATCGGGGTGGCGTACTGCGACCAGCCCGGCGCGGGCCGGAAGAAGTACATCTGCGGCGCCAGGAACTCGCCGGCGAAGATGTTGCCCTCGGTCAGGCCCGTGGTGCGCTCGATGTCGACGGGCGTCACCACCTCGCGGTGCAGCACCAGCTTCCCGAAGCCGGGGAAGTGCTCCTCGAGCACCGCCTGCGCCTTGTCGCCGAAGGGCTCGCGCTCGGTCTCCCAGTCGCTGCCGCGGAGCTCGTACGGCGCGTACTGCACGAAGCAGGACATGACGTGCTTGCCGGGCGGCGCCATGTCCGGGTCGACGACGGACTGGATCGCGGCGTCGATGAACGGCCGCTCGGAGTACCAGCCGTACTTCGCGGCGTCGAAGGCCCGCTCGACGTAGTCGATCGTCGGGCCGATGTTGATGAAGCCGCCGTAGTGGTCGACGGTGTCGGCCAGCGCGGGGAAGACCGGCAGGCCGTCGAGGGCGAAGTTGACCTTCGCCGAGACCCCGCGGAACTTCATCCGCTCCACGTTGTCGACCAGGTCGCCGGGCAGGCTGCGCGGGTCGACCAGCTCCAGGAAGGTACGCCGCGGGTCGAGCGCCGACACCACGACCGGCGCGCGGAACTCGGTGCCGTCCTCGAGGGCGACGCCGACCACGGCCCCGTCCTGCTGCAGCACGGAGGTGACCGGTGACTCGAGGCGGATCTCGGCGCCGTACGCCTCGGCGGCGCGGCCCAGCACCTGGGTGAAGCCGCCGTTGCCGCCCTTGTGGAAGGCCCAGGAGCCGAGGTGGCCGTCGTGCTCGCCCATCTTGTGGAAGAGCATCACCAGGCCGGAGCCGGGCGACATCGGGCCGACCTTCGACCCGATGACCGACGAGGAGGCGTGGAACCCCTTCACCGCCTCGTGCTCGAAGTAGTCGTCGAGCCAGTCCGAGGCGCTGCCGGTGAGCAGCCGGACCGCGTCGTGCATCACCCGGCGCTCGACCCCGCCGAGGTGGTCGAGCAGCCACCGGACGTCGGCCTGGTCCTCGGGGTCCTTGCCGAAGACGTCCGGGGGAGCGTTGTCGAACAACGGCTGGATCGCCTGGCAGACCCGGTCGAGGTCGTGGTGGTAGCGGTCGTAGGCGTCCGCGTCGTGGGGCGAGTGGCGCCGGATCTCCTGCTGGTTCTGGCCGTGGTCGTCGCCGAGCCGCAGGTAGTCGCCGTCGCCCGTCGGGTGGAACGACGACGGCATCATCAGCGGCAGGAAGCCGTGCTTGACCAGGTCGAGCTCCTGGATGATCTCCGGGCGCAGCAGGCTCAGGGCGTACGAGAACGTGGTGAACGAGAAGCCGGGGTGCAGCTCCTCGGTGATGGCGGCGCCGCCGACGACGTCCCGGCGCTCCAGCACGAGGGTGCGCAGCCCGGCCCGGGCGAGGTACGCCGCGTTGGTCAGGCCGTTGTGGCCGCCGCCGACGACGATCGCGTCGTAGGTGTTCGAGGTGCTCATCGGACGGTCGCCTCCTGCTTGGCGGTCTTGCGCGGCGGGTCGAAGTGGGCGGTGCGCGTGGTGGTGGCCGCGACCGTGGTGGTGTGGTGCTGCAGCGAGATCTCGAGCCGTACGGCGGAGCCGGGCGAGTCCTTGGTGGGGGCCAGGCCGGGCCGCACCCGGGCCAGGCCGATGTGCCGCTGCAGGACCGGGCTGTACATGACGCTGGTCGCGTAGCCGACCTGCTCCTCCCCGGCGGCGTCGTAGAGCACCGACTCGTACGGGAGCGGGTGCTCGTCCTTCGCCGGGAACACCCCGGCCTCGCGGTGCAGCCGGTCCCACTCCTGCCAGTCCACGACGATCCCGACGCTCGCCCAGCGTGAGGTGCCCTCGAGGAGCTCGCGGCGGATCGCCGCGCCGCCCACGAAGGCACGTCCGCCGTCGCGCACCCCGCGCAGCATCCAGCCGAGGCCGAGCTCCTTGGGGGTGACCCGGTCGGCGTCGGTGAAGGCGGTACGGCTGTTGCGCCACTCGACGTCGATGAGCGGCAGGCCCGCCTCGATCCGCAGCATCATCAGCGCCTCCTCGCCGAACGGGCGCATCCCGTGCCCCTGGCCGGCGGCGAGGACCGCGTCGAGCACGTCGACGGCGCGGTCGGAGGGCACGGTCACCTCGTAGCCGAGGTCGCCGGTGTAGCCGGTGCGCGAGAGCACCACCTCGGTGTCGGCGATCTTGGTGCGGGCGTGGTCGAAGAAGCCGAGGTCGAAGGTCTCGGGGGCGAGCCCGCCGAGGACCTGCGCCGAGCGGGGTCCCTGCACGGCCAGGATGCCGTGCTCGTCGGTGACGTCCTCCAGCTCGACCCGCAGCCGGCCGACGTGGTCGCGGAACCAGCCCAGGCAGGGCCGCGCGGCCGTCAGCAGGAAGTCGTCGGCGGCGTGCCGGAAGACGACCCCGTCCTCCATGACGTAGCCGTCGTCGTCGCACCAGAGCGTGTAGTGCGCCTGGCCGGGCCGGCAGCCGGTGATGTCGCGGGTGAGCACGCCGGCGAGCAGGCGCTCCGCGTCGGGACCGGTGATGCGGTACTTGAACAGCGGCGAGGTGTCGAAGACCCCGACGCTGTTGCGGACCGCGAAGTACTCGTGCTTGGGCGCGTGGGTGTAGCGCAACGCCGAGAGGTGGCCCGACCAGTGCGTGTAGAGGCCCTGGTCGTTGAGCTCGCTCAGGCGTGGGTGGAACGGCGTCGTACGGATCATCGGGCTGCTCCTTGCTGACTCGTGGGTCAGGATAGGGGAGACGGGTGGCTGTCCGTCTCGGCCGGCGAGCCCGACCCGCTCCAGCACCCAGGCGTGGACCTCGGCCTCGTACGCCAGGTGGGCGAACCGCCCGGCCGGGCCGGTGTGCGCCCCGGCCCCCAGCTCGCACCGGAACACGCAGCGCGGCGACCAGGCGGGGTCGGAGTCGCGCAGCGCGGCCACCCACTTCGCCGGCTCCCACACCATCACCCGCGGGTCGTGCAGCGCACCGGTCACGAGCAGGTCGGGACGGCCGCCCGCGGGCGGCAGGTTGTCGTACGGCGACCAGGCCAGCATCCGGTCGAACTCCTCCCGCCGGTGCGGGTCGCCCCACTCGTCCCACTCGGTGACGGTCAGCGGGATCGAGGCGTCGAACATGGTCGAGAGCACGTCGACGAACGGCACCTCCGCGACGACGCCGCGCCACCGCTCGGGCCGCTGGCTGAAGACGGCGCCCTGCAGCAGCCCGCCCGCGGACAGCCCGCGGGTCACGATCCGGGTGCCGTCGACCAGCGCCGCGCCCGGCCCGTCGCCGGCGAGGCCGTCGGCGACGGCGGCCAGGTCGGTGAACGTGTGCTGCTTGTGCTCGAGGTGGCCGTCGTCCCACCAGCGCCGGCCCTGCTCGCCCCCGCCCCGGACGTGGGCGTGGGCGAAGACGACGCCGCGGTCGAGCAGGCTCGGCAGCGCCGGGTCCCAGTCGGGCTCCTCGACGGCCTCGTACGCGCCGTACGCGTAGACGAGCGCCGGGGCGGTCCCGTCGAGCGGGGTGTCGCGGTGGCGGAGCAGCGTCACCGGCACCTCGGTGCCGTCGGGTGCGGGGAAGGTCCGGCGCTCGGCGACGTACGACGCGGGGTCGTGCCCGGGCGCCGGCTGCCGGTGCCGCTCCGTGCGGGAACCCCCGGACCCTGCCCTGGTCCAGCGCGACGTCCGACCACACCGGAGGCTGGACGTAGGACTGGTCGACGACGGTCACGGAGGTGGTGTCGTAGTCCTCGTTGCGCCCCAGCTCCAGCGTCCCGGTCGGGAAGGCCGGGGTGAGGTCCATCCCGGCGCCGGCGAGGTCGCCGACGGGCAGCAGCCGCAGCACCCGTTGCCCGTCCCGCCGCAGCGCCAGCACCACGTGGGAGGCGAACGCCTCGACCCGCTCCAGCCGCTCGGCGGGATCCTCGGCCCGGACCGACCACCACGCGGTGTGGTCCTGATCGGCGCCGTCGGGCACCGGCGCCCCCGCCAGCCGGAACTCGGTGGCCCCGTCGTTGGTGACGACCAGCAGCTGCTCCGAGCCGTCGGGCAGCCGCAGGTGCTCGGCGTGGTACTCCACGCCGCGCCGGCGGCCGCCGACCGAGAGCGGCCGGGCCGCGGGGTCCGTGCCGTCCAGCACCCACACCTCACGGGTGTCACGCGACTCCGCCCACAGCACGACCGGGCCCCCGCTGCGCGGCGCGCGCACGCACAGCTCGTACCGCTCGTCGGGCTCCTCCAGCACGCGGGACGTCGTCGGTGACCGGGGTGCCCAGGGTGTGCCGCCGGACCTCGTACGGCCGGTAGGCCTCGTCGTGGACGGTGTAGAAGAAGTGCCGCGAGTCCGCGCTCCAGGCGCCCCCGTAGTAGCTGCGCGGCACCACCTCGTCGAGGTCCGTGCCGGAGGCGAGGTAGAGGAACCGCAGCGTGTAGACCTCGTCGCAGGCACGGGCACCCCCGGACCCGTCCGCGCCCGGGTCCAGCGCGACGTCGGACCAGACCGGCGGCTGGACGTAGGACTGGTCGACGACGGTGACGGCCCCGGCGTCGTAGTCCTCGTTCCGCCCCAGCGCCAGGGTCCCGGTCGGGAAGGCCGGGGTGAGGTCGACCCCGGTGCCGCCGAGGTCGTCGACAGGGAGCAGCCGCAGCACCCGCATCCCGTCCCGTCGCAGGGCCAGCACCACGTGGGAGGCGAACGCCTCGACCCGTTCGAGCCGCTCGTCGGGGTCCTCGGCCCGGATCGGCCACCACGCCGTGTGGTCCTGGTCGGCGCCGGCAGGCACCGGAGCACCCGCCAGCCGGAACTCGGTGGCCCCGTCGTTGGTGACGACGAGCAGCTGGTCCGAGCCGTCGGGCAGCCGCAGGTGCTCGGCGTGGTACTCCACGCCGCGGCGCCGGCCGCCGACCGAGAGCGGCCGGGCCGCGGGGTCCTCGCCGTGCAGCACCCACACCTCGCGGGTGTCGCGCGACTCCGCCCACAGCACGACCGGTCCACCGCTGCGCGGAGCGCGCACGCACAGCTCGTAGCGTTCGTCGGGCTCCTCCAGCACGAGCACGTCCTCGGAGACCGGGGTGCCCAGCGTGTGCCGCCGCACCTCGTGGGGCCGGTACGCCGCGTCGTGGACGGTGTAGAAGAAGTGCCGCGAGTCCGCGCTCCAGGCACCCCCGTAGTAGCTGCGCGGCACCTCCTCGTCGAGGTCCACGCCCGAGGCGAGGTCGCGGAACCGCAGCGTGTAGACCTCGTCGCCGGTCACGTCGACCGACCAGGCCAGCCAGTCGCCGTACGGGCTGACGCTGGTCAGGCCCAGCTCCACGAACCCGGAACCGGGGTCGAGCAGGTTCGCATCCAGGAGCAGCTCGGCCGTCTCGGACACGGAATCCTCCGTCACCGGCAGGTGGCGATCACGAAACAGTTGTGGGTGCTCCCTTCCTTCCGCGAGGACGGTGTAGTAATAACAGTCCCCAAGGCGCCAACTGACCGACCGGTCAGTGGCGGGGACCCGTGCCTGCATCTCGGTGCGCAGCGCCGCGACGAGGGAGTCCAGATGTCCGGTCGCAGTGTCGTACCAGGCCCGTTCCGCCCCGAGGTGGGCGAGGACGGCGGGGGAGTCGACGTCGCGCAGCCAGTGGTACGGGTCGGGCCGGTGCACGCCGTGCTCGGTGTGCTCGAAGGGGCGGCGCGCGGCCTGC
Source organism: uncultured Actinomycetota bacterium (assembly GCA_963723945.1). Classification (GTDB taxonomy): domain Bacteria; phylum Actinomycetota; class Actinomycetes; order Propionibacteriales; family Nocardioidaceae; genus Nocardioides. Next base: position 5,813 of record CAVRSW010000024.1, read on the forward strand.
GGCGGCGCGGCTCCCGGCGCGGCGGCTGGTCGTCCATGCACGGGACCGTAGCCCGCCCGGGCTGGTCGCCGCACTGGCGTTGGCGGCCACGGCGGTCGTGGTCCCCGGCGCTGGCGACGCCGGCCGCGACCGCGCTCGGACGAGGAGGTGACGTTCACCATCGCGTTCCTCGACGAGGTCGACTCGTTCAACCCGTTCAACGGCTTCCAGGCGTCGTCGTACGAGGCGTGGGCGATGATGTACGACTACATGGTCGGCTACTCCATGGAGGACATGTCGCCGGCGCCCGCGCTCGCGAAGTCGTGGGAGACCTCCGCGGACGGCAAGACCTGGACCTTCGACATCCGTGAGGGGGTCACCTGGTCCGACGGCGAGCCGCTGACCGCGGCCGACATCGCCTACACCTACAACCGGATCCTCGACGGCGGTCCCGAGGCCGGGAACTGGGGGACCTACCTGACGTCGGTGGAGACCGTCACCGCTCCCGACGACACGACGGTGGTGCTCGAGCTCGCCCGGCCGAACGCCGTGCTGCCGCTGCTGCCGATCCCGATCCTGCCCGAGCACGTCTGGTCCGACGTGGCCGAGGACGACGTGAAGTCCTACCGCAACGAGCCCACCGACGGCGAGCCCGTGGTGGGCTCCGGGCGGTTCCGGCTCGTGGAGGGAACGGCAGGTGGCTCGACGTACGTGTTCGAGGCCAACCCCGACTACTGGGACGGTGTCCCGCACGTCGACCGGGTGGCGATCCGGGTGTACAAGAGCGAGGATCCCGCGATCCAGGCGCTGATCAAGGGCGAGGTCGACTTCGTCGACGACATCACACCCGTCCAGGTCGAGGCGCTCCAGGGGCGCGACGGCATCCACGCCCAGAACGGCATCTCCCCGTACTTCGAGGAGATCGCCTTCAACATCGGCGCGGTCGACCCCGACACCGGCGAGCCGCTCGGTGACGGCAACCCGGCGCTGGAGGACCCGGCCTTCCGGCACGCCCTGGGCTACGCGCTGGACGTCGACCGGCTGGTCGAGACCGCCTACCAGGGCGCGGCGGTGCCGGGGGACACGTTCATCCCGACCGCCTACGAGTCCTACCGCTGGGAGCCACCCGAGGACGAGGCGTTCAGCTTCGACCTCGAGAAGGCCGGCGAGCTGCTGGACGAGGCGGGCTACGAGGTGGGTCCCGACGGACTGCGCACCATGCCCGACGGCAGCCCGATCGGCGCCCTCCGGCTGTTCGCGCGCGCGGAGGAGGAGCGGTCCGCCACCATCATGGAGTTCTTCCAGGAGTGGCTGGGCGAGATCGGGATCGAGTCCGAGGTCCGCGTGATGGAGAGCAACCAGCTCACGGACGTGATCCTCGAGGGCGACTTCGACGCCTTCCACTGGGGCTGGTTCGTCGAGCCCGACCCGGACTCCATCCTCTCCGTGTTCCTCTGCGACGCACGTGGCGGCTCCTCCGACTCGTGGTACTGCAACGAGGAGTTCGACGAGCTCTACGCGGCCGCAGAACGCCGAGGTCGACGACGAGAAGCGGATCGAGATGATCAAGGAGATGCAGGAGATCATCTTCCGCGACTCGCCCTACCTCGTCACGGCGTACACGAAGTACGGCCAGGCCCTCCGTACCGACCGGTTCGCGTGCTTCCAGCCGCAGCCGGACCCCGGCGGGGTGCTGCTCGTGCAGTACGGCGCCTTCAACTACAGCCTGCTCCGCCCGGCCGACGAGGCCGGCGACTGCGACGGCATCGACTCCGCGATCCAGGCCGCCTCGACCTCGTCGTCGTCCGGGGACGACGAGGGCGTCAGCACCGCCCTCCTGGTCGTGCTGGGCGGCGCGGTCCTGCTGCTGCTGGTCGGGGGCGTGGTGATCATGGTCCGACGCCGGGCGACGGCCGGGGAGAGGGAGTGACCGGCCGTTGACCACGCTGGCGGCGGCGCCGGCTCCCCAGCCGGTCGTCCGGAGGCGCAGCTACGGGCGCTACGTCCTGGGCAAGGCCCTGGGCGGCGCCTTCGGGAGCCTGTGCTTCGTGCTGGTCGTCAACTTCTTCCTGTTCCGGGTGCTGCCCGGCGACCCGGCGCGGAGCCTGACCCGGGGCCGCGTGGTCCCGGAGGAGCAGCTCGACGCCTTCCGCGAGCAGTACGGGCTCGACCAGCCGCTGCTCCAGCAGTTCCTGACCTACCTGAAGAACACCCTGCAGGGCGACCTCGGCGTCTCGATCCGCTACAACGTGCCGGTCTCGGAGCTGATCGTGGACCGGATGTGGCCGACGATCGCGCTCGTCGGGCTCTCGACGATCCTCGCGACCGTGGTCGGCATCTACCTCGGCATGATCAGCGCCTGGCGGCGGGGCGGGCGCTTCGACCAGGTCTCGACCGGCACCACCCTCACCCTCTACTCGATGCCGGAGTGGTGGCTGGGCCTGCTCCTGATCGCCGTCTTCGCGGTCGGCATCGGCCCGATTCCCGGCATCTTCCCGACCGGCGGGCTGTACTCCATCGACGCCGAGCCGGGCACGCTCAGCGGGATGCTCGACGCGGCCTGGCACCTCACCCTGCCCGTCATCACGCTCACCCTGGCCTACCTCGCCGAGTACGCCATGATCATGCGGTCCTCGCTGCTCGACGAGCTCGGCGAGGACTACCTGGTGACCGCCCGGGCCAAGGGGCTGCGTGACGTGGAGGTACGACGCCGGCACGCGGTCCCCAACGCGCTGCTGCCGACGACGACGCTGGCCGCGATCAACATCGGCTTCGTGGTCTCGGGTGCCATCACGATCGAGACGATCTTCTCGATCCCCGGCCTGGGGCTGTTGTCGTACGAGGCGCTCTCGATCCCCGACTACGACGTCCTGCAGGGCACGTTCCTGCTGGCCTCGGCGGCCGTGATCGGGGCGAACCTCGCGGCCAACCTGATCTACGGCATCCTCGACCCCCGGGTCCGGACATGAACGTCACCCCCGCATGAGCGCCCCCACGAGCACCCCGGCCGCGCTCTCCGCCGGTCAGATCGCCCGCCGCCGGCGGGCGGCCGCGTGGCGGCGCAACTGGACGCTGTTCCGCTCGCACCGCTCGGGCCTGGTCGGACTCGTCATCCTGAGCGGCTTCGTGCTGGTCGCCCTGGCGGCGCCGCTGCTGGCCGACGCCGACGGGCTCGAGGTGACGAAGGCGACCGGCGGGGTGCTCGAGAGCCCGTCGCGGGAGTACTGGCTCGGCACCGACAACAACGGTCGTTCGGTGCTGACCCTGCTGATCTGGGGCACCCGGATCTCGTTGCTCGTGGGCCTGCTCGCGACGGCGATCTCGATGTTCATCGGCACCGTCATCGGCCTGGTCTCGGGCTTCTTCGAGGGCTGGACCGCGCGGCTGCTCTACCGGCTCACCGAGTGGTTCCTGGTGATCCCGTTCCTGCCGCTCGCGATCATCCTGGCCGTGGTGCTGGGCCGCTCGCTGCTCAACATCGCCATCGTCATCGGGGTCACCAGCTGGCCCGCCACCGCGCTGCTGATCCGCAGCCAGACGCTGAGCATCAAGGAGCGGCCCTACCTCGAGCGGGCGCGGGTGCTCGGGGCGGGCCGGTGGCACCAGATGACCCGGCACGTGCTCCCGAACGTCACGCCGATGGTCTTCGCGAACACCACGCTCACGGTCGCGGTCGCGATCCTCTCCGAGACCACCCTGAGCTTCCTGGGACTCGGCGACCCCACCCGTGTCTCCTGGGGCTCGATGCTCGAGGCGGCGTTCGGGGCCGGTGCGATGACGACCGGGGCGTGGTGGTTCATCGTCCCGCCGGGGGTCTGCGTGGTCCTGGTGGTGCTGTCGTTCACGCTCATCGGCCAGGCGCTGGAAGAGGTCTTCAACCCACGGCTGCGGAGCCGGTGATGGCCGACCTGCTGGAGCTGCGCGACCTCTCGGTCGCCTACCGGACCTCCGAGGGGCCGCTGCCGGCCGTGCGCGGGGTCGACCTGACCGTGCGGGCCGGCGAGGTGGTGGGGATCGCCGGTGAGTCCGGCTGCGGGAAGTCGACGCTGGCGAGCACGGTGCTGCGGCTCCAGCCGAAGGACGCCGAGGTCACCGGGGAAGTGCTGGTCTCCGGTCGTGACGTGCTGACGCTGGGCTGGAGCGAGCTGCGCGCGGTGCGCTGGGCCGAGGCCGCGATCGTGTTCCAGGGGGCGCTGCACTCGCTCAACCCGGTACGCCGGATCGAGACCCAGATCGCCGAGGCGATCCGCGTGCACGAGCCCCGCCTGTCGTCGGCGGAGGTCGCCTCGCGCGTCGGCGTGCTCCTCGAGCAGGTCGGGATCCCGGCGGCACGGTCCCGGGTCTACCCCCACCAGCTGTCGGGGGGCCAGCGGCAGCGGGTGATGATCGCGATGGCGCTCGCCTGCCGGCCCCAGCTGATCGTCGCCGACGAGCCCACGACGGCGCTCGACGTCATGGTGCAGGCCCAGGTGCTCGACCTGATCGCCGGCCTGGTGAAGGACCTCGGCGTCGGGCTCCTCATCATCAGCCACGACCTGTCGGTGCTCGCCGACGTGTGCGACCGGGTGGCGGTCATGTACGCCGGCCGGGTCGTCGAGCTCGGCTCGGCCGGACAGGTCTTCGACACCCCGGCCCACCCGTACTCCCGCGCCCTGTCGCAGTCCTTCCCGCGGATCGGGGACGCGGCCGCCCGCTACGCGCCCTCCGGCCTGGCCGGCGACCCTCCCGACCCGCACCAGCTCCCTCCCGGCTGCGCGTTCGCGCCGCGGTGCCCGCGGGTGATCGACGCCTGCACCTACGCGGAGCCGCCGCTGCGGCAGGTCGAGGGCCGCTGGGCCGCCTGCATCCGGGCAGGTGAGTCGTGACGACCCGGAGAACGGCGTACCGCTGCTGGAGGCGGCCGGGGTCGGGGTGGAGTTCACCACCCGCGCCGGCACGGTCGCGACCGCCCTCGACGGGGTCGACGTCGCGGTCCGGGCCGGTGAGATCCTCGCGCTCGTCGGGGAGTCCGGCTCCGGCAAGACGACGCTCGCCCGGTCGCTCGTGGGGCTGCAGCGACCGACCTCGGGCGAGGTGCGGTTCGAGGGGGCGCCGCTGAACTACTCGGCCCGGGCGCTGCGACGCCTCCGCGCCGAGGTGCAGATGGTGCTCCAGGACGCTGCCGGCTCGCTCAACCCGCGCCAGACGGTCTACGAGTCCGTCGCCGAGGGCATCCGTCTGCACCGGAGGGTGGCCTCCGACCCCGAGGGCCGTACCGAGGTGGACCTGGTGGCAGCCGCGCTCGCGGAGGCGGGCCTGCGCCCGCCGGAGCGGTTGTTCCTGCGCTACCCCCACGAGCTCTCCGGCGGGCAGAAGCAGCGGGTGCTGATCGCGGGTGCGCTCGCGCTGCGGCCCCGGCTGCTGGTCGCCGACGAGCCGGTCTCGTCGCTGGACGCCTCGATCCGGGGGGAGATCCTGGCCCTGCTGCTGGGCCTGCGCGACGACCTCGGGCTCGGCATCGTCGTCGTCACCCACGACCTCGGGCTGGCCTGGAACATCGCCGACCGGATCGCCGTCATGTACCTCGGCCGGGTCGTGGAGTGCGGCACGACGGAGCAGGTCCTGGAGGCGCCGCAGCACCCGTACACCCGCGCCCTGCTGTCGGTCGTGCCGGAGATCGAGCGGATCGAGCCGGTCGTGCTCCAGGGCGAGGTGCCGGACCCGACCCGGATCCCCGGCGGGTGCCGGTTCCACCCGCGCTGCCCGGCCCTGGCCGACGGCACGGCGGACGCCGCCGGCATCGCCGAACGCTGCCGGACGACGCCGCTCCCGGTGCTCTCGGCGACCGGCGACCACCGGGCGGCCTGCCACTTGGTCGGGTGAGCCGACTCGTGCGATCATCGTCCCACTACTGAGTCGTGAATCAGTAAGGAGGTTTCCCGTGGAGGAGGCGCTCCCCCGGGAGAGGTACGTCGACGACGCCACCTGGCGCGACGAGCGCGACGCGGTGCTGCACGGCGAGTGGTTCTGCGTCGGGCGCCGCGACGACCTCGGGCTCGCCGAGCCGTCGCGGGTGGTCGCCGTCGACGTGGCGGGCGAGAGCGTGCTGGTCACCAGCGACGGGGACGGCGTGCTGCACGCGTCCTACAACGTCTGCCGGCACCGTGGCTCGCAGCTGCGCCCGGTCGAGGGCGAGCCGGACCCCGCACCGCGGGCCTGCGCCGCGTCCGCCCTCCGCTGCCCGTACCACTCCTGGACCTACGGCCTCGACGGCCGGCTGCTGCGCGCGCCGCACGTCGACGAGGCCCTCGACCCGGGCCGGTTCTCGCTGGCACCGGTCGCGGTCGACACCTGGGCGGGGTTCGTGTTCGTCCACCTCACGCCCGCGAGCGCGGGTCCGCTGGCCGACGCGGTCTCCGCGCCGGCCGCCAGCCTGGCCAACTACGCGCATCGGCGACCTCGTCACCGGTGCGGTGATGACCTACGACGTCGCGGCCAACTACAAGGTGGTGCTCGAGAACTACAACGAGTGCTACCACTGCGGCCCGGTCCACCCCGAGCTGTGCCGGCTGGTGCCGGACTTCGCCGGTGGCGGCACCGGCCTGAGCTGGGAGGACGGCGTCCCCCACCGCGAGGGGGCGTGGACCTTCACCCTGACCGGCACCACCACCCGGGCACCGCTCCCGGGCCTGACCGAGGCCGAGCGGACCCGGCACAAGGGCGACCTCGCCTACCCGAACCTGATGATGTCCGCGTCCGCGGACCACGTCGCGGCGTTCGTGCTGCTGCCGCGGGCCGTCGACCGCACCACCGTGGTCTGCTCGCTCCTGTTCGCCGCCGGCGAGCGGGGAGCCCCGGGCTTCGATCCGGCCGACGCGCGCGAGCTGTGGGACCTGGTCAACCGCCAGGACTGGGCCGCCTGTGAGTCGGTGCAGCGAGGGATGTCCTCGCGCAGCTACCGGCACGGCTGGTTCGCCCCCATGGAGGACGAGAGCGTCGACATCCGGCGCTGGCTGCTGCCCCGCGTCACCCGCGGTGCCCACGCGCCGGAGGTGCGGGGATGACCGAGCGGGTGGATGTCGTCGTCGCCGGGCTCGGCGCGCTCGGCAGCGCCACCTGCCGCGAGCTCGCGCGTCGCGGCCGCGCCGTGGTCGGGCTGGAGCGGTTCGCGCTCGGGCACGACCGCGGGGCCAGCCACGACACCAGCCGGATCCTGCGGCACAGCTACCACACGCCCGACTACGTCCGGCTGACCTGCGAGGCGTACGACGACTGGAGCCGGCTCGAGCGCGACACCGGCGCCTCGCTGGTGACCCGGGTCGGCGGGCTCGACCTGTTCCCGCCGGACCCGGCCATCAGCCCGGTCGACTACACCGACGCGCTCACCGAGGTCGGGATCGACTTCGAGGTGCTCGACGGCGCGGAGACGACCCGACGGTGGCCGCAGCTGGTGCTGCCGCCGGGCACGCTGGTGCTCCACCAGGCCGACGCCGCCATCGTGCCCGCCGGGCGCGGCACCCGCACCATGCAGGACGACGCCCGCGCCCACGGCGCCGACCTGCGTGAGCACGCCCCGGTCACCTCCGTGCGCGACCTCGGCGAGGGCGGACTGGTGGTGCGGACACCGCAGGGCGAGCTCCACTGCGGCGCCCTGGTCGTCACGGCCGACGCCTGGGCGAACGACGTGCTGGCCGGGCTCGGCGTGCAGGTGCCGCTCGAGGTCACGCTCGAGCAGGTGACGTACTTCGCGCCGGAGCGGCCGGACGAGTTCGCGCCCGGCCGGTTGCCGCTGTGGATCTGGATGGACGACCCCAGCTACTACGGGTTCCCGACCTACGGCGAGCCGACGGTGAAGGCCGCCCAGGACTGCGGCGGACCGGTCGTCGACCCCGAGTCACGCACCTTCGAGCCCGACGCCGGGATGGCCGGGCGGCTGGCGGCCCACATGGCGACGATGCTGCCGGGCAGCGGCCGGCCGGTGCGGTCGCTGCGCTGCCAGTACACCCTCACCCCGGACCGCGACTTCGTGATCGCCCCGGTCCCGGGGCACCCGTCGGTCGTGGTCGGCCTCGGCGCCGCGCACGGCTTCAAGTTCGCACCGACCTTCGGCCGGCTGCTCGCCGACCTGGCCGTGACGGGCGTGACCGCCACCGACCTGACGGCCTTCCGGATGGACCGTCCCGGCCTGACCGATCCCGACTACCAGGCGCACTGGTTGGTGTGATGACTCCCCGACGACTACCAGAGCAGCCCCGGGTCGAGGTCGAGCTCGCGTGCCACCGCCTCCGCCACCCAGCGGCGCAGCTGGGCGCGGGTGACGCTGCGGTAGACCAGCGTCGCCACGGAGAGCCCGTCGAGCAGGGCGGAGATCCGGGTGACCGCGGCCGCGGGGTCCGGGCAGTGGAAGTCGGCGCTGGCGACACCCGACTCGACGACGTCGCGCAGCACCGCGCACCAGCGCTGGTCCATCCGCCTCATCACGGCCTGGATCTCCTGCTCGCGCTGGGCCAGCGCCCAGGCGTCGATCCACAGCTGCCAGCCGGTCGCCGAGCCGGTCGGGCCGTAGAGGCGGAGCATCCGGCGCAGCCGGTCGAGCGGGGCGTCCGCGCTGGCCGCGATCTCCTCGAGCGCGGCGACGTCACGCTCCGCGGCGTGCGCGAACGCCGCGGCGACCAGGTCGTCCTTGGTCCGGAAGTGGTAGAAGACCAGGGCCGGACTCACCCCGAGCGCGGCCGCCACGTCGGAGACGCGGGTCGCCGCCAGGCCGGCTCGCTCCACGACGTCGAGGGTCGTGGTCAGGATCTCCTCGCGCCGCAGCTCGGCCGTGCGCCGGCTCCGGCCGCTCACCCGCCCACTCCCATGTCCCGGGACACTAGTGCCTCAGGAGGCCCGCGATGACGACGTCCGACGCGCCGAGGACGATGCTGCCTGCCGACTCCTACACCTCCTCGGAGGTGTGGCAGTGGGAGCGACGACACCTGTTCGCCGGCGGCTGGACCTGCCTCGGCCGGCTCGACGACCTGCTCGGGTCCGGCACGACGCAGCGCGCCGTGATGGTCGGCGACGTCTCCGCGCTGCTCGTGCTGGGCGACGGCGGGGTCCGGATGTTCGCCAACACCTGCCGGCACCGCGGCCACGAGCTGCTGCCGGAGGGGGAGTCGTCGCACCGCCGGGCGATGGTGTGCCCCTACCACGCCTGGAGCTACGACCTGGCCGGGGCGCTGATGGCGGCGCCCGGCTTCCGCGACGTCGCGGGCTTCGACGCGGGCTCCCACGGACTGGTCGAGCTGCCTGTCGAGATCTGGGAGGGCTGGGTCCTGGGCCACGCCCTGCACCCGCTGGGCAGCGCCGAGGTCCCGTCCTTCGCGGAGCACCTGGGGGAGATGGGGCGGATCGTCGCGCCGTACGCCCCGGGCTCGCTGGGGGTGGCGGACCGGCACACCTACGAGGTGGCGGCGAACTGGAAGGTGATCGCCGAGAACTACCACGAGTGCTACCACTGCCCGTTGATCCATCCCGAGCTGTGCCAGGTCTCGCCGCCGGACTCGGGGGACAACTACGACCTGCCCGGCGCCTGGATCGGCGGGTCGATGGACCTGCGCGACGGCATGGCGACGATGTCGCTGACCGGCGAGCGCGCAGCGCCGCCGCTGCCGGGGGTCGACCCGGGCCGGGTCGAGTACCTCCACCTGCTGCCGAACCTGCTCCTCTCCGCCCATCCCGACTACGTGATGGCCCACCGGCTGGTGCCGCTCGGCCCCGACCGGACCTGGATCGAGTGCACGTGGCTGGCCCGGCCGGACGAGGACGGCACCGTCGCGGCGCCGGGCGCGGTGGAGTTCTGGGACATCACCAACCGCCAGGACTGGGGGGCCTGCGAGTCGGTGCAGCGCGGCCTGGCCAGCCCGCACTTCCGGCCCGGACCGTTCGCGCCCAACGAGGACGCCGTGATGCAGCTGGTGGCGGCCCTGGAGCGGGCGTACACCGCCGGTGCGTGGACCTGACCCGCGACGCCGGGGCGCCGGTCAGCGCGGCACGTACTCGTCCCAGCGCCGCTGGGCCACCAGGACGCCGTCCTGGTGGGCCTGCGCCTCGATCGACACGTCGTAGCCGTCGCGGCCGATGTCGACGAGCAGCGTCGAACGCACCAGCACCTCGACCCCGGGCCAGCCGAGGATGAAGCTGCACTCGGCGCTGGCGCGCTGGGCGAAGGTGGTGCGGTCGACAGTCACCTCGCCGGCGTACCGCTCGGTCGCACGGCCCTCGTGCGGCACCTCGTAGGTCGACCCGTGACGCACCGCGCACGTGGTGGTCCCGGCGAGCACGTCGCGGCTGGTCGTCCACGAGATGCCGGAAGGGTCCTCGCTGCTGGTGGCGGCGCCGGGGGTGTACGACACGGGAGGCGTCCCCGGGCCGCGCCAGAGCGGGATCTCGAGCGTGCCCTCGTGCACGGTGAGCGTGACCGGGGCAGGTGGGGCGATCGTGTTGGGCCAGTCGGCACCGGCGACCGAGAGCCGCAGCAGGTGTCCCGGTGCCGGCTCGTAGGCGCAGGCGTCGAGGTCGAGCACGACGTCGTACTCCCGGCCGGGGACGAGCGGCGACGGCGGCGTCGCCGCGTGCACCCCGTCGCGGTAGGCCAGGTCGACCGTGCCGCGGGTGACCAGCGCGGAGGTGCCGTCCGGGAACACGTCGCACAGCTTGACCGACAGCGACGCGGCGGGAGCGTCGGCGCTCACGCGCAGCCGGACCCGGGGGTGGCCGACCAGCACCTCGTCGTCGGAGGGCCACTCCCAGGTGAGCGACCGGGCGTCGTCCTCGCGCTGGTCGCCGGACTGGCCCCAGGGCAGGTGTCCGGCGCAGTCGATCCACGCGGCGGTGCCGGTGTCGGGGTCGACCGGCAGCGAGCGGGGGCCGGCGAGGGTCCGGACCTCGACCTCGCTGGCCGGGGAGGGCCACTCGTCGCGGATCCAGCGGCCCTCGTGGAGGTCGAGGTCGGGCGCGGGGCGGGTCGAGCCCCGGACGAAGACCTCGACGCCGTCCTGGTGCTGCTCCGGGCTGCGGCCACGCAGCCATCGGTCGAACCACCGCGCCATCTCGACGTCGAGGTCGATCCGGGGCCCCGGCATCGCCGTCGTCGGGTCGGCGTGCGCCCACGGCCCGGCCAGCAGTCGGTGGGGCACCCCCGCCTCCCGCAGCGCCGCGACCGTCCGGAAGGAGTTGTTGCGGTAGCCGTCGGCCCAGCCGGCCACGATCATCACCGCGCAGTCGATCCGGTCGTACCCTCCGCCGTCGGGACCGAGCCGGACCGAGCCGTGCCGCCAGTACGGGCCGTCGCGGTTCTCGCGCAGCCACGTGAGCAACCACGGCTGCTGGGTCTCGAGCCGACGACCCCACTCCTCGCGCCAGCCGTCACCCCAGACGGCCGGCACGGGCGGGAGCAGGCACATCGGCGTCATGTAGTGGCAGTAGTCGATCAGGTCGACCAGCTTGCGTGCCCCGCCCCGCCAGTGCACGTCGTCGGTCCAGCGGTCGTCGGTGGCGTAGATCGCGCAGATCGCCTTGAGCGCCGGGGGCCGCTCGCACGCGACCTGCAGCGAGTTGAAACCGGAGTACGACGTCCCCCACATGCCGACCCCGCCGTCGCACCACTCCTGCTCCGCGAGCCAGGCGACCACCTCGACCAGGTCGGACTGCTCCGCCACGGGGTACTCGTCCGTGGCGTCGCCGCCCGAGGAGCCGGTGCCGCGCACGTCGACCCGGCAGACCGCGTAGCCGAACTCGTCGCGCATCCGCCGGTAGGTCTCGGCGTACGACGAGGTCAGGTCGTCCTTGCGGTAGGGGAGTGCCTCGAGCAGGCACGGCTGGGGCCCGGCGCCGGGGTCGGGCAGGTAGAGCGTGGCCGCGAGACCGGTGCCGTCGGCCACGGTGATCACGACGTCGCGCTCAGTACCGGTCACGGCCCGCCCCCTCCAGGAGTGCCCGTACGGTCGCGGGGTCGAGTCCCGGGCTGGTGTTGCCGTCGCGGCCGACCGTCGTGGACGCGCCCAGCAGCGAGTTCAGGACGGCCTCCTCGGCGGCGTCGACGACGGCCTCGAACAGCGGGTCGAGGGCTCGCCCGGCGACCCGTGCCCCCGGAGCCGCGTGGCCGTCCCGGTCGGTGCGGGCGGTGGTGGAGGCGGCGAGGAAGATCTCCCCGCTGCCGTGGTGGGCGGTGGAGCCGGTCCGTGCGAGCCCCAGCCCGACCCGGCGTGCCAGCCGCGCGCACCCCGCGGCGTCGACCGGGGCGTCGGTCACCACCACGCCGATGCACGACCCGGCGGGACGTGCGGGACCCGTCGGCTCCTCGGTCAGCAGCTGTCCGACCGGGACGCCGGCGACGGTCAGCCGGTGCCGCTCGCCGAAGTTGGTCAGCAGCAGCACCGCGACCGTGTGGCCCTCGGGCGTGACCCGCGACGACGTGCCGATGCCGCCCTTGAAGCCCAGGCACGACATGCCGGTCCCTGCGCCGACCGCGCCCTCGCCGGGCGGCTCGGTCGACCCGCGCGAGGCCAGCGCCGCGTCGTGGGACGCCACGACGTCGTCGGAGCAGAGCTGCATCCGGCGGCAGTCGTTGAGGAACGAGTCGTCGCACTCGGCGACCACCGGGATGACCACGTCCTCGGCCACCCCGGGGTCCTGCTCCAGGGCGATCGCGCACGCAGCGTCGTAGACGCGCCCCAGCTGCATCGTCGACGTCAGGTAGACCGGCGTCTCGATCGCACCCCACTCTCCCGCGGACAGGAAGCCGGTGCACTCCCCGGCGCCGTTCAGCACCGACCCGCCCGCGGCGAGCGGGCGCACGTACGCGTCGTCGGCCAGCACCAGCGTGGTGACGCCGGTGCGCGCGACACCGCGGCCGGACGGCGGCGGCTCCTCGTCGCGGACCAGGGTGACGTGGCCGAGCCCGACGCCCGCGACGTCCAGCACGGAGTTGGTCGGCCCGGGGGACGCGCTGCCGATCCGGAGGCCGATCTCGCGAGCGCGCGTCATGCCGCCATCCTGCCGTCTGCGGACCTCGCCGGGGGAGGGGCCGCGATGAGAAACTGACCCATGACTCAGCCGCAGCCGGTCCCCGTGGTGTGGTCGCCCGAGACCCGGCGGCACGACCCGCACCGCGAGGTGTGGGTGGGGGTCGCCACCACCGGGACCGAGGTGGCTGCGCGGGTGGACGCGATCCTCGACGCGTTGCGAGCCGACGGCCACCGACTGGTCGAGCTCGGGACCGGCGCCCACGACCGGATCGACGCCGGCCTCGCGTCCGTGCACGAGGCCGGACTGCTCGACTTCCTGCGGACAGCGGCTGACCGCTGGGCGGCCGGCCCGTACGAGGAGCTGGTCGGGCAGGACCGGGTCGTGCCCTACCTGTTCCCCACGCCGGCGATGACCGGAGGGCTTCCGACCCGTCCCGCCGTGGCGGTGCACGCCGACGCCGGCCGGTTCGTCTACGACACGATGACGCTGGTCGGGCCCGGCACCTGGGAGGCGGCCCGCGCGGCAGCCGGCTGCGCTCTGGCCGCGGCCGACCTGGTCACCGGCGGCGAGCGGGTCGTGTACGCGTTGTGCCGGCCGCCCGGCCACCACGCGACGCCCGCGGGCGCGGGAGGCTCCTGCTACCTCAACAACGCCGCGGTCGCGGCGCAGCGGCTGCGCGACGCCGGCCACGAGCGGGTCGGGATCGTCGACGTCGACGCCCACCACGGCAACGGCACCGCGGCCGTCTTCTGGGAGCGTGGGGACGTGCTCTACGGCTCCGTGCACGTCGACCCGGGGGCCGGCTGGTTCCCGCACGTCGTCGGCTACGCCGACGAGACCGGCGCCGCGGCCGGGGCGGGCGCCACCCGCCACCGGCCGCTACCCGAGGGCGCCGGCGACCGGCCCTGGCTCGACGCCGTCGACGACCTCGTCGACTGGGTGGTCGCCGAGGGGTGCACGGCCCTGGTCGTGTCGCTCGGGGTGGACGCCGCCGCCGACGACCCCGAGAGTCCGCTGCTCGTGACGCACGACGGCTACCGCTCAGCGGGGCGGCGGCTCGGAGCGACCGGGCTGCCGGCCGTCGTGGTGCAGGAGGGCGGCTACCACCTGCCCACCCTCGGCAACCTGGTGGCGGCGTACCTCGGCGGCCACGCGGACCCGTGGTGAGGCGTGCCCGCGGCCCCGGTGTGGGCTCCCCGGGTTGGACTCCGGTGTCCGCGGCGGCGTAATCTTGGACACTGCGCCATTGGTCTGCCCGTTCCCACAGGAGCGGACCGGGCTCGCTATCCATCACCACCGGTAGTGAAACCGACTGCTCGCGCGTGCCCGACGACATCTGACCACCGAGGATCCACTTCCCTTATGACGAGCAGCACCTACCTTCCCGAGACCACGGACGCGCCCCAGGTTGCGGTCAACGACATCGGCTCGGCGGAGGACTTCCTCGCCGCGATCGACGAGACCATCAAGTACTTCAACGACGGTGACATCGTGGATGGCACCATCGTCAAGGTCGACCGGGACGAGGTCCTGCTCGACATCGGCTACAAGACCGAGGGCGTGATCCCGAGCCGCGAGCTCTCGATCAAGCACGACGTCGACCCCAACGAGGTCGTCGAGGTCGGTGACAAGGTCGAGGCCCTGGTCCTCCAGAAGGAGGACAAGGAAGGTCGTCTGATCCTGTCCAAGAAGCGCGCCCAGTACGAGCGCGCCTGGGGCACGATCGAGCAGGTCAAGGAGGAGGACGGCGTCGTCGAGGGCACCGTCATCGAGGTCGTCAAGGGCGGCCTGATCCTCGACATCGGCCTGCGCGGCTTCCTGCCCGCCTCCCTCGTCGAGATGCGTCGCGTCCGCGACCTGCAGCCGTACGTCGGCCAGACCCTCGAGGCCAAGATCATCGAGCTCGACAAGAACCGCAACAACGTGGTCCTGTCACGCCGTGCCTGGCTCGAGCAGACCCAGTCCGAGGTCCGCCACGGCTTCCTGACCCAGCTGCAGAAGGGCCAGATCCGCAAGGGCGTCGTCTCCTCGATCGTCAACTTCGGTGCGTTCGTCGACCTCGGCGGCGTCGACGGCCTGGTCCACGTGTCCGAGCTGTCCTGGAAGCACATCGACCACCCCTCCGAGGTGGTCACCGTCGGTGACGAGGTCACCGTCGAGGTGCTCGACGTCGACATGGACCGCGAGCGGGTCTCGCTGTCGCTCAAGGCGACGCAGGAGGACCCCTGGCAGCACTTCGCCCGTACCCACCAGATCGGCCAGATCGTGCCGGGCAAGGTCACCAAGCTGGTGCCGTTCGGCTCGTTCGTCCGGGTCGAGGAGGGCATCGAGGGCCTGGTCCACATCTCCGAGCTGGCCGAGCGCCACGTGGAGATCCCGGAGCAGGTCGTCCAGGTCAACGACGACGTCATGGTCAAGATCATCGACATCGACCTCGAGCGTCGCCGGATCTCGCTGTCGCTGAAGCAGGCCAACGAGACCGCGACCGCGGCCGACGTCGACGAGTTCGACCCGACGCTCTACGGCATGACCGCCACCTACGACGAGCAGGGCAACTACGTCTACCCCGAGGGCTTCGACCCCGAGACGGGCGAGTGGCTCGAGGGCTACGACGACCAGCGCGCGACCTGGGAGGACCAGTACGCCAAGGCTCACGCCCGCTGGGAGGCCCACGTCAAGCAGCAGGCCGAGGCCGCCAAGGCCGAGGTCGAGGCCGGCGAGGCCACGTCGTACTCGTCCGGCTCCCGCGAGGCGGCCAGCAGCGG
>CAVRSW010000025.1:0-71420 GCA_963723945.1 uncultured Actinomycetota bacterium
GACCAGGTCTCGAGCAGTCGGGGCGCGCTGCCGACGATCGGGAGCTGGTGATGGCCTACACCGGCGCCGTGCGGCCCGGCGGCGACCCGGACGTCCGCGAGGTGGCCCGGCTGCGGGTCACCAAGGTCGCAGTGGACCCGCAGATGTCCAACAACTGCTACCTGCTGACCTGCCACGACACCGGCGACCAGGTGCTGGTCGACGCGGCCGCCGAGCCGGAGACGCTGCTCCCCCTGATCGGGGACGCCGGGCTCACGACGGTCGTCACGACCCACCAGCACTGGGACCACCACCGCGCGCTCGCCGACGTCGTCGCCGCCACCGGCGCCCACGTGGTCGTGGGCGAGCCCGACGCCGACGCCGTCACCGAGCAGACCGGGATCGAGGTGACCCGGCGGGTGGGCGACGGCGACACCGTCGCGGTCGGCACCTGCAGCCTCGAGGTGATCCACCTGGTGGGCCACACCCCGGGCTCGATCGCGCTGCGCTACTCCGACCCCGGAGACGACGGTCACGACCACCTGTTCACCGGCGACTCGCTGTTCCCGGGGGGTCCTGGCCGGACAACAAACCCGGAGGACTTCGCGTCGCTCATGGACGACCTCGAAGCCAAGGTATTCGGCGTCCTGCCCGACGACACGTGGTTCTACCCCGGCCACGGCGACGACTCGACGCTCGGCGCCGAGCGTCCCCACCTCGCGGAGTGGCGCGAGCGCGGCTGGTGACGGCGGACCCGCGGCCCCCCTGACGTCATGGGGGGCCGGGTGGGCCATGGACGCACGGCGCCGCGGGGTCTAGCGTCCGGACCACATCGTCGGGAGTGCGGTCCACGGTGGCCGGTTCGTCTCGGGGTCCTGACCCCGAGGAAGGACCGCGCCATGCGCACACCCACTCTCGCCGTCATCGGTGCCGCCGTCGTGCTGACGCTCGGCGCCGCCGGCGGCGGCTACGCAGCCGGGATGATCACGGGCGGCGACATCAAGGACGGCACCGTGGCATCGCCGGACGTCAAGGACGACAGCCTCAAGCTCAAGGACCTCGCTCCCGGCACCATCGACAATCTCGCCCCACGAGTCGTCATCTCCCGGAAGGGACCCGGTTCCTACCTTCCCGCATCGGGGGACAACACCGTGTTCCACACCATGTCGGTGCCCCGGGGCGAGTGGCTGGTCAGCGTCACCGCCACCGCCTTCCCGCAAGCCTTCGGAGACCCCGCGATCGTCCTGTGCAGCCTGAGGGCGCCGGGCTCGTCCATAGGCCAGACCAGCGCCAGCATCGACAGCGACTACGCCGCCCTGGCCACCCAGATCACCGTCAACGTCAACACGTCTGCCGACGTGGCGGCGAGCTTCGAGTGCTCGGGCGACAACGCCGGGGTCAACGAGGTCACGATCACCGCTCTCGAGGTCAGCAAGATCACGGACCGCTCGCCCTGAGCACGGCGCAGGTCGTGTGCCTGACACGCGCTCCGGCGCGTCGCTCTCCCGGCCTCAACGACCGGGACCTGCCCGGGGGGCCAGGCCGGGGCCCGTAGACGCACGAGAGGCCCCCTCCTGCGTGCGGAGGGGGCCTTTGGGCGGACGTCGCGGGCTACTTGGCAGCGACACCCTTTGCGATCAGCACCATAGGATGCCGTCGCATGGGGATACCTGACTACGAGTCGCTCATGCGACCAACGCTTGAGGTTCTGGCAGACGGGTCGGAGAGAACTTCGCGGGAGGTGCAGGACCTCGTTGCCGCGAGCCAGGGAGTCACCGACGACGACCGGGAAGTCCTCCTCCCCAGCGGCAAGCAGTCCATGTTCGCCAACCGCGTGGGCTGGGCCATCACATACATGGTGAAGGCAGGGCTGGTGCGTCGTCCCCGACGTGGAGTGGCGACGATCACCTCGCGAGGGAAGCAGCTTCTCGAAGAGCACGACGGTCGGATCGATGGCTCCGTGCTGGTCAGGTTTCCCGAGTTCGTCGAGTTCAAGACCACCCGTCACGAGCGCTCGGGTTCTGCGTTGGCAGCATCCCTGACGACGGTGGCGTCTGCGGGTTCACCGACGGAATCCATCGCCGCGCTCGTGGATGAGGTCAACTCCGCCGTGGCGTCCGAGGTTCTGGAACGGGTCCTAGAGCAGCCTCCAGTGTTCCTGGAGCGGACCGTGCTCGTCCTGCTCGAGGCCATGGGATACGGCGGTGTCGAGGCCCTGAGTGAGCATCTGGGGGGATCGGGCGACGAGGGGCTTGATGGCGTCATTCGACAGGACGCCCTCGGACTGGATGTTGTGTACGTGCAGGCGAAGCGCTACGCCGTTGAACGGAAGATCGGGCGACCAGACATCCAGGCGTTCGTGGGGGCTTTGAACGGCGCACGCGCAGATCGCGGCATCTTCATCACGACCAGTTCGTTCACGGCAGAAGCAAGGGCCTACGTGGACAGAGTCCAGAACCGGCTGGTGCTCATAGACGGTCAGCGGCTGGCTGCCGAGATGGTGAAGCGGAATGTCGGCGTTCAGGTTCGTGAGGTCCACGAGGTGAAGCGCATCGACGAGGACTTCTTCACCGAGTAGGAGTGCCATCGCACGCAAGCGGGCCCCGACGCGGTGCGAGGAGCTGTCACTCGGCCACCCCTCGACTGACAGCCGGGTGTCGCAACACGCGCCGGGACCCTGTGCGGCTCCCGGGGTGACCTGCGCGGTAAAGCCCCGGGGGTCACGTCTCCTAGCTGAGTGTCAGCTTCGTCAGCGAGCTAGGGCGCATGACGGCCGTCCCGACCCGCTCCTCCGCGACCATGGTGGCGGTGTTGTGGGCCAGGTCGTCGGCGTTGTGGCCTACCTGCACCGTCAGCGGACCACGCCGGAAGATCGTGACCCCGCTGGCCTCGATCACCCACGCCACACCCGCAGCGGTGGCTGGGGTGGAGATGAGCGGGACGCCGTGGAGGCTGCTCGGTCCGGCAGCAGTGGGGTCGATCACGTAGGCCCCAGGAGCCTGCCGCAGCCTTTGCGGTGCGGATCGCGGCCACCACGTTCGGGTGGGCGACGACGGCGCTGGGGGTCTTGCCCGAGAAGGCCTCCTGCGCAGCGATGGCCTGCGCGACCACATCGACCACGGCTGCCGTGGCTCCGGTGCCGGTGAGCACCCCGCTCGTGCTGTTGAACGCGCTGAGGACTCTGCTGTTTTCGGCGGTCGCCACCGCCTGCCCCAGCTCGGCTTGGAGGTGGGACACCAGGAACGGCGCGTCCTCGGCCATCTCGGTGGAGAACTGGCTCAGGCACGCCAGCTTCTCCAGCACCAGATCAACCGGCGTAATCGACACACTCGCGTCCGGCTTCAAGCCCCCTTCCGCCACGACCGCAGCGCTTCCCGCACCCATGCGATAGAAGCGGATGCTAGGGCCCGGCGCGGCCTCCTGGCGGAACAGCGAGGACAGTGGGAACACCCCGGTCGGGTACAGGCCCGGCTGCAACCCGACACCCACCGTGGGCAGCATCGTCCCGGTGGTGAGCGCCGCCTTCGCATCCACCTCGGTGCGGTAGGCCGTACGGGTCTTCGTGGCGTGCACGATCCCGGCCTTGGCGTCCTCGGAGAACAGGTCCCCGGAGGCTTCCGGGTCAGGCCCCCGGCCCACGCCGCCGAGGGCCATGACCCGATCCACCAGCTGGCCGCTGGCGACCTTGCGGTCCAGGTTCTTGACGTGGGCGATGTGCTGCTCCACCTCGGCCTGCTCGGCGGGAGTGAGTTCACGGTCGGCGGCCTTGGCCCGGTCCACGATGGTCCGGGCGGCCGCGAGGGTGGTGGTGCGTTCGGTGGTGTGGGTGGACATGTCACGGCTCCAGCGAGCTGGGAGGAACGATGGCCGTCGCTGCCCAGGGTCGGCTGCCACGTCCGACGAACCTGGGGCTGGGTTCCTTGTCCGTGGCCCCCGAAAGGGCTCCTTGTCCGTGACCGGACCTCAGTTGGCCGACGACCTCATCATCCCACTGGAGCCGGGTTTGTAGCAAGCATTGTTTGTCTCGCGCACGCGCTATGGGGGAGTCCCCCGGGGAGGGAGATCAGCGTCCCGGTGAAGTAGTTCGAAACATGCCGAGCCGTGATCCCGACCCCCTACCCAAGCGAGCGATCCGCCAATGCCCCCTCCCCCGGCCGCGTGACCCCCGCACACGCGACGCGGAGCATTGGCGGATCGAACCACTCATCCCGCACGACGGTTGTAACCCGCGCTCGGGGTCACAAGCCAGCACTGGTCTGGACCACCACCACCCCGCGAATCGGGTGAGCCCTTCCGCGCCGACACCGTCGTACCGTGGTGTTGCGGGGGAAAGTGTGCGCCTGCCAGTCATCCCCTCGGCGAGTGGCGGCGATCAACCTCGCACCCCGCCTCCGCCGTCTGTGGACCCCGAGCCGGGCGGCGGAGGCCCCGATCTGTCGCTACTCCGCGTAGTACGGCGCGAGGACCAAGCCATCTGGCTGCTCGGCCGCGAGTGCCCGCAACTCCGTGTGGACCCACTCTTTCCATTCGAGTAGGTCACTGGCTGACAGTTCAGGGAAGTGGATGAACACCATCACCAACCCACTGCCATGTAGCACTTCCTTCACCTCGACGTGCACCCCGAGCCGTTCGATGATCGCTGCCTCTAGTGAGGTTTCCAGGTCACTCTGCGGCTTGGGCACGAGCACCATCGTGCCCTCCCAGCCGCCAAGCAGTCGGGAGTCCCATCCGGCGGGCGCGTCGAGCAGGGTCATGAGTCCTCGGTGAGTGGTTCCAGGTGGGAGCGGCCTCCACGGCAGGGGTGGTCCCGATGCTGGCAGGCGAGCCGGGATAGGCCACAGCTGCGGCAGGCTTGGGCTTGGTGTCGGTCCCGCTCCTCCTGGGTGGTCACGACGGGTCGTCCCGAGGGTCGGGGTCGGGTTCGCGGGTAGTGGTGGGGTCACGCGGGCCAGCCAGTCCGCGTACGCGACGACGCCGCAGAGGATGCCGAGGACGCCGGCCGGGGTCGTCGTTGGCTTCGGCGAGCACCTGGTCGAACGCTTCCCGGTCTTCACAGGTCCAGGCGGTGAGGAGCTGGGTGGTGCGGGTCCGGTCCACGGCTCGCAGGTTGGCGCGCAGGCTCATGTCGCCTCCTTGCGTCGGGCGGGGCTGGTGTCTTGTTCGTGGGGGGCGCAGGTGGCGCAGGCGCACCCGGGCTTCTGGCCGGGGTCGGGGGAGACCAGCCACAGGGTTTCGGTGCCGTCTGGTCCGATGGCGACGGTGGCCCGCCACGGGGTGCCGGGGAGCCCGATGGTGCGGCGGGGGTCTTGATGGGCTTGGTTGTCGTGCATGCTCATCGGGTTGGCTCCTCGTCGCCGGCGAGGCTGGGGTGGTCGGACAGGATGAGGCCAGCGTGCCCCTGCTCCGTCTCGCCCAGAGGCGGCGGGTGCTGGTCGCCCGCGAGCATGGTGTCGAGGAGCCTCCGGATGTACGGGACCCAGAGCGTGTGGGCGTCCTCGGTGGGCACGTGCAGCCAGACTTCGGGCGGGTACTCCAGGCTTGCGTGCTTCGCGAGGTCTACGACGTAGTTGTCTTCCTCGACGGCCGCACGTCCAGCCCCACCGATCACAGGTGTGATGCTGCTCGCGTGCGTACAGGCTGAGCTGTCTTTCGATGCGCAGGGTCGCCCGGGCGATCATGCCGGCGGCCCACCGGTAGGCAGCCCACACCTCGTCGGCGGTGTGGCCTCCTGCCGGGTCGGGTGGGGTGAGCGCCACGATGATGCGGCGGTGTGGGTCGTTGAGGTAGCGGTCGCGGTCGTCCTCGCACGATTCTTCAAGGGTCTCGACGTGGACGGTGATCTGGTACAGCGAGCCACGGTTGCTCATCGGTCCTCCCGGTCGTCCTGGTCGGGCCACGGCTCGGGCTTCCAGTCCAGCGTCCCCCGGTCGGAGGCTCGGGTCAGGTCGAACACCTGCTGTCCCGCCCACAGCTTGACCTTCGCCTTCTGCCCGACCTGCATGCCGACGGCCCGCTCGAGCCGGTCGCGCCACAGCCGCGAGGTGTGCCAGACGGAGATGGCGTCCAGCTCGCCTCGCCGGACCAGCTCCATGAGCTCCTCGTACCGGGGCCGTGGCTTGCCGGAGTAGGCGGAGATGTCGTTGTCCACGAACTCCCCCACCACGACGGCGCGCCGCTCGGCGACCTGCTGGCGCTGGTCCTCGAGCTGGCGGGACACGCCAGCGGCGTCGCCGTAGCGGTCTTCGGAGAAGCGGGCGTAGATGGCGACGCGGAGCGGGTGGGTTTGGGCTGCGGTAGCGGGCATGGGGCCATCCCCTTTGGGACCCCTCCTGCTTCCCGGGCGGGGTCAGCAAGACCTGGTCCCCCGACGACTTCGCGACGCTGGTCGACGACGTCGAGGCCAAGCTCTTCGGCCGGCTCGGCGACGACACCTGGTTCTACCCCGGCCACGGCGACGACTCGACCCTCGGCGCCGAGCGGCCCCACCTGGACGAGTGGCGCGCCCGGGGCTGGTGACCGTGTCCCGCGCGCGTCTCCCGGCGGCACCTGCGGGGGTCCTCAGACCATGCGGCGCAGCACCCGGGGTCGCAGGTTCGTGTACAGGTGGGCGGCGAGCGCGACGAAGAAGGCGAGGTGGGCGCCGACGTGCAGGGGCAGCCAGTCACCGTCCCCGGTCGTCACGAGCAGCAGCCCGCTGAGCGGCACGAGGAGCAGCAGCAGCATGAGGACCCGTTCGGTCCAGTGCACCAGCCGCCGGTCCCGCTCGGACAGCGCGTCCGACCAGGACGGGAAGCCGTCGAAGCGGCGCCAGAGCATCCGGGTGACGCCCATCGCGAGGATCGACACCCCCAGGATCAGGTGAAGCTCCGGCAGGTCGAACGCCCCGGTCGTCAGGTCGAGCCGGGCGGCGTCGGCCTTGCACAGCTCCTCCAGCCGGTCGATCCGGTCCTCGGCGCGGTCGCTGGTCTCCCCCCCGCTGAGCTCCTCACCCCGGGGGTCGCAGCCCGCCTCGAGGTCCATGGACCACCCGACCGCGAACTGGGCCACCACCAGCGCGACCGTCAACCAGTGGAGTCCCTTCGTGACCAGGCCGTAGCCGTCCGGTCCGGTCCGCCAGCGCATGGCGACATGCTAGGGGGCTCAGTAGTAGCCGGTCTCGCCGTCCAGCAGCTCGCGGACCAGGTCGAGGTGGCCGGCGTGCCGGGCGGTCTCCTCGAGCATGTGGAGCAGCATCCAGCCCAGCGACGAGCCCGCCGAGGGGAACTGGCCGCCCGTGCCGAGGTCGTCGAGGTCGTGGGCCCCGATCACCTCGTCGCTGCGCCGGCACTGCGCGTCGTACGCCGCCAGCACCTCGGCGAGCGACCGATCACCGACTGCGAACTCGGAGTCGTCGACGCCGTCCCAGCCCGGGCCCTGGACGTCGCGGCCCAGGAAGGCGTGCTCGAACCACAGCTGCTCGGCCCAGGTCAGGTGGGACACGATCCCGGCGGCGGTCATCAGCGGGGACGTCGGGATCACGCTGCGGCGGGCGTCCTCGTCGGAGAGACCCTCGCACTTGAGGACGACGATCCCGCGCTGCAGGTCGTACCAGCCGAGCAGCGCGGTGCGCTGGTCGGAGGCGAAGGCAGGACGCTCGCGGATGGGTGGCACGGCGGTCAGCCTCGCGGCGGCGACGCGTCGGGCGCAAGCGGACCGCCCGCGAGCCGCGGATGGGTGCCGGGTCGGGTGCGGCCGTAGCGGCCGCGGTAGTAGAGCAGCGCGTCCTCGGCGTCCGTCGCCCCCAGGCCGACCACCCGGCCCACCACCAGCAGGTGGTCGCCGGCGTCGTGGACGGACTCCGTGCGACAGTCGACGTGGCCGAGCCCACCGGCCAGCAGCGGGGACCCGGTGACGGGCGACGGGCTCCAGTCGACGTCGCGGAACCGGTCACCGCCCCGGGCGGCCATCCGCTCCGAGAGCCACTCCTGGTCGGCATCGAGCAGGTTGACGCAGAACTTCCCCGAGGCCTCGATCGTGGGCCAGGCCCGGGCGCCGCGCCCGGTGGAGAACAGCACCAGCGGCGGGGCGAGCGACACGGAGAGGAAGCCCTGCACGGTCATGCCGACCGGGCCGGCATCACCGGTCGCCGTCACCACCGTCACGCCGGTGGCGAACCGCGACAGGACGTCGCGGAAGCGGGACGCGGTGATCGCGACGTCCCCCTCCCCGTCTCCGGCATGCACGGTCGGCAAGTCTGGCACGGCCGCGTGCGCCCCGGCCCGGCGGTGCGCGGGCCGGGCCGAGGATCCGCCACCCGTCAGTCCACCCGGTCCAGGGAGGTCACCCACGTCGCGATCTCGGAGCGGCGGCCGAGGCCGAGCTTGGCGCTGATGTGCTCCAGGTGGGAGCCCGCCGTACGGACCGTGATGCGCAGCTGCTCGGCGATCTCGCGGTTGGTGAGCCCCTGGGACACCAGCCGCGCCACCTCGAGCTCGCGGAGCGTCAGCGGCGACCAGGGCTGGACGGCGTCGTGCTCGTCGAGGCGCGACCCCAGCTGGTCGCACGCGTCGAGCAGCGCGGTCGCGCCCTGCGCGGACGCGTCCGTACGCACCTGCTCCACGAAGCCGCTGGCCTCGGTCCGGCGGTTGGACGCGAGTCCGCACCGGACCAGGTCGAGGGCGCACCACTGGCCATCCCACCATCGCCCCCGGGAGGTCCACGCGTCGTGGGCCGCGCCGAGCAGCGAGCGCGCCTTGCCGGTCCGGCCGGCGGCGAGGTGCACCAGTCCGGCGGAGTGGTCGACCGCCGGGAGGGTGCCGGGGATGCCGCGGGCGCGCAGGTCGGCCGACACCCGGTCGACCCACTCCTGGGCGGCGGCCGGGTCGGGCACGGCGAGCCGGGCCCTGGTCCCGGTCACCAGCATCGGGAACAGGTTGGCCGCGTCGGTGACCTCGTGGCAGGCGGCGTAGCCGACCTCCGTCAGCTCGACAGCGGTCGGCGCGTCCCCCTCGAGGAGCCGGCACTCGGCCAGCCCCCAGAGCGCGGGGGCGAAGCGCTGCAGCTCCCCCATCTCGACGCCGGCCTGACGGGCCTCCTCCAGCAGTCGGGTCGCCTGCGCGAGGTCACCCCGCCCCATCGCCACGAAGCCCGCCACGTGGAGCGCGGTGATCCGGGTGGTGATGCCCCCTTCCTGGTCGTCGAGCCGCTGCCGCGCCAGCGCAGCAGCCTCGTCCCACCGGCCCACGCACCAGGCGACGTGGGCGCGGTGGCTGGTCATGTAGGCGCGATGGTTCGCCTGCTCGGTACGGGTGGCGTAGTCGATGCCCTCCGCGAGCCAGTACTCCGCCCGGTCGTACTCGACCAACGTCGACGCCGAGGACCCGATCATGCGGTAGCCCCGCGCCGCCTCCGCCTCCAGCCGGAGCTCGCGGGCCGTGCGTACCGCACGCTCGAGCTGCTCCCAGCCCTCGTCCATCCGCCCCGCGAACACCAGGACGCTGCCGAGCGTGGCGGCGGTGTTCACGCGCACCAGCTCGTCCTGCGCCCCCTCCGCCGCGAGCGCCGCCTCGCCCGCCGCGATCGCCTCGTCGAGGCGGTCGTCGACCAGGAACGCGGCGGCCCGGGCCGCCAGCAGTGTGGCCCGCACCTGGTGCCGGCGCGGTTCGTGGTCGGGTTCGCCGGGCCCGGCGAGCTGGGCGAGCCCCGCCTCCAGCAGTGCCAGCCGGGTCGGAAGCGGGTCCCCCAGCAGGTGCCGGGCGGCGACGAGCGACGGCAGCAGCGCGGCCGCCCCCACCCGGTCGCCGCGGGCGAGGAGGATCGCCCGCGCGCGCTCGTGGTCCGCGGCCGCCTGGGCGTTGTGGTCGGTGGCGGCGGCCTCTGCCGCCCGCCGCACCAGCAGCGGCACCAGCCGTGCCTCGTCACCGTCGCGCAGGCAGCGGATCGCCCGGTGGAGCAGGTCGAGGGCCTCGTGGTGGGCCGACAGTGCACTGGCCCGTTCGGCGGCGGCAGCAGCCGCCGACGACGCCTCGGCCAGCTGGCCGGCGGCCTCGTGGTGCGCCGACCGGTAGCCGTCCCCGCCCAGCTCGGGACGGCGCCGCGCGAGCTCCGCGACCCGGGCATGCAGGACGCGGCGGGTCGCGAGCGGCGCGGTGCGGCCGATGGCGTCCCGGATCAGGGCGTGGCGGAACCCGAACCATCCGCTCCCCTCCGCCTGGAAGAACTGTCGCTCGACGAGCTCGTCGACGCTGTCTGCCACCACGAGGTCGGGTTGCTCGACCACGGAGGCGATCAGCTCGAGGTCGAAGCTGCGGCCGACGACGGCCGCCGCGACCGCCACGTCGCGTGCCGGCGTGGAGAGCACGCCGAACCGCTGGCCGACCGCGTCCGCCAGCGTCTCGGGGACGTACGACGGATCGGCGGACAGGTGGCCCTGCACCAGCGCCTTCACGAGCTCCTCGACGTGCAGGGGCACGCCGCCCGAGCGCCGCTGCACGAGGTCGACGAGTGCGGGGGACGCGACACGCTGCGGCAGCAGCTCGGTCACCATCCGCGCCGTCTCCTCGGTGGTCAGCCGGGTGAGCGGGACCTCCTCGGCCATCCGTTGCAGCAGCAGCCGCGAACGCCACGCGCGTACCGGCAGGTCGGGATCCAGCTCGTCGGTGCGCACCGTCCCGACCACCAGCATCGGCCGCGACCGCAGCCGTCGGGCGAGGTGCGTGATGACGTCGAGGCTCAGCTCGTCGCACCAGTGCAGGTCCTCCAGGGACAGCAGCACCGGGCCGTCGTCGGCGAGGGCGAGCAGCCGGGCGACGGCGTCGAGGACGAGCAGTCGTCGCTGGCGGTGTGCGTCGCCGGAGCCGGCCGACGGCGCGGGAAGAGCGCCCAGGTCGTCGACCAGGGCCCGTCCGACGCCGACGACACCGGGGTCGTCCGCGCGCGACATCGAGTGACCCAGGTCCAGCAGCAGGCCCGCGGTGAGCTCGACGTCCTGCGGGAACGCCGCCGCACTCCACACGACGAAGCCCCGGGCGGTGGCCAGGTCGTGGAGCGCCTGCAGGAAGCGGGTCTTGCCGATCCCCGCCTCGCCGGTGAGCAGCAGCAGCCGGCCCTCGCCGGCACCGACGGCGACGACGAGGCGTTCCGCAGCGGTGAGCGGCCCACCCCTCCCGTGCAGCGAGGGCCTGACCAGCTCCGGAGCCCCACCCATCCGACCAGCCTGCCACCGATCCCCGTACGCCGCCCAGTGCCGGCTCCTCGGGCATTCTCCCGATGACCGCTCGGGCGCTGCCACCGGACGCTGGGTCCGTGGAGAAGCAGCCGTGGTCCCGAGCGAGGGCCGTCCCCGCCCACGACACGGTCGTCGGCTCCGGGGACACCCCGTGCCTTGCCCGGGCGCGGCCGACGGCGTCGTGAGCGCCGCGGGCTGCGGCCACCCCACACACCCGGCGCCGGACCGACCGGCGCCGACCCACGAGAAGGAGCACCTCATGAGCATCACCACCACCCCCGCCCAGCCGCGCAACGGCGTCGACGTCCCGACGCTCTTCGCCACGATCGACGCGGTGAAGGGCGACCCGGAGATCGCCGACTTCCAGTTCCGGGTGCGCAACCAGTGGCAGGGCGGGACGCACAGCCGGTCGGAGTACCACGACTTCTTCGGCGCGAAGCAGGAGCTGGCGCACGAGCAGGTCACGGTCGTCGAGAGCGACCACCCCGCCGTCCTGGTCGGCGGCGACCGCGCACCCACCCCCGTGGAGTACCTGCTGCACGCCATCGCGGCATGCCTCACCTCGGGCATCGCCAACGTCGCCGCGGCGCGCGGCGTCACGCTCACCCGGGTCAGCTCCACCGTGACCGGGGACATCGACCTGCTCGGCATCCTCGGCCTGTCCGACCACGTCCGCAACGGCTACCAGAAGCTGCAGGTCACCTTCCACGTCGAGGGTGACGCCGACGACGAGACGCTGCGGGCCATCGTCGAGCAGTCGCGCCGCCGGTCGGCCGTCTACGACGCGCTGACCAACCCCACACCCGTCCACATCGAGGTCGTCACGGGGTGACCCGGACGACCTGCTCGGGCCGGTCCGGCGACCCCGTCGGACCGGTCCAGAAGGGAACATGATGAGCAACACGATCGACACGGTGGTGATCGGCGCGGGACATGCCGGCCTGGCCGTCAGCCACCTGCTCGGCCGCGCCGGCCGCGACCACGTCGTGGTCGACCGCGGCCGCCTCGCCGAGGCCTGGCGGAGCGAGCGATGGGACTCGCTGCGCCTGCTGACCCCGCGCTGGATGACCCGGCTCCCGGGATGGCGCTACACCGGCCTGGGCCAGGAGGGGTTCATGCCGAGCGGCGAGCTGGTCCGACACCTGGAGCGGTACGCCGCCACGTCGGGGGCCCCGCTCGAGCTCGGCCGGGAGGTCTTCTCGGTCGCGCGGGCCGGCACCGGCTACCGCGTGGTCGCGGACTCCGCCAGCTGGGTGGCGCGCAACGTGGTCGTGGCCACCGGCCCGACCGGGCGCCCGCACGTGCCGGCCACCGCCCACGAGCTGCACCCGGACGTCGACCTGCTGCCGGCGCTGCGCTACCGCAACCCCGGCCAGCTGAAGCCGGGCGGAGTCCTCGTCGTCGGCGCGTCCGCGTCCGGCGTCCAGATCGCCGACGAGCTGGCGCGGGCCGGCCGTCGCGTCGTGCTCGCGTCGGGCAACCACTCCCGGATGCCCCGGCAGTACCGCGGCATGGACCTCCACTGGTGGCTCGAGCGCACCGGACGCCTGGCCACCACGATCGACACCGTCGGCGACCCCCGGCGGGTCCGGGGCGAACCCTCGCTCCAGGTCGCCGGCCGGGCGCCGGACGACCCGCGAGGCGAGGTGGTCGACCTGGCCACCCTCCAGGCGCTCGGGGTCGAGGTCACCGGACGGCTGCGCGCGTTCGCGGGTGGGGTGGCCACGTTCGCCAGCGACCTCGCGACCACCGTCGGCGAGTCGGAGCGTCGCCAGACGCGCTTCCTCGACCTCGTCGACGACCATGTCGCGGCCAGCCACCTCGGGAACGAGGTCGGACCGGCGGTCCGGCCCGAGCCCGTCCCGGTCCCGTTGACCCGGCCCCGGATCGACCTCCGGGCCGAGGGGATCGGCACGGTCGTGCTCGCCACGGGCTACGCGCCGCACCACCCGTGGCTCAAGGTGCCGGTCATGGACCGGCGCGGCGCCATCCTGCAGCGACGCGGCGCGACCCCGGCCCCGGGGCTGTACGTCGTCGGGCAGCGGTTCCAGCACCGTCGGGACTCGGCGACCCTCGACGGGACCCGCCACGACGCGCAGGACGTGGTGGCGGCGATCTGTGCCGACGACAGCGCGGCCCTCCGTGCCCTGGAGCTCCGATGAGCGGCCGCGGTACCTCCTACGACGTGATCGTGGTGGGCGGCCGGGTCGCCGGCGCCTCCACCGCGATGCTGCTGGCCCGGGCGGGTGCCCGGGTGCTGCTGCTGGAGCGCGGCCGGTACGGCACCGACACGTTGTCGACGCACGGCCTGATGCGGGCCGGCGTGCTGCAGCTGTCGCGGTGGGGGCTGCTGGACCGCCTCGCCGCGGCCGGCACCCCACCGGTGCGGAGCACGACGTTCCGGATCGCCGGGGAGCCACCCCTGGAGATCGCCATCGCCGACCGGGCGGGCGTCGACGCGTTGTACGCCCCGCGCCGGCACCTGCTCGACCGGCTGCTGGTCGACGCGGCCGCCGAGGCCGGCGCGGAGGTGCGTCACGGCACCCGGGTGACCCGCCTGCTGCACGACTCCCGAAGCCGGGTCACCGGCGTCGAGATGGTGGACAGCACCGGCGTCGAGACGACGGCGACGGCGACGTACGTCGTGGGCGCCGACGGCATCCGGTCCCTCGTCGCGGACGGCGCGGGGGCGCGCGTGCTCGAGCGGGGCCGGCACGCCAGCGCGGTCCGCTACGCCTACGTCCGCGGCCTCGACGTCCCGGGCTACGAGTGGGGGTACGGCAACGGTGCGGCAGCGGGCCTGATCCCCACCGACGACGGCGAGCACTGCCTCTTCGTCGCGACCTCGCCGCACCGCATGCGCACGCTGCGGCTCGGGCGGTCGGCCGACGAGGTGCTGCACCGCCTGGTGGGACTCGCCGCGCCGGACCTGCTCGGGCCGCTCGGCGGGGCCCGGCGGGTCAGCCGGCACCACGGCTGGGCGGGCCTCCCGGGTTTCCGGCGCCAGCCGTGGGGGGCCGGGTGGGTGCTCGTGGGCGACGCCGGCTACTACAAGGACCCGATCGGCAGCCACGGCATCACCGATGCGCTGCGGGACGCCGAGCTGGTGACCCGCGCGCTCCTCGACGCCCTCGGTGGGCGGGACGAGGGTGCGGCCCTCACCGACTACCACCGCACGCGGGACGACGTGTCGCAGCAGCTCCTGGACATCACCGACGCGGTCGCGTCGTACGCGTGGGACACCACCGAGGTGCAGCGGCTGCTGCGCCGGCTCAGTGCCGCCATGAACGACGAGGTGGAGCTCCTGGAGGCGTTGCCCGCTCCGGCCGGGGCGCTGACCTGACGGCGACCGGTGACCCCGAGGCCGGCGCGGGGTCAGCGGAAGCCGTCGGCGATCCCCTGCACCCGCGCGAGGTAGCCGTCCCAGTCGTAGTCGCCGGGCAGGTTGGAGTTGTCGGCCCGGAGCCCGACGGCGCCGTCGATCCCCTCCCGCAGGATGTCCATCTGGCCGGCGTGCCGGTTGGTCTCGGCGATCATGTGGACCAGCAGCCTGCCGAGCGTGACCTGGTTGCGCTCCGGTGGCCACCACGGCACCGCGCCGTGGTCGTCGAGCT
Organism: uncultured Actinomycetota bacterium; assembly: GCA_963723945.1. Taxonomy (GTDB): domain Bacteria; phylum Actinomycetota; class Actinomycetes; order Propionibacteriales; family Nocardioidaceae; genus Nocardioides. Next base: position 14,800 of record CAVRSW010000025.1, read on the forward strand.
CGTGGTCGGCGAAGGTCCGGGCGGACTCCTCCCAGGCCAGCCTGTAGAGGGCGACGATGTCGTCCCGCGACTCGTCGGCCCTGGCCACGAGGTCGTCGTGGGGGTCGGCCTCCGGGTCGTCGAACGGCGTCGGGACGGGGAGGTCGCGCCCGAAGCTCGACACGAAGTAGCCGAGGTCGACGTAGGCGAGGTGCTTGACCACGCCGAGCAGGTTGGTGCCGGTCGGGGTCAGCGGCCGGCGTACGTCGTAGTCGCTCGCGCCCTCCAGCTTCCACAGGACCGACTCGCGGATGGTCTGCAGGTAGTCGATCAGGACGTCCTTCTGGGACTGCATCACGCCTCCTTACGGTAGGGGGTCAGCACGCAGAACTCGTTGCCCTCGGGGTCGGCGAGCACCGCCCAGCCGCGGTCGGGCGCCGTCCGGCGGTCGTCGACCATGGTGGCGCCGAGGCCGAGGATCCGCTCGACCTCCTCCTCGCGGCTGCGGTCGGTGGGCCGGACGCACAGGTGCATCCGGTTCTTGACGGTCTTGGGCTCGGGCACCTTGAGGAAGAGCAGGAAGCGGTCGTCGGGGCCGATCAGGCCCCACTCCTCCATGCCGGGGCCCGCGCCCTCCTCGTCGTCGTGGTCGATGACGAAGTCGTCGAGCACCTGCGCCCACCAGAGCGTCTGGGCGTAGGGGTCGGCGGCGTCGATGCAGAAGTTGGAAGCGCGGGAGGCCATGCCGGCCACCCTGCCACCGGGCACCGACGGCCCGCCAACGGAATAGTGCGGCCCGATCCGTGTTGCCCCGGGAGACCGCAGACGGCCCGACCCCAGGAGGAGCAGCAGTGCGTGCAGCGATGTTCGAGAGCTACGGCGGACCCGAGGTGCTGACGGTGGGTGAGCGTCCCGACCCGGTCGTCGGACCCGATGTCGTGCTGGTCCGGGTGCGGGCCACCAGCGTCAACCCGGTCGACTGGAAGGTCCGCGAGGGCTTCCTGCAGGAGCGCTACCCCCACCACCTTCCGATCACCCCCGGCTGGGACGTCGCCGGCGTCGTCGAGAAGGTCGGCCCCGCCGTCGTCACCGGCGTGCGGGAGGGCGACGAGGTGTGGGGTTACGTACGCCGCGACGACATCTCCCACGGCACGGCGGCCGAGCTGGTGGCCGCCCCCGAGCGCACCGTCTCCCGCAAGCCCGCCGGGCTGTCCTTCGAGGAGGCTGCCAGCGTGCCGCTCGCCGGGTTGACCGCGTGGCAGTCCCTGGCCGAGGCGCTGCAGGTGTCCGCGGGCGACCGCGTGCTGGTCCACGCCGCCTCGGGCGGAGTCGGCCAGATGGCGGTGCAGGTCGCCGCCGCCCTGGGCGCCGAGGTGATCGGCACCGCCTCCCCCGGCAACCACGACCTGGTCCGCGCGCTCGGCGCCACCACCGTGCTCGACCACGGAGCCGGGCCGGTCAGCGAGCAGCTCGCCGGCCTCGGCGGACCGGTCGACGCCGTGCTGGACCTGGTCGGCGGCGACGCCCTCGCCGACGCCCCCGGCCAGGTCACCGACCCCTCCCGGATCGTGTCGGTGATCGACCCGCAGACCGTGATCGGGATGGGCGGCCGCTACGTCTTCGTCCGACCCGACCGAGACCACCTCGACGCGCTCGCGGCTCTGGTCGACGAGGGGAAGCTGCGGGTGACGGTGGCCCGGACCTTCGACCTCGACGACATCGCCGAAGCGCACCGGCTCTCCCAGGAGGGCCACCCCGGCGGGAAGATCGCGATCCGGGTCTGAGGGCGACGCGATCTGGTCGTCCAGCCGTTGACCGCTGGCACGACGGGGAGAAGACTCGATCCTCCAGGGGCCCGACCCCGGGCTCCGCTCAGGAGGGAGTGGACCCATGAGGGGGACACACATAGCACTTGCGGCCACGCTCGGCGTGGTCCTGGTCGGCGCCTCCGCCGCCACCGCCGGTTCCGGCGGCGACGACGACTCGCGGACCAAGCTCAAGGGTTACGCGGAGGTGCCGGCGATCTCGACCACGGGCAGCGGTCGGTTCAAGGCCGAGATCGAGGACGACACGATCACCTACGAGCTGAAGTATCGGGACCTGACCGCCCCGGTGCTGCAGTCCCACATCCACTTCGGCCAGTTCTCCGTCAACGGCGGCATCTCCGTCTTCCTGTGCAGCAACCTCGGGAACGGCCCAGTCGGCACGCCGACGTGTCCGGGCCCGTTCGAGGGGAAGGTCACGGGCGAACTGACGGCCGCGGACGTGATCGGGCCGGCAGCCCAGGGGATCACGGCCGGGGAGCTCGAGGAGCTGCTGGATGCGATCGACGCGGGTGTCGCCTACGTCAACGTGCACAGCGAGCTGTTCCCCTCGGGCGAGATCCGGGGCCAGCTCGACGAGGACGACGACGACTGACCGGTCCGACCGGGGCCGGCCTACGATGCGCCCGTGATGCCCGAGGACCTGCTCCGACTCGCGCGTGACGTGAAGGGCTTCATGCCCGAGGACGAGGGAGCGCTGCTCCACCGGAAGGCCCTCGAGCAGCTCCCGCACGGCCCGGTCCTCGAGATCGGGAGCTACTGCGGAAGGTCCGCAGTGTGGCTCGGTGCCGCCGCCCGCGAGGTCGGCGGGACCGTGTTCACCGTCGACCACCACCATGGCAGCGAGGAGAACCAGGCCGGCTGGGAGCACCACGACCCTGACCTCGTCGATCCCGGGACCGGCCGGATGGACACCCTGCCCCACCTGCGCCGGACGCTCGCCGCGGCGGCGCTGGAGGAGCACGTGGTGGCGGTCGTGGGTGACTCGGCGACCGTCGCACGCCACTGGCGCACCCCGCTGTCGCTGCTGTTCGTGGACGGCGGCCACGGCCACGACCCCGCCCACGCGGACTACGACGGATGGGCGCGCTGGGTGCAGCCCGGCGGCCTGCTCGTCGTCCACGACGTGTTCCCCGACCCGGCCGACGGTGGGCGGCCGCCGTACGAGATCTACCTGCGGGCGCTCGACGACGGCTTCGAGGACGTCGACGTCGTCGGGTCGATGCGCGCCCTGCGCCGGGTCTCAGAAGAGCCGGGAGCGCTCGAGGGCGTCGGCTGAGGCGCAGCCGCACTCCAGGCCGATCGCGGCGAGCTCCGGGCCGAGCGCTGCGGCGCGCATGATGCCTGCGCCCGGGGTCGTGAGCGCGAGGGCGTCAACGGCGAGGATCACCGCGGCCGCCGTGAAGGTGGTCTGCTCCTCGGGCCAGTGCGCGCGGTCGGGGAAGACGTATCCGGTCCAGTACGACCCGTCGTCGCAGCGCAGGTGCTGCATGTCCGTGAGCAGCCGGAGCGCGCGCTCCCGGTCACCGATGGCCTCCAGGGCCAGCGCCAGCTCGGAGGTCTCGGCGCCGGTCACCCAGGGGTTGCGGCTCACGCACCGGATCCCGAGCCCGTCCTCCACGAAGGCGCCCCAGCGCTCGTCGAGCCGACGCCGCGCTGCGGTCCCGGTGACCACGCCGGCCAGCACCGGGTAGTACCAGTCCATGGAGAAGTGCGCCTTGTCGAGGAACCGGTCCTCGTGGTGTCGGACGGCGTGCGCCAGCCGCCCGCCCGCCAGCTCCCACTCCGGTTGCGGCTCGTCGACGAGCTCCGCGATCGCCAGCCCCGCTCGCAGCGCGTGGTGGACGCTCGACGAGGCCGCCAGAAGCGCCGCCTCGTTGACCGGCCCCGGCTCCCCGTCGTGCCACTCCTGGGACCAGGCGATGCCACCCCACGGCAGCTGCAGCGACACCGCGAAGTCCAGGCCCCGGCGTACGACCGGCCACATCCGGCGCACGAAGGCGTGGTCGCGGCGCACCAGCCAGTGGTGCCACACCCCGACCGCGAGGTAGGCCGACATGTTGGTCTCGCCGCTGGCGTCCTCGACCGTCGCGCCGACGAGCTTGAGCGGCACCGAGCCGTCCGGGCGCTGGACCGTCGGCACCCAGGCGTACGCCCGCTCGGCCGCTGACACCTCCCCCGCGGCCAGCAGCGCCATCGCCGCCTCGACGTGGTTCCAGACGTCGGTGTGGCCGCCGGGCACCCACGGGATCGCCCCCGAGGGCTCCTGCACGGCGACGATGCTGGCCGCCGTCGCGCTCACCTCCGCTGGGGTGAGCACGCCGTCCAGGGCCGGGACCTCAGCCGACATCAAGGCGCTGGACCGAGCCGGGCTTGCGGAAGTAGAGCACCAGCGACTTGCCGATGAGCGGGTCGAGCACCCGGCCGGCGGCGCGGAGCACGGCGGGCTGCTTCGTGATCTCCCAGACCAGCAGCCGGTGGTAGGCGCGGACGAGCGGGTGGTCGGCGTCGTCGACCCCGACCGCACACTTGAGCCACCAGTACGGTGCGTGCAGGCCGTGGACGTGGTCGCGCCCCTCGAGCACCAGCCCGGCCGACGCGGCCTTGGCCTCGAGCTCCTCGCTGGTGTAGATCCGGATGTGTCCGCCCGGGGTGTCGTGGTAGGCGCGGGAGAGCTTCCAGCAGATCGCCTCGGGCAGCCAGCGCGGCACGGTGAGGGCCACCGTGCCCCCGGGCCGGGTCACGCGGACCAGCTCCGCGATCGCCGCGCCGTCGGCCGGGACGTGCTCGAGGATCTCGGCCGCGACCACGCGGTCGAACTCGCCGTCGGCGAACGGCAGCGCCAGCGCGTCGCCCTCCTTGACGTCGGCCTCGGCGCCCGCCGGCACCTCGCCGGCTTCCCGCATGGCGGCGAACCACTCGCGCACCGTGGCCAGCTCGTCGGCGTCCTGGTCGAAGGCGATGACGTCCGCACCGCGGCGGTACATCTCGTACGCGTGGCGCCCGGCTCCGCACCCCAGGTCGAGCACCCGCTCGCCCGGGCGCAACCCGAGCCGGTCGAAGTCGACGGTCAGCACAGCCTCTCCTCGTACGCCTCCACCACGGCCTCGGCCACGGCGTGCCAGCTGAAGTGCTCGCGTACCCGGCGCCGCCCGGCCTCACCCATCCGGGCGCGGCGCTCGGGGTCGTCGAGCAGTGCGCCGAGTGCCTGCTCCAGCTCGCCGACGTCGCCGGGCTCGACCAGGTCAGCGCACTCGCCGTCCCGGCCGACCACCTCGGGGATCGCGCCCGCCCGCGACACGACGAGCGGTGTGGCGCACGCCATCAGCTCGGCCGTCGGGAGGCTGAAGCCCTCGTACAGCGAGGGCACGCACGCCACCTCGGCCGAACCCATCAGGTCCACCAGCTCGTCGTCGGGGAGCCCGTGCCGGAAGCGCACCGCGTCGGTGATGCCGAGCTCGTCGACGATCTGCTCGGTCCGGCCGCCGGGGACAGGGCGGGTCACGAGCACCAGCTCGAGGGCCGGCCGCTCGACCCGGAGCTTGGCGAACGCCTCGAGCAGGGTGGCGATGCCCTTCATCGGGGCGTCGGCGCTGGCCATGGCCAGGATCCGGCCGGGCACCCTCGGGACGGTCGGCGGCCGGAAGCCCTCGTCGACGCCGAGCAGGATCACCCGGGTCCGGGCGGGGTCGACGCCGAAGTCGCGGACGACGTCGCGCCGCGACGCCTCCGAGGGCGTGATCACCAGCGGCATCCGGCGGGCGATGCGCGCCTGCATCCGGACGAAGCCGTACCAGCGCCGGACCGCCCAGCGCCGGCGCCGGGTCTTCGCCTGCGCGAGCTCGATCCGTCGGTCGAAGGTGATCGGGTGGTGGATCGTCGCGACGACGGGAAGTCCGGCCCGCTCCACGTCGAGCAGGCCGTCCCCGAGGGTCTGGTTGTCGTGGACGACATCGAAGTCGTCGACCCGCTCGGCCAGCAGCCGGGCCACCCGGCGACTGAAGCTGCGGGGCTCGGGGAAGCCGCCGACGCACATCGTGAGGAACTCGCGGACGTCGACCAGGTCGCGGAACTCCCGCAGCCGGGGCACCCGGAACGGGTCGGGCTCCCGGTACAGGTCGAGGCTCGGGACCTTGGTCAGGCCGACACCGGGGTCGAGGTCGGGGTAGGGCTGGCCGGAGAACACCTCGACGGTGTGGCCGAGCGCAACCAGCTCACGACTCAGGTGGCGGACGTACACGCCCTGGCCGCCGCAGTGCGGCTTGCTGCGGTAGGACAGCAGAGCGATCCGCATCGACAGCGATCCTTCCCCCGTGGGTACCGGTCGGTAATCGGCACCGATCATGACAGGTCGTCCCGCGCCCCCGCGCACCCGCCCGGACCGCGCCCCGGTCGGTCAGCTTCCCTCGCTGGAGTGGCCGGGGAAGACGTGGGCCGAGGGGTCGATGGCCACCGCGGCGTTGTTGACGGCGGTCGCCGCCTCGCCGAAGCCCACCGCGATCAGCCGGACCTTGCCGGGGTACTCGGTGACGTCGCCGGCCGCGAAGACCCGCTCCAGGCTGGTCTGCATGCTCGGCGAGACGACGACGTGCCGCTTCTCGACCTCGATCCCCCACTGCTGCAGCGGTCCGAGGTCGGCGATGAAGCCGAGCGCCGCCACGACGGCCTGTGCGGGCCTGGCGACCGGCTCCTCCTTGTCGACGCTGATCTCCACCTCCTCCAGGACCCCGTCGCCGCGCATGGCGGTGACCTGCGCCCGGGTGATGATCTCCACCGAGCTGTCGCGCACCGCCTGCACGGTCCGCTCGTGGGCGCGGAAGGCGTCGCGCCGGTGCACCAGCGCCACCGAGCGCGCCACCGGCTCGAGGTGGAGCGCCCAGTCGAAGGCGCTGTCCCCGCCCCCGACGATCACGACGTCCTTGTCGACGTACGGCTGGAACGACGGGACGAAGAACTCCAGTCCCCGACCGAGCCAACCGTCCCCCGCGGGGAGCGGCCGGGGGCTGAACTTGCCGATGCCGGCGGTGATGATGACCGCCCCCGCGTGGACCTCGGTGCCGTCGTCGAGGCCGACCGTCACCGAGTCCCCGTGGTGCTCGAGGGTCTGCGCGGTGCGGTCGAGGTGGTAGACGGGGCGCGCGGTCGAGGCCTGCGCCACCAGTCCCTCCACCAGCTCCTTGCCCTTGACCGTCGGGAAGCCGGCCACGTCGAGGATCGCCTTCTCGGGGTACATCGCCGTCACCTGGCCGCCGAGCTCGGGCAGGCTGTCGACGATGGCGACGCGCAATCCGCGGAACCCCGCGTAGTAGGCGGCGTAGAGACCGGTGGGGCCGGCTCCGATGATCAGCACGTCGGTGTCGGTCTCCACGAGCCGATCCAACACCTGCGGCGGGGGCTTCTCAACCGGCGCGCCCACCGCACACCCGCCCGCCTGTCGCGCTCGGTGCCTAGGATGCGGCTCGTGGAGACCCGGCGATGACCGACCCCGAGCAGGTGTGGGGCGCCCTGAGCCGCGACCCCCGGGTGCCGGACCAGGCCACGATGCGCGCCTCGGACGCCGACCGCGACGTGGTCCTCCAGGTCCTGACCGAGGCGTACGCCGACGGCCGGCTCGACCGGGACGAGCTCGACGCCCGGACCGCCGCGACCCAGGCGGCGCGGACCGTGGGTGACCTGGTGGCACCGCTGGAGGGTCTGGTCAGCGCACGTCCCGCGGCGGGACGGGGCGCGCTGGTCCCGGCCGCGGAGCTCCAGCAGCGCGCCGTCGAGTCGTGGCGCAAGGACCGCCGGGAGGCGCTGTGGGGGCTGCTGTCCGTCTCGGCGATCGTGTGGACGCTCTGGCTGGTCACCTCCGGCATCGGCAGCTTCCCGTGGCCGGCGTTCGTGACGCTGGCGGCACTGCTCAACCTGGGCCGGATCCAGGTGCAGCGCCGGGACATCGTCCGCGAGGAGCTGCGACGCCTGGAGAAGAAGCAGCGCAAGGACCTCGAGGAGCGCCGGGAGGACGACGAGTGAGCACCCTGCACACGATCCGGGCCCACCCGTCGGCGGTGCTGCTGGCCGGCCAGCTGCTGGCGGTCCTGGTCTACCCGTTCCTCGGCACCTCGACAGCGGGTCGGGCGCTGCTCGGCGCCGTCGGGACGGTCCTGGTGATCGTCGCCCTCTACGCCGTGCGTCGCACCCCGGCGCTGGCCTGGATCGCGGTGCTGCTCGGAGTGCCGGCCCTGGCCTGCAACCTGCTCGAGATCGTGTGGACCGGCAACGAGGGGCTGCTGCTGGCCTCGGCCCTGCTGCACGCGCCGTTCTACTTCTACGTCTCCTACGGGATGATCCGCTACCTGTTCCACGACGAGAAGGTCACCCGCGACGAGCTGTTCGCGACGGGCGCGGCGTTCACCGTCGTCGCGTGGGGCTTCGCCTACCTCTTCCAGGCGGTCCAGGTGCTGGCACCGGGGTCGTTCATCGGGGTCGGCGCCGACCACCGGGGGACGTGGTTCGAGCTGCTCTTCCTGTCGTTCACCAACCTGACCAGCGTGGGTCTCTCCGACATCGTCCCGGTGCTGCCCCACGCGCGGTCACTGGTGATGGTCGAGCAGGTCGCGGGCGTGCTCTACGTCGCGCTGGTGGTCGCCCGGATGGTGGGGCTGACCGTCACCCGCCCCGCGAACCGGCCCTGACCGGCGCTCAGGCGTCCCAGCCGTCGGGGCGGTGGCGCACCGGCAGCTTCGCGACCACCAGCCGGTACGACTCGTCGACGGCCTCGAGCAGCTCCTCGTCGGGGATCGCGCCGCAGAGGGCGAGGTCGTTCCAGCCGGACCGGCCGAGGTAGGCCATCACCGTGGCGTCGCCGGGATACCGGGCGAGCCACTCGTCGGCGGCCTCGCGGCTCGGTCCGCCCTTGACCCCCACCCCGTCACCGCCCAGGAAGGCGAAGATCTTGCCGGACCCCTCGGGCCCCACCTTGATCACGGGGTGGTCGTGCTCCCACGGGTGGTCGGGCCAGGCGCCGGGCTTGGCGAGGCAGTAGGCCTGCAGGGTGGCGACGTCCACCGGTCAGTCCTCGTCGTCGTCCTCGTCCAGAAGGCCCTCACGGCGCGCCTCGGCGACGATCCGGCGGACCTGGGTGAGCGAGCCGCAGTCGTCGTCGATCTGCCGGTTGCGCTCGGCCGCGAACTGCTCGCCCAGCTCGGCCAGCACCTGCGCCCCGACCTCCTCGCGAGCGGGGTTGAGGATGGTCAGCTCCTCCTCGGTGAGGTGGTGGTTGACCACGCCGGCCAGCTCCTCGACGGCGTCGTCGAAGGCCTGGGTGTCGGTGCCCTTCAGCTCCAGCACCGCCAGCAGCGCCTCGTGGCCCTCGGCGTGCTCCTCCTCGCCGTGCTCGGCCTCGTGCTCGCCCACGGCGCGCTTCTTCCGCAGCTTCGGGTAGACGTGCTTCTCCTCGGCGAGGGCATGGGCGACGTGGAGCGCGGCGAACGCCCGGCGGACGGCGTCGCGGTCCTGGCTGCGGTCGCGCAGGTCTCGCAGCAGCGTCTCGAACCGCCGGTGGTCGTCGAGGATCAGGTCGATGACGTCACCCTGCACGGGGCGACCGAGGTCGATGGCAGTCATGGCTCCGAGCCTAGTCAGCGGCCGCCGGCGTGCCTTGACCCCTTGGGGTGACGCGCGGGTCCGGGGCTCTGGATCTCCGATTCATCACGTGAAGCAGGCGAGTCGCGGCTTCGCACGGCGTACCCACCATGTGAAGTGCTGACTCGACCTCTTCACGTGATGAATCTGCGACGCCGCGGACCGGGACGAGCCGTCGTCGGTGTGGTCGGGCGCAGGCACGTCAGTCGAGGCAGAACTCGTTGCCCTCGGGGTCCTGCATCACGATGTGGCCGGCGGCCATCGGCGGGCCCGGCTCGTGCCGCTCCACCCGGGTGGCACCGAGCCCGACCAGCCGCTCCGCCTCCGCCTCCAGCGCCGCCATCCGCTGCTCGCCCTGGAGCCCGGGGGCCGCGCGGACGTCGACGTGGACGCGGTTCTTGACCGCCTTGCCCTCGGGCACCTGCTGGAAGAAGAACCGGGGGCCGGCACCGGCCGGGTCCTCGCTGGCCGAGGCCATGTTGCGCAGGTGGGGCGGCAGCGTCTCGCGGAACGCGTCCCAGTCGTCGAAGCCCGGCGGCGGGGGCGGCAGCCGGTAGCCGAGGACGTCGTTCCAGAACAGCGACAGGGCAGCAGGGTCCGCGCAGTCGAAGGTCACCTGGACGGTGCGGGCAGTCATGTCGTCCTACCTTTCGTGGCCGCGCGCTTCGTCGCGGACGCTCACGTGGTCGCCGGCACTCGCTGCGCTCGCCCAGCTCCCGCTCACGTGGTCGCCGGCGCTCGCTGCGCTCGCGCGCTCCTCGCTCGTCGGAAGCACTCCGAGCTCGTTCCTCGCTCGGTGCTCCCTCCTCACTTCGTCGCCTCCATCATCTGGCGGAGCTCCTTCTTGAGCTCGGAGATCTCGTCACGCAGCCGCGCGGCGACCTCGAACTGCAGCTCGGCGGCGGCGGTCTTCATCTGGTCGGTGAGCTGCTGGATCAGGTCGGCCAGCTCGGTGGACGGGATCCCGGCGGTGTCGGGCAGCTCGTCGTGGATCCGCGACAGCGACGGGGTGGGCGACTTGCCGGCCTTCACCCCGCCGGCCCGGCCCTTCTGGCCGACGTCGGCCCAGGTCTGGAGCAGGGCCTGGGTGTTCTCGTCCTCGCGGGCCAGCATCTCGGTGATGTCGGCGATCTTCTTGCGGAGCGGGGTGGGGTCGATCCCGTGCTCCTTGTTGTAGTCGACCTGGATCTGGCGTCGCCGGTTGGTCTCGTCGATGGCGGACTCCATCGAGGGGGTGACCGTGTCGGCGTACATGTGGACCTGGCCGGACACGTTGCGGGCCGCGCGGCCGATGGTCTGGATCAGCGACTTGTCGGAGCGCAGGAACCCCTCCTTGTCGGCGTCGAGGATCGACACCAGCGACACCTCGGGGAGGTCGAGCCCCTCGCGCAGCAGGTTGATGCCGACCAGGACGTCGTACTCGCCCAGCCGGAGGTCTCGCAGCAGCTCGATCCGCTTGAGGGTGTCGACCTCGGAGTGGAGGTAGCGGGTGCGGATGCCGGCGTCGAGGAGGTAGTCGGTGAGGTCCTCGGACATCTTCTTGGTCAGCGTCGTCACCAGCACCCGCTCCGCCTTGTCCACCCGGGTGTTGATCTCGTGGATCAGGTCGTCGATCTGGCCTCTGGTCGACTTCACGACCACCTCGGGGTCGACCAGGCCGGTCGGGCGGATGATCTGCTGCACCACGTCGCCCTCGACCTTGTCGAGCTCGTAGTTGCCGGGCGTGGCCGAGAGGTAGATGGTCTGGCCGATCCGGTCGAGGAACTCCTCCCACCGCAGCGGCCGGTTGTCCATCGCGCTCGGCAGCCGGAAGCCGTGGTCGACGAGGTTGCGCTTGCGGGACATGTCGCCCTCGTACATGCCGCCGATCTGGGGCACCGCCACGTGGGACTCGTCGACCACGAGCACGAAGTCCTCCGGGAAGTAGTCGAGCAGGCAGTTGGGCGCGCTCCCCCGGCTACGGCCGTCGATGTGCATCGAGTAGTTCTCGATCCCGGAGCACGAGCCGACCTGGCGCATCATCTCGATGTCGTAGGTGGTGCGCATCCGCAGCCGCTGCGCCTCGAGCATCTTGCCCTGCCGCTCGAAGGTCGCGAGCTGCTCCTCGAGCTCGGCCTCGATGCCGCCGATCGCGCGCTCCATCCGCTCCGGGCCGGCGACGTAGTGGGTCGCCGGGAAGATGTGGAGCTCCTGGTCCTCGGTCAGCACCTCGCCGGTGACCGGGTGGAGCGTCATCAGCCGCTCGATCTCGTCACCGAAGAACTCGATCCGGATCGCGAGCTCCTCGTAGACCGGGAAGATCTCGAGGGTGTCGCCGCGTACCCGGAAGGTGCCGCGGGTGAAGGACATGTCGTTGCGGGTGTACTGGATCTGCACCAGCCGGCGCAGGATCGCGTCGCGGTCGTGCTCCTCCCCGACCTTGAGCCGCAGCATCCGGTCGACGTACTCCTGGGGCGTGCCGAGGCCGTAGATGCACGACACCGTCGAGACCACGATCACGTCGCGGCGGGTGAGCAGGCTGTTGGTCGCGGAGTGGCGCAGCCGCTCGACCTCCTCGTTGATCGAGGAGTCCTTCTCGATGTAGGTGTCGGTCTGGGGGACGTAGGCCTCGGGCTGGTAGTAGTCGTAGTAGGAGACGAAGTACTCGATCGCGTTGTGGGGGAAGAGCTGCCGCAGCTCGTTGGCGAACTGGGCCGCGAGCGTCTTGTTGGGCTGCATCACCAGCACCGGGCGCTGCAGCTGCTCGGCGACCCACGCCACCGTCGCGGTCTTGCCGGTGCCGGTGGCGCCGAGCAGCACGACGTCCTCGACGCCACCCCGGATCCGCTTGCTGATCTCGGCGATCGCGGTCGGCTGGTCACCCGACGGCTGGTAGTCGGACTCCACCTTGAACGGCGCCACCCGGCGCTCGAGATCGGTCACTGGCCGCATGGCACCGAGACTACGACGCACCACTGACAGCCGTTGGCGTCGGCGGTCGGGACCGGGTCGGGGCTACCGTGCCGGGCATGCCCCTGCGACTCCGCTGGAAGCTGGCCGTGGTGACCGGGGCCGGGTCGGGCCTCGGCCGCGAGCTGGCGGTGGGACTGGCCCGCCTCGGCGTGCGCGTCGTGGTCGCCGATCGCGACCCCGAGGCCGCGGCGGCCACCGCGGACCTGGTGCGGGCGGCCCGGGTGCAGGCGTTCGTGGTGCAGGCCGACCTGACCGACGAGGGCGACGTCCGGATGCTCGCCGCGCGGGCCCGGGACCTCGGCGGCGCCGACGTCCTGGTCAACAACGCCGGGGGGTGGACCCCCGGCGACGCGCAGTTCCCCGACGCACCGGCCGACGCGTGGTCCCGCACGCTCGACCTCAACCTCCGCACCCCGATGCTGCTGACGCAGCTGTTCCTGAGCGACCTTCCGGCACCTGACGACGGCACCGACGCGGCACCGGCGGTGGTCAACATCGCCTCCAGCGCGGCCGTCGGCACCGGCGGCTACGGCTCTCCCGAGTACGCCGCCGCGAAGGCGGGACTGGTCCGGCTGACCACGGCCCTGGCCGACCCGGACACCCGGCGCCGCGCGCGGGTGATGGCGGTGGTGCCCGGATGGATCGGGCTCGACCGCGCCGTGGCGCAGTGGGAGGACCTGCCGGCCGCCGAGCGGGAGCGGCTGGACCCGCTGGTCCCGCCCGAGCACGTCGTCCGGGTCGTCCTCGACCTGGTCGCCTCGGGCGAGGCCGGACAGGTCGTCGAGCTGCCCGGCGGCCGCGAGACGCTCGCCCGGACCGCCCGGGGGCGCTGAGGCGTCCGGCAGGGATCTTGTCGAGGCCCGCCCGGCGATGTCACGCTGGAGCATGGATCGGGTCGACGCCGGACACCTCACCCGGGAGGTCATCGCGACCCCGGCTCCCCGCGGCGGGGTCGCCGGCTTCGCGGCCTGGGTCGCGCAGGAGTGCCCGCAGGGGGGCCGGGTGCTCAACATCGGCGCGGGCAAGAACCTCTCCGGCCGGCTCCGCCCGGTCCGGCGCCGTGCCGGCTGCCTGGTCGGCATCGACCCGGACTCCGCCATCCACGACAACGACACCCTCGACGAACGCCACCAAGCCACCCTGCAGGAGTACGCCCGGCAGGACCCGGAGCCGTTCGACCTCGCCTTCTCCGTCTTCGTGCTCGAGCACGTGAGCGACCCGCGCACCTTCGTCGACGCCGCCGCGCGGGTGCTGCGGCCGGGCGGCGTGCTGATGGGACTCACCGTCAACAAGTGGCACTACTTCGGGCTCGCGACCTGGGCGGCGACCCGGACAGGTGTGTCCGAGCCGCTGCTGCGCCGGCTGCGCCCGGCCGAGCAGGTGGCCTCCTACCACTTCGCCACCGAGTACCGGATCAACACCATCCGCGCCGTGACGTCCCACCTGCGCCACAGCGGGTTCGCGTCGGTCGAGTTCCGCTGCTGGGACCTCCCCACCCTCTACGAGCCCTACCTCCCTCCCCGGGTGCGCGGGTTCGCCACGGCGTACGACCGCTGGGTCTACCGGATCGGGTCACCCCACCTGATGGGCCACCTCACCTTCCTGGCCCGGATGCCGGACGCCGGGGCCGTCGCTGACGGTCGCTAGATTGGCCGCGTGCCCGTCCAGCCCTCCGCCGCCGACCGGGTCTTCCGCGCGCTGCGCCGGGTCCTGCTCACGCTGATCGGCGTGCAGCTCGCGCTGGCGGTCGGGATGTCACTGGTCGACTCCTACCGGCGGCGCAACAAGAAGCCGAAGCCGTTCCCGACGACGCCGCCACGCGAGGTGTCCGTCGGCGACGGGACGATCACGACGTACACCTTCGGCCAGGACCTCTACGACGACATGCTGGCCGCCATCGAGGGCGCCCGTCGCCAGGTCCTGTTCGAGACCTACATCTGGAAGGGCGACGAGGTCGGCGAGCGGTTCAAGACCGCCCTGGCGGACGCGGCCGCCCGCGGGGTCGAGGTGCACTGCATCTACGACTCGTTCGCCAACCTGGTCGTCTCGCCCCGCTTCAAGCACTTCCCGCCGTCGATGAAGGTGCTCCCCTACCCCTTCTACAACGCCGGCTGGCGGTTCCTCGACCTGCGTCGCTACGGGCGCGACCACCGCAAGATCCTGGTCGTCGACGACTCGGTCGGCTTCGTGGGTGGCTACAACATCGGGGCCGCGTACGCCACGGAGTGGCGCGACACGCACATCCGGGTGACCGGGCCGGCGGTGTGGGACCTCAAGCGGGCGTTCGCCGACTTCTGGAACCTCAACCGGCGCCGGCTGCTCGGCGCCAGCGCGCGTCCGCTGCTGCTCGAGACCGCCGCCGAGTGGGAGCCGCAGATCCGGGTGCACCGCAACGTGCCGCGGCTGTGGATGTTCCCGATCCGCGGGATGTACCTCGAGGCGATCAACCGGGCCGGGCGCAACATCTGGATGACCCAGGCCTACTTCCTCCCCGACCAGGACTTCGTCGACGAGCTGGTGGCGGCGGCGGAGCGTGGTGTCGACGTACGCCTGCTGGTGCCCTTGAAGTCCAACCACGTGGTCGCCGACTGGATCTCGCGCGGCTACTACGCCCAGCTGCTGCGCGCCGGCGTCCGGATCCTGCGGTTCAAGGACGCGATGGTGCACGCCAAGACCGCCACCGTCGACGGCAGCTGGTCGACGGTCGGCACCGCCAACATCGACCGGCTGAGCCTCACCGGCAACTACGAGGTCAACGTCGAGGCGATCGACGAGTCGTTCGCCCGGGCGCTGGAGGAGATCTTCCAGCTCGACCAGACCAACTGCCTGGAGCTGACGCTCTCGGAGTGGGAGGCACGTGACCTCCACCGACGGTTCACCGAGGCGATGCTGACGCCGTTCCGGCCGCTGCTCTGAGCTGCGCGTCCGCGACCAGGATCCGCGCCGAGACCACGCCCACGAGGGCCAGCCCGGCGACGTAGCCGACCGCAGCCGGGCTCGACCACTCGAGCGCGTCGCCGTAGCGCACGAGCGCGACCGCCTGCAGCACCACGAAGGTCGCTCCCGTCCAGCCCAGCGGTCGTACGCCACCGACGTCGTCGACCAGCCGGGCGTGACCGGCCGCCCACCCGAGCCCGACCAGCCACGCGCCCACCGCTCGCGCGGTGAGGTCGGTCAGCGGCCACGCCCAGAGCACCGCCGCGGTCGTCGGCGCCACCAGCAGCACGACGCCGGTGCCGAGCAGGACGACGGCGAGCACGACCAGCATCACCCGCAACCCGGTCGCGAGCGGGACCTGCGGCGGCGCCGTCCCCGAGCCCGCCCGGTCCGGCCGGGTCTGCCGCCACGCGATCACCAGCATCGCCACGGGGACGACGGCGTAGATCGCCAGCCACCCCCAGGTCACCAGCCGGGCGGTGACCGGCTGGTCGGACCCGAGGTGGAACTTGTCGAGGTGGACCAGCGTCACCACCAGCGTCAGCGTCGTGAAGACGAAGACCGTCCAGACCGACAGCCGTGCGTGGCCCCAGACCGCCGCCCGGGACCCGGCGACCTCGAGCACGGCGCTGGACCAGTAGGAGGCGCCCAGGAAGACCGCGGTCATCGGGACGTCGATCGTCCAGGCGAACCAGTCCTCCGTACGCAACGGGAAGACGAACAGCTGCAGCCCGGCCAGGAAGACCAGGAACGCCGCCAGCTGCAGCAGCCGCCGCATCGACGGGATCAGTGGTTCCTGCTCATGCGCCATCCCGGTGACCACCTTCGCCCTTGCCCTCCCGCGGGTGCTCGGCGAGGTAGCCGTGCACCAGCGAGATCACGGTCGCGCCGTCGCCGACGGCGGTCGCCACCCGCTTGATGGAGCCCGCCCGGACGTCGCCGATGGCGAAGACCCCCGGCAGCGTGGTCTCGAGCGGCCGGCGCATCGCGGCCTGCGGGTCGTCGTCCGGGTCGGGGCCGGTGCGGACGAACCCGGTGCGGTCCCGCAGCACCGACTCGGGCAGCCACGACGTCCGGGGCACCGAGCCGATCAGGACGAAGAGGCCGGCCGCCTCGAGCTCCTCGGTGTCACCCCCCTCGGGGTCGCCGACGGTGACCGCCGCCAGGCACTCGTCGACCTCACGGCCACCCTGTACGGCTGCCCGGTAGCGGATGCTCACGTTGCTGGTGGCCTCGAGCTGGGAGATCAGGTACTCCGACATGCTCGCGGCCAGTGAGGGGCCGCGCACGAGAAGTGTCACGTGCCGGGCGTACTTCGCGAGGTGCAGCGCCGCCTGGCCCGCGGAGTTGCCGCCCCCGACGACGTACACCGGTTCGCCTGTCATCGACGGGGCCTCGGACACCGCGGCGCCGTAGAACACACCGCGCCCGATCAGGCGCTCCAGCACGGGGACCTCGAGCCTCCGGTAGTCGACCCCGGTGGCGACCACGACGGCGCGGGCGCGGACCACGCTGCCGTCGGCCATCGACACCGTGCGCAGGTCACCCTCGACCCCCAGCCCCTGCACCGGACGCATGAAGGAGTACTCCGTGCCGAAGGTCCAGGCCTGCTGGAACGACCGGTAGGCGAGGTGGGCACCGCTGATCCCCCGGGAGAAGCCCGGGTAGTTGCGGATCAGCGAGCTGGTGCCGGCCTGGCCACCGACCGCCTGCTGCTCGACGACCAGCGTGGACAGCCCCTCGGAGGACGCGTAGACCGCCGCCGCGAGGCCGGACGGTCCCGCGCCCACGACGACCACGTCGTAGACCCGGTCCGGGGAGAGTGGCGCCATCAGCCCGAAGGCCTCGGCGATCTCGAGGTCGGTCGGGTTGACCAGCGTCGTCGGCGGGGAGGTGAACGACAGCACGACGACCGGCAGGTCCGGGTCCTCCAGACCGAGCCCCGAGAGCATCCGGTCGCTCGCGTCGGTCCCCACCTGGTGGAAGGCGACCGGGATGTGGTTGCGTCCGAAGGAGTCGCGCAGCGAGTGGGTCCGCTCGTCCCGCGCCTCGCCGATCAGCCGCACCGCCTCGAAGCCGAGGCCCTGGGCGAGGTGCCAGTCGTCGAGCGCGTCGGTGAGGGCGCCGTGGAACTCCTCGTCACGGGATCGCTCGGGTCGCAGCACCAGCAGCTCGGCGTGCCCGTGGGCGATCGCCGAGAACACCGCGGACGTACTGGCGAAGTCTCCCCAGATCGCGGCGACCACTCGCTTGGCCGACGGGTGCAGGGCGTACGCCCGGCGCAGGAAGACGAGGCCGTCGCGGTCGTGGGGGCCGTAGCAGCCGATGACCAGGGCGACCTGACGCCCCCACCTGCGCAGCCCCTCGAGCACGGCTCTGGCGTGCTGGTAGTCGGCGCAGACGACCACCTCGTAGTCGGCGCCGTAGCGCCGTCGGAGCTCGGATCCGAGCACCTCGCGCGACGTGGCGTCGGAGGTCGCGAGCATGATGACAGGATCTGTGTCCCCCATGGCCGCCCCCTCCCCTTGGCAACCCCGGTCAATCCGCGACCACGCTACCGGCGGGCGCCGCGACGCGCGAGGGCATAACGGGCCGTGCGGGTCCGCCCCGCGGGCGATCCGCGTCAGGCAGGGAGGTGGGTGCGAGGAGCCATCCGCGGGCCGAGCCGGGGCCGGTGGAGGCCGGCCAGCGACACGAGGTGCTGGACCCGGCCGCGATGGGGCCGGTACGGCTCGAGGAACTCCTCGAGCTCGTCGTCGTCGAACGCGGCACCCGTGAGCGCCCACCCGATGTCCTTCGCGACGTGGTAGTCGCCGAACGACACCGCGTCGGCATCGCCCATCGCGCGCATCCGTACCTCGGCGCTGGTCCAGCGGCCGATCCCCGGCAGCGACTGCAGCGCGCGGTCGGCCTCGGCCGCACTCATCGTGGTGGTGCGCTCGATCGCGTGGGCCACCCGCGCGGCCATCACCACGGCCTTGGAGCGGCCGGGGTCGATGTGCATCTTCAGCCACTCCCACGACGGGACGTTGCGCAGCGTCTCGGGGTCGGGCTGCACCCAGACGCCGAGGTCGTGGCCCGGCCCGGGGGCGCGGTTGCCCCAGCGGTGCACCAGGTTGCGGAAGCCGGCGAAGGCCTCCTGGCCGGTCACCTTCTGCTCGATGATCGCGGGGACGAGCGCCTCCATCACCAGGCCGCTGCGGCCGATCCGCCAGTCGCGGTGGTGACGCCACACGTCGGCGATGATCTGGTGGTGGGGCTCGAAGCCGGTCGGGTCGTCGTCGGCGCCGAGCAGCCCCGGGACCGACTCCAGCGCCCAGTCGGCACCCTCTCCCCAGGCGGCCGTGTAGACGGCGCCGTCGCGCAGCCGGGTGTCGACCATCAGGGTGGCGTCACCCTCGGGGGTGCGCAGGCCCCGCCAGTGTCGCCCCTGGAAGTCGACCTTGTAGGTCGGGTCGGCGCCGCCGTGACGCTGCTGCCCGAGGATCGCGCCCACCGGGACCGGCCACGAGGGCTCCCAGAGCCGGGTGCTGCCACGAGGGCCGGCGGCGTCGGTCACGGAGGTCACACCCGGAGGGTAGGCCACCGGACCCACCGCGGGTCAGACCCCGTGGGTGAAGTTTCACGTCCGCGGGGGCCGCCCCGGTGATCTATGGTGCGTGCGTGGCAGATCCCGACCGGCCCGACCGCCGTGACCTCGAGTCCGGCATCGAGACCGACTTCCGGCAGCAGATGTCGTACGGCGACTACCTCTGTCTCGACCAGCTGCTGTCCGCGCAGCGGCCGCAGAGCGACCCGCCGATGCACGACGAGCTGCTCTTCATCGTCCAGCACCAGACCAGCGAGCTGTGGCTGAAGCTGATGGTCCACGAGCTGCGGTCGGCGAGGGCCTTGCTGGCCACCGACGACCTGGCCCCGGCCCTCAAGCGGCTGGCGCGGGTCAAGCACGTCCAGCACACGCTCACCGACCAGTGGTCGGTGCTGGCCACGATGACCCCGAGCGAGTACGCCCAGATCCGGCCGTTCCTGGCGACCTCCTCGGGCTTCCAGTCAGCCCAGTACCGCGAGGTCGAGTTCCTGCTCGGCAACAAGGACGCCGACATGCTGCCCGTCCACGGCCACGACCCGGTCGCGCGGGAGGTGCTGGCACAGCTGCTCCACGAGCCGTCGCTCTACGACGAGTTCCTGCGCCACCTCGCACGGGGCGGCTACCCCGTACCGCCGGAGCTCGTGGAGCGGGACTGGTCGGTGAAGCACCAGGCCCACGCCGGCCTGGTCGACCTGTTCGCGACCGTCTACGCCGCACCGGAGCAGCACTGGGGCGTGTACGAGACCTGCGAGGAGCTCGTCGACCTCGAGGACAACTTCCAGGAGTGGCGGTTCCGGCACCTGCAGGTCGTGCAGCGCACCATCGGCCACAAGACCGGCACCGGTGGGTCCTCCGGCGTCGCGTTCCTGCGCCGGGCGCTCGACCTGACCTTCTTCCCCGAGCTCTACGAGGTGCGCACCCGCATCGGTGGGTGAGGACTGTCCGCCCTCGCGGCTAGCCTGACGGCGTGCTGATCGCCGACCTGGTCTCCACCTCCGCTGCCGTGGCCGCCACGCGTTCGCGCAAGGCCAAGGTGGCCGCGCTGGCCGAGGCGCTGGCCGCAGCCGATCGTGACGAGCTGCCCCTGGTGACCGCCTACCTGGCCGGGTCGCTGCTGCAGCGGCGCACCGGCCTGGGCTGGCGCGGGCTCCGGACCCTGCCCGACCCCGCCGACTCGTCCTCCCTCACCGTGCAGGAGGTGCACGACTCGTTCGACCGGCTGGCCGCGCTCGAGGGTGCGGGATCCCAGCAGGCGCGGGCGCAGGCGGTGGCCGACCTGTTCGGCCGGGCCACGGCCGAGGAGCAGCGGTGGCTGGGCGGGCTGGTCACGGGCGAGCTGCGGCAGGGCGCCCTCGACGCCCAGGTGCAGGAGGCGCTGGCCGCGGCCGCCGGCGTGCCGATCGCGGCCGTCCGGCGGGCCGCGATGCTGGCCGGCTCGACCGTCGCGATCTCCGCGACCGCATTCGAGGGCGAGCGGGCCCTCGCCGCGATCGGGCTCGAGGTCGGCCGCCCGGTACTGCCGATGCTCGCCGCGAGCGCGCCCGACGTCGCCGCCGCCGTCGCGAAGGCGGCCCCGGACGGCGTACCCGTCTCGGTCGACACCAAGCTCGACGGGATCAGGATCCAGGTGCACCGCTCCGGCGACGAGGTCGTGATCGCCACCCGCAGCCTCGACGACATCACCCACCGGCTCCCCGAGGTGGTCGCGCTGGCCAGGTCGCTGCCGGCCGAGCGGTTCGTCCTCGACGGCGAGGCGATCGCGCTCGACGAGTCCGGGCGGCCGCGCCCCTTCCAGGAGACCGCGTCCCGGACGGCCATGGACGCCGGGGTCGAGGTCACCGGCTACTTCTTCGACCTGCTCCACCTCGACGGCCGCGACCTGCTCGACGCGCCGGGGTCGGAGCGGGTCGCGGCGCTGGAGGCACTGGTGCCGGAGGCGTCACTGGTGCCGCGCATCGAGACCGCCGACCCCGCGGAGGCGCAGGCCTTCGCCGACCAGGTCCTCGCCCGCGGGCACGAGGGCGTGGTCGTGAAGAGCCTGGGCGCCCCCTACGCCGCCGGCCGCCGCGGTGCCGGCTGGGTCAAGGCCAAGCCCGTCCACACCCTCGACCTGGTCGTGCTCGCCGTCGAGTGGGGATCCGGCCGCCGCCACGGGTGGCTGTCCAACATCCACCTCGGCGCCCGCGACCCCGGCTCGGACTCCTGGGTGATGCTGGGCAAGACCTTCAAGGGGATGACCGACGAGATGCTGGCCTGGCAGACCGAGCGCTTCCTGGCGCTCGAGACCTCGCGTGAGGGCCACGTCGTCCACGTCCGGCCCGAGCAGGTCGTCGAGATCGCCTTCGACGGCCTGCAGCGCTCCAGCCGCTATCCCGGCGGGCTGGCGCTGCGCTTCGCCCGCGTGGTGCGCTACCGCGACGACAAGAGCGCCGCCGAGGCCGACACGATCGAGAACGTGCGGTCGATGTCGGTTCCGCCGGCGGGCTGATCGCGCCACACTGGATCGATGACCGCCGTCCTGCTGGCCTTCGTCGACGGGTCCCAGCAGTTCGTCGACGACGCCCACGTGCACGGCGTACGCGACGGGATGCTGCAGCTCGCGGCCGGCGAGCCGGGGGCGGGCCTGGACGTGGAGGTCGTCCGGACGGTGCCCCTGGTCGACCTCTCCTTCGCGGAGACCCACGCCGGGGACGCCGACGGCGACGAGAGCGACACCTCGATGGGGTCGACGTGGTTCATGTCGTCGGACAGCGACGGGTGAGGCCCGCCGAGACTGTCGTCACACGTGTGCAACTGCGAGTTGCACTAATCTGGCCGCATGGCAGAGCGGGCTCCCGAGACCGACGGCCGGCGTACCGCCGCCGCTGCTCGCCGCCGCAAGCGCGAGGCCGAGATCATCGGCGCGACCCGCGCGCTCTTCGACCGCAGCGGCGTGCGGGACGCCCAGATCGACCAGATCGCGCAGGCCGTCGGGGTCAACCGCGCGATCGTCTACCGGCACTTCACCGGCAAGGAGGAGCTGTTCGCGCTGACCCTCGTGGAGTACCTCGACGAGCTGCGCGAGGCCCTCACCGAGGCCGACGCGGCCGGCGGTGACGCGGCCGACCGGCTGACCCGGATCACCGAGGCGTTCGTCGACTACGGCGTGGCCCACCCCGCGTTCGTCGACTGCGCGCAGACCCTGATGCGACGTACCGGCCCCGAGCTGCTCGAGGAGATGTCGGAGTCGGCGGTGTGGCGGCTGGGCCGGGCGATCTCCACCTGCCTGGCGGTCCTCGAGTCGGCGCTCGAGGCCGGGGTCGAGGCCGGCGACTTCAGCGTCGACGACCCGACCCTGCTCGCGAACACGCTCTACGCCAGCGGGCTCGGTGCGCTGCAGCTCGCCCGGGTCGGGATCCTGGTCAAGGAGTCCTCCCCCGGCGTCCCGACCGTCGGCCGGGTCTCGCCCGAGCAGGTCCGCGACTACCTCGTCGCCAGCGCGCTCGCCCTCGCCACCCGCTGACGGTCGAGTCGCCACTCGCGCGGGTCGAGTCGCCGACCCGGCTGGCAGCTCGACCCGCCGGGGTGGCAACTCGACCGGTCGGGACTACTTCTCGAGGATGGCGACGACGCCCTGGCCGCCGGCGGCGCAGATCGAGATCAGCACCCGGCCCGAGCCCTTCTGGTCCAGCAGCTTGGCGGCGGTCGCCAGGATCCGGCCGCCGGTGGCCGCGAACGGGTGGCCGGCGGCGAGCGAGGAGCCGTTGACGTTCAGCTTCGCGCGGTCGATCGAGCCCAGCGGCGCGTCGAGGCCGAGCCGCTCCTTGCAGAAGATCGGGTCCTCCCAGGCCTTGAGCGTCGAGAGCACCTGCGACGCGAACGCCTCGTGGACCTCGTAGAAGTCGAAGTCCTGCAGCGAGAGCCCCTCGCGCTGCAGCATCCGCGACACGGCGTACGCCGGGGCCATCAGCAGCCCCTCGGCCCCGTGGACGTAGTCGACCGCGGCGGTCTCGTAGGACCGGACGAAGGCGAGCGTCGGCAGGTCGTGCTCGGCGGCCCAGTCCTCGGAGGCCAGC
The DNA here is from genome assembly GCA_963723945.1 of uncultured Actinomycetota bacterium. Classification (GTDB taxonomy): domain Bacteria; phylum Actinomycetota; class Actinomycetes; order Propionibacteriales; family Nocardioidaceae; genus Nocardioides. The sequence continues at coordinate 37,761 of CAVRSW010000025.1, forward strand.
AGCACCGCCGAGGCGCCGTCGGTCAGCGGGGTGGAGTTGCCCGCGGTCATCGTCGCCGCCAGGCCCTTGCCGAAGACCGGCTTCAGCCTCGCCAGCTTCTCGACCGACGAGTCCGGCCGCAGGTTGTTGTCGCGCTCGAGCCCGCGGAACGGCGTGACCTGGTCGTCGAGGAAGCCCGCGTCGTACGCCGCCGCGAGCCGCTGGTGGGAGGTCGCCGCCAGCTCGTCCTGCTCCTCGCGACCGATCTGCCACTCCAGCGCGGTCAGAGCGGCGTGCTCGCCCATGGACAGCCGGGTGCGGGGCTCACCGTTCTGCGGGATCTCGAGCCCGATGTCACCGGGGCGGATCGCGCCGAGCGCCTTGATCCGACCGACGGTGTCGCGCGCGGCGTTCACCTTCATCAGCTTCTTGCGCAGCTTGTCGCTGATGGCGACGGGCGCGTCGGAGGTGGTGTCGGTGCCGCCGGCGATGCCCGCATCGATCTGGCCGAGGGCGATCTTGTCGGCCACCTGGATCGCCGCCTGCAGGCCGGTGCCGCAGGCCTGCTGGATGTCGGTCGCAGGGGTCTCCGCCGAGAGCCGCGAACCGAGCACCGCCTCACGGGTCAGGTTGAAGTCGCGGGCGTGCTTGAGCACGGCGCCGGCGACCACCTCCCCGAGCCGGGCGCCCTGCAGCCCGAAGCGGGTCACCAGGCCGTCGATGGCCGCGGTGAGCATCTCCTGGTTGGAGGCGTCCGCGTAGGCGGTGTTGGAACGGGCGAACGGGATCCGGTTGCCGCCGACGACGGCGACGCGACGTGTGGTGGTCTCCATGGACCCCATTGTGACTCACCAGTAACGTGGACCGGAACCGTCTGAGTCACACGTCACCCTGAGGCCCACCTCACGAACTGTGGACGCCGAGTTACACGAGGAGTTACATACCGGCCATGAGCGACAAGTACCAAGTCTTCGTCCGCACCCCGATCGGCAAGCTGCTGGTCAAGAACCTCGGCCTGCCCGACCCGACGCCGCTGCGGCGCTACGAGGCGGGCGCCCCGCTCGTCGCCGGCACCGTCGCGGTGGGCGGCACAGGCCGGCTCGCTGGGTCGCTGCCCGGGCTGCTCGACCTGCTCGGCATCGCGTCGACGACCGCACCGGACCACGCGCAGAGGTACGCCGGCCTGGTCTTCGACGCCACCGCCCTGACCGACGCCGGCGAGCTCGGCGCGCTCCGGGCCTGGTTCACCCCGCTGCTCCGCAGCCTCGAGACCTGCCCGCGGATCGTCGTGCTCGGCACCCCGCCGGAGCACGCCACGGGCTCCGAGCGGGTCGCCCAGCGGGCGCTCGAGGGCTTCACCCGCTCGCTCGGCAAGGAGGTCGGCCGCGGCGGCACGGTCCAGCTCGTCTACGTCGCCGAGAAGGCGGAGGCGGCGGTCGCCTCGACGCTGGCCTTCCTGCTGTCCCCGAAGTCGGCGTACGTCTCGGGCCAGGTCGTCCGGGTCGGCACCCACACCCGGGACGCCGCCGAGGTCGAGGACTGGATGCGCCCGCTCGCCGGCAAGGTCGCGCTGGTGACGGGAGCGAGCCGCGGCATCGGCGAGCAGATCGCCCGCGTGCTCCACCGCGACGGCGCGACTGTCGTCGGGCTCGACGTCCCGCAGGCCGCCAGCGAGCTGCAGTCGCTGATGGGCGAGCTGGGCGGCGACCACCTCACCCTCGACATCACCGCCAAGGACGCCCCGCAGCGGATCGCCCACCACCTCAAGGAGAAGCACGGTGGCGTGGACGTGGTCGTCCACAACGCCGGCATCACCAAGGACAAGAAGCTCGCCAACATGGATGAGGTCCGCTGGGACGCGGTGCTCGGCGTCAACCTGGTCGCGCCGGAGCGGATCACCCGCGAGCTGCTCGACCAGGGCGTCGTCAACGACAACGGCTCGATCGTCGGCGTCGCCTCCATCGCCGGGATCGCGGGCAACGTCGGGCAGACCAACTACGCCGCGTCCAAGGCCGGCGTCATCGGGCTCGTGGAGTCGCTGCGCGACGAGCTCAAGAACGGGATCACGATCAACGCGGTCGCGCCCGGCTTCATCATCACCCAGATGACCGCGCAGGTGCCGTTCGCGACCCGCGAGGTCGGCCAGCGGCTCAACGCGATGGCCCAGGGCGGGCTGCCCGTCGACGTCGCCGAGACCATCGCCTGGTACGCCAGTCCCGGCTCGACCGCCGTCAACGGCAACGTGGTCCGCGTCTGCGGCCAGATGATGCTGGGGGCCTGAGCCGTGCCCGGACTCCCCCTGGTGCTCAGGGCCGCCCTCCCCTCCATCCCGGGCGTCAACCAGCTGCCGGGCGTCCGCAAGGACCCGGACGCCGACCCGACCTCACTCTCCCTGCGGCGCGCGGGGGTACGCATCGACCGAGAGCAGGCGGCGGCGTACGCCCGGGTGTGCGGGTTCCCGGAGAAGGACAGCGTCCCGCTCCCCTACCCGCACCTGCTGGCGTTCCCGCTCCACATGGAGGCGATGACCAGCCCGCGGTTCCCCTACCCGGCCGTCGGGACGGTGCACCTCGAGAACTCGATCACCGGCCACCGGCCGCTCCACCCGGGCGAGGTCGTCGACGTCGCGGTGCGCGTCTCGTCGCCGCGTGCGCACGCCAAGGGCAAGGTCATCGACTTCGTCGCCGAGGTGCGGGCCGGCGACGAGGTGGTGTGGGAGTCGACCTCGACGTACCTCCGGCGGGGCCGTGGCGACGAGTCCGCCCCGGCCGGCCTGACGCTCCACGACACCCCCGAGGGCACCATCGAGTGGCGGCTGCCCGGCGACCTCGGCCGGCGGTACGGCGCGGTGTCGGGTGACCGCAACCCGATCCACCTCTACCCGGTGACCGCGAAGGCGCTGGGCTTCCCGCGCCAGATCGCGCACGGTATGTGGAGCCTCGCCCGCTGCGTCGCGGCCCTCGAGAACCGGCTGCCCGAGGCGGTCACGGTCGACGTCGCCTTCAAGAAGCCGATCCTGCTGCCCGGCACCGTGGCGTTCGGCCACGAGGAGGCCGACGGCCGGCAGACCTTCGCGCTGACCCGGCCCAGGGACGGCGCCCCCCACCTGGTGGGGCGCGCGGTGCCGGTGGGGTGAGGCTGCGGGGGGCGTGCGGTTTCCCCGCCTAAGCGGGGAAACCGAGACCTGCTGGCGCAAGCAACACCCAGGAAGTCGACGACTCGCCCAGCAAGTCCGGCTCAGGAGTGGCCGGCGGCGGCCCAGAGGCGGGCCTCGCCGGCCTCGTCCATGCCGGTGGGCGGGCGGTCCTCGCGGCTGACCCGGATCCCCTCGCGCTGCAGCCACGTCCAGGTGTCGGCCACCGTCAGCGCGATCGGCCGGCACCGCAGGCCGGCGGCGTGGGCGGCCGAGGTGTCGCAGTCGTGGAGCGCGGCGAGCTCCCCGGTCGGCGGCGTCCAGATCGGCAGCTCGGTCCACGGCGAGACCCCCGAGGCCTCGACGACGTCCGGGGTCAGCCACACCAGCTCGGCGTCGGAGCCGGTGACGCGGACGCACTCCCCGAGCAGCTCGCCGATGGTGGTGTGACCGGGGCGGCTGACCGCGTTGTACGTCCCGACCGGCCGGTGGTCCAGCACCCAGTCAGCGAGGTCGCGGGCGTCGACGAGCTGCAGCGGCCGGTCGGGCGGCCCGGGCACGGGCACCCGCCCGCCGCGCTCGATCCGGTGCAGCCAGAACGGCAGCCGCCCGACGATCTCGTACGGGCCCAGGATCAGGCCGGCGCGCAGCAGCGCGACCGGTCCGTCGAACTCCGCCGTCGCCGCCAGCTCGCCACCCCGCTTGGCGGCCGCGTAGTCGACGGCGTCGCCCGAGTCCGGGTCGCCGTCGACCACCAGCGCCGACTCGTCCGCCCCGGCCGGGGGCGGCCACGCGTAGACCGACCGGGACGACACGTACGTGTAGTGGCCGGCCCGTCCCGACAGCAACCGGGCGGTCCCGCGGACGGCCGACGGCGCCCACGACCAGGTGTCGACCACGGCGTCGAAGGTGTCGTCACCCAGGGCCCGCGCGACCCCCTCGTCGTCGAGCCGGTCGGCGTGACGGACGTCGACACCGGGCGTCTCGACGCCGCTGGTGCCGCGGTTGAGCGTCACGACGTCGTGGCCGCGGGCGAGCGCCGCCTCGACGAAGCAGCGGCCGACGTGGTGGGTGCCACCGAGCACGAGGGTCCTCATGCCCGAGATGCTGTCGCGCCCGGCGCGCTGCCGGAAGGGTCGTTCACCCAGAGCGGAACCGGACGGTCAGCGGGAGCGGCCGAAGGTGTGGGTGGTGGTGCCGAGCCGTGCGGAGGTCGGTGCCGTGGCCCGACGCTGGCTGAACACGGCGGTCGCCGGGTTCCAGGTGCCGAGGTCGGTACGCCCGTTGGCGTCCCAGTCGCCGGTCACCGGCAGGTCACCGCGGGTGCCGAACGGAACCTCAGCGGTCCAGGTCAGGCCGTCCCGGTCCACCAGCCGGAGCGTGAACACCGCCGCCGCCTGGTCGTAGACACCCAGGTCAGTGACGCCGTCGCCGTCCCAGTCCCCGGTGACCGGCACGTCGGTGACGTCGCCGAGGTCGACCGGGCTCGTGGTCCCGTCGCCGGCCCGGAGGACGAACCGGCCGGACCTGGCACGGCGTACGCCCACCTCCCAGCTGCCGTCGCCGTCCCAGTCGCCGGCGAGCGGCAGGTCGCGCGGCTTGCCGAGGACGATGCTGGTGACCCCCGCCGCGGTCCGCAGCGAGAAGGTCCGGGTGCCCGGCGTCCGGACACCCACGTCGCTGTAGCCGTCGCCGTCCCAGTCACCCACCACCGGCTGGTCGGTCGACGAGCCGAAGCTGACGACCTTGGGGCCCCGGTCGGGCCGCTGGATCCGGAACTGCGAGGGAGCGCCGCGCCGGAACACCGCCACCTCGGCCTTGCCGTCGCGCAGGAAGTTGCCCGCGAGCGGCACGTCGACACAGTTGCGCGACGCCGGGGTGGTGCCGAAGCTGAACGCGCTCCCGTCGAACCACGGCCAGCGGACGCTCCCGCTGGAGGTGCGCTCCTCGAAGTGCAGGTGGGCACCGAACGAGTTGCCGGTGTTGCCGACGGTCCCGACCTGGGTGCCCTGGTCGACCGTCTGCCCGACGGCCACGGTCACGGCGTTCATGTGGGCGTAGATCGTGGTCTCGCCGCTGGGGTGCTCGATCATCACCCAGTGGCCGTACGACGTGGTCCAGCGCTCGGCGCGCGTGACGACACCGGGGGCGCTGGCGACCACCGGGTCGTCCTCGTCGTCGGTCCGGTTCCAGTCGACCGAGTAGCGGCTGGGGCTGTGGCTGTCGCGGGTGCTGCCGTTCCAGCTCTGGCCGCACGGGAACGGCATCTGGAACCGGGTCTGCGGCGCCGTCGAGGCGCGCGCCACCGCCCGCTCACCGGCCAGCGGCTCCGCCGCCCGGTCCGGGGCCAGACCGGGTCGGCTCCCCAGCGGCGTCGGGTCGGTCGCGGTGGCCGCGGCGGACGGGAGGGCGGCCAGGGCGCCGCACGACAGCACCATCAGCGTCGCCACGGCAGCGCGGACAGGGTGGCGGACGGGCCGGCACACACCAGGGGTCACAGCAACCTCATCAGGGCTCAGGAGTCACAGGGTGCGATCACCGTAGGTGCACCAGGAGGAGGCTGTCCTGAAACCACATACCTGTGATTCGAAACTGGCCCCGGAGCGGCCGGTCAGGACCGGTCGATCCGCCGGATCAGCCCCTCCTGCGCGACGGTCGAGACGAGGGTCCCGTCCTGGGTGAACACGCGCGCCAGCGCCAGCCCGCGGGCACCTTGCGCCGAGGGCGAGTGCTGGTCGTAGAGCCACCACTCGTCGGCCCGGAACGGCCGGTGGAACCACATCGCGTGGTCGAGGGAGGCCGGCTGCAGCCCGGGACTGCCGATGGTCACGCCGTGCGGCACCAGGGTGGCGCCGAGCAGCGTGAGGTCGCTGGCGTACGTGAACGCCGCGAGGTGCTCGATCGGGTCGTCGGAGAGCTGGCCGTTGACCCGGATCCAGAGCCGGGCCCGGGCCGGCTCGGCGGGGTCGTCGGGCAGCCCCTTGCCGGAGATGCCGACGTAGCGGACGTCGAGCGCCGCCCACTCCCGGGCGAACCGGTCGCCCTCCGCGCGGCCCTGGGCGCGCACCAGGTCGGCGAGCGCCACGCCCTCCTCGGGTCCGGGCGTCTCGGGCATCGCGTCCTGGTGGTCGAAGCCGTCCTCCTCGACCTGGAAGCTCGCGGTCAGGAAGAAGATCGCCCGGCCGTGCTGGCGGGCGACGACTCGGCGGGTGGCGAAGGAGCGCCCGTCGCGCAGCTGCTCGACGTCGTAGACGATCGGGACGGCGGTGTCGCCCGGGCGCAGGAAGTAGGAGTGCAGCGAGTGCGTGCGGAACCGGGGGTCGACGGTCCGGCAGCCCGCGATCAGCGCCTGCGCGGCCACCTGCCCGCCGAAGACCCGCTGCAGGCTGGTGTCGGGCTGCTGGCCGCGGAACAGGTTGCGGTCGATGTCCTCCAGCGAGAGCAGCTCGACGAGCTCCTCGGCGGATGCGGGCACCTCAGCCCCTTCCGTCGTCGTCGGAATCGGGGTCGGGCCCGTCGAGCCCGGCGAGGAACTGCTCGACCTGGGCGCCGATCTCGTCGCCCGTCGGGAGCGGCTGGTCGGTCGCGAGCAGCCCCTGACCGCTGTCCTGTCCCCGCTCGAAGGTGTCGTACTGCTGCTCCAGCGCGGCCACCACCTCGGCGACGTCCTCGTTCGTGGAGAGGTAGCGCGTGACCTCCGCCTCGCGGTCCTCGGCCTCGGCCCGCAGTCCGGAGAGGTCGACGGTGAGCCACGCGGCCCGCTCGACGTGCTCGAGCAGCGAGATCGACGCGGCCGGGTAGTCGAGCTGGGCGAGGTAGTGCGGGATGTGCGCGACGTAGCCCATCGCGTCGTGGCCCCACTCCCCCAGCCGCACCTCGAGCACGGCCTGGGCGCTGGACGGGATCCGCAGCTCGCCACGCCACCGGCTCTCCCCGGTCAGCAGGTCGGGGTCGTTGGCGTGCTGGGTGATCGCGATCGGCCGGGTGTGCGGCACCGCCATCGGCACCGAGCCCAGCGACACGACGCGGTGGACGCCGAACCGCTCCACCACCGTCCGCACGCCGCGGCAGAACGCCTCCCAGCGGATGTCGGGCTCCGGGCCGTGCAGCAGCAGGTACGGCGTGCCGCCGGTGTCGTGGCAGAGCCGGACCACCAGCCGCGGCGGCTCGTAGCTCGCGTAGTGGTCGCGCACGAACGACATCGGGGGCCGCCGCGCGCGGTAGTCGTGGAGCTGGTCCACGTCGAAGGTGGCGACGACCCGGGTGTCGGCGAGGTCGACGAGGTGCTGGGCGGCGCGGGCCGCCGCGTTGCCGGCGTCGAGGAAGCCGTCGAGCACGAGGACCATCGGCAACCGCTCGAGACCCTCGAGCTCGGGCACGTCGTCGACGATGTGGACCAGGGTCGGCTCGGTCACGACAGTTCCTCAAGCACGTCCGCGATCCTACGACCCGGCGGACCCGGACCGGGTGGCTGCACCCTTGCCGTGACCCTGTCCCGACCTGCTCGAGAGGGGGGTCTATGCTCCCCCGACCGGGTTCACGGGGCCCGGCGGCGGCTCCGCTGCGGGGACGGAACCACCTGATCGCTGTCCAGATATCACTCTCCCCACCCCCCCAGCACAACCTCCCAACACCCCCCAAATAATCCCCCCACCCCCCTCAGGAGCCCCCCCATGTCTCCATCGTTCTCCCGTCGCGCCCTCATCCGCAACGCCGTCGGCGTCGGCGCCGCCGCTGCCGTGACCCGCGGAGCGGTCCTTCCCGAGCCCGCCGCCGGTGCGGCCGCGCCGTACCTGCCGTACGGCGCCGGTTCGTACTTCCGGACCCCGGTGTCCGGGTTCGCAGTCGACGCCGCGCGCACGACCAGCTTCCGGTCCTTCATGAAGACCCACCCCGACCAGAAGCAGATCCCCTACCCCCGCTTCACCGGCCTCGACGGCAACCAGTGGGGCACCACCACCCACGTGTCGACGGCCTCCGACCCGGTGTGGAGGCTGAAGAACCCCCGCAGGGAGACCCAGGTGCTGGCCACCCAGGGGTTCCACATGGCCGACGCGGTCGCTCAGCGGGTGCCCACCGGTACCCAGGACCGGCCATTCCTGATCGTCGACCCGGTCTTCGGCTACTCGCTGTTCTGCGCCGACGTGGTCCCCGACCGTGCGACCCGCACGATCACCGTGTCGGCCTCGGCGGTCTTCCACCACTCCTCGAACGGCCTGGACAAGCGCAACCCGCGCAGCAACGACGCGCGCAACTTCGCCTCGCGCGGCCGCATCCCCGACGCCATGGCGATCCGGCCCGACCTGCTGAAGGCGGGCATCGCCAACGGCACCGGGCTCGGCCACGTGCTGCACGCATTCTTCGTCGAGACGCTCACCTCGGCGGGGCACGTGCATCCCATGGTCGGCTCCGAGGGCGACAAGGTCGGCTGGGGCGCCGAGGGCGACCGGATCGCCATCCGTTCGACCCTGGACCTGAAGGCCCGGGGTCTCACCGATGCCGCCCTGGTCATCGCACGGACCCTGCAGACCCACGGCGCCTACCTCGGCGACAACAGCGGCAGCAGCACCATGCTCAAGGGCGTCCAGACGACGCCGACCTACAACCCCTACGCCGGGACCAACATGAAGGCCGACTGCCTCAAGGCGCTCACCTGGGACGACTTCGTCGTCCTCAAGCGCGCCTGACCCAGCGGTTCGCTACCGCCTCTCGGGGGCTGGCCGCGGCGAGGTCTCGTCGCGCGCGAGCCGACTGTGGCGGGCGCCGTACCCGAAGTAGACCACCAGGCCGAGGCCCATCCACACCAGGAACCGGACCCAGGTGCCGCCGGTCAGGTTCAGCATCAGGTAGAGGCACAGCAGCACCGCGAGCGCCGCCACCACCGGCGCGGCCGGCACCCGGAAGGCCCGGGGCAGGTCGGGGCGGGTGCGGCGCAGGATCACGACGCCGACGCTGACCAGCATGAACGCGAACAGGGTGCCGATGTTGACCAGCTCGGCGAGCGTCTCGAGCGGGACGAACCCCGCGATGGCGGCCACCCCGACGCCGGTGATCGCGGTGAAGACGTACGGCGTCCCGAACCGCGGGTGCACCTTGGCCAGTCCGCGGGGCAGCAGCCCGTCGCGGGCCATCGCGAAGCCGACCCGGGTCTGGCCGAGCATCAGGATCATCGCGACCACGACCAGGCCGATGCAGGCGCCGACGGCGATCACGTCGCCCATCCAGTCGGCACCGTTGACGGCGAAGGCGGTCGAGAGCGGAGCGGCGTCCGCGGGGTCGATCGTCTGGTAGTCCTGCATGCCGGTCACCACCAGGCTGACCGCCATGTAGAGCAGGGTGACGATGGCCAGCGAGCCCAGGATCCCGCGCGGGACGTCGCGCTGCGGGTTCTTCGTCTCCTCGGCGGTGGTGGCGACGATGTCGAAGCCGATGAACGCGAAGAAGACCACCGCCGCGCCGGCCACGACGCCCGCGAGCCCGTAGATGCTGGGCTCGAGGCCGAACACGGAGCTGATCAGCGGGATGTCGAGGAAGCCGCCCGCGGCCTCGGGGGTCGGCTCGGCGGGCGGGATGAACGGCGAGTAGTTCTCGGCCTTGACGTACTGCAGGCCGGCGACGATGACGAAGAGGACGACGGCGAGCTTGATCGCGACGACGACCTGGTTGAGCCGGCTGGAGAACTTGATCCCGACGATCAGCACGGTCATCACCGCCAGCGCGACCAGCACGGCGGGCAGGTTGATCAACCCGTCCTCGGCGGAGGCGAAGGCCGTCGGGATCTCCAGCGGCGTCCCGACGAGCAGGGTCTGGAGATAGCTGGAGAAGCTGGTCGAGAGGGCCGCGGACCCGATGGTGAACTCCAGGACCAGGTCCCAGCCGATGATCCAGGCCACCAGCTCGCCGAACGTCGCGTAGCTGAACGTGTACGCGCTCCCGGCGACCGGGACCGTCGAGGCGAACTCGGCGTAGCACAGCGCCGCGAGCGCGCACGCGACGCCGGCGATGGCGAAGGACAGCGCGATCGCCGGGCCCGAGTTGGACGCGGCGACGGTGCCAGTGAGGACGAAGATGCCGGCGCCGATGATCACGCCCACGCCGAAGACGATCAGGTCGAGCGTGCCGAGGGTCTTCTTGAGCCTGTGCTCCGCCTCCTCGGTCTCGGCGATCGACTGCTCGACGGACTTGGTGCGCCACACGTTCATGCGAGTCAACCTAGGACGTCCCGTCCGGGCTCCGCATCCCCGGTCCGGCCCGTCAGCCGGACGCCTCGAAGGTGTCGGCGATCAGCTCCCCCGCGAGCCCGGCGAGCTCGTCGGCGGTGACCCCGAAGTCGCGCTCCAGCAGCCGGGAGACGTCACGGTCGCGGAACGCTCGCTCCGAGGCCACGGCGTCCAGCAGGTCGTACGGCGCCCGCGCGTCCCGGTTGGTCTCGAGCCAGCGCATCGCGAACCACGCGATCCCGTACGCCGTGCCGGAGCCCGCGCTGCGGAACTCGGTGTCCGACGGCATGGCGGTGACGCCGTCGCCGTCCTCGGCGGCCCGCACCGCGGACGTCGCGATCTGGAAGGTGGTGTCGCCGCGCCACGACGCCCACTCCGCGAGGCCCTCGACGATCCAGAGCGGCATCCGGCGGTCGCGCTGCCCGATCGCGACGTGCGCGAACTCGTGGCGGATCAGGTTGAGCAGGACGTCGTCGGTCTGCCGCAGCATCTCCGGCACCAGCACCACCCGGGACGCCACCGGGTCGCCGTCGCGGTCGTCGACCTCCCGCGCGATGCCACCGAGCCGCTCGATCTCCTCCGGCCGGAAGCCGTCGTCGCGCAGCGTGTCGATCGTCGACGGCGCGAGCACCACCACACCGTGGTCGAGGGGGAACGGTACGTAGCTGCTGGTCGCCGCGCGCGCCTCCTGGGCCAGCCGCAGCAGCCGGTCGCCCTGGTCCGCGGAGCGCCGGTCGAGGACCAGGATCACGCCGTCGCCCTTCCTGACCCGTGCGCCGGCGAGGGTCCACGGAGCCGCCACGACCTGGGACGGCGCGAACCGGTCTCGCAGCACCCGCCAGCCGTGCTCGCCCTGCTGCAGCTCCAGCACGTGGCTGGCCGCGACCGGCCGCGGGTCGAAGCCCTCGAGCCGGACCAGGAGCTGGGCGGACACCCGAGTGACGACGCCCTCGTCGACACGGTCGATCGAGCTCACGTCGTACGTCGCGGTGGCGACCGGCAGGTCGCCGAGTGCCTCGAAGGCGGCGACCTGCGACCGGCGGTCGTCTCCCGCCACGGTCGTGGCGACGAACGCCGGCAGCCGGTCGGCGCGGATCGCCCGGGCGCGGCGGGCCAGCAGCCGCTCGACCTGCCGCTGCGACGCGACGGCCGGAGCCGGCTCCTCGGCGGGCTGGTCGGGGGACGACGGGCTGCCGGTGCATCCCGCCAGGAGCCCCGCCACGAGGGCAGCAGTGAGGGGCGTCCCGGGAGTCACGCGCCACACAGTGGTCCGTCCGCTCCTCAGTGCGGCTGGTCGACGTCGAGCGCCGGATGGGCGCCCGCGAGGGCGGTGACGTCCTCGACGATGCCGCGGGCGAGGGTCTGCGCGTCGAGGCCGATCCGCTCCAGGATCACCGCGCGCTTGGCGTGGTCGAGGAACTCCTGCGGGATGCCGTGCAGCCGGAACGGGGTGGTGACACCGGCGTCGTTGAGCTCCTGCAGCAACCGGGCCCCGGTGCCGCCGACCCGGCCGTTGTCCTCGAGGTGGACGACCAGGTCGTGGTCGCGCGCAAGGTCGACCAGGGCCGGGTCGACCGGCTTGACCCAGCGCGGGTCGACGACGGTGACGCCGATCCCCTGGGCGACCAGCCGCTCCCCCACCTCGACGGCGGTGGCGGCCATCGACCCGACGCCGACCACGAGGACGTCGCGGGTGCCGTTGCGGAGCAGCACGTCGACGCCGCCGACCCGGTCGACGGCCGGGATGTCGTCGGGCGGCGGACCCTTCGGGAAGCGCACCACCGTCGGGGCGTCGTCGACCTCGACCGCCTCGCCGAGCAGCTCGCGCAGCCGGGCGCCGTCGCGCGGGGCCGCCAGGCGCAGACCGGGGACGACCTGGAGCACCGACATGTCCCACATGCCGTTGTGGCTGGCGCCGTCGTCGCCGGTCACGCCGGCCCGGTCGAGCACGAAGGTGACGCCGCAGCGATGCAGCGCGCAGTCCATCAGCACCTGGTCGAAGGCCCGGTTGAGGAAGGTCGCGTAGACGGCCACCACGGGGTGCAGGCCGCCCATCGCGAGGCCGGCCGCGCTGGTCGCGGCGTGCTGCTCGGCGATCCCGACGTCGAAGGTGCGTTCGGGGAAGTGGGACTGGAAGCGGTCCAGCCCGACCGGGTGCATCATCGCGGCGGTGATCGCGACGACGTCCTGACGGCGCCGGCCGATGCGGACGATCTCGTCGGCGAAGACGTCGGTCCAGATGTCGCCCTTGGGGTCCTCCTCGCCGGTCTCGACGTCGAAGGGTCCCGGGGAGTGGAACTGGTCGGCCTCGTGCTTCTCGGCCGCGTCGTAGCCGAACCCCTTGCGGGTGAGCGCGTGGACGATGACCGGTCCGTCGAATCGCTTGGCCTGCGCCAGCACCTGCTCCATCGCGGCCAGGTCGTGGCCGTCGACCGGGCCGACGTACTTCAGGCCGAGGTCCTCGAAGAGTCCCTGCGGGGCGAGCGCGTCCTTCATGCCCTTCTTGACCGCGTGCAGCACGTCGTACGTCGCGGGGCCGATGCCGCGGACGGCCTTCAGCCGCTTCTTGATCAGGTCGAGGACCTGCTCGTAACGGGGGCTGGTGCGCAGCCCGGTGAGCGCCGTGGCCAGGCCGCCGACGGTCGGGGTGTAGGAGCGGCCGTTGTCGTTGACCACGATCACCAGCCGGCTGGTGCGGGCGATCGCGATGTTGTTGAGGGCCTCCCAGGCCATGCCGCCGGTGAGCGCGCCGTCGCCGATCACGGCGACGACGTGGCGGCCCTCGCCGCGCACCGTGTAGGCCTTGGCCAGACCGTCGGCGTAGGAGAGCGCGGTGGAGGCGTGGGAGTTCTCGACGATGTCGTGCTCGGACTCGGCCTGGCTGGGGTAGCCGCTGACGCCACCCTCCTGGCGGAGCCGCTCGAAGCCGGCCATCCGGCCGGTGAGCAGCTTGTGGACGTACGCCTGGTGGCCGGTGTCGAAGACCACGCGGTCGGTCGGGCTGTCGAAGACCCGGTGGATCGCCATGGTCAGCTCGACCACGCCGAGGTTGGGACCGAGGTGGCCGCCCCGCGGAGCGCAGGTGCGGACCAGGAAGTCACGGATCTCGCTGGCGAGCTCGTCGAGCTGGTCGGCCGAGAGGTCGCGCAGGTCACGCGGCGAGGTGATCGACTCGAGGCGGCCCATGGGAGTCGAGTCTAGGGGCCCCCGCCGCGCGATGGCCCGTTGGCGGCGGCCCTCCCGGCGAGCGCCCGTTCGGGTCAGCCGCGGTCCTGCCACGTGCAGAGGCAGGCCTTGTTGCCGTCGGGGTCGGCCAGCACCCAGAACGACGGCGCCTCGGCGTCGCTGGCCAGGGTGCCGCCGGCCGCGAGCGCCGCGTCGATCCGGGGCTGCACCTGCTCCGGCGGGAGCCAGACGTCGACGTGGAACCGTTGCCGGGGCTCCTCGTGGTCCTCGGTGTCCTGGAACCACAGGGTGGGGACGTCACCGGTCCCGCTCCTCACCGAGTTGCCGGTGAGCTCGCCGTCGAGCACCGCCGCCCAGAACGGGCCGATCCGGTCCGGGTGGGAGGTGTCGATCGCGAGCTCGACCTCCTGCAGGCTCGCCGTGTCGGGGCGGGCGCCCGCCTCGGCCGCCAGTCCGCTCACGGTGCGCGCCAGGTCGAGGTCGCGGGAGGTGATGCCGCCGACGTCGTGGCTGGCCAGCGCGACGTCGAGCCGGCCCCACCGCAGGTCGAGGTCCGGGTGGTGGTTGGCGGCCTCGGCCGCCTCGCCGACCTGCTGCGTCAGCTGGGCGGCGGAGGCGAAGTCGTCGGTCGCGTACCGGGCCCGCAGCACGCCCAGCACCAGCCGCCAGTCATCGAGTCCGGCGTCGGCCACCTGTCGTGCGGTCAGCTTCTGCTTCGGGTCGCTCATGTGACGAGTCTGGCGTAGAGACCGGACCGGAGGAACCCCGGGACGACGGCACTCGCCGACCGGGTGAGCGGCAGCTCGGGCACGCTGGCGCCGTCGACGAAGACCATCTGCCGGCCCTCCCGGCACTCCACGTCGTCGTCACCGAGGTCGGTCGCGGCGACGAAGAACCGCATCCGGTCGTGGCTGCCGTAGACGTCGGTGTGGTCGACCCGCGCCTCGCCGACCAGCGTCAGCGACTCGGGGGCCACCCTCACGCCGGTCTCCTCGGCCAGCTCCCGCACCGCTCCGGCGAGGAACGTCTCGCCGTCGTCGAGGTGACCGCCCGGGAGGCCCCAGCGACCGGGGTCGAGGATCGGGTTGTCGTCGCGCTCCTGCATCAGCACGGCGCCCGTCGGCGCCACCAGTCCCACGCTGGCGAAGCGGCGCGACGGCGCCCCGCCGAACCGGTCGCGGTAGGCGGGCGAGTCGAGCAGGTCGGGGAGCTGCATGGTCGCCGCGACCAGCAGCGGCAGGTCGAACAGGCGGCCTGGCTCGACGAAGACCATCTGCCGGCCCTCGCCGCAGGTCACGTCGGCGTCGGAGACGTCCGCGTACACCACGAACAGCTCGTAGGTGTCGACGCCGCCGCACGGGTCGGAGTGGAACCGGGTGCGGCCCAGGCTGGCCAGGTCGTCGGGTGCGACCCGGAGGGCGGTCTCCTCCTCGAGCTCGCGGACCGCCGCCTCGACGAAGCCCTCGCCGTCCTCGAGCCGGCCGCCGGGCAGTCCCCACAGGTCGGGGTGGACCGGCGCGTGCTCGTCACGCTCCTGCATCAGGACCCGTCCGTGCGGGTCGACAACGGCCACGCTCGCGAAGTGGTGCACCGGCTCAGCCCTCGTACGGGATCTCGGTACGCCAGTCGGCGACGTCCTGGTGGGCGGCCGCGTGGATCGCCTCGGCGACCCGGTCGGGCGTGAACGGGCCCTCGCGGCCGAGCGTGCCGCGGACGGTGACCGAGACCGCCCGGATGCCGTCGGGCTCGAGCGTGGCGTCGATGCTGCGGACCAGGTTGCGCAACCCGGCCTTCTGCACGCCCAGGCTCGCCGCCCGGTGCCACGGCTCGTCGGCCGCCATGCTCCCGGTCGCCGTGACCCGGGCGCCGGCGGACATGTGGGGCCGGGCGGCCTGCAGCGTCGTCAGCAGTGCCCCGACCCCGAGCGTCACGTCGGTCAGCAGGTCGGCGACGCTGAGCTCGAGCGGGTCCTGCTCCCGGAAGGCACTCGGGTTGAAGTGGAGGACGTCGACGCCGCCGAGCTCGCGGGCCAGCCCGGCCACCGCCTCGGTGGCGGCGTCGTGGTCGGTCAGGTCGGCGATCCGCCGGGCCGTGGTCGCGCCCAGCTCCTGCAGCTCGGCGGCGAGGTCGCGCAACGCATCGTCGTCGACACCGAGCAGGCCGACGTCGTGGCCGTCACGGGCGAACCGGCGGGCGACCGAGCCGCTGACCCCGGGGCCGGCGCCGACGACGAGGATCACGGGTCTCATGCCCGGGACGCTACCCCGACCGGGGCGTGGGCGCGCTCACAGCCGGGCCACGTAGCGGCGCCCACGCAGCGCCTCCTCGACGAGCCCGACGGCCCGGCGTACGGCCATCAGCCGCGCCTCCTCGAGCTGGAAGGTCGAGATGGCGGCGTCGACGACGGCCGGACCCGCCACCTGGGCGAGGTCGGCCCGCGCCTCGCTCAGGCCGCGTCGGCAGGCCGCCTGGTTGGCCTCGACGTGGAGCACCGCGAACCGGGCCAGGACCACGACGTGGCGCCGCAGCCCGGCGTAGCGGCGGTAGTCGGGCGGGCAGAGGTCGAGCAGCCAGCTCGCCGCCGTGGCCTCCCAGTCGGGGGCATCGGGCGGCCGCACCTCGCGCGGCCAGCCGGGTGGTGCGACGTGGGTGGACATCCCCCCATGCTATCGAACAGGTGTTCGGATCGTCACTCCCCCAGCGCCTCTCGCACCCGCGCCAGCCGCTCGCCCCGCAGACCGGTCGCGTCGTGGCGCCAGAAGACGTCGGGATAGACCACGCGGCCGCGGGCGCCACGGTCGTCGAGGACCGCGACCTGGAAGGCCGGCCCGGGGATCCGCTCGGTCGGGCGCAGGAAGCCGCGGGCGAGGGCGGGCCCGAATCCGCGCCTCCCGTAGTAGCCCGGGTCGCCCTCCAGGAAGACGTACGCCGCACCCCGCTCGCGGGCCGCCTCGAGCGCGGCCGCCACCAGCCGGCCACCGAGCCCGGCGCCCTGCCGGTCGGGGCGTACGCCGAGCGGGCTCAGGCACAGTGCCCGGACCAGCGCCTCGTCGTCGACCCAGCACTCGTCGAGGGCGACGTGGCCGACCACCTCGTCGCCGTCGACCGCGACCAGCTCGAGCTCCATCCGGCCGGTGTCCCGGAGCTCGTCGACCAGCTCGGCGACCCCGTCCTGAGGGCCGAACGCCGCCCGCACCACCGCGTGGATCGCTGCCGCGTCGCCGGCGCGTGCCTGACGGATCTTCGTGCCCTTCGTCATGTCCGGACCCAACCAGCCACCGGCGCCGCGGGCAACGCGATTTCACCCGGCGAGGAAGGAGAACCGCACCTCGCGGTCGGGGTTGTCGACGTTGAGGTCGACCAGGCAGATGCTCTGCCAGGTGCCGAGCGCCAGCCGGCCGCCGAGGACCGGGACCGTGGCGTACGGCGGGACCAGCGCGGGCATGACGTGGCTGCGGCCGTGGCCGGGGGTGCCGTGACGGTGCCGCCAGCGGTCGTCCGCGGGGAGCAGGTCCGCGAGCGCGGCGAGCAGGTCGTCGTCGCTGCCGGCGCCGGTCTCGAGGATCGCGACGCCGGCCGTGGCGTGCGGGACGAACAGGTGGAGCAGGCCGTCACCCCGGTCGGCCACGACGTCGGCGCAGTCGCGGGTCAGGTCGAGCACGCGGTCGGTGTCGCCGGTGCGGTAGCTGCGGGTCTCGGTGTGCACTCCCCCGATCGTGCCACCTCTGGTTGGCTGGCCCCATGGACGTGCAGTCGCTGGCCTTCCGCACCGAGCTGGCCCTGCTGCAGCGCGCGGGCAGCCTCGTCGAGGACCGGGGCGACCACGTCGTGGTCCGGACGCCCACCAACCCGACCTACTACTGGGGCAACTTCCTGCTGCTCGCCGTCGCGCCCGACGACGTCGCACGGGTCGAGCACTGGAAGCGGGTCCACCACGCGGAGTTCCCGGACGCCGGGCACGTGTCGCTCGGCATCGACCGACCTGGATCGGTGGTCGACGACACCGCGGTGCTGGTGGAGGCGGGCATGCGGGTCGAGGAGGTGGTGGCGATGACCGCCTCCTCCGTGCACCCGCCGGCACGGCCGGCGCGGGACGCGGAGATCCGGGTGCTGGCGGGCGACGCGGACTGGGAGCAGCAGCTCGACCTGATGGTCGAGGGTGAGGACGACGCCCACATCACGCGCGACTTCGCCGCGCGCAAGGTCGCGGCCAACCGGGAGCTCACGGAGGCCGGAGCCGGGGCGTGGTGGGGCGGCTTCGTGGACGGCCGGCTGGTCGCCTCGCTCGGCATCTTCACCGCCGGCGAGGGGCTGGCGCGGTTCCAGTCGGTGAAGACCCTCGCCGACTTCCGCAACCAGGGACTGGCCGGCGCCCTGGTCGTCGCGGCCAGCCGGTACGCCGCCGCCGAGCTCGGCGCGGGGCGGCTGGTGATGGCCGCCGACCCGTCGTACTCCGCGATCCGGGTCTATCGCGCCGTCGGCTTCACCGAGGGCGGGACCCACCTCGAGGCCACGCTCGCGCCGGGATCGGCGTCGTGATCCGCCGGGCCAGGGTTGCCGTCGCGGCCTGCCTCGCGCTCGCCGCCTGCGGCGGGCCGGACGCGGCGCCCTCGTCCGGTGAGGGCGAGCCGTCCGCCTCGTCGTCGTCCCCCGTTGCGGAGGCACCGGCGGTGCCGGTGGAAGGGGGCCCGGTCGGCGTCACGGCCGCGTTCGACGGGACGGTCTGGGTGGTGAGCCCGGGCACCGGCACCGTGTCCCGGATCCCGCCGGGCGCCGACGAGCCCGACCTGGCGGTCCACGTCGGGGAGCTGCCGCTGCGTGCGGTGGCGGCGGACGGCGCGGTGTGGACCACCGTCTTCGGCGACAGTGAGCTGGTCCGGATCGACCCCG
Organism: uncultured Actinomycetota bacterium; assembly: GCA_963723945.1. Taxonomy (GTDB): domain Bacteria; phylum Actinomycetota; class Actinomycetes; order Propionibacteriales; family Nocardioidaceae; genus Nocardioides. The sequence continues at coordinate 56,169 of CAVRSW010000025.1, forward strand.
GGCGCGGCCGCGTGGCGCACCGGATCCGGACCGGCGCGGAGCCCGAGGGCGTAGCGGCCGGGTTCGGGCTGATCTGGGTGGTCACCCAGGGCGCGGGCGACCTGCTGCGCGTCGACCCCGAGCTCGGCGAGATCATCTCCCGCACCGACATCGGAAAGGGCGCCCGGCTGGTGGAGGTCGGCCACGACGCCGCGTACGTCGCGCAGTTCGAGCAGGACCGGGTGCTCCGCGTCGCACCCGGCAGCGGTCGTATCACCGCGCGCAGTCCAGAGGTGTGCGACGGGCCGCAGGGCATGGCGGAGACCGGGGACCTGCTGTGGGTCGCCTGCACGCCGGACGACCTCGTCGTCGGCCTGGACCCGGTGTCGCTGCGGGTGCGGGAGCGGGTGGAGGTGCCCGGCCAGCCGGACTCGGTCGCCGTCGACGCCGACGGCTCGCTGCTGGTCGCGGCCTCCGACGGCCCCACGCTGACCCGCGTCGACCCCGCCGAGGCAGCCGTCATCGGCACGCTCGCGCTCTCCGACGAGCTCCCGCTCTACGACGAGGCCAACCTCGACCTCGCGCTCGCCGACGGCGAGGCGTGGGTGTCGTCGTACGTCGCCGACCTGGTCCACCACGTACCGCTCACGGACCTCCCCGGCTCGGGGTCGTAGCGTGTCGGCCGTGACCGACGCTGCCGCCACCGACGACGCGGTCGTCGGGCTGACCCGCGAGCTGATCCGGCTCGACACCACCAACCGCGGCGCCTCCGGCACCGAGACCCTCGCCGCCGAGCTGTTGCGCGACCACCTGGCCGCCGCCGGCGTGGAGGCGGAGCTGGTGGCGCGGGAGCCGTCGCGGGCCAACCTCGTGGCGAGGATCCCGGGGACCGACCCGGACGCGCCGTCGCTGGCCTTCGTCGGCCACACCGACGTGGTCCCGGTCGACGGCCAGGAGTGGACGCACCCACCCTTCGAGGCGGTCGTCGACGACGACGGCTGGCTGTGGGGCCGTGGCGCCATCGACATGAAGAACGAGGTCGCGGCCCGCGCGGTCGCGATGGCGGCGCTGGCGCGGGAGGGCTTCCGGCCGCGGGGCGACCTGTGGTTCGTGGCGGTCGCCGACGAGGAGGACGGCAGCGCGGACGTGGGGATGCGCTGGCTGCTGGAGCAGCGGCCCGACATCCGGCCGTCGATGGCGATCAACGAGGGCGGCGGTGCCCGGCTCGCCCTGGCCGACGGCCGGGCGGCCCTCGCGATCGCGGTCGGCGAGAAGGGCACCTGCCCGGTCCGGTTGGTCGCGCTCGGCGAGGCCGGCCACGCCTCCATGCCCGGGGTCGGCGACAACGCCGTCCCCCACCTGGCGACGCTGCTCACCCGGATCGGGTCCGGGATGCCCGACCCGGTCCACGACCCCGTGGTCGACCACACCCTGGAGGTGCTGCTCGGCCGCCCGGTCGGCGACCTCGGGGCCGACCTCGTCGAGGCCGCGGCGCTGCACCCCGCGCTCGGCCACGAGCTGCCGGCGCTGCCGGGGACGACGATGGCGCCGACCATGCTCGCGGGGTCGACGGCTCGCAACGTGATGCCGGCCCGGGCGTCGGTCGAGCTCGACTGCCGGACGTTGCCCGGCACCAGCCCCGACGACGTGCTGGCGGCGGTGCGCGGCCGGCTCGGTGACGACCTGCGGTTCCGGCTGGAGCGGCCCGAGGAGATGGTGCCCGGCAGCGCGTCGGCGCCGACCGGTCCGCTGCCCGACGCGGTGGCCCGCTGCCTGGCCGAGCTCGACCCCGAGGCCCTGCTGCTGCCCGTCCTCTGCACGGGCTTCACCGACTCGGTGCACCTGCGGGCGGCGGCCGGCACCGCGGCGTACGGGTTCAGCCCGTTCCGGACGACGCCGGCGGAGGTGCTCGCCGAGGGCTACCACAACGCGGACGAGCGGGTGCACGTCGACGACCTGCGGCTCTCGGCCCGGTTCCACGTGATGCTGGCGCGGCAGCTGCTCAGCGGATGACCGCGACGTCGATCGTGGTCACCTGACCCGGGCGCTCCTTCCGCACGGTCACCCGGACGTCGTCGCGGGCCATGACGAACCGGGACTCCCCGTCCTGCTGCACCTGCCACCCGTCGAGGTCGCGGAACGCGGCGGTGTAGTCGCTGAATCCCTGCTCGCCGTCCCCCGAGACCCCGGCCGTGCAGGAGGTCGGGGTCCCGCCGAGCGGGCCGTAGATCGGCGCCCGGCGCGGCAGCTCCTGCCACGTCTGGTCCACCTCGGCGGGAAGTCGGAGCTCGGCGTTGGGGCCGTTGCACGTGAACGTGCGGCTGGTCTCCACCAGTCGGTCGCGGCTCTCGTCCTTCCCCAGCGCGTCGGCTGCGAGTCCGCCGACGACCATCACCACGACGCTGCCGAGCACCACCCCGACCTGGGTCGACGTCCGCACCCCAGGCCACACCACGACGGCGATCGCCCCGACCAGCACCGGGATCGGGACGACCAGGAAGGCGAGGTCGGCGAACGACCCCCCGCCGTACTCCACCGCGAACCCGTAGACGACGGACACGCCCAGCACCGCGAGGGCGACGGCGGCCAGCGAGACGACGAGGGCGATGCCGAGGCGGGCGCGGCTCCTGGTGTCCATGGCAGCAGCGTGCCCCCCACCGCGTACCCACCGCATGGGTTCGGCTACTCATCTGCCGCAACGGCGGTCAGGCGCGGCTCGTCCTGAACCGGCAGACTCTCACGCATGGACGTGGACCAGGTCGCCGAGCACCTCGCCGGCCTGGACGGCGTCCGGGAGCAGCGACGGGACGGACGGCGCGGCTGGTACGTCGGCGGCCGGCTGGTCGCCCGGGTCGAGGACGACGAGACGATCGTGGTGCGCAGCGACCTCGCGGCGCGCGAACGGCTGGTCGACGCCCATCCCGACACGTTCTCGGTGACGCCGCCGCTGGAGGCGCACATGAAGGTGCTGGCCGACCTGCGCCGCGGCGACCCGGCCGCGATCCGCGAGGCGCTGACGGCGGCCTGGGAGCTGCAGCGCCGCTGAGGGTCCCGCTCCCTCGGCTGGGTCGGCTCAGTCGGACAGGGCCCGCTCGACCCGCTCCACCTTGGCCGTGAGCTGGCCGTCGTACCCGGGCCGGATGTCGGCCTTGAGCACCAGCCCGACCCGCGGCGAGGCCGCCGACACCGCCTCGACCGCCTGCTTCACCACGGCCATCACCTCGTCCCACTCCCCCTCGATGTTGGTGAACATCGCGTTGGTCTCGCACGGCAGCCCGGACTCCCGGACCACCCGGACGGCCGCGGCCACCGCCTCGGAGACCGAACCGGTCTCGTCGGCGGCGGTGGGGCTGATGCTGAAGGCGACGATCATGCGGACAACCTACGAGGAGCGTGGGGGGCATGCGCTGCGCCGGACCCGAGCGAGGCGGAGCTCGAGCCACTCCCCTCTGGCCTAGACTGCAGACGTGGGACAACCATGAGCAGGCCATTACGGCTGGCCATCGTCGATGACTACGCCGTGGTCATTGCAGGAGTCGCTTCGTTCTTGGCGGCCGAGCGGATCGACGTGGTCGAGACCGGGGCGTCGATGCCCGTCATCAGCGACGTCGACATCGTCCTCTACGACACGTTCGGCCAGATCCAGGGCCACGGCATCGATCTGGAGGACTTCGTCCGCGACAGCGGCGCGAAGGTGGTCATCTACAGCTGGAACCTCGAGCCGGAGATCATCCAGCAATCGGTGGCCGCTGGTGCCAGTGGCTACCTCTCGAAGGTGCTCACCGGCCCCGAGATCGTCGCTGCGCTCGAGCGGGTGATGGGCGGCGAGGTCGTCATCCTCCCCGGTGACTTCGAGACGAGCGTGGCCGGCGCGGGCGACTGGCCGGGCCGGTCCGCGGGGCTGTCCCCGCGTGAGGCCGAAGTGGTGGCGTTGATCACCCAGGGGCTGAGCAACCAGGAGATCGCCGATCGCGTGTTCGTCAGCATCAACTCGGTCAAGAGCTACATCCGCAACGCCTACCGCAAGATCGGCGTCGAGCGGCGCTCGCAAGCCGTGGTGTGGGCCGTGGAGAACGGCTTCAAGCCCGACACCCTGCGCACCGTGGACCCTGCACTCCTGTTGCGCCCCACGCGGCTGGCATCCCGACCTTCCACGTCCTAGACGCCCCACGCGAGGCGCGGAGGGCACGACCGCTCGGCCGCATGAGCGCACGGCGCGTGCTGTGGCACGCCCAAAGGGATGTGGTGCGCTCTGCCGGAGTGGTGCCAAGGTCCTGTCCGTACTTGGGAGCGCCAGACCCTGGTCCGCGCCGCCAGGGTCGGCGTGCTCGCTCCTCGCCCGGTGTCCCCCGCCTGGGCGAGGAGCCCCCCAGGTGCCCCGACGGGTGCCACCGGCCCGGGCACGCCCATCGGCAGGACGACATCCGGCCCTCGGTGGTGCGCTCCGCGGGGTCCTCGGTCTCGACCGTGCCGACCCCACAGGCGCGCCGGCGCTCACAGACCCAGTCGCTCGTACGCCGCCGCGAGCCGTTCGGCAGCCCGGTCCTTGACCGCCTGGTACTGCGAACCGCCGTGGGCGTCGATGGCCACGAACAGCGGACCGAAGTCCTTGACCCGGAACTTCCAGAGGCACTCCGGCATCAGGTCGGTCCAGACGACGTCCTCGATCTCCTCGATCTGCTGGGTCTCGGGGCTGGCTGCGCCTCCGGTGATCGCGAGGTAGACGCTGCCGGCCTCCTGCAGCTGGGTGACCGACTGGGCGCTGAGGCCGCCCTTGCCGACGATCGCGCCGACGCCGAGGTCGAGGACGCAGCCGCCGGTGAACCGGTCGCTGCGCATCGACGTCGTGGTGCCGACCGAGACCGGCACCCACCGGTCGCCGTCGCGGCGCACGCTCGGCGCCGTGTGCAGGAACACCGCTCCCTCGAAGTCGATGTCGGGCCGCTGCCCCTCGTCGAAGAGCCGGATCAGGGAGGCGTCGCGGACGCCCCACACGATGCCGTCGAGCCACACCTCGTCGCCGAGCCGGAGCTCGCGTAGGTCCTCGGCACGCAGCGGCGGCGTCAGCCGCACCTGCCTCGCCTCAGTAGCCATAGGTCACCGCCCCGTCCGCCGCGACCGTGGCCCGGGCACGCTCGCCGCGCCAGCACTGGATGTTGACGGCCACCGGGTTGGAGGAGATGTGGGTGGCGGCGTACTCGACGTGGACCGCGAACGAGGTCGTCGCGCCGCCCAGGCCCTGCGGCCCGATCCCGGTCGAGTTCAGCACCTCCAGCAGCTCGTCCTCGAGCGCGGCGATCTCCGGCTCGGGGTGCGGCTCCCCCACCGGCCGCAGGATGGCTCGCTTGGCCAGGGCAGTCACCAGGTCGGAGGTACCGCCCAGCCCGACCCCCACCACGGTCGGTGGGCAGGGCCGCGGCCCTGCCTCGACCACGCTGTCGAGGATGAAGCGCTTCACCCCGGCCACGCCGTCCGCGGGCTGGAGCATCTTCATGAACGACATGTTCTCGGAGCCCGACCCCTTCGGCACGATCAGGATCTCGACCTGGTCGCCACCGTCGTCGAACTCGACGTGCACGTCGGGGATGCCGACGCCGGTGTTGTCCTGGCGGTTCTCGCGGGTGAGCGGGTGCACGATGCTCGACCGGAGGTGGTGTCGGCCGGTCGCGCGGGCCACGCCCGCGCGCAGTGCCTCGACCAGACGGGCGCCGTTGACCGCGGCCTCGGTGCCGATCCGGACGAAGAACACGCAGATCCCGGTGTCCTGGCACACGATGATCCCGGACTCGTCGGAGACGGAGATCGCCTCCACCATCACCTCGAGTCGGCGTCGCGCGCCCGCCTCGACCTCGGCATCCTGGGTACGCCGGACCGCCGACCGTACGTCGGGCGGCAGGTCGGTCAACGCCTTCTTGTAGAGCGCGGCCGAGACCTCGACCAGGTCCTCGTAGGCCTGGTCGTCGTCCCACCGCACCCGTGCGGGTCCGGTCGCTGTCGTCGTCATGTGCTCCTCCTGGTCAGGTGGGGTCGAGGGCTGAGTAGGTCAGGGTGGCCGCGCCGATGAGGAACAGCACGACGCAGAGGCCGGCGATCCCGGCGACCCAGCGGGCGCGGGAGCGCGGTTCGGTGCGGTAGTCGCGGACGAGCACCGCCATCCCCGCGGCCGCGTGCAGCAGCGCGGCAGCCAGCATCACGGCGTCCCACGCCACCCACAGTGCCGTCGTCCACCGCTGCGCGATGAAGGTGGCGCCGGTCTCGGCGACGTCGTGGACGAGGTGGGTGAGCGCGAAGTGGCCCAGGGCCAGCACGGCCAGCAGCACTCCGGTGACCCGGATCGTCAGGTAGCCGGCGCGCCGGTGCAGCCGCGTCGTACGGACTGCGGGGCTGAGGACCGCCATCTCACGCACCTCCCGTCACGATCGGGGCGAGGATCACGGCCGACCCCGCGACCGTGCCGACCAGCGAGACCACGACCACGCCGCCCAGCACGCGGGTCGCGGCGCGGGCGCCGAGGTCGAGCAGGTCGACGGCCACCAGCCGCAGCCCGTTGAGGGCGTGGAACAGCAGCGCCAGCAGCAGGCCGCACTCGAAGACCCGCATCACCGGGGTGCCGTAGAGCGCGTGCACCTCGTCGAAGCGGGCGGGCGAGAGCGCGTAGAGCGAGACGTCGAGCAGGTGCAGCACCAGGAACGCGAAGATCGCCACGCCGCTGACCCGGTGCGCGAGGTGGGCCCAGCGGTTGGCCTCCGCCCGCTCGGCAGGGAGCCGGGCCAGCCGGGCCAGGACGCCGCGGCCGGGCCACGCACCGCCGTCGACCGCGCGGGCGCCGCGCAGCACCACGACCACCGTGCCGGCCACGACCACGTTGACCGCCACGAAGCCGGCGACGAAGAGCGCCTGGGCCGCGGTCACGAACCGACCCCCTCGGGTGAGGTGCGGCTCAGGGCGACCGGCCGGAGCTCGGGCGCGAGCGAACCGTCGGGCGCCTGCCGCTGCACCACCTGCCGCAACCAGGTGGCGTCGTCGCGGTCGGGGAAGTCGGCCCGGGCGTGCGCCCCGCGGGTCTCCTCGCGCAGCTGCGCGCCGAGCACCACGGAGCGGGCCACGGCGACCTGGTTGCGGACGTCGAGGTACTCCTGCCAGGCCCGGTTGAAGCGCCGGTCGGGCGGCACGCCGACCGCCTCCAGCCGCTCGCGTACGCGGTCGAGCCGGTCGGCGGCCCGGTCGAGGCCGGCCCGGTCGCGGACCACGCCGCAGCCGGTCCACATCGCGTCCTTGACCTCGTCGGTGAGCAGGAACGGGTCGGTCCCGCCGGGGTCGGTGACGACGCCGGTCGCCCCGGCCACGACCTGCGCGACCGCCGTGCGGTCGACCGGCTTCCAGCCCCGGTCGGGCGCCAGGGCGGCGGCGGTGTCGCCGGCCCGGGCTCCGAAGACCGTCGACTCGGCGACGCCGTTGCCACCGAGCCGGTTGGCTCCGTGGACACCACCGGCGTCCTCGCCGGCCACCAGCAGCCCGTCGAGCTCGGTCCGGCAGTCGGGGTCGACCAGCACGCCGCCCATGTGGAAGTGCGCGGTCGGCGAGACCTCGACCGGGCCGGTGGCGAGGTCGCTGCCGATCTGCCGGGTGCGGGCGACCATGCCCGGGAACCGGCGCTCCACCTCCCCGGCGCCGAGGTGGGAGATGTCGATGAAGACGCCGCCGGCCCCGGAGCCGCGGCCGGCCATGATCTCCAGGTAGCTCGACCGGGACACGACGTCGCGCGTGGAACGCTCCAGCCGCTCCGGGTCGTAGCGCTCCATGTAGCGCTCGCCGGCGGCGTTGCGCAGGTGCGCTCCCGCGCCGCGCAGCCCCTCCTCGAGCACCGCGCCGGTCATCAGCGAGCGGCCGGCGAGGAGCCCGGTGGGGTGGAACTGCATCATCTCCATGTCGCGCACCGGCAGGCCGGCCCGCAGGCACATCGCCAGCCCGTCCCCGGTCTTCTCCCGGGCAGGGGCCGCGATCCGGTACATCGTCGCCGCCCCTCCGGTGGCCATCACGAGCACCCGGCAGCGGACCAGCACGAACACCCCGCGGCGTACGTCGAGCGTGACGACGCCGCCGAGGCCGCCGTCGACGTCGCGCACCAGGTCGAGCGCCCGGTAGTCCTCCAGCTCGCGGACGCCGATCCGGAACATCTGGTCGCGCAGCCGCGACATGATCTCGATGCCGGTGAGGTCACCGCGGTGGACCGTCCGGTCGAACGACTGGCCGGCGAACGCCTTCTGCTTGATCCGGCCGTCCGGGCGCCGGTCGAAGAAGCACCCGACGCGGGTCTCGAGCTCGTGGATCACGCGCGGGGCGTCGTTGACCAGCGTCCACGCCAGCTCCTGGTCGTTGAGCCACGAGCCGCCCTCGAGGGTGTCCGCGAAGTGGCGCTCGACCGAGTCGGCGGGGTCGAGCACCGCGTTGTAGCCGCCCTGGACCATCCGGGTGCACCCCGAACGGCCGACCGCGCCCTTGCTGATCACGGTCACGTCGAGGGTGGGCGCGGCGTCGTGGGCGTGCAGGGCGCACATCAGCCCGGCGCCACCGCTGCCGATGATCGCGACGTCGGTGTGCAGCTCCTCGACGTGGGGTCCGGTGGTCGTCATCGCGGCACCCTCCCGGTCCGTACGGCGCGGATCGCGGCTGCGGGGTCGAGGCCCTTGGGGCAGACCTCCGAGCAGGCGTACACGAAGTGGCAGCGGTCCACCCCGTCGGGGCCGGTCACCACCTCGAGCCGCTGCTCGGTCGCGGCGTCACGGGAGTCGTGGAGCAGCACCGTGGCGCGGGTCAGTGCCGCGGGCCCGAGGAAGGTCCGCCCGGCGCCGGCCACCCCGCATCCGGAGAAGCAGGCGCCGCACTGGATGCAGTCGAGGGCAGGGTCGATCGCCCGACGCTCCGCACCGTCGGGCGGTACGACCGCGGGCTCGTCGAGGTCCTCGCGCGGCACCAGCCAGGGCGTCACCCGGACCCACTCCTCCCAGAACGCCGCGGTGTCGACGACCAGGTCGCGCACCACCGGGAACCCGGCGGCCGGCTCGACGGTGACCTCGTCGGCGTCGTCGCGGATCGGGGCCTGGCAGGCCAGCGCCGCCCGGCCGTCGACCCGCACCGTGCAGGTGCCGCACATCGCGACCCGGCACGAGAACCGGAAGCCCAGCGTCGGGTCGTGGTCGCGGTAGACCGCCATCAGCGCGTCGAGGACGGTCATCGGCGCGAACCGCTCCACCTCGAACTCCGAGCGCGACCCGGGCTCCGACCGGCGGACGCGGACCCGCACCGCGCCCTCGGCGCGGGCCGTCACACGACCTCCGTCCGGGTCACGGCGGCCCGGTGGGCGTGCCGGACGTGTGCCCGCGCGGCGCGGCCGGCCCCGGCGGCGTCCCCGGCGAGGACCGCCGCGAGGATCCGCGCGTGCTCGGTGCGGGAGCGACGGGCCCGGCCCGGGACCCGCAGCGTGGTGCTCATGCTGGTCCGCATCATCTCGTTGAGCACGTCCTGCACCTGCTCCATGAACCGGTTGCCGGACGCGCGGACGATCGCGAGGTGGAAGGCCGCGTCGAGCCGGCCGAGCTCCTCGTCGTCGACGTGGTCACCGAGCCGGTCGCCCTGCCAGGCGAGCTCGAGCGCGTCGAAGGCGTCCTGCACCTCCCGGAGGGCGCGGGTGTCCTGCTTGTCGGCCGCCCACGTCGTCGCCGGCACCTCGAGCGCCTCGCGCATCATGAACAGCTCGGAGAGGTCGTGGTGGTGACGCGCGAGCGACGCGCGCAGCCGCCGGCTCGTCTCGGGCTCCGCGACGAACACGCCGCGGCCGTGGACGACCTCGAGCCGCCCCTCCACCTCGAGCGCGGTGACCGCCTCGCGGACCGACGGCCGGCTGACCTGCAGCAGCTCCGCGATCTCCCGCTCCGACGGCAGCCGGTCGCCCGGTGCGAGCCGGCGCTCGTCGATCTCGCGCAGGATCTCCTCGCGGATGCGCAACGTCAGCCGACGCGGCCCGATCACCTGCCAGGGCTGGGTCGGGCCGAGACCCCGCGTGCTGTCCATGGACACCCCTTCGTCATGACGGTTTTGACTACTAACCAGATCCACTTTAGTGTTTTAAAAGAGATCTGACCACTGACCACTTCCGGAACGGGTCCCGACAGGTCACCCGGCCGGCGTTACGAGGAGAGACGATGACCGTTTCCGCACCAGGGTTCCTCGCCCACCGCACCGGCGACGCCGTCGCCGTGGCGGTGCAGGACCTCGAACCAGGAGCCGTCGCCGGCGGCTACCTCGACAGCGACCAGGTCGAGGAGGTCGAGCTGCGCCACCAGGTCCCGCTCGGCCACAAGCTCGCGCTCCGCGACGTCGCGGAGGGCGAGGAGGTCATCGAGTACGGCCTGCCGATCGGTCGGGCCACCGCGCCCATCGAGCGCGGCGACTACGTGCACACCCACAACGTGAGGAGCGTCAAGTGGCAGACCAGCGTCGCCTGACCGGCTACCGCCGCCCCGACGGAACCGTCGGCACCCGCAACCACGTCGCGATCCTCCCGGTCGACGACCTGTCCAACGCCGCCGCCGAGGGCGTCGCGTCCCTGATCCCCGGGACCCTGGCACTCCCCCACGCGTTCGGTCGCCTGCAGTTCGGCGAGGACCTCGAGCTCACCTTCCGCACCCTGATCGGCGTCGGCTCCAACCCCAACGTGGCGGCCGTGGTCGTGATCGGCATCGAGCCGAACTGGACCGCCCGGGTCGCCGACGGCATCGCCAAGTCCGGCAAGCCGGTCCACGCGATCTCGATCGAGGGCCGGGGCGACCTCAAGGTCGTCGAGGAGGTCTCGCACGTCGCCCAGCAGTTCCTGCAGGACGCCAGCGAGCTCCAGCGCGAGCCCGTCGAGCGCTCCGAGGTGCTGCTGACCATGAAGGACGGCGAGTCCGACACCACGACCGGCCTCGGCTCCTGCCGGGTCACGGCGTACCTCGTCGACAAGTGGGTCGACGACGGCGGCACGGTGATCTTCGGCGAGACCAGCGAGCTGACCGGCGGCGAGCACCTGGTCGCCGAGCGCTGCGCCACCGACGAGGTGCGGGCCCGGTTCCAGTCGCTGTACGACGACTACATCGACATGATCGAGCAGACCGGTGCCAACCTGCTCGGCTCCCAGCCGACCCAGGGCAACATCGCCGGCGGTCTCTCCACGATCGAGGAGAAGGCCCTCGGCAACATCGTGAAGACCGGCAGCCGGCCGATCGTCGGCGCGCTCGGCGCAGCCGAGGCTCCCACCACCGCCGGCCTGCACTTCATGGACACCTCGTCCGCGGCCGCCGAGTGCGTGACCCTGATGACCGCCGCGGGCGGCGTGGTCAACATGTTCCCGACCGGCCAGGGCAACGTGATCGGCAACCCGGTGCAGCCGGTGGTCAAGATCACCGCGAATCCGAAGACGGCAGCCTCCATGGCCGACCACATGGACGTCGACTGCTCGGGCGTGCTCGCCTCCACCACCTCGGTCGAGGAGGCCGGCGAGCAGCTGATCGACATCGTCGAGCGCACCATCAACGGCCGGATCACCTGCGCCGAAGCGCTCAACCACCGCGAGTTCACCCTCACCAAGCTCTACCGCAGCGCCTGAGGGCAGGGACCGGCCCGACGACGGATCCGTCGCCGGGCCGGTCACCCCACACCTCATTCTCGCTCTTTTTACTTAAATTACACTACTACTCTCCCCGAGGACGGACACGACGTGGACACCATCGACCGACCGGCACCGGCCACCGCGGCCCGCGTCGTCGTCGCCGAGGGCGTGTGGGGCGCTCCGCTCGAGCAGCTGGCGCGGGTGCACGACGTCGTCAGGCTCGACGCCGCGGAGACCTCGCCGGCCCGCGACGACGGGCTGGCCGGGGCCACCGCACTCGTGGTCCGCAACCGCACCCGGGTCACCCGTGAGCTGCTCGAGGCCCACCCCGCGCTGCGGGTCGTCGCCCGCGCCGGCGTCGGCCTCGACAACATCGACCTCGACGCCGCCGACGACACCGGCACCGTCGTGCTCTCGCCCCGCGGCGCCAACGCGCGCAGCGTCGCCGAGCACGCCCTCGGCCTGGCGCTCGCGGTGCAGCGCCACGTGGTCGCCCTCGACCGGCAGTGCCGGGCCGGCGCGTGGGACCGGCGGCCGGGTCGCGAGCTGCTCGGCGGCACCTGGGGCGTCGTCGGGGCCGGGGCCACCGGCCGTGCCTGCGCCGACCTCGCCGCCGCCCTCGGGATGCGCGTCGTCGCCCACGACCCGTACGCCGACCCGTCCGACCTGCGCGGCCTCGAGCTGGGTGACCTGCACGAGGTGGCCGCCGCGGCCGACGTGCTGTCGATCCACCTGCCCGGCGGGCCCGGGACCACCGGCCTGGTCGACGACGCGCTGCTGGCGACCATGAAGCCCACCGCGATCCTGCTCAATCTCGGCCGCGGCGAGATCGTCGACGAGGACGCCCTCGTACGCGCGCTGCAGGAGGGCCGGCTGGCCGGCGCCGGGCTCGACGTCCGGGCCACCGAGCCGCCCGTGACCGGCGTCCTGGAGACGCTGCCCACGGTGGTGCTCACCCCGCACGTCGCGGGCCTCACCGAGCAGAGCCAGCAGCGGATCACCCAGGTGCTGGCCGCCGAGCTCGCCACCGTGCTCGGCGGCGGCACGGCCACCGCGGCCGTCGGGCGCCATCGGGAGCTGGTCCGATGAACGACGTCCGGACCGTCGGCACCCTCCGCCACCTCGCCACCCGGCTGCTGGCCGCGAGCGGGCTGCCCGACGCGCGCGCCGCCCGGACCGCCGAGGTGCTCCTGCTCGCCGAGTCGTGGGGCGTGGGCTCGCACGGCCTGATGCGACTCCCCTACTACCTGTCGCGCCTCGCCGCCGGCGGCCACGACCCGGCGGCCGACCTCGAGACCGCACAGGACTCCGGCCCCGTGGTGTCGCTCCGCGGCCACGCCGGCCTCGGCCACTGGCAGGCCTGGACCGCTGCCGAGCTCGCCACCGAGCGGGCCCGGCAGTACGGCGTCGCCGCGGTGACCGTCTCCGACTCGGGCCACTGCGGCGCGCTGGGCGCGTACGTGCTGCCCGGCCTGCAGGCCGGCCTGGTCACGATCGTCGTGTCCAACGGCCCGGCCGCCATGGCCCCGTGGGGGTCGGCCACCGCCGAGCTCTCCACGTCGCCGATCGCGGCGGGGGTGCCGTGCCGTCCCCGACCGATGATCGTCGACATGGCCCTGAGCAACGTCGCCCGGGGCAGGATCGCCGCACGCGCCCGGACCGGCGAGCAGCTGCCCGAGGGGTGGGCGCTCGACGCCGAGGGCCGCCCGACCACCGACGCCGCCGTCGCGCTCCGCGGTCTGCTCGCCCCGCTCGGCGGCGCCAAGGGGTTCGCGCTCGCGCTGCTGGTCGAGTCGCTCACCGGCGGTGTCGTCGGTCCGGCGCTGTCGCGCGACGTCAGCGACATGTTCGCCGCCGACCAGGTCGCCCGACCGCAGCGGATCGCCCACACCCTGATCACGCTCGACCCTGCCCGGCTCGACCCGGACGGTGGCGACGGCGCCCGTAGCCGCCTCGACGCCCTCGCCCGCAACGTCACCGGGGCCGGCGCCCGGCTCCCGGGTGCCTCGCGCCGGCTGCCCGCCGAGATCCCGGACGACGAGCCGGTGGCGCTCGACCCCGACCTCGACCGCGAGCTGGCCGGCTGGGCCGCCCGACTCCTGACCGTTTCGACCACCACCGGAGGGACTGCCCGATGACGACCAGGACCAGGACCAGAGGCCGCGGGACGCGGACGGCGGGGCACGACGCCCCGCACGCCGGACCGATCCTCTCGGTCTCGCACGCCCAGCTCGGGTACGTCGTGGACGGTCAGCCGACCGTCGCCGTCCGCGACGCCAGCTTCGAGGTGCAGCGGGGCGAGAAGATCATGCTGCTCGGACCGTCCGGCTGCGGGAAGTCGACGCTGCTCAAGGCCGTCGCCGGCTTCCTCGAGCCGTTCGGCGGTGACCTGCGGGTGACGGGCGAGCCGGTCACCACGCCGGGCCCCGACCGCGCCGTCGTGTTCCAGGAGTTCGACCAGCTGTTCCCGTGGCGTACGGTCCGCGGCAACCTGGTCTACCCGCAACGGGTCAACGGCCGCTCCAAGGCCGAGGCGGGCGCCCGGGCCGACGAGTACCTGCGCCTGATGCAGCTCGAGCACGCCCGCGACCGCTACCCGCACCAGCTCTCCGGCGGCATGAAGCAGCGGGTGGCCATCGCCCGCGCCCTCGCGCTCGACCCCGCGCTGCTGCTCATGGACGAGCCGTTCGGCGCACTCGACGCGCAGACCCGGTCACGGCTCCAGGGTGAGCTCAACGACGTCGCCGAGCGCACCGGCGTGACCATCCTCTTCGTCACCCACAGCATCCAGGAGGCGGTCTTCGTCGGCCACCGCGTCGTGGTGCTCTCGAAGCCGCCCTCCACCGTCGTCGACGTGGTCGACGTCCGCGGCCTCGACGACCCCGCCGACCCGGCGTTCACGGAGGCGATGCAGCGGCTGCGCGGGCTGCTCTCCGAGGACGGCGCCGAGACCGAGCACGCCTCGTTCGAGTAGGAGCCGACATGACCGAGACCACTGCCACCGTCGAGCCCACCACGACCTCGACCCCGCCACCCACGCCGAGCCGCCGGAAGCGCCGCGGGTGGGGCAGCCTGCCGACCTTCCCCCGACGTGCCGCCATCGTGATCGGCCTGCTGGCCGTCTGGCAGCTGTACGTCGTGATGTCGGGCGTCAGCCCGCTGCTCGTGTCCAGCCCGGCCGACGTCGCCGAGGCGATCGTCACCGGGTTCACCGAGGGTGAGCTGCTGACCGCCACGCTGACGACGCTCAAGATCCTGCTCACCGCGATGGTGATCGGCATGGTGCTGGCCGCCGTCTTCACGACCCTCGCGACGTGGACCAAGTTCGGCGAGGACCTGCTGGTGCTGCTGACCAGCATGCTCAACCCGTTGCCCTCGATCGCGGTGCTGCCGCTGGCCATCCTGTGGTTCGGGCTGAGCACCACCGCGCTGGTCGTCGTGATCGCCAACGCCGTGATCTGGCCGATCTCGATCAACGTGAGCCAGGGCTTCCGGACGGCCAACCCGACGGTCGTCGCGGTCGGCCGCAACATCGGCCTCTCGGGATGGCGACTGGTCCGCGACGTGCTGATGCCGGCCGCCCTCCCCCACACGATCAGCGGCCTCAAGACCGGCTGGGCCTTCGG
>CAVRSW010000026.1:0-14386 GCA_963723945.1 uncultured Actinomycetota bacterium
CTGGCGCACGATCATCGCCGCGGAGCTCGTCTTCGGCGTCGCCGGCTCCGGTGGCGGCCTCGGCTACTTCATCAACGACGCCCGCTACTTCCTGCGTACGCCGGACGTGTTCGCGGGCCTCGTCACGATCATGACGATCGGCATCGCCCTCGACCTGGCGTTCTCCTGGCTCGAGCGCAGGACCGTCGTCAAGTGGGGCATGAAGGCGCAGTCCTGACCAGCGCCTCCCTGCCCGCCCCGTCCCTCCCGACCGATCTCGCAACCGACCCCTCAACCCACAAGGAGCACCATGCGTACGACCCGACCGTTCCGCCGCCTGACCGCCGCGCTCGCCGCCGGCACGATGGCGTTCAGCCTCGCCGCCTGCGGCGGAGGCAGCAGTGCCGAGGAGCCCACCTCCGAGGTGACCATCGCCTACCAGCCCGGACTGGGCTACGCCCCGCTGCTGATCGCCAAGGAGAGCGGCAGCCTCGAGGACGACCTGGAGGGCGTGGAGGTCAACTGGCAGGTGCTGGACTCCGGCTCGGCCATCCGTGACGGCGTGATCGCGGGCGACATCCAGGTCGCCGCCGGCGGCGCCGGGCCGTTCATCGTCGGCCGCGACGGCGGCGTCGAGTGGAAGACGATCATGTCCATGAACAACATGAACCTGCAGCTGATGGCCAAGGATCCCGCCATCTCCTCGCTGAAGGACCTCGAGGGAGGCAAGATCGCCATGCCCGCCCCCGACTCCATCCAGTCGGTGGTGCTGCGCAAGGGCGCCCAGGAGGAGCTCGGCGACGCCGCGGCGCTCGACGAGACCATCGTCTCGCTCGGCCACCCCGACGGCGTGCAGGCGCTGGTCTCCGGCCAGATCGACGCCCACCTCACCTCGCCGCCGTTCCAGGCACAGGAGGCCGAGGAGGGTGCCGAGCCGATCCTCGACAGCTACGACCTGTTCGGTGAGCACACCTTCAACTCGCTCTATGCGACCGAGGAGTTCGCCGAGGCGAACGCCGAGACGATCAGCGCGCTCGAGAAGTCGATCGAGGAGGCCACCGTCATGCTCAACGAGGACCCGGAGCAGGCGGCGAAGCTGCTCTCCGAGGAGTCCGGCGGCGAGCTCTCGCCCGAGGAGATGCTCACCCAGATCGAGGACGAGGACGTGACGTTCACCAACACCCCGACCGGCTTCTCGACGTTCGCCGAGTTCATGGCCGAGATCGGCATGATCAAGGAGGCACCGAGCCCGGAGGACATGTTCTTCGAGAACGACTACACGGCCGACGCCTCCTGACCCGGACGCGTCGCCCCGGCGGCGGCAGGGCCCACGACCGGACACCCCGGCGAGCCCTGCCGCCGCCGACGTCTGCGAGGGTCCCCGGGTGAGCGTCGCCGTCGTCGCCCTCGGGGCCCTTGCCGTCGCGCTGGCCACCTGCCTCGCCGGGATCGTCGGCTTCGCGTACGGACTGGTCGCGCTGCCGCTGCTGCTCGCGCTCGGCCTCGACCTGGCCTCCGTGGTCGCGGTCAACCTCGCGCTCGCGATGCTGACCCGCACGGCGACGCTGGTGCAGCTGCGCCGCGCCCTGTCCCCGCGCCGGGCCACCACGCTGGTGGCGGCCGGCGTGCCGGGACTGGTCGCGGGGCTGGTCCTGCTGGACCGGCTCGACACCCGCACCCTCACCATCGGCGCCTCGGTGGTCGCCGTCGCCGGGGCGGTGGCGCTGACGCTCGGGAGCCGGCGACCGGCCGCCGCCCCGGCAGCGCTCGGCGGGACCCGCGTCGCCCTCGCCGGTGCGGCCGGCGGCTTCCTCGGGCCGACCACCAGCCTCAACGGCGTCCCGCCCGCCCTGGTGCTCACCCAGGCCCGGTCGGGCGCGCGGTCGATGGTCGCCGACCTGGCGGCCTTCTTCGTCGTCGGCAACGCGGTCACGCTGCTCGCCCTCACCGCCCGCGGCGACGCACCGTGGGTGGAGGCCGCTCCCCTGGTCGCGCTGTGGCTCCCGGGCGCGCTGCTCGGCAGCGCCCTGGGGCTGCGGCTCGGGGCCCGGCTCCCCTACGCGTGGTTCCGGCGCTGCTGCCTGCTGGTGATCGCGATCAGCGGCGCCGCACCCCTGGTCACCGCCCTCGCCGGGCGGTGACCGGGGCGGCGGTTCAGGCGCGCAGCAGGTTGCGCAGCACGTACGGCATGATCCCGCCGTTGCGGTAGTAGTTGGCCTCGCCGGGGGTGTCGATACGCACCGTCGCGTCGAACTCGACGTCGCCGGCGGTGACCTTCACGGTCTTGGGCGTCCGGCCCTCGTTGAGCTCGGTGACGCCGGTGAAGGAGAACTCCTCCTCACCGGTCAGGCCCAGGCTCTCGGCGGACTGGCCCTCGGGGAACTGCAGCGGCAGCACGCCCATGCCGATCAGGTTGGAGCGGTGGATCCGCTCGTAGGACTCCGCGATCACCGCCTTCACGCCGAGCAGCGCGGTGCCCTTCGCGGCCCAGTCGCGCGAGGAGCCCGAGCCGTACTCCTTGCCGGCGAGCACGACCAGCGGGATGCCGGCCTCGAGGTAGTGCTCGCTGGCCTCGAAGACGGTGCTCTCCTGGCCGTCCCGGGTGAAGTCGCGCGTCACGCCGCCCTCGGTGCCGGGGGCGAGCTGGTTGCGCAGCCGGATGTTGGCGAAGGTGCCGCGGATCATCACCTCGTGGTTGCCGCGGCGCGAGCCGTAGGAGTTGAAGTCGCGCTGGCCGACGCCGTGCTCCTGGAGGTAGGAGCCGGCGGGGCTGTCCTTCTTGATCGCGCCGGCCGGGCTGATGTGGTCGGTGGTCACCGAGTCACCCAGCTTGAGCAGCACCCGGGCACCGTCGATGTCGGTGACCGGCTCCGGCTCGTCGGGCATGCCGTCGAAGTAGGGAGGCTTCCGGACGTACGTCGAGTCCTCGTCCCAGGCGAACGTGTCGCCCTCGGGCGTCTCGAGCGCCCGCCAGCGGTCGTCGCCGGCGAAGACGTCCTCGTAGGACGACCCGAACATGTCGGAGGTGATCGCCTGCGCGATCGTCTCCTCGACCTCCCGCGGCGAGGGCCAGATGTCCTTGAGGTAGACGTCGCTGCCGTCCGTGTCCTGACCCAGCGGGTCGTCGAACAGGTCGACGTCCATCGAGCCGGCCAGGGCGTACGCGACCACCAGCGGCGGCGAGGCCAGGTAGTTCATCTTCACGTCCGGGTTGATCCGGCCCTCGAAGTTGCGGTTGCCCGAGAGCACGCTGACCACGGCGAGGTCGGCGTCGTTGACGGCCTCGCTGACCTCCGGGATCAGCGGGCCGGAGTTGCCGATGCAGGTGGTGCAGCCGTAGCCGACGAGGTTGAAGCCGAGCTTGTCGAGGTACGGCGTGAGGCCGGAGCGCTCGTAGTAGTCGCTGACCACCTTCGAGCCCGGCGCCAGCGAGGTCTTCACCCACGGCTTGCGGGTCAGGCCCTTGTCGACGGCGTTCTTGGCCAGCAGTCCCGCGCCGATCATCACGCTCGGGTTGGAGGTGTTGGTGCAGGAGGTGATCGCGGCGATGGTGACGGCGCCGTGGTCGATCTCCATCTCCTGGCCGTCGATCGAGATCGTGACCGGGTGGCTGGGACGCCCGCCGTCCTTCGGCGCGGCGGAGGGCTTCTTCGGCGCTCCGTTGCCGTTGGCGTGCGAGGGCGAGTCGGAGGCCGGGAAGGACTCAGCGACCGCCTCGTCGTAGCCGTGCTCGTCCTGCTCCTCGCGGTCCGCGGAGACGTAGTCGGCGAGCGCGCCGCGGAAGGCGTCCTTGGCGTCGGTGACCGAGACCCGGTCCTGGGGCCGCTTCGGGCCGGCGAGGCTCGGGACGACGGTCGCGAGGTCGAGCTCGAGCTTCTCGGAGTAGCGAGGCTCCACGTCCGGGTCGTGCCACAGCCCCTGCTCGCGGGCGTACGTCTCGACCAGGTCGAGCTGCTCCTGCGTGCGGCCGGTGAGCTCGAGGTACTTGATGGTCTCCTCGTCGATCGGGAACACGGCGATGGTCGAGCCGAACTCCGGGCTCATGTTGCCGATCGTGGCGCGGTTGGCCAGCGGCAGCACCGAGACGCCGGGGCCGTAGAACTCCACGAACTTCCCGACCACGCCGTGCTCGCGCAGCATCTCGGTGATGGTGAGCACCAGGTCGGTGGCGGTGGAGCCCTCGGGCAGGTCGCCGGACAGCTTGAACCCCACGACGCGCGGGATCAGCATCGACACCGGCTGGCCCAGCATCGCGGCCTCGGCCTCGATGCCGCCGACGCCCCAGCCGACCACGCCGATGCCGTTGACCATCGTGGTGTGGGAGTCGGTGCCGACACAGGTGTCGGGGTAGGCCAGCAGCTCGCCATCGACCTCCCGGGTGAACACGGTGCGGGCCAGGTGCTCGATGTTGACCTGGTGCACGATGCCGGTGCCGGGCGGGACGACCTTGAAGTCGTCGAAGGCGCCCTGGCCCCAGCGGAGGAACTGGTAGCGCTCCTGGTTGCGCTCGTACTCGATCTCGACGTTGCGCTCGAAGGCGTCGGCGCTGCCGAAGACGTCGGCGATCACGGAGTGGTCGATGACCATCTCGGCCGGCGCCAGCGGGTTGATCCGGGAGGCGTCGCCTCCGAGCTCCTGCATCGCCTCGCGCATCGTGGCGAGGTCGACGACGCACGGGACGCCGGTGAAGTCCTGCATGATCACGCGGGCGGGCGTGAACTGGATCTCCTTGTCGGGCTCGGCATCGGCGTCCCAGCCGGCGAGCGCCAGGATGTCGTCGGCGGTGATGTCGGAGCCGTCCTCGGTGCGGAGCAGGTTCTCCAGCAGCACCTTGAGGCTGAACGGAAGGCTGGCGACGGCGTCCTCCGGGAGCCCGTCGGCGGCCACGGCATCGAGCCGGAAGATCTGGTACTCCCGGTCGCCCACGCCGAGCGTGCTCTTGGCTCCGAAGCTGTCCTGGCTGGCCATCGTCGTCTCCTCGCTGTGCCTTCGCGTTGGGGATCTCGCGTCCCCACCCATCTTGCCGCCGGGGGCCACGGCCGTGGAAGTGAGGCCAGCCTTACCGGAGGTGGGAAAGTGTCTTGATGTCAAGATATCTTACCCGTCGGCGCGGGACAACCCGAAACGCGGTGGCCGCCACCGCTCGGCTCCGCCTAGCCTCCGCGGGTGGCCCTCCCCGACCTCACCCTCGTCACGCCCACGCGCGACCTGCTCGCCCAGGTCCTGGAGTGGCGCAACCACCCCGACGTCACCCGGTGGCTGATGCGCACGACCGTGGACCCCGAGCGCTACACGCAGGCCTGGCTCGACTCGGTCGACGACCCGCTCGAGGCCGGGTTCCTCGCGCTCCTCGACGGCCGGCCGGTCGCCACCGGCGCGCTGGAGGTGCGCGACGGCAGCGGGCAGCTCGGGAGCGAGGAGACGTACGAGCGGAGCGAGGGACTGCTGGGCTACCTGGTCGACCCGGCGTACGCGGGGCGCGGGATCGCGACCGCCGTGGCCCGCGCCCTGCTCGACACCGCGTTCCGCGAGCTGGGCCTGCGTCGGGTCATGGCCGGCTGCTTCGCCGACAACGTGGCATCGTGGCGGGTGATGGAGAAGCTGGGGATGCGGCGCGAGCAGCACGGCGTCGCCGACTCCTTCCATGCCGAGCTGGGCTGGGTGGACGGCTTCACCTACGGGATCCTCGCGGAGGAGTGGCGCGGGTGACCTCGTCGGACCCCGACCTGCTGGTGCTGCACGCCGTCCGGCTGCTCGGCTTCTCCCCCACGACGGCGGTGGCCGCGCGCTACGCGCTGGACGAGGACGCGGTGGCGGAGAGCCTGGAGGACCAGCGCGCGGCGGGTCTCGTGACGTGGTCCGCGTTCGCCGACTCGGCAGGGTGGTCGCTGACCGAGCGGGGCAGGGTCGAGGGCGAGCGGCGGCTGGCGGCCGAGCTCGACGCCACGGGGAGGCGCGACGTCGTCCACCGCACCTACCTCGAGTTCCTCGACCTCAACGGCCGCGTGCTGCAGGCGGTGACCGACTGGCAGACCCGCCCGGTCCCGGGCCTCCCGTTCGCGGCCAACGACCACCAGGACCTGCGGTGGGACGCCCGGGTGCTGCAGCGGCTCGCGGAGGTGGGCGGCGAGCTGGTGCCGCTGGCCGGCACGCTGGCCCGCTGCCTCGATCGCCTCGCCGGCTACTCCGGGCGCTACGAAGCGGCCCTCGCCCGGGCGCGTGCCGGGGAGCGGGGGTGGGTCGACGGGATCGGCAGGGACTCCTGCCACACCGTCTGGTTCCAGCTGCACGAGGACCTGCTCGCGACGCTCGGCCGCACGCGCGGGCACGAACCGCGCTGAGGAGCCTTGCCCGCGGCGTACCGACGGAGGAGGGTCCTCCCATGACGATCGACACCCGGATGAACGGCGTCATCCACGCGGCGCTGAAGCGCGACCTCGAGCGGATCGCGCTGCTCGTCGAGCGGCCGGACGACCTGTCCCCCGCTCGGCTGCAGGCCATCGGGGGCCATGCGGTGTGGCTGATGGAGCTGCTGCACCGCCACCACACCACCGAGGACGAGCGGCTGTTCCCGGTGATGCGGGCCAACAAGCCCGACGTCGGCCCGCTGATCGACACGATGCTCGCCGAGCACGAGGCGATCGCGTCGGCCGTCACGACGCTGGAGGAGGCGGGCCGCCGCGCCCAGGCCGCCGAACCAGGGGCGGCGCACGCTCTCGGTGAGGCCGTGGCCGGTCTGCGCCGGGTCCTCGACCCGCACCTCGAGCACGAGGAGCGCTCGCTCAGCCCGCTGGTCGCCGGGAGCGTCACCGAGGAGGAGTGGGCGCTCTTCGAGAAGGGCAACACCCAGGGCGTGAAGCCGCCCGACCTGGCCTTCCAGGGCCACTGGATGCTCGACAACCTCGACCCGGGCGGCGCCGACGTCGTCAAGCACCAGGTCCCGGCGATCCCGCGCTTCGTCATGCTGCGCTTCCTCGGCGGCGCCTACCGCAAGCGGTTCGACGCCTGCTGGGGCGGGACGCCGGCGGTGGCCGTACGCGCCGTACGGCTGATGCAGGACTGAGGGAAGTCAGGGCAGGTCAGCCCCGCGAGGATGCGGTCGGCCGGCCGAACCAGCGACCCAGCGCGTCCTCGAGCCCGGCGGAGGTCCCGTCCCCCACCCACGCCACGTGCCCGTCGGGTCGGACCAGCACGGCCGCGGGGGCCTCGACGACACCGATCACCGGCAGCTCCCACACCCCCTCGTACGACGCGTCGACGACGCGCACGCGATCGCCCCAGGATCCCGCCTCCAGGCTCCCGGCCCCGCCCAGGTCGAGCAGCACCGGGCGGGCATCGTGGAGGAGCGTGAACATCCGTACGGGGCCGTCCGCGCTCGTCAGGTCGAGGTCCGGCATCCGGCGCCCCAGCAGCGGGTGGCCGCCCGGCTCGGGCTCGTAGCAGGCATCGAGGCCGAGGTGAAGCCCGGCCAGCTTGACCCGGGCCGCGTCGATCGCCACCAGCTCGGCCACGACGTCGGTCAGTGCGCTGACGCGGCTGTCCGCCCGCTGGGTCACCGACATCGCCATCGTGTACTTCAGCACGCGGGCGGTGACCGGGTGGCGCTCTGCCTGGTAGGTGTCCAGGAGGCTGTCCGGGGCGAGGTCCTGGACCACCTGGGCGAGCTTCCATGCCAGGTTCGTCGCGTCCTCGACACCGAGGCCGATCCCCTGCCCGCCCGTGGGTCCGTGGATGTGGGCGGCGTCGCCGGCCAGCAGCACGCGGCCGGCGCGGTACGCGGCCGCCTGTCGGGTGGCGTCGCTGAACCGCGAGATCGACGTGGGGCTGCGCACCCCGAAGTCGGTGCCGTACACCGCGGTCAGGGCGCTGCTGAGGTCGGCCAGGGTGGGTGCGGTCGCGGGACCCAGCTGCTGCTCGGTGACCAGGACCTGCACGGTCGGGCCGTCGCCCAACGGGTTGAGTCCGTGGATCCCCGTCTCGTCGATGCGGACGCCCGTCGGCGTCTCCTCGGTGACCTCCACCTCGGCGATCAGGGTGCTCCTCGTCGCCTCCCACCCGGGGAACGCGATGCCGGCCGCCTTGCGGATCGTGCTGCGACCCCCGTCGGCCGCCACCAGGTAGCGCCCGCGCACCGGCCCACCGTCGGCCAGGTGCAGGTCGACCCCGCCGGCGTCCTGGGCGAACCCGACCACCTCTCGCCCCCGGTGGATCGGTACGCCCAGCTCGCCGACCCAGTCGGTCAGGATCCGTTCGATCCGGCTCTGGACCAGGCCCAGCGTGTACGGGTGCCGGGTCGGGAGGTCGCTGATGTCCACCGTCGCGTTCGCGAACGAGGCGACCGAGACGGTCTGCCCCTCGGCGAGGAAGCGGTCGGCGATGCCCCGCTGGTCGAGGATCTCGATGGTGCGTGAGTGGAAGCCACGGGCACGCATGCCCACCAGGTCGGAGGTGGAGCGCCGCTCCACGATCTGCACGTCGACGCCGGCCAGCGCCAGCTCACCGGCCAGCATCAGTCCGGTGGGACCCGCCCCGGCAACGATCACGTCAGCCACCGGAGGAGTGTGCGGCATCCGGGGGGTCTTGCGGCAAGACCCCCCGCGCGGGGTACGTTCGACGTGGCGGGCCTGCCGTTTCCGGACGCCTCCTCGTGGCCCTGGGGTGATAGTCATGGGGGGTGGCGTCCGACCGCGGTCCGGCTTTCCGGATGTGGCCGCCCGTGGCCGTGGGCGGGCCGCTCGTGCTCGGGCTCCTGGTCTCGTGGCGGGTCGGCGACCCGCTGGCGGCGTCCCAGGTGGCAGCGGTCTCGGGATGGCTGCTCGTGGCCGTGTTCGGGGTCTGGAACGGATGGGCACTGCTGACGATCGCGAGGCACCGGACCGCACTGCTGCCCGGCGGTGCGACCACGACCGTGATCGACCACGGGCCCTTCGCGTGGTCGCGCAACCCGCTCTACGTCGGCCTGCTGGTCCTGTCCGCAGGCGTCGCCCTGGTGGCGGGGTCCACCTGGGCACTGGTGGCGCTCCCCGTGGAGTGGGCGCTGCTCCGCTGGGGCGCGATCCTCCCCGAGGAGCGCTACCTGGCCGCGAAGTTCGGCGCGACGTACACCGACTACTGCCGCCGGGTGCGGCGCTGGCTGTGACCGCCGTGGGTCGTGCCGTCGGCTAGCGTGCCCACGTGACGATCACCCTGCGGGAGATCACCGAGGACAACGCCGAGGCCGTCCTCGCCCTGCGCACCACACCCGACCAGGAACGGTTCGTCAGCACCGTGGCCGCCTCGCTCGCCGAGGCCGAGGCGTACCCCCACGGAAACCCGTGGTTCCGCGCCGTCTACGCCGCCGACGAACCCGTTGGTTTCGTCATGCTGAGCTGGGACGTCGAGCCGCAGCCGCCCGAGATCAACGGCCCCTGGTTCCTCTGGAAGCTGCTCATCGACCACCGCTACCAGGGCCGGGGCTACGGCCGGGAGGTGGTCCGCCAGATCATCGACCTGGTGCGGCGCGAGGGTGCGACCGAGCTGCTCACCAGCCACGTGCCCGGCGAGGGTGGTCCGGCCGGGTTCTACGCCCGGCTCGGGTTCGTGCCGCGGGGAGACCTCGACCCCGAGGGCGAGGTCATCCTGCGCCGCGCCCTCCTGGAGTGACGGCGGCACCTCCGTGGTCGACGTCCGGGGGCGTAGGAGCGGCATGATGAGCGGGCGGGTCAGCGGGTGCGGCCACCGTTGTCGTCGGCGTCGTACGGGCGGCCCAGGTCAGCAGTCCGCGTACCGCCAGCCGTCGCTGCTGGGGGTCCATGCCTCGCCCCGCCGGTTGAGCCGCCGGTCTTCGAACGTGTAGGTCACGAAGGCAATGTGTCGGTTGACCGTCGCCTTGAACGACGTGATGCGCTGGGGCTCGCCGTAGCGCCTCGCGGCCTGCTCCACCTGCATCGGCAATCCGTCCTCCCACGAGAGCTCTCGGCAGAGGTCGACCTGCATGCGGTAGACGGAGCGGTAGTCGCCGGTGTGGAACGCGTCGTTGTAGCTCCGCACGGCAGCGAGCAGGCGCTTCTTCTCGGGCGTGTCCGCCTGGATGCCTCGGGCCGCAGGTGCGCCCTTCGGGTCGACTCCGCTCCCCTGCGTCGCGCATGAGGTGAGGGGCACCAGGAGGGCGGCGAGCACGATCGCCGAGACCGAGGCTCGCACGTGATTCAGCCTAGCCGCAGCCACTCGTGCAGGAGAGGGATTCGCAGCTGCGACGAACATCGGCGGCAACGACCCGATGCGCGCTCTCCGCAGGAGCGGAGGGCGACCCTGTCCACAGGCTCCTCGGGCTCGGTTGCCGGTGTCGGTGGGCCACGGTATCCTCGAACACAGGTTCGAACCAACACTCGACGCTGACGGGTTCGGACCCGGGTCCTCGGATCCGCCTCTCACAGGCGCGCTGCGTCGGACACTGTGAGACCGCTCCGGCGGACAGGTGTCCCTCCCCCATTCGGGCTCTGCGCGAGAGAGGAGTGATGATGCGGACCGACGACGAACGCGGTGGCTGGCGGGCACCCGGCTGCCAGGCGGGCCCCTCCCCCGCGGTCGCCCAGGCGCTGGCAGCTCTGGACGAGGCGCTCACCGCCCTGGCGTCGGTCCCGCTGTCCACGCTGCCCGACGGAGACGTCGTCCGGTTGCTCGACGGCCTCACCGCCATCACGGGAAGGGTGACGTCGACGCTCGGAGAGGTCGCCGTCGAGGCCGACCGACGCCGGCTCGGCGACCCTGCGGGGGCGCGCAACACGGTGACCTGGTGGGCCCACCGCACCCGGCTGACCCGGGGCGAGGCCGGCAGGGTGCTGGCGCTGGCGCGCGACCTCGAGGACGCCCTGCACCGCCCGGTCGCCGACCGGCTGCGCGAGGGTCGGCTGCTGCCCGACCAGGCCGGGGTGATCGTGCATGCGGTCGAGCAGCTCCCGGCTGACCTCGGCCGCGACGTGGCTGTCCGTGCCCGCGACCACCTGCTGGAGGCCGCCGCCCACCACGACGCCCGGCGGCTCCGCCTGCTCGGGCGGCGGATCCTCGACGTCGTCGCTCCCGAGGTGGCGGAGTCCCACGAGCAGCGACTGCTCGAGGCCGAGGAGCGGCGGGCGGCGGCACGCGCGCGGTTCACCATGGTCGACGACGGGCACGGCCAGTGCCACGGTCGGTTCACGTTGCCCACGCTGCAGGGCCACCTGCTCCGCGAGCACCTCCACGGTCTCGCCGCTCCCCGCCGCGCGAGCCAGGATCGGACTCCCCCGGGTCGGCCGGTCATCACCCCGGAGCGGCTGGGAGAGGCGCTGATGGACTACGTCGAGCGCTACCCGACCGCCCGGCTCCCCCGCCACGGCGGCAACGCCACCACCCTGACCGTGACCCTCGACCTCGACGCCCTGCTGTCCGGTGCCGGCGCCGCCACCCTGACCACCGGCCACCGGATCTCGGTGGGCGAGGCGCGGCGCCTGGCCTGTGGGGCCGGGCTGGTCCCCGCGGTGCTGGGCGGCCGCTCCGAGGTGCTCGACCTCGGGCGCTCCCGCCGGTTCTTCACCGCGAGCCAGCGGCGCGCCCTGGAGGTCCGCGACGGCGGCTGCACCGCCGAGGGGTGCGGGCTCCCACCCAGCGTCTGCCACGCCCACCATGACGACCCCTGGTCGCGGGGCGGCGCCACCGACCTGGCGCTCGGGCGGCTGCTCTGCCCACGCCACCACCGGCTGGCCCACGACCGGGGCTACGAGATGCGCCGGCTCGGGGGTCGCCAGGTCGCCTTCCACCGGCGGACCTGAGGACGCTCCGCGGGCACGGTGCCGACCGCCGCTACTCGCTGGAGCTCGGGCCCGGCATACCGCGGCGCGCATTCGCACCGCCGCCGCAGGTCGACTCCGCGGTGCTGAGGATCCGGCGCTGAGCGGACCGTCAGCCCACGAGCTTGAGGCCGACCACGCAGCCGACGATGCCGGCCAGCAGCACGACCTTCACCAGCGAGACCGGCTCGGCTCCGGTCACCATGCCGAACGCCACGGTGAGTGCCGCCCCGATGCCGACCCAGACGGCGTACGCCGTACCGGTCGGGAGGGTCCGCATCGCGAAGGCGAGCCCCGCCATGCTGAGCACGAGGGCGCCGCCGAAGGTGAGGGACGGGACCAGCCGGGTGAAACCCTCCGAGCGGCCGAGGGCGACCGCCCACACCGCCTCGAGCACCCCGGACAGGACGAGCACGAGCCACGACATCGAGACCACTCCCAGGTGCCGTCTTGTCGCGTTCCGGGTACGGCACCCCTCGTCCGGGAGCCCCGGTGGGGCCCTGGCCTCAGGGTCGCAACTCCCGACCAGAGGGGCAAGTCGGCGTCAGCCGGCGACCCGGTCGAGGTGCTGCAGAAGATCGTGGGCGGCGAGCTCGACGTCCTTGTGACGCCACTCGGAGGCGCGGTAGACGCAGGCGATCAGGCCGGTCCGGTGGATCCGCCGGAAGTCGCCGTAGACGAACGCGTGTCGCGCCTTGGTCTCCTCGTTGGCCCCCTCCGTCAGCCCGAGGTGCCAGGCGGCGTAGTCGTCCCAGGAGTGCCGCTCGAGGTAGGCGTTCTGCGCCTCGGCGTCCGGCTGCACCTCTCCCCAGTCACTGTCCAGGACGTACTGCCGGGCGTCGATCAGCTCGCGGGCGTGCGCGACCGCGGCCGGGTTGACGTCGTAGCTGGCCATGCCACCCATCGTGGCACGAGGGCGCGTCAGGGCAGGCGTGCGAACGCGCGGACCGGCAGCGTCGCCATCCCGGCCACCCGGATCGGGACGGCGGTGAACGTCGCCCCCGTCGCCGGCAACAGGTCGAGTCCCGTGAGGTGCTCCACGACCGGGATGCCGGCCGCCAGCAGCCGGGTGTGCGCCGGTCGCTCGCCACCTCGGGTGTCGTCGATGTTCACGCCGTCGATCCCGACCAGGCCGGCTCCCACGGCCACCAGGTGCGCGGCGCCGGCCTCGTCGAGGAACGGGTGCTCGGGGTCGCCGTAGCGATCGGTGCGCCAGTGCCGGTCCCAGCCCGTGCGCAGCAGGACCGCGGCTCCCGCGAGGTCGAGCCCGTCGAAGGAGGCGGGCCCGATCGAGCCGCCACCGTCGACCACCACCGCCGGCAGGTCGACGCACTGCTCGAGCCGCAACCCGGTGGTGTCCCAGCCGCCGCGGTGCCGGTGGGCGGGGGTGTCGAGGTAGGTGCCGGTGTTCGCGACCATCGAGAGCCGGCCGATGGAGAACTCGGTCCCCTCGTCGTAGAGCGCGTGCGAGTCCTCGAACTCGAGGTGGACACCGACCTCCGGCCCCGGCAGTCCCGGGTAGGTCGTCATGCCGTGCTCGATGACGTGGTTGAGCTCCACCAGCTCCATGGCGCCGACGCTAGGCCTCGCGCGCCAGCAGCGCCACACACTCCACGTGGTGAGTCATGGGGAACAGGTCGAAGGCCCGCAGCGCCGCGAGCCGGTAGCCGTGCTCGGCGAAGATCGCCACGTCGCGGGCGAGCGCGGCGGGGTCGCAGGCCACGTACGCCGCCGCCCGCGGCCGGCGGTCGGCGACCTGCTCGACGACCGCGCGCCGGGCGCCCTCCCGGGGCGGGTCGAGCACCACCAGGTCGAACGGCTCGTCGTAGGACGACGCGAGCACCCGGGCCACCGGCCCGGTCGCCACCTCGACCGCATCGCCGAGGTTGCGGCGCGCGTGGGTGCCCGCCTGCCGGTCCGCCTCGACGGCGACGAGCCGCGAGCCGGACCCCACCGAGTCGAGGAGCGCTCCGGCGAACAGCCCGACCCCCGCGTAGAGGTCGAGCGCCGACTCGCCGGGCTGCGGCCGCAGCAGGTCGAGCACCGTCGCGACCAGCACCTCCGGCGCGCCCGGGTGGACCTGCCAGAACCCGCCCTCGGCGACGGAGTGCTCCCGGCCTCGCACCGCGTACGACGGCGCGACGTCGGCCTCCAGCAGGCACTCGTCGACGGGCACCACCTCGTGGGAGCGGTGCTTCCGCATCCCGCGACGACCGTCGGGGAGCTCGACGTAGCGCTGCCGGGTGCGCCACCGCAGCCCCTCGCGGTCGCCGGGGACGGCCTCGACCTCGACCGGTACGTCGAGGCCGGCCAGCCGTGTCAGCTGCTCGCGGACCACGGCCGCCTTGAGGGCGCGCTGCGCGGGGAGCGCGACGTGCTGGAAGTCGCAGCCGCCGCAGGCGTCGGGTCCGGCGTACGGGCAGGGCGGCGTCACCCGGTCCGGCGAGGCGACGCCGACCGCGACGGCGTCGGCCCGCCAGAACCGGTCACCCTCGGTCCCCTCGGTCACCTCGATGTCGACGGTCTCGCCTGGGAGGGCGTGCCGGACGAACACCACGCGCCCGCCGTCACCGGCATCGTCGTCGGGGATCTTGGCCACGCAG